>CAZBWR010000084.1:0-16076 GCA_964495695.1 uncultured Chitinophagales bacterium | reverse complement strand
ACGTCGCTGTTCGAGCTGGCCGCCGATATCAAAGCGCGCCCAAAGCGCTACAAGGATATTCTTGAGGGGAAGACCCTCGGCCTGATCTTCGAAAAGCCGTCGCTGCGGACCCGTACAACATTTACGCTCGGTATCCGGCAGCTCGGCGGCGAGTGCGTGGACTATCCTCCGGGTGACATTGGCCTCGGCAAGCGGGAGTCGGTGTTTGATGTGGCGAAGAACCTGGAGCGTATGGTGGATGGCGTAATGATCCGGACATTCGGGCAGGATATCATCCGGAATTTCGCACAGCATGCCAGTGTCCCCATCATCAACGGATTGACGGACCTTGAGCATCCATGTCAAGCGATGGCGGATTTCTTTACCATCGCGGAGTTGAAAAGCGATCTTCGAGCGTTGAAAATGGCGTATGTAGGGGACGGCAACAACGTTGCAAATTCCCTTCTCCTCATGTCCGGCAAGTGGGGTTCGAAGTTTCACATCGCAACGCCGGAAGGGTACAAGCCAGATGCCGGTATCTTCGAACGAGCAAAGGCCCTCGCCGCAGAGAGTGGCGGAATAGTTGAATGGGGAACTGACCCCGCAGCCGCAGTCCGCAATGCCGATGTCGTATTCACCGATACATGGACGAGCATGGGTCAAGAGGCTGAGGCTGTTGAGCGGCGGAAGATTTTTGCAGAGTATCAGGTGAACCGGCAGTTGTTCTCTCTGGCAAAGCAGGATGCGCTGTTCATGCACTGTCTGCCTGCTCATCGCGGGGAAGAAGTGACTGACGAGATTATCGATTCACAGAATTCCGTTGTGTATCAGGAGGCGGAGAATCGTCTCCACGTGCAGAAGGCACTTCTCTGCGCCCTGCTCGGCGACTGATTGAATGTGCTGTCCCTGACCGGGCGCCGGAGATTCAACGTGAATCTGTGGCGCCTTTTTGTTATCCTGCTTCATGTTTTCACAACGGACAGACTGGCAACGCCAACCGAACCGGCTCGCAACACTGCTGGAGGAACGGCGCCGCCGTAAGCTCCCCATTCTCGATCTCACAATTTCCAACCCTACCAACGCGGGATTCATCTATCCATCCGGGATCCTCGATGCCCTTCGCGTTCCCGGTCTCTTGCGCTACGAGCCCGACCCCGCCGGGTTGCCGACCGCTCGACAAGCCGTTGCCGGATATTACCGTGAAAAAGTCATCGACGTCAATCCTTCAAACATCATTCTCACTGCAAGCACCAGCGAAGCATACGCGTTCGTGTTCATGCTGTTATGCAATCCGGGCGATAACATTCTCGTTCCCGCCCCGTCGTATCCCCTTTTTGAGTATCTGGCAAAGCTGCATGATGTCGAAGTCGGTCATTATGATTTAAGATATGACGGGTCATGGCACGTTGATTTCCAATCTCTCAACGATGCAATCGGCATCAACACTAAAGCTATTGTGATTGTCAACCCTCATAACCCGACGGGGATGTTTCTGAAGAACGACGAAGCAGAGAATCTGAGGGCCATTGCCCAAAGCAACCAGCTCGCATTGGTCGTAGATGAGGTGTTTGATCAGTACGCCTTTGCTCCTGACCCTGCACGCGCCGGATCGTTTGCAATGACCGGCGGCCCGTTGACATTTACACTGAACGGTCTGTCGAAGTCCTGCGGGCTTCCTCAAATGAAGCTGGGGTGGATGGTTGTGAGCGGGAGGGAGTCCAGTGAAGCTCTTCAACGGCTTGAGATCATTGCCGATACATTTCTCTCCGCGGGAGCGCCTGTACAACTTGCCGCAGCAAGTCTGTTGGAGTACGGGAAATCAATCAGGCAACAAATCCAAGAACGAACTGCATCCAACTTCACATACCTGCAAAAGGCGTTCATGCATGCCGCCGGCACAGTCCTGAACGCTGAGGGTGGCTGGTACGCTATTGTGAAACTTCCCTCGGTGAGGAGAGAGGAAGAATGGGTGGAGTTGTTCCTTGAACATGACGGAGTATACCTTTTCCCCGGGTATTTTTTCGAGATGTCGGGGGGAAGTTACGTTCTGATAAGCTTGATTGTCCGGCCGGAAGGACTGGAAGAGGCGGTCACTGCCATCCTCACCCGCATAGAATAACAAATGCCCGCCATTGCTGACGGGCATTCTGAAAAGACATAGTCTCGATCAGTTGTTTACGATGATCTGGGCGCCGAGGCCGGTTGCCTCAGATCCACCAACGAATCCTCTCGCAAACACTGTGTAGATCTTGCCTGCCTGCAGCATGATGCCGGGAAGCGGCAGTACGACAGTTGAAGTTCCCGCAACACGTACTTCAAGATTGTACGTGCCTGCATCGAGCGGTGAGAAGTTCGTGAACTGCTTGAAAGAGCGGTTCCCGAAGACCACAGGGCCGCCCGTCACGGCAACATCAACAGCTGGCGCATTAGGCGAAAGGTGCACGAACCGGACGTGCGCTTTGCCTGCCGCCGGTGCGGCCAGATCATCAGTCAATACAAGAGGCGCAATTTTCGCTACGCTGTCTGCAGCAAAGACAGTGTAATTGGCATTTGCAGCGACAACAAGATTTGCATTGATGACACTCGTCGATGTTCCTGCAACATTCACTTTGATTCCGCGCGAGCCTGCCGGGACGTTTAGATAGCCCGTGTTGTTAGGGAATGTTAAATTCGAACCGACGACGCCATTTGCCAGGAGAAGATCAACGGCTGGCGCATTCGGCGAAGCATGTACAACAAGGACGCGGCCATTTCCTGCCGATGTTGCACCAGGGGAAGCGCGGTCAATCAGTATCGATGCCCCAAGCGCCTTATCACCTGTTCCCCCTACAAATCCCTTTGCGAATACAGTGTACACTTCGCCGGCCTTCAATTCAATATTGTTCAGGGGAAGCACAACGGTTGAAGTTCCTGCCACTCGGACCTCGAGATCATATGTCCCTGCGTCCAGCGGCGTTACGTCGACAAATTCCTTGAAGCGCTTGTTACCAAACACTACTGCGCCGCCTTGCAGAGCAACATCAACAGCAGGAGCGTTGGGGGAAAGGTGCACGAAACGAACGTGCGCTTTTCCGGAGGCCGGTTGAGTCAGGTTGTCTGTCAAGACAAGTGCCGACAGCTTCGCAACCGAATCAATGGCGAATACGGACGTTGACGTGTTCGCGGCAAGATTTACATTTGCATCGAGAACGATGGTTGTCGTGCCCGTCAAACGGACTTTGACGTTACGTGTACCTGCCTCTACATTTACGTACGGAGTGCTGGCGGGGAAAGCCAGGCCGGTAACCGCGATATTGCCGTCCACAAGAATATCAACAGCGGGCGCGTCAGGGGAGCCATGCACCGCGCGCAGACTTGCAGTACCTGCCGATGCAGGCGAGGCGGGATCGTCATCCTTCTTGCATCCGGAGACGAGCAGAACAGTTGCCAACATCATCGTCAGCATCATTGGAAATTTTTTGTAGAACATCGAACCCTCCATGTGTTGGTGTTGAGATATGTGTTGGCTGTGTGCACCGGCCGGGATACCTCCGCGGTGTCAAGCAGCACGTGACTTGAACATGGGTGGGGTAGGTCAAGTTCCGTTTTGTTCGAAATTAAAATATTCTGAAGATGGAACTTGGTTAGCGTAGGAGGGTGTTTGTAACAGATTTTGAAAAGAGAGGATCGAAAGGGGTGGAGATCTCAATCCCCACCCCCGAATCATCAATCTCCCGTCATTAAAAAAAGAGGCTTCATTTCGAAGCTCTCGTAATGCGGGCGAAGCCGCTGCGTGTTGTAATGTTCGGCGATATTGACGAGCTTCTTCGTGCTCGTCACAACATCAATGGGGAGATTGTCATAGCGGCCGTTCTTCAAAACAACAAGACGCCCGTGGACATTCTTGAGCACCAGATCAAGTGCAAGGTTTCCGTACGCCATGGGCACAATCGAATCGATTGCATCGGGATCGCCGCCCCGGACAAGATAGCCCAGTTTCTGGTTGATGATGTGAATCGATTTGCCATCGTTGAATTTTGGTGACAGTTCTTCGAGCTTTGCAGACACAAGGTCGCCGATACCGCCGAGCTTTGCATGCCCGTACGCGTCGGTCCGCTTGTCCTGAAAAATCATCTCTCCACCCTCGAACATCGCTCCCTCGGAAACGAGCACGACAGCGTATTTGCTTGGATTTCTGTTCCGGTCATGGACGAGCAGTTCGGCAAGATGCTCGATGTTGAACTTGTGTTCCGGAATCACACAGCGGTTTGCCGCTCCCGCCATTGTCGGAACCATGGCGGTGTACCCGGCGTATCTCCCGAACACCTCCATCACAAGCAGTCGCTCATGCGATCCGGCTGAGGTCCGCAGACTGTTTGTCATGCGGATCGTCCGTGTGACGCATGTGCTGAACCCTATGCAATAGTCGGTGCCGGGCACATCGTTGTCCATCGTTTTGGGGATGGCGATGACCTTCACCCCTTTTTTATAAAGCTCGACGCCGTAACTGAGCGTGTCGTCCCCGCCGATCGGAATAAGGTAATCGATGCCGAGATAGTCGAGGTTTTTGAGAACCTCAGGCGTCAGGTCATTGACGTCGGCGCTGAATGTGCTTTTGAGATGTTCCGGGACGGCGGATTTCTTTACTTTGCTCGGGCGTGTGCGTGACGTATGCAGAAAGGTCCCGCCGGTTCGCCCCGCCTTGTTGACGATTTCTTCAGTCAGGATCTGATAGTTGCCGCTGTTGTCGGCATCGGGTTCCCGCAGTATTTCAACGACACCTGCCCAGCCTCTTCGCAAGCCTATCACTTGATATCCTTCCCGCAATGCGCGGATGGTGACAGCGCGGATTGCGGGATTAAGTCCCGGAACGTCACCGCCGCCTGTAAGGATGCCTATAACACCTTTGCTCTTTTTTATGTTTGCCATAGTAGCCTCATGTTCATCGAAAAGAAAAGACCCGCCCAGTTATACTGCGCGGGTCCGGAAAGAACGTATCGGGTTGTTTTCACATGAACATGATACGGCAACTCGGTTACAGAATCAACGGTTGTACAATCGGGTCCGGTTGCTACATGCCGGGGACTTCTGCCAGAGGTTCCGGAGCGAACCTCTCGAGCAAGAGCTCTGCCGTCGGTGAAACAAACCCCGGCTGTTTCTCAAGCAGCCTGTAGTAAGTCAGCCAGTTGCAGACATTCTTCACCTTCTCATCATTCGTAAAGATTGCCGTTTGCTGAATTGCATAATCCCCGCGGGCCGAGCGAAGGTCATGCAGGGCAATTGCCGCCGTTGTGCGGACGAAAGAGGGAAGTCTGTCGTTTTTGACAATTCCCATCAGCGGAATGATCATGCTGTTGAGAGATTGGTCGGGATAGAGGGCTTTCAGATCTTTTACCGTGCGGGCGATGGTTGCCATCACGTAGTGGTTATTGCTTGCGAGGCCGATCAGCATACTCTCTTCGGTCTGCTCGAACGTGGCGTTAGTGAAGCGGGGAGCTGACTCTTCAGCCCGGACCAGGGGCGATGCTGCGAGGACCAGTGCCAAACACAACCCAAGGGCGGATTTCATATCTACCTCCTGTGGATATTGTGTTGTGACCTGCGCATCACTATACGAGGCTAACCCGCGAAGGTTCCGCTTTTCAAGGACAAAACTCCATCGTAGTTCTGAAGTACCCCACCCTGAACCAGATTCCCCAATCCCCTTGAAAATCGGGCAGATGCAGCGTTCCGCCATTATACTGGAAAGACAAACAGTTCTTCCCTCCGTCGAGAATCGTAGTTTTGAGAAGCCCGTTTTCGACTGTGTAGGGAGCAATTCCACGGTTTATCCAGCAGGGGCCGCGGTTGCGACGCTTGAAAAAGCTGACGTGTGAATCGGAAAATTCAAGCCGGACCGAGTCACCATCTGCCTCGATTCCTTCCCATTTGCTGAAGGGGAAGGGATTGCCACCGGTGATGAAAGGCTCCTCTGTCTCGCCCGTCGAGGCAGGGTTGCGGCACCCGGCAAATAGCAACACTGACAGGAAAAAAAGAAGGAATGAAAAGGAATGCATGACGATACCTCCGCACAAAAGTTCCACGGTTGAAATATACTCGTCTATCGCTCAATCGCAAGAGGGAAAAACAGAACAGCCGCCACAAGGGCGGCTGTTGAGTGTGCTGGATGTTCATTCACTCTTACTTCAGCAACACCATTCGTTTTGCTTCAGTGAAACTTCCAGCTTTCAATCTGTACAAATACACTCCGCTCGCAACTGCATGTCCGCTAAAACCACGGCCATCCCATGTCACTTCATGGGATCCACCGGCCGGATGCGAAAGGACACGAGACCAAATCAACTCGCCTGCGACATTGAAAATCTCAATAGCTGCCTCCTCTACTGTTTGCGGGATGCTGAAACTGATTGTTGTCGATGGGTTGAATGGATTGGGATAGTTCTGGCGAAGCACAAATGCCGACGGAATCTCGTTCTGATCTCCTGCCGAGGAAAGGATATCGGCGCTGAACACGCCATACCCATGCGTGCCGGCGACGACCATTCGGTCAGCAGGACGGGAGACGAGGAACGGAACTACGACATTGCCGATGGAGCTGGCTGCTTCTTGTGCCCAGACGGTCGCTGAGCCGTTCAACTGTGTCGTCATAAACAATCCCACGCTTGTCCCGAGCAGATAGTATGTCGTGCCGCCCACCGGAACGATTGTTGCATACCGGCATGAAGGTCCTGATGCCCCGGACAGATTCCCCTCGACGTTCGACCACGACGCGCCCGCGTTTGTCGTATAGAACAGGCTGGTGAGATTGTAGTTCGAGAACACAACGAGAACCTTGCTGCCGTCTGTTGGGTCAACAGCGATACAGGAAATAAAGCCGCTCGGCAATGCACCTCCGATGTGGACAGGTGTCGGATCGCCTATGTTGGCGTTATCCACCCGGCGGACATATCCTTCAGAGTCGCCAATATACAAGCGGTTAGCAGGATTTGTTTTACTTATAGCCAGCGCACTGACTTGTGCGGTGCCTCCTGCAGCGCTGTTATTGAGGCGCGTCCAGTTTACTGTTGTAGGATTGTTCGAGAAGAGCGGAATCTGTGTCAGATTTGAATTTCGCCATGCATACGTTCCTCCTGCAAAGTACATCATATTCGTGTTGTTGGGATCAAGCACAAACGGATTGATGAAGAGATAATTCGCCCCGCCGGACGGATCGACGCGCGTCCAGTTGGTTCCGGCAAAGCGATAGGTTCTGCCGTTCTGCGAAGAGACATATTCTGACGAACTTCCGGTGGCAATTGCGGTAAACGCACCATCACCGCCGAACATCGATGTCCAGGGGGTCGTTTGGCTGGTTGATGTCGTTTTCCAGCATCCGTTGTCCTGCAGCCCCCCGATAATCGTGTTGCTGCCAACAGTATTCTCGTCGATTGCCACTGTGTAGAACTGTGTTGTGAGATACCCATTGCTCATTGATTGCCATGTTACAGGCGTGGCGAGCACGTTTGTCGTTCGTCCGACGCCTTCATCATGACCTGAATACAACATTGATGGATTGCCCGGAGCAAACACAAGGGCGTGTTGATCCGGGTGATGGTTCGGATAGAGCGAGATGTCATTTGCCGTCGAGTAGCCCCCGATCCATGTCGTGTTTGCCGTAGAGGCAAAGCCGTCGATTGAACGGTAGAGGTTTGTGCCGCCAATGATCACCACGTTTTCATTGTCCGGTTTGACCTTCATGACGAGGTCGTAGGAGCTTTGTGAATCAAAGTTGCCCACCGGATTGCCGAAGGCAGGGAGATTCGCAGACCTGTTCGTGTGCGTGTTTGACGTTGCATTGTAACGCCACAGACTGTGACCGTTCAGACCAGCGCCCGGCGTTTCAGAGAGAAAATACACGATGTTGTTGTTGGATGGCGCTATGCTGATCACCGTTCGTCGCACCGATGCGGCCATGTCCGGCGGCGTTACGTTTACCCATGATCCCGCTGCCCCAGACGTGGAGCGCCACACGCCTCCCATACCTCCGTCAGCACTTCCTGTTGCGTAGAATGTGCCGTTTGAGGTTACTTGGATGTCGGTCAGTGAAGAAAACGGGGAAGAGCCGCCAAGCACGCCTGACCAAGAGGCGCCGCCGTTCGTGCTCCTGAAAATAGCACCGTAAGTCGCCGCGAATACGTTGCCGTTCGTTGGGTCGACGACAATATTCCAGACATAATCGAAGAAGCTATCGAAGGTATGAGGATTGCCGGTCGAGGTTGATGTAAGAAGCGTCCATGATGCGCCGCTGTTTGTGGACTTGAAAATGCCATCCCCTTGGTACATGTCAAAATTAGAGCCGCTTGCACTGTTGCCCAGAAATTCTCCGGTTCCATAGTACCATGTCGCGGTCTGCCCGGTTCTTGTATCCTGCGCAAGGCAACTGACACTGTGCAATGAACTCGCGACTGACGTTTTTGTCCAGGTGGTGCCGCCGTTCAAGGACCGCCACATTCCTCCGCTGACGCCACCGGCGATGATCAGGTTTGCATTGTTAACGTCAATGCCGAGTGCCCTCGTGCGTCCGCCGACATTCCACGGGCCGCGCGAAGCCCATGATGCCGCAAATGCCGTTGCCCCGTCAAGGTCCTCAACGCGGGGAAGCGAGCGGGCGAACTCCAGTTCTTTGCGTCGTATGTCATCGGGAATCCTGCCGGTTTCCGGGTCGCGCAGCATCAACAACTCGAAGTTCATTCTGCCGTTCGGGTCATCCTTCGCACCCATTGTCATCTTGTCCGGCTTCACCTTGAGTTCGGGAATCACCGATGTCGACTGGTATAGTGCATTCACCCCCAAGAACGCAAAAGCCCCAAGTAGTACCGCCACAGTACCGATACCGTGTTTCATAATGTAAGCCCTCCATGTGATGAATGAAATTGAGTTACGGTTATTTCTTCTTGTACGAGTCGATGCTCAATGCAAGAGTAGTGCTTCCTGCCGTTGCAGCGGAACGAATATTGGCTTCGAACGAGGAGCCGACGGTCAAGCCGGGGAGGGCAGGGGTGACTTCGGGAAGGATTTCTTTCGTCGGGGAAAGTGTAAGGGTGAATCGCACTTCAACTTCCTTACCGGGCATGAGGCTTGTGCCAAACGCTGAGCCATAACCGATGACCGAGTCAATTTTTACAACTGCCATGCAGGGTGCTTTGCCACAAGGATCTTTTTCCGATGCGCCCTTTAAGTCGCTCTTCACGGAAACGATCGTCGCAACGACGCGGCAATGGTTGGGGGGGATACGCTGGCCTTCACTTACCATGGCTTTCTCCTTCTCCGATGTTTCCGCTGCGGATTGTTCCTGACGTGAACTCGAACACGAGGCAATCAGCACGGCAACGAGTGGTAGAAGAACACAACGTGTCATCGTTAGTTCCCTTTGAGTGTGATTGGGGGTCCTGCGTTATGCACAAGTCTTGGCTGGAGTGCCGGGTGAGGGGAAGGATTGTATGAGAAAGGTATCATCACAGCAATACCCTACAAAAAGAAATGGCCATATTCAAGGAGCCTGAGCAGCGAAATGTGAGTTTCAAAAATCCCATGATTACGGGCCAATCGGAGTTCACGCCGCTGGCGTGACAGGACGGAATACCATGTGCCGCAGTGCAGTAAAATCGTTGGATCTGCACGCTGCGCTCGCGCGCAATGCGATGACCATTACGATTGATGTCCGTGCTACGACACGAAGGACACTGACGGTGGTGTTTTTACCATAGGGAGCTAATTTGCTCTGCTGGCAAAGCAAAATCTCTGAAACTGCAAGCTCCCAAACAACTTAGCGAAAAAACAGCAACCGTCAACTGATACGCTTAGGAAAACAAAACAGCCGCCAAAAGGACGGCTGTTGAGTGTGCTCGCGGGAAATTCCGGTCTAATTGATAGTAACCGTTATTGGCTCCAGCAGGATGGCGTTGAAGTTATTTATCGGCGTGCCATCCGATTTCTTGATCTCGAACTTTGCGGGATCGATGGAGAAGGTCGCAGTGCCCGGAGCAAGGGCTCTGCAGTTCAGCTTCACAATCACTCCGCTTCCGCTTGTCACGCGTCCGGTTCCCTGGCGGTAAGTGACGCCGAACGCATAACGGTTGGTGCCGGAAATGGGGCCGCGCAGTGAAATGATGTCCGATGCCGGCGTGAACGCAGGCCCTACCACCGACTCGACTATCTGCACTTTGTCTGTCGCGTAGGTGATTTCCGCCGCCGCACCGAAAGCATCGGCGATGTTGTACAGCACGAAGCGGATATCAAATGTCGATCCGGTTGCCACGGACGTCGTGGGCGCGTACAGTGTTGCGGCGAACTTTGTGGAGTTCGCGGGGAATGAGAATCCGTCGTCCTGCGTCGGCGGCGGCTGTGTTCCACCGTCATCCTTCTTGCAGCTTCCGAACAGCAAGCCGATTGCGATCAATATCATGATGTGTTTCATGGTCGTCTCCTTATTTGATCATCAACATGCGTTTGGAAGCAGAGAAGTTCCCGGCAGAAAGGCGGTAAATGTACATGCCGCTTGACGCCTGGACTCCAGCCAACGTCTTTCCGTTCCACGTAATCTCATGATTGCCGGTCTCAACGGCAGTGAGGATCTTCGACCACACAAGCTGTCCGGCAGTATTGTAGATCCGGATGCTTGCCGAGGGTACCGGTTCGGGAACCGTAAAGCGAATCGTCGTTGAAGGGTTGAATGGATTCGGGTAATTTTGCGCAAGGGCATAGTCGAATGTAACGCCAAGCTGCTGCTTCATGTAGTTGATGATGGCTTTGCGGATTTCACGCATGCCCTCGGACTGATCCGGCTGGCGATCGATCTCGCGAAGCATATCGGTGCAGAGTTGCATCTTGTCATACGGCGGCTGGTCAAGCGATCCACGGTTGCGGCCGTAATTATCGATGATCGCCTGTATGTCGGTTCCCTCGACCGATCCGTTACCATTGCAATCGGCGTATGTTGCATCGACGGTTGTCCACACCGTTGCCGATTGGGCCGACCATGTGTTGGAACCGCCCGAGCGGTTCGGTCCGGTTGAGCCGAAGAACCGTCCGATGGGGAGAATATCCCTGATGTCGCACGTTCCATCGTTGTTCGCATCGCCCGGATAGACATTGACAGTCGTTCCCCCGCCTCCGCCTCCTCCTCCGCCTGTGCTGTACGCGCCATTGGCGTGTGTTCCCACTACGACAGCTCCATCACTCGGACGTGAGTCGACGAATGTCACGACAACATTGCCAATTGTGGTTGCGCCTTCCTGTGCCCAAACGGTCGAGCTGCCGTTGAACGTGGTCGTCGAGTACAAGCCTGTGCTGGTGCCGAGGTAGCACACGAAGCCGCCTCCCGATACCGGCACGATCTGCGCATATCTGCATGAAGGGCCGTTCGATGATCCACCTACAATTGTACCGGCGAGATTCCCCTCGACATCGGTCCAACTTGTTCCCCCGTTTGTCGAGTAATAGAGACTGACAATGCCGTAATTGCTGTATATGACAAGAACTTTGTTGCCGTCATTCGGGTCAACGGCAATGCCGGAGACATAGGATCCTTGGGCAACCCCCGGTGGTGTGATATTGACGCCCGCCGGGTCGCCTGTGTTTGCATTATCAACCCTGATCACAAAGCCTTCAGAGTGCCCGATATAGAGCCGGTTCGTCGGGCTCGATTTCGATGCGGCAAGCGCACTCACTTGCGAGTTGCCTACCGAACTGTTCTGCAATCTCGTCCAGTTCACCGATGCCGGATTGTTCGAACCTGCGGGGATCTGTGTTACGTTGCTGTTCCTCCAGACCGAGGTCCCCCCCGCAAAATACATCAGGTTGGTGTTGTTGGGGTCAAGAATGAACGGGTTGATAAAGAGGTAATCGGAACCTCCCTGAGGGTCAACACGCGCGAACTGATTGCTGCCGAAGAGGCGGTATGTGCGGCCGTTCTGCGACGAAACATATATCGATGCCCCTCCGTTTGAAATTGCCGTAAATGCGCCGTCTCCACCGAACAGGGAATTCCATGTCGCATTTGTCGGGGCAGCACTGACTCCCCAGCATCCGTTGTCCTGGAAACCGCTGATGATATCGACGCTCGCGTTCGTCCCTTTATCCATCGCAACAGTGTAGCATTGCGTTGTCAGGTAACCGTTATTCAGGAACTGCCAGGAGACCGTCGGTGCGAGGATATTGTCCGTCCGGCTGACGCCGCCATCGTGTCCTGAGAACAAAACGAGAGGATTTGTCGGATGCCAGACATTTGCATGCAGGTCCGGATGGTGGTTCGAATATTGGGAAATGTCATTTGCGGTTGCGTATCCGCCAATCCATGTTGTGTTGACGGTCGTGGCAAAGCCGTCGATTGAACGGTACAGATTTGTTCCTCCGATCAACACGACATTTTCGTTATCGGGCTTGACGGAAATGAGAAGGTCGTATGAACCCTGTGAATCGAAATCGCCCACCGGTTGTCCGAATGCAGGAAGGTTCGCGGACCGGTCGGAGTAGGAGTTTGAGGTGCTGTTGTATCTGTACAGCTTATGTCCCAACGTGCCGGCATTCGGTGTTTCCGCTATGAAGTACACCAGCGTCGGATTAGACGGGGCGACGGCTCCGACAATTCGATTGAACGTATTCGGTATGTTATTAGGCGTGATGTTCGTCCACGATCCCGAAGCGCCGGTGGTAGACCGGAAGATTCCTGCCATGCTACCCTCGCTGCTCCCGGTTGCGTACAGTACGCCGTTGGCATCCACGGTAATATCGGTGAAGCGGGAAAAGGGAGATGCGCCACCAAGAACGGAGCTCCAATTTGTTCCCCCGTTCGTGCTTCGGAAAATTGCCCCGTACGTCGCAGCAAACACGTTGCCTGTGTTCGGCTGGACCACGATGTTCCACACATAATCAAAAAAATTATCGAAGCGATGCGGCTGTCCCGTTGAGGTCGAGGCAAGAACAGTCCACGTTAGACCATTATCGGTTGACTTGAAAATGCCGTCACCGGAGTACGGGCCACCGGGCGAAGCGGCACTGTTACCCTGGAATTCACCCGAGCCGTAGTACCACGTATTTGTCTGGCCTGACCGGGGGTCCTGCACGAGGCACGTCACGCTGTGAAGTCCTGCCGGCACCGTCGTTTTTGTCCATGAAGTCCCGCCATTTGTTGAGCGCCACATCCCGCCGCTTACACCGCCGGCGATAATGATACTGGGATTGTTGCGGTCGACGCCGAGGGCGCGGGTGCGCCCCCCGACATTCCACGGTCCGCGCGGAACCCATGTAGCTGATTGCATTCCTGGTGTCTTGGCAAGTCCGTTGATCTGCTCGCGTGTCGGGAGCGTTTGAGCATACTCCATCTCCCGTTGACGGATGCCGCGGGGTATCGCACCCGTTAGCGGGTTGCGCAGCATTTTGAACTGATAAGTCCTTCTTCCGTTTGGATCATCCTTGCTGCCGAGCGAGGATTTGTCCGGTACCATCTGCAGGTGCTCGTGCCGTGTCTGCTGGTAGAGAATGTTCAAACCCGCAAAGACGGCAACAGCGGCTGCGATGGCGAGAACGTACATGTTCTTGCGCATGAGTGTGCTCTCCATAATATATGTGTGTGGTGATGTTATCTCTTCTTGTAACCGTCAACAGAAAAAAGCATGTCTGCTGTGCCCATGACTGCAGAGGCACGAACGTCGGCCTGAAATCGGGATCCCACGGCCAAACCGGGGAGCGGAGGATTGATGTCCGGTAGAATTTCTTTTGTGGGGGAGAGTGTATGTGTGAATCGTAGCTCGATCTCTTTGCCTGACCCGAGCGTGCTGCCGAATGCCGATCCGTATCCGAGCACGGAATCGATCTTCACGGTCGCAACACAGGGGGATTTGCCGCAGGGGTCTTTTTCTGTTGAGCCCTTCAAGTCAGGTTTGATCGCAACGATCGTCGCAACGACGCGGCAATGGTTGGGGGGGATACGCTGGCCTTCACTTACCATGGCTTTCTCCTTCTCCGATGTTTCCGCTGCGGATTGTTCCTGTCGTGAACTCGAACACGAGAGTGTCAGCACGGCAACGAGTGGTAGAAGAACACTGCGTGTCATAGCTAGCTTCCTTTTAGTATGTGATTGGGAGGTCCTGCGTTACGCACAAGTAACGGGCGGAGAGTCGGGCGGGGGCAGAAGAAAATGTCGATCGAACAGAGCATTGTCATCACACTACTACCCTACAAAAAGAATAAAACAGATACAAGAACCCAGGTAAAATGATCTCCCGGCTGGATTTCCGGCCACAGCTGGCGTTAATCGCCCCATCAGGCGGCTGCCTTGGCAGGGCGCTGATTGAGTGAAGCGAAGAGCTTGCGCGACGCGCCAGCCACCTCTTTTACGGCCCGATCGAATGCCCGGGTGTTTGCCTGGGAGGGCTTATTGTAGCCGCTGATCTTTCTGACGAATTGCAGAGCCGCCTCGTGAAGCTCTTCATCTGTCGGTGTTGCGTCAGCGCGGCGCAGTTTCTTGATGTTGCGGCACATGGTATTCTCTCCGTTTGATGATCAGTCACCCACAAGCTACTGACCCGCCACGTCAACCGCAACACCGGGTGTATTGGAGGGCAATCAGGATTTGGGTATATTTTGCCGCATCATTCTTCATTTGCGAGACGCTATTGTGACTCACCCTGAATTGATTCTTATCCTCGATTTCGGTTCCCAGTACACGCAACTTATTGCCCGCCGCATTCGTGAGTTGGGCGTATATTCGGAGCTTCATCCCTATAACATATCCATCGAGAAGATACGCTCGCTGAAACCCGCGGGTATCATTCTCTCCGGAAGTCCGTTCAGTACGTACGAACAGGATGCGCCGTTCCCCGAAACCGGGGTCTTCTCCCTTGGTGTTCCAGTCCTTGGTATCTGTTACGGCCTGCAGTTGATTGCGAGGGAATTCGGGGGAGAAGTGGATAAAGCTGCCCGCCGAGAGTACGGCCACGCGCATCTTACGATTGATGATGCCACTGATTTCTTCAAGGATATCCGCCAGGACGGCGGACGCACGACTGTATGGATGAGCCACGGTGACCATCTCACAAAAATGCCTGCCGGATTCGTTCCGCTTGCCCACACAAGCAACTCCCCTATCTGTGCCATCAAGCACGAGGCGAAAAAGATCTTCGGAATCCAGTTCCATCCGGAAGTCGTTCATACGCCCCGGGGGAAGGAGATGCTCCGCAATTTCGTCTATGAGATCTGCGGTTGCAAGGGGGGATGGAGTCCAGCGTCATTCATCCAAAGTTCCGCCGAAGAGATCAGACAAAGAGTGGGGAGCGGCAAGGTGATTTGTGCACTCAGCGGGGGCGTCGATTCCTCCGTCGCCGCGGTGTTGCTTCACAAGGCTATCGGTGATCAGCTGCATTGTATCCATATCAATAACGGATTGATGCGGAAGAATGAGTCGGAACTGGTGTTGCAGACGTTCAGGGATTCATTCCACATCAATCTTGATTATGTCGATGCCACGGAGAGGTTTCTCGACGGACTTGCGGGTGTGACGGATCCTGAGCAGAAGCGTAAGATCATCGGCAGGCTCTTCATCGAGATTTTCGAAGAAGAGGCGAAGAAGTTGGGGCAGGTGGATTTCTTGTGCCAAGGGACGCTCTATCCCGACGTAATCGAATCGGTCTCGTTCAAGGGTCCGTCTGTCACGATCAAGACACATCACAACGTTGGCGGATTGCCCGAGAAGATGAACCTGAAGCTGATCGAGCCATTCCGGGAGTTGTTCAAGGATGAAGTGCGGGCAGTAGGGCATGAACTCGGGCTCCCTGATGATTTGATCTGGAGACACCCTTTTCCGGGGCCGGGACTTGCAGTCCGTGTGCTTGGAGACATTACACGCGAGAAGCTCGACCTCTTGCGTGAGGCGGACGCAATCTTTGTTGATGAAATAAAGAAAGCCGGAATCTACAGAGACATCTGGCAGGGGTTCGTTGTAATGCTACCGGTGCGGAGTGTGGGAGTGATGGGGGATGGAAGGACCTACGAGTACACGTGTGCAGTCCGGTGCGTCACGAGCGTTGATGGAATGACAGCGGATTGGTATCGGATGCCGCATGAGGTGCTGGCGTCGATTT
>CAZBWR010000083.1:6097-16083 GCA_964495695.1 uncultured Chitinophagales bacterium | reverse complement strand
CCTGTAGGCATCAACGGGGCCCACTTCTGGCGGGGATCGAACACGGGACTTCAGCACTCTTACATCGATACGACCGTGAAGAATGGGATCAAGTATTATTATGCCGTGGTCTCATATACGAAGGGCGACCCGCGCCGCGGGACAAAGGGCCTGCAGCCTACGGAATCGCCGAAGATCATTACCGTTGACTTTGCAGGAACTCTCAAGTTTGTTGACATCAATTGTGCTGTTGTCACCCCGAATCCCCCGGCCGCCGGCTACAACCCTCCGACTGCGGAAGGCAATCTGTCTCGGGTAAAGCAAGGAATAGGCACAGGTCGTATCAATCTCACCATTCTTGATCCCGAACCTATCAGAGAGGGTGCGGAGTACCAAGTGATATTCCGGGCCGATACAGTTCTGCCGAGGTATAAGACGAAAACGGTTAACGTTGTGCGCATTAACGGAGGCGTGAGGGACACTGTGCTTCGTAACTACAGCGCAAGTGAGTTCGGGTTGGATAAGACAACGCCCCCATTCGACGGGATGACGTTAAGCATTGGGAACGATACAACTGTTGCGGTGAACGATACGGCAAGCGGATGGGTCACCGGAAACAGCAATGTTGTAATGATCGGGCGGCCCGACAATTCCATCATTGCCCGCAACATTGCATGGCCCGCCGACTACGAGGTCAGGTGGTTCGGAGGCCCTGCTGATACAACGGCGTTTGACGCGCCGCCCCGCTATCCGCAAATAGCTATTCCCTTCACTGTCACGAACATAACCTCGGGACAGCGGGTAAAGGTGATTGTCGATGATCGTGATGCTTCCAATTCACTCTCATTGGGAGATACGATAAGAATTCTTGACGGCTTCGTTGATGAGACCGACTTCAAGATTGTTTATCGCATCACATACGGCCCGCCATTCGCGGCGGTACGATATCCCCAGGAAGGGGACAAGTATCTCCTCAAAACCTATCGTCCGTTCTACACCGGAGATTACTTCTCGTTTACGACACGCCAGGCACGAACGGATAGGGACGCCGCAAAAAGCCAGCTTGCGCAGATCACGGTCGTGCCCAATCCCTACATCGCTACTGCAAAGTGGGAACCTCGTACACTCTACACGTCCGGCAGAGGGGACAGAAAGATAGAGTTCAAGAAGCTGCCGGCGGAATGTACAATCCGTATCTATACAGTTGCCGGTTCCCTGGTGAAAACACTGTACAAAAATTCAGCTCCGACCGATGGGGCACTGGCCTGGGATCTGATTACCGACGACGGGATGGAGGTGGCGTACGGTCTCTACATCTTCCATGTTGATGCGCCGGGAATCGGCGAGCACATCGGCAAATTTGCGATTGTGAAGTGAGGTCAACCATGAAAAAACTACTTATCTCTTTTCTCGTTATTGCGGTTGCCGGATTCACCACCGCACAAGCTCAGGGAAGCCGTGAGGTCTCGAAGCGTGGAACGACGGCTGCAACATTCCTCTCAATACCACAGGGTGCAAGGGCTCTTGCCATCGGCGGAGCGTTCGTGGCGATTGCCAATGACCCCAGCGCCATGTATTGGAATCCCGCCGGCATAGCCGAACTCAAGGGTTTCCATTTCATGGTTGATCATACGTACTGGATTGCAGACATCACATACGATTTCGTCGGAGCGACGATTGATGCCGGATCGTTCGGTACGCTTGGCCTGAATATAACTGCCTCGAATATCGATGACATGAAGGTCACGACTGTTGACCAGCAAGAAGGAACGGGAGAGGTATTTGGTGTAAGCGATATTGCGATTGGAGCAACCTATGCGTTAAACTTGACGGACGATTTTGCCATCGGCTTCAATCCGAAGTTTGTGTACCAGAAGATCTGGAAAATGAGTGCCAACGCTTTTGCACTTGACCTTGGGGTCAAGTACAAGACTCCGTTCAAAGGTATCACGCTCGGCATGTCGATCTCCAATTTCGGAACGAAAATGCAAATGACGGGGAATAATGCTCTCATCCTCTACGATCCGGATCCGGCAGGCAGCGGTAACAACGGGCAAATTCCAGCGAACCTCTCAACCGACGAGTGGGAACTTCCCTTGAACTTCCGTGTCGGCATCGCCTACAATGTAGGACTCGGGGATTTCGGCAAGGCAACGGTTGCAGTAGATGCCTCGCATCCGAGTGACAACTACGAAAGCCTGAACGTCGGCGGCGAGTATGTGTACGACGACTTCATCTATGTCCGGGGCGGCATGAAGTCACTCTTCCTCAAAGACTCGGAAGAAGGATTCACGGTCGGTCTTGGCATCAAACAGGCAGTGCTTGGGAACGTGAAGTTCTCGGTGGATTATGCCTTCCAGAGCATGTCGCGTCTGAAGAACGCTCAAAAGGTAAGTTTCGGAATTATTTTTTGATCGCTGAAAGGATGGACTTCGTGCGTTTTTTGTGTGGGGCGGTATGTGTAATAATGGCCCTCGGCGTAATCTCCGAACCGGCTGATGCAAGGGTCTACAAAGGTGGGGAGTACCGGACCCGGGCGACATTTCTCCACGGCCGTTTCGAAGTACGCATGAAGGCAAATGGCAGGGAGGGAATGTTGTCCTCCTTCTTCACGTACAACGACAACTATCCGAACACGCCATGGAACGAGATCGACATCGAGATCATGGGGCGATACACTGATGATGTACAGTTCAATACCATAACTCCCGGCCCTGCACATCATGAAAGCCACTACTCCGTAAATTTTAACCCGGCGCTCGATTACCACACGTACGGGTTTGAGTGGACGCCGACATACGTTGCATGGTTCATCGACGATGTCGAAGTATACCGCCAGACCGGCTCGCACATCGGCAGCCTGAATCTTCCACAGAAGCTTATGATGAATGCATGGCTCCCGATCTATCCGAATTGGGCCGGAAGATGGAATGATGCGGTGCTGCCGGCATTTGCGTACTACGACTGGGTCAAGTACGCCTCATACACACCGGGCAGCGGTACGTATGGCAGCGGGAACAACTTTACTCCGCAGTGGACGGATGAGTTTGACTCGTGGGATCAAGCGCGGTGGGACAAAGCAACGCATACATTCGACGGCAACAATTGTGACTTCCTGCCTGCGAATGTTGTGTTCAGGGACGGCAAAATGATTCTCTGTCTGACCAAGGAGAATGCCATCGGTTATACAGATGCTGTTCCCCCTGCTCCCCTGTGGGCTCGTGTAGAGAGGGGGAAAGTCCGTGTCTTCTTCGCCGAAGAAGTAGAGCAACTCAGCGCGGAATCCCCCGCCAACTATCTCTTTGCGAATCTGACACCATCCGCCGCCCGGCTCCAAGCCGACCAGCGGACGGTTCTGCTTACTGTGCCAGGAATCGATACATCTGCTGCAAGTAACCTGATTGTGATGAACGTACGCGACCGCTGGCACACGCCGAACACGCTGCCGCCCCGTGCAGTGCCGCTCATAAGAACAACACCGCTTGTGTTTCCCGTCCGGATAAATGCAGGAGGTACGGGATGGCAAAATTATCTTCCAGACCAGGAATGGACCGAGGCGGTTGAATACGGGCGTTCCGACGGACAAACGAGCTACTATTCCGGTGTGACAATAAGCAGCACGAATGAGCAGGAGGTTTATCGAAGCGAGTTGTACGGACTCGTAAAATACAATGTCCGTGTCCCAAACGGCACGTATCTCGTCTCGCTGATGATGGCGGAGAACTATTTCCAGAACTCAGGCTTGCGCCGCATGAGCGTTGTGGTTGAGGGAACAAGAATTGACACGAGTCTGGACTTATACTTCCGTGCGGGGTACAGAACTGCGTACCAGAAGGCAGCTATTGTAGATGTTAGCGACGGCGTGCTTGATATTCACATGCAGGGAACCATAAACAAACCACTTCTCAACGGGTTAGTGATCACGAGTCTTACTGACGCTGATGAAGAAAACGATTTCGGAGCGGTTCCCGACAGATTCATGATTGAGCCCAACTACCCCAATCCCTTCAATGGTGGGACAAGGCTCCGCTTCTCGCTTCCGCATGACGACCGGTTGACATTGAAAGTGTACGACATGCTCGGTCGTATCGTCAGCGATGAGATGGTGGGAGATTTCCAACGTGGAACAGGGGAAGTGCTTTGGGATGGGCGCGATGTGGAAAGTGAACAACTCCCTTCGGGCGTGTACTTTTATCAATTCGAAGGAGCGACTCGCTCACCGCTCGGCAAGATGGTTTACTTGAAGTAATCCTCATATGGGAAAGAGACGTTTCATGAGAATTTCAGCTATCGGACTAATGGCAATTCTGATCGTACTGCCCGTTTCCGGATGCAAGAAAGACGGACCGGACTCGACCGGAGTAAACACTCCGTCGCCCGCTGATACCATCCCGACAATACCGGGTTGGACACTCGTCTGGCACGACGAGTTCAATGGTCCTGACATTGATCCCCGCAAGTGGGAATGGGAAGTGAACGGCGACGGCGGAGGAAATAATGAGTTACAGTTCTACACAAACTCCCGGAGCAACTCCTTCATCGAGGATGGCAAACTCGTTATAAAGGCGATCAAAGAAGATTACCACACGAAACGCTATACATCTGCTCGTATGAGGACGAGAAATAGAGGAGACTGGAAGTACGGGCGGTTCGAGGCGCGCATGAAGCTTCCGTACGGCAGAGGGATGTGGCCAGCTTTTTGGATGCTGCCGACAGATTGGGTTTACGGCGGCTGGCCCACGAGCGGCGAGATAGACATCATGGAAATGCTCGGGCATGAAACGAACAAGGCATATGGCACGATTCACTGGGGCGATTCACCGGCAACACGTCAGCAAGCCGGAGGGAATTATGTCCTGCCGACCGGTACATACGCAGGCTCATTCAACACGTTTACAGTTGAGTGGGACTCGGTTGGATTCAAATGGTACATAAACGGGAACAGGTACTTCTCCTATACAAAGGGCCATCCGTTTGACCAGCGATTTCACATTCTCCTGAACCTTGCCGTCGGAGGAAATTGGCCCGGCAATCCCGACGACTTTACGATCTTTCCGCAAATGATGTACGTCGACTACGTTCGTGTTTACAGGAGATCCGAGTGACGTTCTGCGGACACATACAAAAGATCCGCAATACCGCTCTGGTACTGCTGTTGGGTACAGCCTCTGCCAGTAGTCAAGCAGTTGTTGCCGTAAACCAGGCGGGATATAAACCTGGAGCGGCGAAACACGTTTTTGTCGCAGTTTCTGCCGAGAGTGTACGCATAGTTGACAATGCCACGGGTGCGACTATGACAAGCGTTCCCCTTACGCTCTGGCGCGTGAATGATCCTGCAACGGGCAGGACTGTCAGGAGAGGGGATTTTACCTCGTTCTCGGTTCCGGGGCGGTACAGAATTGTGGCCTCGACCGGGCAGGAATCGCAGGTGTTTCAAATATCCGATACAGTCTATAACGGGGTATTCCGTAAATCACTCAAGGCATTTTATTATCAGCGCTGCGGAACAACTTTGCTACCCGATCAGGCGGGTCAGTATTGGCATCCGCAATGTCACACACTTGACGCGTTGCTCCATTCGTCCACCGACTCCTCAGGGTTCAGGCTGACTGCCGGAGGGTGGCATGATGCAGGTGACTACGGCAAGTACGTTGTCAACGCCGGCATTTCTGTTGCAACGTTGATGATGGCGTACGAGTACTTTCCGGCGTACTTCAATCACGACAATTTGAACATTCCTGAAAGCGGCAACGGTGTGCCGGACATTTTGGATGAGTGCCGCTATGAGTTGGAATGGCTTCTTTCCATGCAGCGCGGAGACGGAGGCGTATATTTCAAGCTGACACGAACCCAGTTCGAAGGCATTGTTATGCCTCAGCACGACACTGCTCTTCGCTATCTGTACAGAGTATCCACCACGGCAACGGCAAACTTTGCGGCAGTAATGGCGCGTGCTACCCGGATCTATCTGCCTTTCGATACGGCATTTGCCCGCCAATGCTCGACAGCAGCGGTGCAAGCGTGGGGCTATCTTTCTGCAAATCCGTCTATCGTTCCTCCGGGTGGATTCCGTAATCCCGCCGGGACGGTAACCGGAGAGTACGGTGATTCGGATGACCGCGACGAACGTCTCTGGGCCGCAGCCGAGTTGTTCGTCACGACAGGAAGTCCGGTTTTCAACAATAATTTCATTCTCAATTATTCGTCGGCGGGTGTTTTTACTTCAACAATGTCGTGGCAGAATGTCCGGAGCTTGGCACATCTCACATATCTCAGATCAATGCAACACGGGACTGACCCTGCAATTAAAAACCACCTCCGGCAGGCACTGGACACCTACTGCCAGGCGCAAATTGCGAAGCGCAATGGAAGCGGCTATCACGTTGTGCTGGCTCCGGGCGACTATGTGTGGGGAAGCAATTCGGCGGCATTGAACGCTGCCATCTTATTGATTATGGGCTCTCATGAGTCGGGTAACCCCGTTGCGATGCAGACAGCGGCGGACCAGTTGCATTATACACTTGGGGCTAATGCACACGCGCTGTCGTTTGTTACCGGCGTCGGAAGCCGGTACCCGATGCAGCCACACCACCGGCCATCTGCCGCAGACGGAGTAGTGGACCCTGTGCCGGGGCTTCTCGCAGGCGGGCCGAATCAGTACTTGAGTGACCCGGTATTGCAGGCGCTCTTCTCAGGTTCTACGCCTCCAGCGATGTGTTATGTAGATTCGCTTCCCAGCTACGCATCGAACGAAATCGCTATTAATTGGAATGCTCCACTAGTGTTTGTGGCCGGGTATTTTGCGGGAAGGATGACCACCGGTGTTGAAAACACGGAGGGGAGTGCCTTGTCACCCGCTGGATTTCATCTCCGGCAAAACTATCCGAATCCATTTAACGGTGCGACAAAAATCCCCTTCAGTCTGCCTGTCGCCGCTGAGGTAAATGTGCAAATTACCGATGCGCTCGGACGACAGGTGATGAGTGAGTCTCTTGGATTGATGCATGCAGGTGATCATTCTATTAACTGGATCGCCGAGCACCCTTCGGGCAAGCCCCTGAGCTCCGGAGTCTATTTTATGCGGATGACCGGGTCACGCTTTGTCTCGAATGTCCGCAAGCTCGTTTTGTTGAACTAATCTCTTGCTCAAACAAGGAAGAACTATCTGCCATGAAAACAAAACTGACAGTCTTGGTCGCCGCAATTGTTCTCGGTATGCTGTTTACCGGTTCATCGCCGAATGAAACTCCCGAAGCGTCAATCGCCAAACGTGTCGATAAGCTACTTGCCCAAATGTCGCTTGAAGAGAAAGTGGGGCAGATGACGCAAGTGACGATTGATGTTGTGTCGCAAGGGGCTGACGGGCGCAAAGAGCCGCACGCCCTTGACACAAAGAAGCTGGAATATGCACTACTGCAGAAACATGTTGGTTCGATTCTGAATGTGGGTGAGCAGGCATACACCCTGGATCACTGGCATGAGGTTATCACAACCATTCAGGATGTTGCGACGAAGAAGTCACGCCTGAAAATTCCCGTCTTGTACGGCATAGACGCAATTCATGGTGCGAACTATACGTACGGTGCGACACTGTTCCCCCAGGCGATCTCACTTGCCGCATCATGGAATGTTGATCTTGCCCGCAAGTCGGGAGAAATTACGGCGTATGAAATGCGAGCTTCCGGTATTCCGTGGAATTTTTATCCCGTGCTCGATGTAGGACGGCAGCCGCTGTGGCCGAGGTTTTGGGAGACGTTTGGCGAGGATGTGCATCTTACAACTGAGTTCGGTGTGAAATACATCGAAGGTCATCAAGGCGCAAACATGGCGGATCCGACGAAAGGCGCAACGTGCCTGAAGCACTATGTCGGGTACAGTTATCCTGTCAACGGAAAAGACCGGACACCTGCCCTGATGTCCGAACGCACGCTGCGGGAGTACTTCCTTGCGCCATTTGAGGCTGCGGTTGCGGCAGGATCCCCAACAGTGATGGTCAACTCGTCCGAGATTGATGGCATTCCGGGGCACGCCAATTATCATCTTCTCACTGAAGTCCTGAAAAAAGAAATGAAGTTCAAAGGATTCGTCGTCTCTGATTGGGAAGACATCAAGCGGCTCTATACGAGGGACCGCGTTGCCTCGTCGCCGAAAGAAGCCGTAGCGATGTCCGTTATGGCCGGCGTGGATATGAGCATGGTGCCGATGGACTATAGCTTTTTTGATCTTCTCATAGAATGCGTAAAGGACGGTACCGTGCCCGTCGCCCGCATTGACGATGCCGTCCGAAGGATTCTGACCGTAAAATTCCAGGTGGGTCTCTTCGAAAAACCGTACCCCGATAAGAACCTGAAGGCAAAATTTGCCAGTGACGAGTTTACACGCGTAAACCTGGACGCGGCGCGCGAAAGCATCACTCTTACGAAGAACGAAAAGAACACACTTCCGCTCTCGAAATCGGCAAAAGTTCTCGTCACAGGACCAACTGCATCAAGCCTGAGTGCAATGAACAGCGGCTGGACGATCACCTGGCAAGGCGATCGCGAAGATCTCTATCCGAAGGACAAGCCCACGGTGTTGCAATCAATCCAACAGAAGATTGGCGCAGGCAACGTGACATATGTTCCGGGATCTACGTTCAACAACGCACTGGATATTGACGCTGCTGTGAAAGCGGCTCATGACGTCGACGTTGCAATCGTGTGTCTTGGCGAGAAAGCGTATTGTGAAACCCCCGGGAATATTAATGATCTGACGCTTGAGAAAGCCCAGATTGATCTGGCTTCAGCAATAATCAAGACGGGCAAGCCGGTTGTGTTGGTAATGCTTCAGGGGCGCCCCCGGCTGATTACGGAGATCGCCGGTGAAGCCGCTGCAGTTCTTGTTGCCATGCTGCCGGGTATGGAAGGTGGTCGTGCAATTGCGGATATTCTCTTCGGCGATGTTAATCCGTCGGGAAAGCTTCCGTTTACGTATCCCCATTCTCCTAACGATATCGTACTGTACGATCACAAGCCGCTGGAGATCGCTGATGTGAACAAGTACAGTCCGTTATGGCCTTTCGGATTTGGACTCAGCTACACGACCTTCGAGTACAGCAGCTTGACTATTGACAAGAAGTCATACAGCAAAGATGAGACAATAAAGGTGTCCGTGAAGGTGAAAAATACAGGGAAGCGGGCGGGCAAGGAAGCTGTACAGTTGTATGTATGCGATGTGTACGGCTCTGTGTCCCGACCCGATCGGCAGCTCAAAGCGTTTGCGAAGGTATCGTTACAGCCCGGGGAGGAACAGAAGGTTGAGTTCGCGTTGGGACAGCGCGACCTTTCATTCATCGGCAGGGAAGACATGCGGGTGGTCGAGCCCGGTCTCTTCAGGCTGATGATCGACAAGCACACGGTGGAGTTCCTGCTCGTTGACGGCGGCTTGCTTGGCACGCGGTAAATAACAGTCACAAGTTCATGTAAGGAGAGTTCATGGCAACAGGTTCAGCGGCAACCTTCAACGGTAATCTAAACGCAGGCAAGGAAGGGTCATACACCTATCCCCTCACTGTGCTAACCTCACTTTTCTTCATGTGGGGATTCATAACTTGTCTCAACGATATTCTCATCCCTCATCTCAAAGCGGTTTTCTCGCTCAACTACACGCAGGCGATGCTGATTCAGTTTACCTTCTTCACTGCGTATGCGGTTGTGTCGTTGCCCTCGGGATTTTTGGTAGAGAAGATTGGATATAAACGGGGCATAGTCATTGGGTTGCTCACTGCCGGTGTCGGCTGTCTGTTGTTCTATCCGGCGGCAGGAACCCGATCTTACCCACTTTTTCTCGGCGCGTTGTTTGTCCTGGCTTCAGGTATCACGTTGTTGCAGGTTGCTGCAAACCCTTATGTGGCGATTCTGGGGAGGCCTGAAACGGCCTCAAGCCGCCTGACGATGACGCAAGCCTTTAATTCTCTTGGCACAACGATCGCTCCGATGTTCGGGTCGTTGTTGATACTTGATGCGGCG
>CAZBWR010000083.1:0-6087 GCA_964495695.1 uncultured Chitinophagales bacterium | reverse complement strand
TGCACACCTCTCTTCAGCTGAACTTGACGCGTATCGCCTTGCCGAGGCGGCGTTAGTGCAGGTGCCGTATCTTTGGCTTGCAGGGGCGTTGTTCGTGATTGCGGCCATCATCGCCACGGTGAAGCTCCCGGTGATTGAAGCGCAGGCAGGGGCAAGAGATGAAGCCTCGGGTCAAAGCCATGACGATATTCACAAGAGTGCGTGGGAATATCGCCACCTTGTTCTTGGAGCAATCGCCATCTTTGTGTATGTAGGCGGAGAAGTTGCAATTGGTAGCTTCCTGGTGAATTTCCTTGAGAGACCTGAAATTGGCGGACTGACAGCGGGTGAAGCTGGAAGGTATCTTTCGTTCTATTGGGGAGGCGCCATGGTCGGACGTTTCATCGGAGCAGCAGCAATGCAGAAAATCAGACCGGGTGTGGCACTCACATTTAATGCTGTGGTGGCAGCTGTCCTTGTTATTACTACTATTTTCTCGAGCGGCAGTATCGCAATGTGGGCGATTCTCGGGGTCGGTCTCTTCAACTCCATCATGTTTCCGACGATCTTCACACTGGCGATACAGGGACTTGGAAAGCACACGGGGCAAGGGTCAGGCATCCTTTGCGTTGCGATCGTCGGTGGTGCGATCATTCCTGTTATACAGGGCTACTTTGCGGATCAGATCGGCATTCAGGCAGCGTTCTTCCTTCCGGTTCTGTGCTATCTTTACATAGCATATTACGGGGTGAAGGGGCATGTGCCGACGTTCAGAAAAGCAGCAGCTTAGTGCGAATGCCGGGACCACAAATCCGGCAGTTGTTCTCATCACATTAAGAAACGAGGCGAAGCGCAATGAGTGTGCCTTCGCCTTTTTTCTTCAGTCGTTTTATCATATATCAAGCGTATAGTCCGATGTTCAAGAATCTCATTCTAGTACTTCTCACTTCGGCGACAGTTGCCAGCGCTCAAACAGGTTATCTGAGAGCGCTTGGGCCGTACATCCTCGACTCCACGAACCAGCCCATTCTCCTGCGCGGGGTTGGTCTAGGGGGATGGCTCGTGCCCGAAGGATACATGCTCAAGGTCCCCGGATACGGATCACCATCAGACATTGAAGCAAAAGTTCGTGACCTGATCGGCGATGCCAACACTACCCAATTCTATAACCTGTATCGCGCAAACTACGTCAACAGAAACGATATACAGCTCATCGCCCAATGGGGGTTCAACTCAATCCGGCTGCCGTTCCACTACAAGACTGTGTATGACCCGGCTTCAGGAACATTTCGTGAGGATGGCTTCGCCATTTTCGATTCGTTGCTTTCGTGGTGCGAACAAGCCCGGATGTATGTAATTCTTGACATGCATTGCGCGCCGGGGGGACAAAACAAGGATAACATCAGTGACAGCGATGGTATCGAGGCCCGGTTGTGGACAGAGCCTGCGAATCAGCTCCTTACAATCAGAATCTGGAAAGAAATTGCCCGCCGCTATGCGAATAGAACAATTGTCGGCGGATATGACTTATTGAATGAGCCGGTTCTTCCGTCCGGATACAGCAACAGTGTCCTTAGGAACTTCTACAAGCAACTAACGGACACAATTCGGACGGTTGATCCCAACCATATCGTATTCATCGAGGGGAATTGGTACGCCACAGATTTTAATCTTTTGACGCCGCCATTTGTCAGCAACATGGTGTACAGCTTTCACAAGTATTGGAACGAGACTACGTTCTCGACGATACAGTATCTCGTCAGTATGAGGACTGTGTATAACGTCCCCCTGTGGATGGGAGAATCTGGCGAGAACTCCAATCCGTGGTTCTACGAGGCAATCCGTTTGTTTGAACAACAGAATATCGGGTGGTGCTGGTGGACGCATAAGAAGTTCGAGACCATAACCAGTCCACTCTCTGCACCGATCTCGCCGGAATATCAGACGCTTATCAACTATTGGAACGGGCAGGCACCCCGCCCCTCGCAGGCATATTCCACGGCAGCATTATTCGGCATGGCACAGGATCTCGCTATAAGCCGGTGTGTCCTGCTTCCGGATGTTCTCGCCTCGCTGCTCGATCCCGAATTCGGGACTGCTTTGAAGCCGTACAAATACCTTGCAATCCCCGGTGTCATTGATGCAACCGACTACGATCTGGGGACACAAGGCGTTGCCTATAGCGACACGGACTACAAGAATACCGGCGGAAATAACACCGTGTACAATCGCGGTTATGATTTTCGCAACGACGGCGTAGACATCGATCGGAACCCGGATCCTCAAGGGCCGCCCTACTATGTCGGTTGGATCGATGCAGGTGAGTGGATTCGTTACACTGTCAACGTTGCAACGGGTGGATTGTATCGCGTCAACTTGAGGGTCGCGTCCCCTAACACAAGCGGACGAATTCAACTCTCCATCGATGGCCAGGCGGTGACGTCACCGCTCGTTGTGCCCTGGTCCGGGGGGTGGACAAGTTGGACGACGATGACGGTGAACAACGTTCCCATTCCCTCGGGCAGACACGTGCTGACGCTGACGTTCCCCGCGGCCGGGTTCAACGTAAGCCGGATGGAGTTCATTCTCACAACTGCTGACGTCAAGCAGATACACGCGGATATTCCCGACCGGTTTGAGCTAATGCAGAACTACCCTAATCCATTTAACCCGTCTACTACCATCAAATTCTCCCTGCCGGGTAGTGTTCAGGGACGGCCACACGGACCAGTCACACTGAAACTGTACGATGAACTCGGCAGAGAAGTGAAGACGCTGGTTGAGCAGCACCTTGAACCCGGTACATACGAAACGGTACTCGATGCATCATCGCTGTCAAGTGGAGTATATATTTACAAGTTGCAGGCGGGGGCGTTGTCTTTGTCCCGCAAACTCCTTCTATTGCGGTAAGATCAAACTAATTCGAAGGGTGGAAGTGAAGAAGAAGTTGTTCGTTGTTCTTGCTCTTTTCGGCAGCATGACGGCATCCGGTCAACGGTCCGCAGTCTTGCCTGATGACACGCTTGCTCATGTTGGATCCACGGTTATCACCGCCCGGGAGTTGATTCAACGTCTTGAACTTCTGCCATTTCCCGGCTCGGTGACGGGTTCCGCAGACGAGATAAAAAGGAAGGCTCTCCTTGCCCTGATCGCTGAGAAATTGCTGGGACGGGAAGCCAGCCGCCTCGACCTTCGGAACGATGATGATGCCCTGCGTACCGATCGTGAGCTGGAGAATCTCTTCGTCCGTGATGCGCTTTTCAAGGAAGAAGTGTCGTCGAAGGTCGTCGTAAGTGAAGATGAGATCCACGAAGGTATGCGACGGCTCCCGTTTGAATTTCAGGTTCTTTCCTTTCTTGTCAGAGACCGCACTGCCGGCAACAAGTTGGTGGCCCGGCTAAGGAAGGCCAAGCCGGGAAGTGTTTTGGACTCTGTGCAGGCGGGAATGTTCACTCAAGTCGACACGATCCGCCTCCGCTTTGGAGCCCCAGATGTGGCATATGAAGAGGCCGTATTTTCAATCGGGCGTGACCGAATATCCGCCCCATTTGAGTCGCCTAACTTTGGATGGGCAGTGCTGTATCTCATTGATCGCCTGCCAATCAAAGACATCCAAAAGATGAATGTTGACGAGCGCCGTCACCGAGTCACCCGGATCCTGCGCGAGCGCAAAGAAGAAGTTGTTGCAGCTGAGGTTTACTACAACATCCTGATGTCGAAACGCGCAACCGCTGACAGGCGGATCTTCATGATCCTTGCGGATTCGCTGTCGGAATTCTGGAAACAGGATACTGCGCGTTTCAAGCGAAGGGACTCGTACATTCTCACATCTGATATGGCCGAGGTATTGATGCATCGGCTTGCTCCGTTTGCTGATTCCATTCTCGTCCATTTTGACGCCGGCGGTTTAACCCTTGGTCAGGCTCTCGAAATGCTGAGATACGAGGACTATCTCTCGCGTGAGTATGTCGGAGAACGTTTTTTGCATGATTTAAGCGAAGAAATCAAGAGTCTCGCTGCGCGTGAGATTCTTGCGAGGGAGGGACGGCAACGCGGGTTACTGGAGAGGCCCTCGGTTGGGAATGACCTCTCGCAGTGGAGAACGTATCTGAATGCTGGTGCATTGTACCGCAAGGTCAGGGATTCTGTGCAGGTAAGCGATGATGATATCTTCGATCATCTTCTGAAGAACAAGGAATATTTCGGATATCACTATGAAGTGAATGTTCGTGAAGTCCTTTGTCTCTCCGAGTCGGACGTGAATGAGGTTTTGCAGCAACTCAGCAAGGGCACGTCATTGCAGGAATTGGCGCCGGGAAAATCCATCCGCCCTGTTTGGGCTGCGCGGGGAGGAGAATCCGGGTTCTTTCCTTTGATTGATCACCCGGAGATCGGTTTCCGCGCGATGCTTGCGGATTCGGGCAAGCTGGTAGGTCCAATTCGCCTGAATGAGGGCTTTTCGATTTTCACAGTCCTGGGGAAACGGGGGACCGACAAGGCGCTCACGCCGTTCGATTCGCTTCGGCACAATACGGGGGAGCGTCTGCTTGCGGAGAAGCGAAAGCGGGCAATGGACAAGACGATAGCTGCTCTCGCCAGGGAGGAACAAGTGGCGATAAACTATGGCAAGCTCAAAGACGTTAAGGTGACATTGATACAGACATTTACGCGAAGACATATGGGATTCGGAGGCCGGATGACGGCTGTGCCGCTTCTGATGCAGCAGTGGGATTGGATCAAAGAATACGAGCCGGCGGAGCAGCTTCCCTAGTTCACTTACTTTCATTACCTAACTAATCGAATCTACGGATGGTACTAAGACTTTTGCTGCTTCTCATCATACCGGGACTCATGTACGCCCAGACGCCGGGATTTGTTGGAGTAAAGGGAAAGGATATTGTCCTGCCTGACGGAACACCCCTGCATCTGCGCGGTGTGAACCTCGGCAATTGGCTTGTGCCGGAAGGCTACATGTTCAAGTTCAGCAAAGCGAATTCTCCCCGAAAGATTGAAACTGTCCTGAACCAACTCATCGGACCTGAACAGGCTAACGCGTTCTGGCGGGAATTTCGTGATGTCTACATCACGCAGGAGGATATACGCTTCATCAAAAGTCTTGGGCTCAACTCGGTGCGTGTTCCCTTCAACTCACGTCTGTTTGTGCTTGAAGAACATCCGGAGGTCAGGCTCACGATTGGGATGGAGGTGCTTGAGCGGGTCGTGAACTGGTGCAGTCAAGAAGGACTGTACGTAGTTCTCGATATGCATTGTGCCCCCGGGGGACAGACGGGAGACAATATTGATGACAGCTACGGCTATCCATTCCTCTTTGAAAGTCCCGAGGCGGAACGACTGATGACAGATATCTGGACCACAATTGCCCGTCGATTCAAAGACGAGCCAACGATCGTCGGGTACGATCTTCTCAACGAGCCTATTCCACATTTTTACGACCGGGAAAAATTCAATCATCGTATCGAGCCTCTCTACAAGCGCGTGACACAAGCAATACGAACCGTGGACACGAATCACATAGTGTTCTTGGGGGGCGCGCAATGGAATACGAACTTCTCGATCTTCGGGGAGCCGTTCGACTTAAAACTTGTCTACACATTCCACAAATACTGGATGCCGCCTGTTCAGCAGGAAATACAGGAATACGTCGATTTTCGAAGCAAATACAATGTACCCATATGGATGGGCGAATCCGGAGAAAATGAGGATGGCTGGGTTGAATCCTTCCGAGTTCTATTGGACAGGAACGATATAGGATGGTGCTTCTGGCCATACAAGAAAATGAAAAACACACGCGGCCCCGTAACGTTCGAACAACCGGAGGGGTACGACGAGATCATCCGGTTTGCGGAGGAGCCGCGTGCAACGTTTGAGGATGTGCGGAAAAGTCGTCCCGACATGCAAAAAGTGAAAACGGCACTTGCACAGTTTTTGGAGAACAGCAAATTCAAGAATTGTAGTCCAAACACCGGCTATCTCAAAGCACTGGGTCTCAAGCTCGAGTAAAAAATGAAACCGGCCCTAATGACAGTATTCAAATTCCTGACGCTCGTTATCGTAATGGCGATCCTCTGGCTGCTTGCGTTGGGGGTT
>CAZBWR010000082.1:0-16177 GCA_964495695.1 uncultured Chitinophagales bacterium | reverse complement strand
CCTCTTGCTACTCGTCGGCAGCTTGAATAGATTGCTTTCAACCTGATACTCTCACTCTCCGTCTGACATGAAACTACTCCTTTTTCTCCTTCTGGCGCTTTGTTCGGCACAAACCAACGCGCAGCAACCGTACCGCGCCGTGTTGTTCAACGGCACATCACAGTCCACTGAAATCAAGCTGCTTGCGATGACGCTTGCTGGAATCGTGAACCGCGATTCCGCGCGTCTTTATCTCCTCAACGTGTACGAAACATGGTCATACACACAAACGGACGAACGCTGGCGCGATATCTACAGGACAAGGGGGAACGTGCAGTTCGACAGCGTCGCATCATTTGTTGACCTGGTGAACCGGTTTCGTCCATTCATCAATGGAGCAATTACTTATGATGCCAATCGATTCTTCTCAAACTTCACAGGACAAACCTTCCGGTGGCAGGGGGAATACGCGGCACTGATCGGGGGATTGACGAACAGACTTCCGGCCACAGCCTCGCTTGCGCAGTCGCTCGGACTCAATATCGCCGATTCCGTTCTTGTGAGTGACGCTTTCGATGGCGATCCGGATGTGCATGTCACAGGACGACTAGAGGTTGCCTCAAACGCCTGGAACAACTCATCCCTCACCACCGAAGAGCAGCGCTATTTGACAATGTTGGACTGGGGTGTGAGGATACTCCTCCCCCGCTGCAATCCCGCAAAATTCTACATCAGGGAAATCACCGATTGGACGGTACGCCAGCGGATGTTTCAGGTGAATCTGGCGGGAACGGATGACCTCGACTTCAACTCGATGCCGGCCGCCCGCGCCGACATACTCGAGCGTGTGCTGAACTTCATGCACGCAAAGAATCCCACCACCATCTTCCACATCTACGGCTGGATCCGTCCCGAACCGATGACGCAGTGGTTCGCTTTTTTCGGGTCGAGCTTCCACGAGACACTGCTGGGAAATCTTTCATGGCACTCATCGTTTCCTGTCGCGCCGAGGACATTCGTGCCCGCATCCAAGGTGGATCCTGATTCCGTGCGTGTGCAGAACAAGCATTACATTCTCTTCGTCGGATCAGAGGGAGATGCATCGAATTGGGTGTTCGGATTTCAGGCGGGAGCGTGGCTTTCGCCGCAGCGGGGAACCGTCCCCGTTGGCTGGGGATGGAACATCCATTTGTTCAACGAGTGTCCGTTCGTCGCCGCATACTATTATGACACTGCAACACCGAAGGACGGATTTCTCAGCGTCACCTCTCCTCTCGGCTATGCGTACCCTGATCTGTGGCAGAACGATGTCTGGCAAGGGGCCATCGATTCAACCCGCCATCTCAAAAACAAATTCGGCGTGCATGACATGTACGGCTACAAGCATTACGCAGCAACGGGGACCATGACGTACCGCGGGAAAACGATCAGCAACAGCTTCAACTTCACCCGCTACGCACAGTTCCAATCTGCTGTTCAAACGGACTTAACGATCCTCTACGATCCCCTCCTGCCCTCGCAGACGCCGATCACGTCACTCGGACCGCTGATGTTCAATCACACGGGGGACGGCAGTTTCTACGGTGATGCGTCGAACCTGACAACCTACGCCAACCGGATCCTCAATGCCGTGCGGGGAAGAACGAAGCCGAGTTTTCTTCTTGCGGGACATCAACGCTTCCGCCAGGATGATTTTGGATCGAGAGTTTCGCCCGGCGCGTCGGACATCAACATGCCGAGACTGATGCAGGTTGCCCAGCTTATCGCGGCTGATACGAGTGTCGGGAGAGACATCGAAATCGTGACGCCGGAACGATTTTCCGTCCTTATGCGCAAGCGTGTCGGGCTTCTCTCTGCCCATGAAGGGCGGGAACGTCCTCAGGAGTTCATCCTCTTCCCCAACTATCCGAATCCTTTCAACCCCGCAACGACAATCCGATACGGGCTCCCGCAGCAGACTCAGATTACACTGAGCGTCTATGACATCATGGGGCGTGAAGTACGGCGGCTTGTCGATGGCGTCCAGGCCGGAGGTTTCCACAGCGTGACGTGGGACGGGCACAACAACAACGGCGTACCGGTAAGCAGCGGGGTGTATCTTTGCAGGTTACAAGCAGGAACATTCAACGCCACAACGCGGCTGGTGTTGGTGAGGTGAGGAAGATCCTGCGCTTAGCAGGATGTAAGGAAAAAGTCATCGTGATACGGAGGACCGTCACGGTCAAGCGCCGTTCCGGTTCCAGTCCTTACCTGTAGTTCATTTCGCAATCAACCAGATACTCAATCGCATGATCGTCGAGATTGTGGCGTTCCTTGAGCAGACGTTTGAATTGGTCAATTGGCATGGTGCGGACATCGGGGTTGTATGAGTCGAGATGCCAGAGGAGCGGATTCAGGCGAATGTACCGTTCAACAAAGTAATATTCCACGTCCGTGCGGATGATGCGGTCGTAGTAATTGCGTTGCCAAATTTTGCCACGCGACACGCCACGTTCGTGAATGCATTTTGTTACGGCGGATTTAAACGAACGAACAATCGCACCGAGCGACCCGGGCACAGGCCGGCCGACTTTGATTTGTTGTTGCCCTTGTAAGGGCGCAGCATGCTGCGCCCTTACGGAGTTACGTATCTCAATGATTCCATGCACATGATTGGGCATTATCTGGAAAACATCGCAACGCGTGTTCGGGAAATGCGCGGGGATTTCTTTCCAACACGATGCAACAATTCTCCCTGCCTCCGACAACCTCATCGCACCATCAACCACATCACCGAGGATGCGTGCGCGATACTTGGTGCATATTGTCACGAAATATTCGCCGGGCTCCGAATAATCATATCCTCTCAGACGGATGTTTTTGCGACGGCGTGGTTCCATTTCGATGGGTGTTCTTCGCAGGGGCGACGTTTCGTTGCCATTTGAGGGTGAGGAAACATCGCCCCTTCAGGTTTGGGTTTGATGAATCAACCCCCTACGGGTTTTGTCGGCTGATGAAGTCAGCACAACGGCGACATGCCTCGCCCCCGAAAGCGTGTGGCGAGAATTCTGATCCAGTCCTGTTGTTTGTCAACGGACAAGTAGACAGACTTAGTGCGGACCATGACGTCATGATCATCTCAGAAGTGTGAGTTTTCGTGCCGCCGCGAGTCCGTTGCTTGTTGCCAGCCGGTAGACATAGACACCGCTTGCAAGCCCTTCGCCCTCGAATGACGTTTCGTATGTCCCCGCCCCCAATTCCTGACTCACAATTGTCCGGACTTCGCGTCCCAGCATATCATACAACTTCAATGAGACAAAGCCCGCTTTTCCGAGGCTGAACCTGATTGTCGTCTGCGGATTGAAGGGATTGGGATAGTTTTGTTCGAGGGAAAAATCCTGCGGGGTTCCTTCCCCGATTTCACGCACACTTGCTGTTGCCTGATCATACGAGATGATCCGGATTGCGTCAGCGACAACAAAGTTATTTGTCGTTGCGGCGTTCGAGATGAACACGGCATGCGAAGTATCGTTGCTGAACCGGTATGTTCCGCCGATGCGAACCCATTGCGAACCGTTCGCCGCCTGGTTTACTCTCACGGTATCCTGCCCTGTCGCGTGCTTGATGACGAACGGAACATCTGTCGCCCTGTTTGAAGAGGCCACCCACCAGCCATAGACTTCGTAGAGCGCGTTGACAGTCGTCCCGACCTTGAAACGGGCGTACGCCGTCCCGGTGCCGACCGGGTGGAGCATTGCCGGTGTTGTTCCCCAGTATCCGGCATTCGCCGATGCAAACCATCCGTTCGTCGGGCTGACGAGTGTGACCCCCATATCCCCAGTGTCGATGATCTTCTCGAACACCGGTTCACGCGGTACCTGGAGTGACTCTGCGCGAACAACGGCGAGAATCGTCGGGATGGCACGCTGCGTCCCGTCCGACGGGCGGTTGATAAGCGAGTCGCCGACAGCCATTGAGGTAGAGCCGCCGCCGTCGAGGTTCATCGCTTCGACGCACCCTCTGTCGATCATGATCTGTGCAAGTTCAGTCAGACTGACGCCGCTGCTGAGTGCACCACGCCCGTCGGCCACAAGCAGAATTGCGTGTCCGTCAGCAGTGTAGCCGACTGCCGTCCGGGGATCTTGATTGTCGAGTCCGACACCCGAGCCGAACATCACTTCCTGATTGTATGTCACATTCACCTGACCGTTCTTGACGAGCGTCGGGGCGCCGCCGATTCCCACCAGCAGTCTCGGGAAGCGCGTGCCGTTTGCAGAGTCCGGAGTCGGCGCGGGATTTCCCGGCGTGTTCTGCGTCGGCGGATCGAACCGGAAAATATCCGACACGCGAGAGCCGAAATGCCATATCCAGTTCACCGCCATTTCACGTCGTGTGCTGATGGAAAAGAGGCTGCGCGTCGCAGGGTAGAGCGTGCCGCTCCGGTTCAGGACCTGCACATTCTGCGCTTTCACTTCGTTCGGGTAGATAACCGCCGAGGCGGAGGTCGAGCCGCCGAAGAACCCGCCGTTGATCGCCGCGAAGGCATTCACTCTCCTCGTGAAAGGGACAACACCTTCAGGATTTGATGTGATGTAAGGCCGGATCGCAATGGTCGTATCTGCCATGTTCACCTTCAGATACCAGGCGCGTAGTGCGGGACTTGCCCGCTCTCCCCTGAATAATTTCGCTCCCGCAGGCAACGAAGCCATAGGCTGCTCGCTCCACGTAATCGGCTGCGCTGCAGAGATTTCGAATGCAAGGACGGAAAAGGCAACAAGGAACAGAAAGTGTTTCATAAGAGACTCACGATGGGAAGGGTCAGTTGTTAACGTGAAAAGTTAACCTACGATAAATGAAAAATCAACCTATTGCCTTTCGGCTTCTGCAGACGTCAGCAATGCAGTTACTTCTTCGGGCGTCACGGGAGCTTGCTTGTCATCAATCTCCACAACAACACAGAAGCCCCGTTCAAAGCCGATGCTTTTCATCGCATCAATTAACAATTGCTGGTCGCTCGATATGCGCTCACCCGTTTCCGGCGACCACACCTCCACTGCGCTGAGGCATCCCAATGTGGGAGCGTTGGGGTGATACGGCTCTCCGGTGTAGAACGACGGATCGATCGTTGTGCCGTGGGCAATGATCTCGTTGCGGCCTGCTTCCCCTGCATAGTACGCCGTGAACATGGGAAGATACTCGCGCCATGAGAGCGGCAGCATTGCCTCATACGTCTCACGGCTCCAATCAGAATGTGTTCCGGCGTGAAAATACGTTTTAGGGTTCACTTCAAAGGGGAGAACCATCTGAACATTCCTGGTCGGACCGATGAACTGATTATCACTTACTGCAAACCCTTGCACAGAATGAATGCCTTGCGGGGTGTTGCCGTTCGTAATGTAACCGGGAAGATTCGACGAGGCGAGCGCAAGCTGTTGAATCATGAAGTAGGCTGTGTCTGCATGACGAAGAAAAGTCCCGTCCTCTTTCCGTATCACCAGGATCCCCGGAAAACGCCTGTCCTTACGCTGAAGACTGAACAAGACAGGTTTGCCGGATTGTATCGGAGCAGAGAGGAGATCAACAACAGGCGGAGTATACGGCGGCTGGTCACTGATCCGTAGCTGCAGATCATAATGCAACATTCTTAGAATCGGATGCGAGCTCCACCGGGGAAACTGCCGTGACATTGCCTCGGTGATGCGGGGAATCTCATCCCAACCCCGCGCACGGGAAAAATGGAGCGCCGCCATTGCAAAGAGCTTCTCGTTCTTCGTCCCAAGCATGATATCCTCGGACTCGCTCACGAAGTCGTCCGGATAAAGGGTGTAGATGGCTTCAAGAAGTGCCCGTTGGGTTCCGGGGGGATGCGAAAAGAACGCCGCACAGGCTTTACGAATTGCCGAGCGCACTGACTCCGAAGTGTACCGCGCCAAACCCATTCCCCACAAAGCACCCTCCCATTCAGCTGAAGTTGCTGCGGTTAGCTCTTTCGCAAGGGCAGCTTCTATTGTCTTGTTCACTAACTCCGCACGGAATTGTTGCCGCTCAACCGATGTAGTCCCAACGGCCTTCAGCGGCTGCCTGGACATATCGTGCCGTGAGCATGAGGCAATGAGGAACGGAAGTAGGAGGAAGAGAAGACTTTTCATGCAACCGGTAATTTCTTATACTTGGAGAGAAGTACGTGTGCCTATCAATAACGACAAGACTCACCTTATGTTCAAGCGGAAATTTTTCTTCGCTATTACCCTGGTTCTTACACTTGTAGGTTGCTCGTCGCAGCAGCAGCAGACCGTAACACTCCCTCCCCCCATCGAGTTGCGGGGGGTATGGTTGACGAATGTAGACAGCCGGGTTCTCGAGAGCCGGGAGAGCATCGCCGAGGCAATGCAGTTCCTTGCCGACCATCATTTCAACGTTGTGTTCCCCGTCGTCTGGAACAAGGGAATGACACTTTATCGAAGTCCGGTAATGAAGAGTACGTTCGGCATCGAGATCGATACCCTCGCCGCCTACACAAACCGCGATCCGCTCGCCGAAGTGATCGAGGAAGCGCACAAGCGCAACATTGCAGTAATTCCATGGTTCGAGTTCGGATTCGCATCCTCATATCAAGACAGCGGCGGGCACATACTGCGTGCAAAGCCCCACTGGGCGGCGCGAGACCGCCAGGGAAAACTTCTGACAAAGAACGGCTTCGAGTGGATGAATGCCTTCCATCCCGAGGTACAGGAGTTTATGCTCTCATTGATAACTGAAGTCGTTCGAAACTACAACATTGACGGCGTCCAGGGGGATGACAGGCTCCCGGCGCAGCCGATTGAAGGCGGGTATGATTCCCTAACCGTTGCACTATACGCCGAAACACACGCGGGCAACACGCCTCCGATGGACTTCCGCGAGACTCACTGGAAGTACTGGCGTGCTGTCAGGCTCAACAGCTTCGTGGAAAAAGTCTACCGCCGTGTCAAAGCCTTCAAACCGGACGTTGTTGTATCGTGGTCGCCCAGCGTTTATCCATGGTCTCTCGATGAATATCTGCAGGATTGGAGATCATGGTTCAACCCGAACGTTTACGGGGAAGTGTTCGGGGATCTCGCCCACCCGCAGGTCTACCGGTACGATATCGAACGCTACAAACAAACACTCGACACACAGCACAGGGACTCGATGCGCGTAAACAACCGGAAGCGTTACCTCTACCCGGGAGTGTTGCTGAACGTCGGAGATTACCTGATGCCTGAGGAATATCTGAAGGAGGCGGTCCGATACAACCGGTATAGCGGCTACAACGGCGAGGTCTTCTTTTTTTATGAAGGATTGCGAAAGCAGAACGATAAGATGGCCAAAGTCCTGAAGGAGCACTTCTACAAAAGGCCGGCACGACTCCCGTTCACTCCGGCAGGCATGAACGCATCCTCTGCACGCTGATGAAAATCCCCCTCTATTTTGAACTGACTTCGCAAATCAAATCGGCGATTTACTCGGACTACAAGGAGATTGCCGAATGGAAGATGGTTACGAATTGGGAGGGTGAACACCCTCCTCCTTCCCGTATCGCATCCAAACAATATCTCATCACAAGTCCTTTCGGTGGATATGACAGGACGGTGTGGTTCACCCAAAAGCTCCGTACGCGTAACCTGCCCCGCAATCCTGTTCTGTTGCTCGACATCCCTGACGCCCTGCTGTTTATCAACGGCGAGCCCTGGCAAGGAATAGATGTCAACCACCAGGAGGTTCTCCTCACTCCACCCCTTCTGAAATCTTCCGTGATTACGCTTGCCGTTCAGGCATACTCCGGTAGAAAGAACATACCATCACATTTCAACTCCGCCTTCGTTGCGTCACTGAACCGTGAGGCGAGGGCGTTGTATCATGGACTGACAGCTCTCCATTCGGCAATGGAGGATGCCCGTCCCGAGGATGCACCGGTAATCCGCGGGCATATCGAACGGGCACTCGGCTTCTTTGCTTCATCGCCTCCGGGGACTCCCGGCTTCATCGCCTCAATCCGACATGCCGCAGAATTCATCGCTGAAGGCGGGCTTTCGAAGCAAGAGGGAACGATCCACCTTATCCCCCACTCACACATTGATGTTGTCTGGCTCTGGACGTTGAAGGAAACCCGCCGTAAATGCGGCAGGACGTTCTCAACGATGTTGAGGTTGATGGATGAGTTCGAGAACTTCACATTCACGCAATCGCAGGCGGTCCTGTACGAGTACACACGCAAGCAGTACCCCGCGCTCTTCAACAGCATTAAGAAGAAAATCAAAGAAGGGCGTTGGTGTCCGGTCGGCGGCATGTGGGTCGAGCCGGACTGCAACATCCCGAACGGGGAGTCGCTGGTGCGGCAGATTCTCTACGGCAAAACATTCTTCAAGCGGGAATTCGGAATCGAATCAGATACCCTCTGGCTCCCCGACACGTTCGGCTATAGCTGGGCTCTCCCCCAGATCCTCAGGAAGAGCGGGATCAAGTATTTCTTCACAACAAAACTCACCTGGAACGACACAAATAAGTTCCCGCATAACTCGTTCTGGTGGGAGGGAATTGATGGAACGCGGATACTCTCCCACATCCCACCCGTCGGACTTGAAGGAATGGTGGATGCCAAACATCTTTACAAAAGCTGGCGTGAGCACCGCGAGCGTGACGCAAGCCCGGAGGTGATGCAAACATTCGGGTTTGGAGACGGTGGCGGCGGACCGACGAAACAACACATCGATGCGGCAGCGGCGTTGCAACGTCTTCCTGAGATCAGAACGAAACTCTCAACCGTAAACGATCTCTTTCAAGACATTGAGAAGCGGGGCAGAAAACTTCCCGTCTGGCGCGACGAGCTGTATCTCGAATTACATCGCGGGACGTACACCACGCACGGCTGGATCAAAAAAGCGAACCGCGAGGCCGAGCGGGATCTCTACAACACCGAACTTCTCTGCGCGCTTGCCTCTTTGAGCGGAGCAAAGTATCCGGCGGAAGATCTGGAGCACGCCTGGAAGTTGTTGCTGCTTAATCAGTTCCACGATATTGTTCCCGGTACTGCCATAGCAGACGCGTACGCGGACACCCGACGTGATTTCGCCGAGCTTCTTGCGCTTTGCAACGAGTTGAGCTCCAAAGCCATCGCGCAGTTCGTCAAGAAGGAAACTAACGGGGGCAAGAACCATTCGTTTGTCGTTTTCAACTCTCTCAGCTGGGAGCGCTCGGAATATGTGACACTGAGGGTAACGTCACGTGATCGAGCATTCGCGGTGTATGATACATCGGGTCAACTTGTGGAACATCAGGTTGTGTCGGCTGAGAATGGATATTGCGACATCTTGTGCTTCGTGGAGGATCTCCCTGCCTTTGGCTTCCGCCAGCTCAACGTTCATGCTCTCAAGGAATCCACGAGCGCAACCAAGAAGCCTGCGTTCCGGAAGCGAACAATTGAGTCGATGTACTACAAGGTGCAGTTTTCACGCCGTGGAACGATTACCTCATTATACGACAAGGTTCTTGACAGGGAACTTCTTTCTGGAGACGGAAATGAGTTGCAGACATTCCACGACTTGCCGAAACAATGGGAAGCGTGGGAGATTGACAACAGCTTCCGGCGCAAGCAAGTGTTTCATTGCACATCCATTGACGTCATCGAAACGGGGCCGTTGCGGGCCACTGTCCGTGTCATGTACGGCTCGAAGAACAAATCGTCACTTGCGCAGGACATCCATCTCTATCACAGGAGCCGTAATATCGACTTCGTCACCCGCGTGCAGTGGCATGAGGAACGGACCATGCTCAAGGTTGCGTTTCCTTTCAACATCGATACCGATGCGGCCGTGCTTGAAACACAGTTCGGCGCCATCCGCAGACCCACAAGGCCAACCACTGCGCTCGAAAAGGCAAAGTTTGAAGTCCCCGTTTTGCAGTGGGCGGATCTTTCGGACACGTCGCATGGGGTGAACGTCCTGAACGACGGAAAGTACGGATGCGATATAAGCGGCAGCACGTTCCGCCTGACGCTCATCCGTTCACCGCGCTACCCGCATCCCGTTGAGCCGTGGTGGCTTCAGTCAAGCGAGGCAACCGATCAGGGCGAGCACCTTTTCACGTATGCCCTGTGCGCACACGCGGGCGACTGGAAAGAGTCCGACTCTCCACGAACCGGACGTGCATTCAATACTCCGCTTCTGGTCTTTGAAGGAACGCCTGCGTTCACATCCGCCGCCCCTTTCACTCTTGCAAGTGAAAGCATAATGATTGACAGCGTGAAGCGTTCGGAGGATGGTAGAGGCCTCATCATCAGAATGCATGAAATGTACGGTAAATCGGGGCGGGCAAAGTTGGAGTTTGTCCGCAATCCTCGAAGCGTGTTCGAAACTGACCTGATGGAAAATCCCGTCAGGCGATGCATTGTCAAGGATGCCTCCGCAGGACTTTCGTTCAGGAAATTCGAGATCAAGACACTCAAAATACAATTCTAATGGCAGTCCAACTCAAACCCGGATTGATTGTCTCGTGCCAGGCTGAAGAGGGAAGCCCGTTCAACTCGCCCGAATTCATCGGGGCATTTGCGAAGGCCGCAGAACTCGGCGGCGCCGTCGGTGTTCGCATTCGTGGAGTTGACAATGTCCGGGCCGTTCGCAACGTCGTGTCACTCCCCATCATCGGCATCACAAAAGGGTTGTTTCCGAACGGCATGGTTCTCATCACTCCAACGATTGAGGATGCGGCAGCGCTGGCAGACGCAGGTGCCGATGTTGTTGCCCTGGATGCGACCGACAGAATGCGCCCTTCAGGCATGACGGGAACGGGAATGATCCGTAAAGCAAAGGACATTCTGCGGCTCCCGGTGATGGCCGACGTATCGACATTCACGGAGGGAATGGATGCCGCAAACGCCGGGGCCGATTACGTCGGGACAACGCTATCGGGCTATACGCCCGGGACGAAACAAAAGAACATGGAACAGCCGGACCTTGAACTGGTGCGACAACTTGCGGCGATGCTTCCGGGACAACTCATTGCGGAGGGAAGAATCTGGACCCCTGAGCAGGCTGTGGAGGCGCTGCAGGCGGGCGCGTTTGCCGTGGTGGTGGGTACAGCAATTACACGCCCGGTTGATATCGTTAAACGGTTTGTGACGAGGCTGTCTATGTAGAAGCGGGGTGGAGAACCATCGCTGCGGCGCCGATCAATCCGGCATCCTCGAGTTCAGATAGCACGACCTCAACAGACTCACGCTGGACCCGCATGGCACGCTCATCGATTGCTTTGCGTAACGGCTCGAGATAGATATCCCCCAACTTCAGCACATTGCCCCCAAGAATTACCCGCTGAGGATTGAATGTATTGATGACAGATCCAAGGGCGATGCCCAATGAGTGCCCCGCCTGCTGGATAAGCTGTCGCGCAATCTTGTGTCCCGCCTCTGCCGCCTTTCCGATTTCTTCCGCCTTCACAGGAACACCGTCCAGCGTGATTGTGCCGGACTGTAAAAGCTGCCGCGTCAAGTTTGCAAGACCGGAGCCCGAAGCATACAACTCAACGCATCCTCTGTTTCCGCACGAACACTCGGGACCGTTCTGGTCGATGGTGATATGCCCGATTTCAGCGGCAGCGTTCACGGCACCGCGCAGCAGCTTTCCACCGGTAACTACTCCCCCGCCGATACCGGTTCCCACAACTACTGTGATGAAGTCCGTAACACTGCGACCGGCGCCAAAAAAGCGCTCAGCAAGCGCGGCACAGTTGCCATCATTGTCAACCTGAACGGGAAGTCCCAGCTCATCTTCGAGATGCCTGCGTACCGGTACATTGTTCCAGTCCGGCAGCAGCGCTGTCGAATCAACGATCTCACCCTTTGCGTGATCAACCCGGCCTCCGGTGCTCACGCCGATTGCCGATACATCCTGTCCCGCCGCCTCGGCGTTTGCTCGCAACGTTCCCAGCATATCCGCCATTTCACGAAGAATTTTCACTCCCGTGTCCGGTGTCGGACGTGAAATCCGCTCGCGGATGTCGCCGGTATCATCGACCAATGCGGCACGGAGTTGCGTGCCTCCCAGGTCAACGGCAAGCACGTGTTTCCTTTTCCGGGATTTTCCTATCTCCGGCTTGAGCCGGTAATCTCCCTTGACGAAATGATAGATGTCGTCGTAGAATTCCCGCTCACGATAATCCGTGTGCTTGCGCATCCGCTGCAACGACCCGACACCCTGGAAATGTGCGCAGGCCGCGTTGCTCATATACCCGTATGTGATGCCGCCGTTCAGGTAATCACGGAACCGCGCATGACGCTCGCCGGTGATGGCAATCGGCTCGTTTAACTCGAGGTAGTATTCCATTTCGATACCGGCGTTCCGGACTTGTGCAGCGCGGGCAGCGTCTCCCACCCCTTTTCCTTTAGCGTAGAACATATAGTTCGGCTGCAAGAACGCCATATCAAAATAGTATCGTTGATAGTCATCCAGCAAGTGAACGTTGTAGCTGCTCCAAAACGGAATCCAAAGGAATTTCAGTCCCTGACGGTGAACATGCTTCCGGACTTCCTTCAACAGCCAGTGGTCATCAACCTCCCAGCTCCTGTATACCGTCTCAAACATCCAATACACTCCGAGCAAATGGACGTGCCGGAATTTTTCTCCGTTGAAGCGGCGCACGATTTCATCAACAAACCATTCCTCGGCGCGAAGACGGGCCTTCGTCGCCGTCATCAAGTTCTGGCGCTTGATGGAGAAGTCATGATGCGCGCCGTTAATCTCCCCGAACTGTTCCTGCGAGATATGGGGATACGGAAGCATGAGCACGACATTTCTCTTCGGGCCGTACGGTTTCTTTATCTGCCGGAAGGCTGACTCGATCGTCATGTCCAGCGTCCGGACGGCACCCTTTTCGCCGAGATAGAAATCAAGAAGCTCCTCCCAGTCCCCTTTGTCCGCCGGGTTCGGAGAAACCATCGCAAAAAAATCGCCTTCCCCGGACATTGTCGTGCCGAGATTCACGTCAGCACAGTAGTCCCTTCCCGAACCTGCCTTCACATTCAAGAAAAGGAAGGAGTCATAGAGCCAATCGTCCGGCGTGTCATCATGATTGAGATGCGCGGCATAATACTGCAAATCCTCCTCGCGCCACGGAGTGGTTGCATTGCCGTACATCAGAATCAGATGCCTTAGATAATTGAACTCCTCATGATTTGGTGGAAAATAGGACATGGAATTGCGATGGTTGTTTGACAACTATTGCTTGCCTGCAACGAGCGCTACTGCCGGCTCATGCGGCGAGACATTCTGCGTTTCCGCCCGCAGAATGGACAAGACCTGATCTTTGCTGACGAGTCCGCTCAGATCGATGATGCGGCCGGAAACGACGACAAACACATCGGGCTGAAGACCGCCTGCATCACCGTACATCGTGAACTCGTCAACAAGCTTGCCAAGCGCCGAGTGCATTGATGAGACATCGCCGGCATTGACCGTGCAATCGGTCAGCTTGAGCCGGACAACCCCCTCACGGTCGATAACTCGAACGGGTTTGCGTTCGGACACAAATAGGCCGAAGAACTTTTTCTCGACTGTCTTTCCCTGATATACTTTCAGGAACTCCGTTCCCCCCACGCACTCAATCTCGCCATTTGAAAGATTGCAGGAACGCCGCGCAACAGCGAGCATCTCGTCGGGGGACAATGCGGTGACTTTTGCAGAGCGTTGCCGCATTTCAGGAGCGCCGCTCGCAGTGGCAATGACCCGCTTCTGCTTTGTATCAACCTCGACCCGGACCTCCACGGTGTCAGCGGCGGCCCCCATTCTGAGCACGGACTGCATGGCCTCGTTTCGAATGTTCAGGATGTCGGCATCAGTGGGATTCATAATGCTCCGCTCGATGGTATCCTGAATCAATCCCAGCGCAACGCCGATTGCGGAGATCACTTCGGCATTTGCGGCGGTCCTGTACTCCATCCCGAGCTTTTCGGCTGCAAAAGGAACGATTGCTTCAGCACCGCCGCCACCGCCGATGAGCGAAAGAAGGTCTTTGTCCAGCTTGTACTCGACGATAAAATCTTTCACGACCTCAATCACTCTCAGTGAGGCAACCTCAAGAATCTGTCCGGCGAGTGCTTCCGGCTCTGTTTCGAACTCCTTCGCAAGCCACGAGGCTGTGACACTCAACGCATCACCCCGCGCTCTCCCGTACTCCTTCATGAGGCCGAGGATGTTCGCTGCCTCTGTTGTCGTAAAAGTGAATGACGCTTTTTCACTCCCCTTCACTCGAATCCCCAGATAATCCCCCGGATCGCCGGGCTTCGGCCGGACAGCGACCAGTGAATGGTCTGCCAGGTCAGTCACATCGGCGAAGGATACATAGCGAAGCCCCGCAATGTGCGCGCTGCGCGGGCCAACGTCAACAATGCGATGCCCTTTGAACCGTGGCATTGAGCCGCCGCCAATCCCGACGGTCCGGACGTCAAGCGTACGGACGTAAAGTCTGTGGCCTCCAACTTCTCCTGTTCGGATCGTGGGTCTGCCGTTCTTGATGACGGAGATGTCGGTACTCGTGCCGCCCACTTCCAGAAAGAGGCCGTCGGAGATTTTTGCGTACATCAACGCAGCGGCTACTCCCGCGGCTGGCCCTGACAGCATCGTGAGAATCGGGCGTCGCCGCATCTCATTGATGTCCATGATGCCACCGTCGCTTCGCATGATCATCAAGGGTGCTTTGATGCCGCTTTCACGCACAGCTTTCTCGGTCATGTTCGCCGTCTCCAGCATCTTGGGCATCATGCTCGCGTTGATGACAGCCGTACGTGTGCGGACTTTCAATCCGTACAGACGTGAGATCGATGCTGCGGACGTTGCAAGAAAACCGAGGCGCCCGATTACTTCCACAACGCGTTCTTCATTTTCGGGGGCATCGACACCGAATGCTTCACTTGCTACAAATACTTCAGCTCCCGCCGAACGGAGTTCACTTACCGTCCTTTCGATCACTGCGTCCGTTACATCGCCGGTGGTATCGAGAAAACGGTGATGCGTCTTGAGGAATTTCCCCGGCGCAAGTTCAACATGCTCGATCCGCGTCTGGCTTCTTGCGCGCCAACCTTCCGCCCCCTTTCCCATGCCGATAATGCCGACGGCGGCTACATCCCCCTCAAGCAATGCATTGGTGGCCTGGGTAGTGCTGTGCGCAATAAGCACCACCTCGTCCGGGCGGATACCGGTTTCTTCAAGGAGCTTGCGCATCGAGTCCACAACACCCCGTGCAACTCCCTCAGTTGCGGTGTGTGTTGTCGGAACCATGGCCTTGCCGGCAAGCTCGAGCGCATCCGCATCAACCGCAACGGCATGCGTGAAGGTCCCTCCGACATCGATTCCTATTTTGATTCTCCGGTTCATCAGTCCTGTACGTTCATTCACTCAAAAGAACCTTATCCCCGCAGCGATCAGCCCGATAATCGCAGCCGCCCACGAATAGGGCAATGTCTTCCACATCAACGTCGTTACATCAATACGCACTTCATTGGCAATCCAGACATTCGCCGTGTTCGTCGGATCGCTGACACCCTGGATCATGCCGAGAGACATCAGGATGCCCATCACGGCTCCGGCGGGGACACCTGTCGCAAGAAGAATCCCCCCGACGCCATACCCCAATCCCCAGACATTCAGCGGCCCGCGATAGAGCGCGAGCGGTCCGAGCAGAGCAAACGTGAGAACATATCCGGCGAATGACTCCGGAACAATCGTTTCAAGCAACGGCTTCATATCCGTGAGCACAGGCCATTCCGATGCAATAGTCCCCGCAAGCTGCATATCATGCCAGTACTTTCCAGGCCCGGTCTTCGTGGGACCGAGGATAGCGCTCAATAACATTCCAATCCCGATCATCAATACAATTGCCGGAATGACGCTTGCGCTGCCTTCAATAATTGATCGTGACGTTAGATTTACAATCCCTTTTCTGTATGTGGAAAGAATGCCATATACAACGCCGATCAGAAAGGCGGCAACGAAAGACATATCATACAACAGTATCAGGATAAGCGGGACAAGCGGAATCAAGTACGCATACCATCGCACGATGTACTCGCCGGACCCTCTTCGAATGAGATCAATACTGATATACATCAGCAGTAGAACTCCTGCCACCCCCACCACCCATTTCAGAATGGCACCCACCGACTGTCCGTCAATACCGGAAAAGACTCTCCAGAGCAGGGAAATTACAACTA
>CAZBWR010000081.1:0-16295 GCA_964495695.1 uncultured Chitinophagales bacterium | reverse complement strand
CAACGAGACCATCACTGCGGCAAGCAGGAATCCCTGCAACAAGCCTACGACTATCGACTTTGCCTGTGACTCGCTCAAGTACCAGTAGGTGACTGCATTCTTAAAGATATCCCGGGCATATGTGATTGGTGAGCCAATAGCGGTGAACCTATAAGCGATAAGTTTCCTGTCTCCTTCCGGATCCTCCCAAGAGAGTCCTGATTCTTCAAGTACCGAATCAGTCTCGGCTTTTGCAAGCCTCCAGTAGTCCAGAATAAAAAACTCGCCACGTGGCCACTCCTCTCCGATGACCTTGCCCTGCATCAAATTGAATCCGAGGGATGTATGAACAGGAACAAATGAGCCGGATACAAGATAGTTCCTGACGGTCCATGGGAGGACCAGAAGCACAATAACAAGAACGGATGCAATCCATAATCGAAGTCCCTGCCTACCGAGTTTAACGGTAAGAAATGGCAACATGAAAACCGGGAAAGCGAGCATCACCGACTTCGTCAAAGCAGCAAGCCCGATAGCGGCGCCGGAGATCATCCCCCAACTGACCATCGGCTTCTCCAACAAGTTCACAAATGAAAAAACAATCAACAACAGCAACAACGTAAACAGGCTCTCAATCCAGATACGTCCGGCATACCAAAGAAGCATTGGGTGAACAGCAACAAGCGCACCGATGAGAAGCGAACGATTCGGTGAGTGAAAGCGGGCGGCAAGCTTGCACACCAGAAGAACCATTAAAGCATGCAATGATGCCTGAAAGACCTGCACCGCAGCAAGGGAGTGTCCTCCTGCAAACTTGAACAGCAGGGCAAGCATCAACGGATACAGAGGTGCCCGTTCCAATACAGGTTCTTCTCCTGGAGAATAAGCAAATCCACCACCGACGGATAAGTTTGCCGCAAGCTGGCCGAACCTGTCGGGATCCGGATTTACATTGTAGCTGGCTGATATTTTCGGGAGGATTACCAGGGAGAAAAACAACGAGATCAGGAAAGCTGCACATGCGAGACGTATGGGAGAGAGAAAAGACATTCGTCGTCCATTCAAACGGGAACAGCTTCGGCTTCAATCTTTTCTATGTACAGAAGGTTCAGCTCTGCATTAGCAGCATCAGGAAGAGGTGCTGTTCCGTCAAGAATGCAGCGGGCGAAATAATCGAGTTCCATCACATAAGCATTCTCGGCCGGAAACTCCTCGGTGTATCTCCTATCGTTGCCCAGGAGGTGAATATGCAGGGACCCCGGGAATACACGTCCGGAGAGGGAAACCGGAGAATAGATCGAGCCTTTTTCACCGGAGAGATAATAGTAGTTTGCGTCAGTCGAATAGCCGCACGTAATTGTCGACACAACATCCCCGGCTTTGTACGTTGCATGGGCAAAGAGATCCAAGCCATCCTCGTTGCGTTGCAGTATTGCGTTGAGCATCTCCGGCTCGGTGCCCGTAATGAATCGAATCCAATCGATGCCGTACACGCCCAGGTCACGGAGGCAGCCCCCGCCAAGTTTCTTGTGCAAGCGAAATCCATCATGTCCCCGGTTCACTATATTGTGAGACCACGCAAAAACCAGGAACCGAAGCTCACCGATTGTTCCATCCTCCACAATTTGCCTGGCGCGTTGATGGATGTTCCTGAACCGGTACATCAGTGCTTCCATGAAGAGGACGCCGTTTCGTTCGCACGCTTCCCGCATCCGCCTGACTTCCGCGGAACTTACAGCGGCGGGCTTCTCCACAAGAACATGCTTTCCAGCCTGAGCCGCCAGAATCGTATACTCGCAATGGAGATGCTGTGGAAGCGGAATGTACACAGCATCGATATCGGGATCGGCCAAGAGGTTCTCGTAGGAATCATATACTTGCGTGATACCCGCCTCCCCCGCAAATGCTTGTGCGCGGGCGAGTGAGCGGCTGGCAACACCTGCAAGTGTGACATTACGGAACTCTCCACCGATCAGCTTGCGGGCGATAGAAGCTGTACCCAGAATACCAAAACGTACACGGCTACTCGGAGACACCGGCCGACTGCTTCTCCTGTTGACGGGTACTCTTATGCGCAAGGCGTTCCGAGCGCGCAAGTTTGATGCGAAGAACGATACGAGTGAGGAACAACCCCAATGCAACAACAAAGAAAGGGACCGTGAATGATTCAGGCACAATGCCGAACCATAAAAGCAATAACATCGCCATCATTACAGTAATGCTGATGTAACCGAGATTATTGACCGTTCTTGCAGTGATAGGCATGGAATGGCTCAGAGTCAAGTGGGTTTAAGGAATGATCTCATCAATAATTCCCCCGCCAACAACATCCTCTCCCTCATAGAAAACGGCGGACTGCCCCGGCGTAATTGCGCGCCGCTTCTCATCAAAAACTACTTCAACACGCCCATCTGCCAGCTGGCGGATAACGGCTTCGCCTCCCGGATCCTTGTACCTGATCTTGCAATGCACGCGACGTGGCTCAAGGCAGTCGGCATACTTCTGCATATTCACCTCTCGAGCGATCAGCCCGCGCTTGTAGAGGCGTTCTTCCGTACCGACATGAACTGTGTTTGTCTTCTCATCAATGGAGGTAACATACAAAGGCTCCGGTCGGTAGACCCCGAGAGACCTTCTCTGGCCTACAGTGTAGAAAGGAAATCCGCGATGCTTGCCTACTATTTCGCCGTCCAGAACAATATCCCCCCCATCAACTTTCGACTCAAGCCCCGGCACCCGTTCCTTCAGGAAGCGCTCATAATTGTTGTCGGGGATAAAGCAGATCTCATAGCTCTCCCCTTTTTTCATGTTGGGAAGGCCAAGACTCTCACCTATCTGACGCGATTCGGGCTTTGTCAGCTCTGCCAGAGGAAAGAGTGTCTTGCTCAACGACTCCTGCGTCAGCCCCCACAATGCGTACGACTGGTCCTTCGACTCATCCCTGCCGCGTGTAACGTAGTAGCGGCCCGAGGACTGATCACAACGTATCTTCGCATAGTGTCCCGTAGCGATATACCCGGCACCAAGTGCATCGGACTTGCGAATCAACTCCTCCCACTTGATCTTCCTGTTACAGATGACACAAGGGTTCGGCGTATGACCGCTTAAGTACTCGTCAACGAAGTTGTCGATCACTTCGGCACCAAACTTCTCGCTGAAGTCCAGCACATAGTGTGGAAAGCCGAGCCGTGCCGCAACTGAACGAGCATCGTTTATGCCGTCAAGGGAACAGCAACTACTTTCGTTGCCGACATTGCCACCCACATCCTCGTATCTGTATGTCTTGATCGTAATCCCGACGAGTTCGTGTCCCTGCTCCGCCAGAATGCCCGCGGCAACAGAGGAATCGACTCCCCCGCTCATAGCGACAACGACTTTTTTCCTGTCTTTCATGCGCTCTACTTCAAACAACGTATATTCCGGAATAAGATATACAAAACCTGATTGTCACACAATGTAAACAGAACGTTGCCCGAACATGTTCCATGAAGGGGTTATGCCGAAAAGCGACGACAATCACACACATGGGTGATGAAGCATCGGACGAAGTCCGATAACTTAGTCAAAGAAGCGGAGAACATGATGAATTTGTTAGTGGTTGATGATGATCCTGTAGTCCGAATGACACTGCGGACAATCCTGACAGCGGAAGGCCACACGATTACCACCGCGGCAGATGCTGAAACAGCGCTGTTCCAATGGGATGAACAACACCACGATATGATCATTACCGATCTCGTAATGCCATTGATGGGCGGAACAGAATTACGGGATTCAGTCAGAACACGACCTGAAGGAAAGACAACGCCTGTCTTGTTCATCTCCGGGCTTGATGACTCCACCGCATTGAGTGTAGTTCGCAACCCTAATATCGAGGGATATTACAAAAAGGGTTCATCGCTGGAAGACCTCTTTGGATGGATCGGATATCTGGCTGACGGCAAAGGTGGCAGACATGTTTCTCCCCAGCAGTGGCAGACACAGGTAAGACCGGGATCGCAGAGTCTGCCCTCTTAAGTTCGGGCCTAAAGGCTCCTCACAATCCCCGCTGATCTTCCCCTGACTCAGCGGGGATTCGTGTTTTCATGTCTTTCCCCGTGCAAACAGAAGTCTGTCGCGCCACTCCAGCGTCCCTTCTTCAAAGTACCTCTTTGCCCAGCTGCCGTCCTGCTTAAGCGTAAGGCGGCGCCGGACCTTGCCCGTCGGCTTTCCTTCTTTAGCCCGGTATCTGAAACGGTAATGATCGTAGATTCGCATTACCTCAATGCCATACACGTCCGCAAGATCAGTGTTTCCCTGAATGATGAGGTAGTTTTCGTCATTGCTCTTTGATGCCGCCGCCGAGAAGTTGTGTGATCCGCTGATGATTGTCGGCGATCCGGATGTGAAGTCAATCACGATCACTTTTGTGTGAATGAGAATATTCCCAGTCCCGCCGGCGCCTCTGAGCGACTCACGCAGAAATCCGTCGAGACCGGCTGAGAGCATCGCCGCCGCAGTGAAGTGTGTTGACCTGTCCCGGTGATAGCCGGTTATCGAACTCTTTTTGTCTTGAACGCCATATCGCAGAATGTCGTCGCGCGCCTTCCCCTTCAGCGCCTCGGTAATCTCCTTGTGCAGAGAAAACGCCGTGCAGAAAAGCACGTCGCGTCCCGCCTCATCAATCCTTCGGACAAACTCCTGCAAATCTCCCTCCCCCGAGCGGGGAGAAAACCCGACAATCACCTCTTCTTTCCCTGTAAGAGAATTCCTGGTGTTGATGTATGTTCTCGTGGCCGGCACACCGGCACCGGAAAAGAGCAAGTCAAATATCCGAAGATAGCTCTCCGCGACCTTTGCGTCACGGATGATGTGTGCAACGTTCGCCTGTTTGTACACAGCATTGTGCGTGAAGTTCGTGGAGCCTGTCAACACCGCGTGAGGTCTCTTCACCCCGTTGACGATTCTGCTCAACACAAGGAACTTATGATGAAAGATCCCGTGTGTCTGCCGCCCCTGCTTACATTCATCGGGCAGGTGACGCAGGCCTGCGACGTTCTTTGCTGTTTGCTTGTCATTGTTCTTGGCGTGATATACTACACGCACGGAGGCACCTCGCTTGTGTGCGACGGTGATTGCAGACGTGATATCATCAAGTTCATATTGGTAGATGGCAACATCGAGAGCCCATGACGAATCCTTCGCAGCTTCGATAAACTGTATGATGGTTTCCTTCAGTCCCCTGCTGAGCCATACAAGGGTTTCGGGAAGAATGGGGACGGTGAGTTTATCCTTCTTGTTTGTTTTGGTGAGAACAAAGTTCAGAGTGGGAAACTTCCGGGCAAATGCCTGACTTGCACCAGCGGCGCGATTGAAGAGAACGATATGCGTTCCCGTCGTAATGCTTGCCGTATTGACGGTTATGCTCGGGCCCGGCCGTATCGTTGGATTCTTCGGGTCCCCAAACACAGGGTGCACGATGTACTTGTATTGTGAATCGGGGTGGACAGCGTAATCCGACCAGCGGAATTTTTGAATTGGGGCTACCTTGCTTTCGATTTGCTGACCGGGATACGTCCGCATATGAGGGAATGGCAACATTCCTCGCAGCCAGACATTCTTGCCCGTAGGACTCGATCGTTCGATAGCAAATCCAAGAAAATCATCAGCTGGCTTGCCTTTGATGTCCATCGCGAGGAGAACACCGGTGGCTCCCGCGTATGCTTTGACAGTAACACCATATCGGGTTCTGGTTACACGCATGTCGGACCCTTAGTGGTTGGACACGAATCAGGATGGGAAGCCGAACTTCAAATGTGTAAGTGAAGAACGGAAACGGAACACCGTTACAATAAACAGATTGTCAAACTCGCCACTTGTGATCGCCGGCGGATTTCTGATGCCGAGCTTGCCGATAATCTGCGGAAGCGTATCGGAATGTCCGACGATAAGCACAACATCCCCCCGGTGAGCCTTCACCGAATCCGCATAATTCTTGAAAGCACTCGCTGGAATCTGCACCGGCAGAATCGAAAACAACGCGGCAGTCGGTGCTGCAGTCTGCGCCGTCCGCTGCTTCTCCGACACATATATCCGGACAAGCCCCGAAGGCCGAAGGACGTGGGCCAGCGCGTGGGCACGAAGAATTCCCGCTTCTGATATTGAGGTTGTGTCGGAGGCGTTTAAGCGCTCGGCGTGACGAACAAGAACGACAGTGGAAACCGGACTGAACCAGAAGTACCACGCAAGAGCACAGACAACCAACGGAAAGATGAGGATTATGAATAGAGGCGTGCGCTTCATGCAGGAACCTTGAGAAGTGTTTTTACTAGTTATTCACAACTGTTTTTGAACCCGGCTCTGCCTCCCTGATAATCCGTAATCATGAGTATAGCCAATCCAAAGAGTACGACACCCTCAACCAATGCGAAAATGTATGCATGAGGTCCGAGAAATCTATCGGATCTCATGAATTCTTGTGAGAAGTGGCAGAACTACAGTCAAGATGTGATGCGGAATAATCTATGTTAGCCGTGAGCCCGGTCGGGTATTTTCAGCGTCTGGCGCGACGTTGCAATGCCCTCAGATCGATCTCGCGCAGCTTCTGGAGCTGTTCGTTTGTTTGTTCGACTTTCTTTTTCGATTGTTGGGCCTCGTCTGCCTCGGCGAGCTTCTGGCCCACAGGGGTGTTCATGAGGTTTGTATCGCGTCTCGCTAACGTGGGGTTCTTCTGGAACTCCAGAAGAATCTGGAGATCGTTGTCCGTCTGCTCAAGTTCGGCCGAGAGGTCGGCAATCTTCTTTGATTGCGCCCTGAGTTCGGACGCTTGGATCCTCACAAGGGATGTAAGGCTGTCGAGTGACGAAAGCCTGCGATTGTCCACAGACGAATACTGCATGCGTTCCTTGATCATCGCAAGCATGATCACCGAGCGCGTTCTCTCGCCGCGAGGAAGCCACGGCAACTCCAGATGTTTGACAAACCAATGCATCGCGGTGCTGTCGTTGCGTGCGATGTTGAAGGGATTGACGTAGAGATGACCCAGATTCCGGACAGCGTTTGCGTAATACATAGTATTCGGGTACAGCTCGGCAACCATCTTGTACACAAGGGCGGCTCCCTGAAACGATCCTGCCGTCTCAAGACTGTCGGCGAATGCCAAATGGTATTCCGCCTTGGTCTCCTCTTCCTTCTGGACAACCGGACCGGACGACCCGCATCCGACAAACACCATCACCCCCGCCAGTACCAGTAGTCTCTTCATGATTCTCTCCAGTCAGTTGACCGATTGTTGAACTGCAGCAAGGTCAGGCATGACATGCTCCTTCACAGCCGGAAGTTCAACTGTGAACGTAGTTCCCTCACCCACTACGCTTTCAGCAAAGACGCGGCCGCCATGTGCTTCGACGATGGCCTTGGCAAGAGCAAGCCCGACACCCGTCCCGCGTGCGCTGGCTTTCTTCACGTTCTTCGCCTGATAGAATTTCTTGAAAATATTCGGCAGATCCTCAGGCTCGATGCCTACACCTGTGTCCGTCACCGAAATGCTAATTCCGAACTTCGACTGCCCGATAACTATATGAATGGATCCATTTTCCGGCGTATACTTGATTGCATTGCTCAGCAGATTGCTGAACACCTGCGGCAGACGGTCAATATCCGCACGGACTTTGGCTATCGGCGAAGCGTCCATCGTCACCACGATGTTCTTCCGCAAGGCGATTAACTTTGCTTCTTCCACCACCGGCAACAGCAGCGAGAGGAGATCTGAATTTACAAACGTGTACTTCATTGCACCCGACTCGATCTTCGAGATGTCGAGGAACTCGTGGCTGAATGCATTGATCTTATTGATTCCTTCGCGGATGAACGCCGTGAGACGCATCTGTTCAGCATTCAATGTGCCGTACCGCTGGTCCGAAAGGAGGTTCACAGCAGACGTCATCGCCTGCAACGGCGTGCGCAATTCGTGTGAGATGTGATGCATCATCTCCGTCTTGAGTTTGTCAATAGACTCAAGTTTGGTGCTCATGTCGTTCACCGCATGAGCAAGCATCGCCATCTCATCGTGTGTATTGACATCGATATGTTTGAACCGCCCCTGCGCAATCTCCTCCGTTCCTCTTATGAGAGTGCCAATCGGTTTGGTGATTCTTCGTGTCATAAATACCGCTGCAAGGGTTGCAATCAGGAACGCTCCAACCGTCAGCAGGTAAGCAACATTTGATGAATGCAGCATACTGTCATCGATGCGCGCAATCGTGGTTTGCACCGAGGCCTGATTGAGTTTGTTGAGAAGATCCAGATACCCATGCAAGACGTCAAGCGTATCCGAGCGCGCTTCTTCGGCCAATGCAGGTTCACCCCGTCGCCCCAAGGCGAAGGTGGCCCTGCGGACCGCATCCGAAAACCAGCCATGTGATTCCTGAATTCGCAGAACAAGCTGCCGCTTCTCCGGTGAAAGATCAAATGATTCGAGTGAGTCGGCAAAGCGCTTGAAGAGGGCACTTTGCTGCTCAAATACTTTGTAGTATTCCTTATCCTCGAGAACAGCAGCTTTTTGTGCATACGGCTCCTCTTCATACAGAAGAGCCTTCATTTGGCGGGTCAAATCAACCGCACGAAGGTCATATGAGAAGGAACTCTTCGTTCCACTCGTGACGCTTCTCAGTTCAAAAATTACATACACACTTGCCCCGACAGTCAAAAAGATGACAACGGCAAAGCCGATAAGCATCTTCTTGTATAATGTCAGTTTCATAACGCCTGGTCCTCCCCGAGGTATTGGCATTTAAGCTGTTCACAGTAAAGAAGAACATGAAGCGACCGGCTTTAGTTCTCGAACCGGTAGCTCCTCATAGGGCAGTGATCTTCCACCTAAAATGTAGACAGTATGGCAGAGACATGCAAGGAGATCGGTGATGCTATTACCGCCACAACCCGAACCAGGCCGGCAGTCTACGCGATATCGCGTACTAAATCTGCAAAATTTGCGAAATACGCGCGATCAAGGCACCCTTATGCAAGATTCTTACGCGACACCCATTCGCGAAGTGCAATCGGATCTTCAGTCCGGCATTTATCCACGTCGTTGTAACTCCAATACAAAGCTCCAGCATAACCTTCACGCAACACGAAATCGAGATACTGCTGCAGACTTATGGAATGATCTGAACGATTAGGGAGTTGACGCAATTCCCGAGCACTTGTGGCAAACTCTCCGATCAACAATGGTCTCCTGAGGCCAAGCGTGTTGTACGGACGTCCGAACAGTGTGTCATCATGCCGCTCGTTGAGGAAATCATTGTACGTATGAACTTGCAGGAAGTCGAGACCGAACGCATCATCATCCCAAATGTGCATAAATTTTATTCTCCCGCCCCCGACTGTTACAAGCGCGTCGGTATGCTCATGGATGAGATCAGCGGTCGAGGAAACGAATCCGGCAAAGACCGATTGTGGGAGCGGATTGGAAACTTCCTTTCTGTTGGGATCAAGCTCATCAATAACCCAATCAGGTTCATTCATGATTTCCCATGCGAGAATGCCGGGATGATTTCCAAGTTCGCAAAAGACCGGTTTGAAAAGATTTTCTACCAGCATTTCACGACCATCTTCCGTTGCCAGAATCCCGGCCTTGGATTCCCGATGGTGCGGGTTGATATCGAACAAGAGAAGAAAATCGAGAAGTACGAAAATGAGTTGCAGGTCATATGTTGCAGCAAGGTCGGCTGCGGAGCGGAGATCATGCACACACTTATCCGAAGGTGCTACAGGCATGGACTTCTCATCGTATCGTATGCCCCCACGACCATCAGTAAAAACAAACCAGCGAAGAGTGTTCAATCCGATTTCGCTCATTCTCCGCATGTCCCTTTCAACTTCGGACATGCGCGTTGAAACTCCCCGATGCGACCCCCATACGTTGACGCCGAAGTCGAGACCGTAATTGCTTTTCCCGTCTACCACCATCCAAGGATAGTTGGTGCCATGCAAATAGAGCCGATTGCCATTGCGTAGGATTCGTGACGTGTTCATTGAAGAAATTTATCCCTGTGCTGTTGATCCGGGATGGGGCATTCGTCATAACTTCCGAACCATGAATAGCGGCGACGGGCAACAAATATATACAGCGCATCCCTAACCGAACGCGGGATCAAGCCAAGAACTCCTGCCGCGAAACGCCAGACCCCTCCGATCTTTTTGAGAATGCCAATGATCGCATCTGAACGGGTTGAAACGGAATCAGAGAGAAGGACAATCGACTGGGGCAATTGATTCGCTCCCGGCAGCGCAACAGGATTGAGGGCTTTTTGGGCGAACTCCCCCTGAAGCGGGGCAAACTTGAGGAGTCCCCTCTTATCGATCTTCAGAAGAATGCGGACGGCACCGTTACACAGGGGACAGACGCCGTCGTAGAACACTATGTCTTGCTTGGGCTGTTTTCTCGTATCCGTTCCGCTCATACTCAAGAATAATCGAAAGCGGAACGATTCACAAGTCGGAGAGCTACAGCTTTATTTCTATTTGCATGGAAATGCGGTTGTCGATGTTCCCTGTAATCTCTGTCAGCCCTGAACTGATTGAACGAACACTCTCCTTTTGTGTCTCTGCGTATTTCATTGAAAGGGTGAGCATATCTATTGCGCGCCATCTGATCATCAGGTACCACCTTCGTCCCCTGCCGAAGAGCGCTGGATTGGAGAACACCCCGCGAAGGTCACTTTCATATTCATAAATGCGCGAGTCATAGGAATCCGTGTGAAAGAAAATCATCCTCCCATCTACGTTGATTCGCGCACTGGAGTAGCGCAACTCCTGAAAGACAAGCCAGCCCGGCTCGGAATACCCGAGCAATGGGTATGAAACATCGACACGCTCAACACGTCCACGCATCCGGACTTGGCGACTTACGGTGTAGGTTGCCGTCAGTCGCAGCCGTCGATGCTCACTTTCGGTCTGCACACGGATATTCCTCAGCAATGGGTCAACAGCGGATTTCATCGTTTCAGTTGACTTCGCTGAAATCCGCATCGACAGATCGAGACTTCTTCCCAGCCTTGCGTCACTTTGAACAAACAGCTCGCGCCCGGAGGAGGGCAACGGATTATCAAACGTTCGCCACGGATAGTGAAAATGGTCAACATATCCGTTTATGCGAAGCCATGATGCCGGACGAAGATCACATGCCAGATACAATCCTCTCTCATTCTGCGTTTCCCCCCTTTCGCCAAATCCGTTCGCTTGGAGCGACACGAACCGTGGTGAGTAGTTCCTGTAGACAGCGGCAAGGCTTGCGCCTCTTGACACATTCAACGTGGCCACGACAATGCCTGCCATTGCATCCCCGGAGCGTGCAAGTTCAGCGCTTAATGTAACTTGCGCGATGTTTGGACTGAGCCAGCCGAGAGCGAGTTCTGCATCGAGACTGCCGACCGTTGATTCTCTGCCTCTGAATCGGAACAGTCGCTCGGAGAGCACCGGTTTGTCGAAGCGGGACGAAGTCACTGTCGCACCGATGCTGAACTCGCCCGATAAATAGCGAATCCGCCCGCCGATCATTGTTCCTGTTACCGCCCCTCTCCTGCGTAACTCGCTGTCCGTTCTGAAAAGTCCCGCTGTGTAGAAACTCGTGATTCCATCTTCAGAGCCGGAGGCGTCGAGCGATCGGCGGGAAAACCACCCGGATAAGCTGATTCGGTCTTGCCCGAACGGCACATGTGCAGTGGCGGCGACACCTCGAAAGAAGTTGAATTCGTCGCTTGAACGGTACGGTTGAATACCGGATTCAGACTTCCTCGACACGGCGACAGCCTCCGCACCTTTACCGAACGCTGATGATCTCCACAACACAAGTCCCTGCCCTGCCTCAACCACGTAGTCACCAGCAACTAACTTTGATAAGACACCCACATCCGTCATCGCAGCGTATCCCGAGAGAAACCCGTCACCAATCCTCTCGCCGGCATCTTTCTCCGTCAACAGGCCTGCGGCGAAACGACGGCCATGGTTAATCGTCAAACGGCTATACGCTTTGAGTCCGGAGCCGAGGAACGATCCGTCTGTATACCCGCGTCGCGTTTGCAGATCCTTGATGGTCCGCGCTGTCATTCTCACAGAGGAAACCGCCGGAGGGATCCCTTCCGGCACAACAAATACAAACGGGCGGACTTTGTTGAGAACAATATCCCCGTCATCAAGCAGGGAAAGATGTTCAACGGAGGGAAATCTCTTCAGAGACCTACGTAGCCGTAAAATGGAACCGATGTCACCCGGTGTTAGCCCCGGAATTACTGCAAGTTCACGCCGGGAAGCGGCATTCAAATCAAGTGGATGCTCTTGCAGTGCAAGTATCCTGTCGAGTAACCCCGGATCCTCCTCCTCCGACTCAATCTGCTCAAGCATTGATTCAGTTTCGGGAAATATCTCAACGGACGTCAATGTCGAATCTTGTTCGGACTGACTTAAAGCGGGTGTCCAAGAGAGGATCAGGACACTTGTCAACCAAAAGGCTGTGCGTCCTGCTCTCATCTTCCCACCTCTGATTCATTGAAATGAATCGTCAACGAAATCGTATGCGTCGAACCAAGAAGTGAGTGTGAGGAGAATCCGTAGTCGAAGCGGCCGAAAGCAACCGTAACGCCCACTCCAGCGGTCATTATCGATGGTTCTGTTGAAGTCCCGACACGAGCCGCGAAGACATCGAGGAAGGTGTATTCAAGGCCTGCCGAGATTTGTACAGGATGGCGGATGTCTTTCGTCACCGCAGCTACAAGCAAGGCCTCGCTTACCGGACTGAATGCAACTCCTGTCGAGAGAATCTGAGGGAGTTTTTCTTTTGAAGCGCCGATTGCTGCGGCGTTGATATTTCCAAGAAGACTCCCCCACCAAACATCATCGGAGATTCGTACCAGCAGCCCTGCATCAACGCCAAACGTCGCCGCAGTGCCATAATTTTGGATACCCAGGCCGAAGTAATTTATCGTCACCCCTAAATGCAAGTCATCGCTGATGGCGGTCGAAGCACTCAGTGCCAGACGAGTTTCACGATACAACTCGAAGCCGAATCTGCTTGCGCCCACCCCTAAAGTCCCGAACGGAAATGGATGTGAATACACACCTGCCGCATGGGAGAGTTCTGTCATTCCGAACACGCCGGGAACAAACGAGACCGACACCGCTTGAGTGGCTGTAGCGCTCAATCCGGCCGGGTTATGCCAAATACCCCACGGACAAGCGGCAAGAGAGACAGAAGAGAATCCGAGTGCAGCGCTTCGCCCCGAATACGGCAAACGCTCGAACGCCCCGAACATTGGTGTAACAAGAATAACCAGCAAAGGAATGATGAGTCGTCGCATAACTCCTCCGTAGATGAAGTGACAATCCCCCGTTGGTTCTAGTGCGATTCTCTTCTTGAACGACGGACGCAAAAGGCATATATTGCACTACCTTACATTAGCAACGGAATACATTGATGATCAAACACATCAAGTCTTATGCGGTTGTCTTCGGAGTATTGCTACTCGCCTTCTCCGCGGCCCGGTCCCAGGAAATCAACTGTGTTGTGCGGGTAAGCTACGAATCCGTAACGACAGCAAATAAGGATCTGTTGCGTGATTTTGAATCAGATATCCGTGACTATCTCAACAATTACAAATGGGGGGCGGACAATCTTGACGAAAAGATCCGCTGCACGTTTGACGTCAACATTCAGAATGTTGTAGGCGAGAACCGTTACTCGGCTCAGGTCTTCATCGGAAGCATGCGCCCCGTGTTCGACTCCGACAAGAGCAGCGCCGTGTTGCGTCTGTTCGACGAGGGATGGGAGTTCACGTATATCAAGGGGCGCCCTATCAACCACAATCCATACACGTTCAACGATCTCGCCAGCTTTCTTGATTTCTATGTGTACTTGATTATCGGATACGATTACGATACGTATATTCCCATGGGCGGGACATCATTCTTCCAGCGTGCTGCGGATATTGCAAGCTTGGGTCGGTCGGCGGGCGGAAAAGGTTGGGGACCGGCAAAAAGCGGATTCAGCCGGCAACAGCTCATTGAAGATATTCTCAACGCCCGCTTCGCTAACATGAGGAAGGCCTCGTATAAGTATCACTTCTCCGGACTCGACTCTCTCGCCACCGCCCGTGATGCCGCTCTTGCAAACATCGCCGATGCAATCACGATGATCGGTGAGGCAAAACAAGGTGCGGACCCGCGCAATCAGATTATCAAGAGCTTCTTTGATGCCAAATATCTCGAGATCGCTGACTTGTTCCTCGGGTACCATGATTCCAACATATACCTGACTCTGGCTTCGATTGACCCGAGCCATCAGACTACCTACGAAGAGTATAGACGAAGAAGTCGGTAACGGCCTATTTTCCCAGGCTCATACTCATGATAGTATCGCCGACTTGAATGCGATCAACCACATCCATGCCCGCAGTGACTTCTCCAAAGATCGTGTAACGCCCGTCGAGATGGGGTGTATTACAGTGTGTTACGAACCACTGGCATCCCTCGGTATCCTTGCCTGAACTTGCCACACCTACTATTCCTCGCGAATAGTGTCGTTTTCCGAACTCGGATCGGATAGTGTATCCGGGACCGCCCCATCCGTCACCCCGCGGATCCCCCCCCTGAATTACGAAATTCGGCACAACGCGGTGAAATTTCAGCCCATCGAAGAACTTCTTCCTGATGAGTTTTGCAAAATTCAGGCAGGTAAATGGGGATTCCTCAGGCAGAAGCATGAAACTGAACGTGCCGGCGCTTGTTCTGACTGTTACGACCGGATTCTTCCTGATTTGCTCGAGAGTCTTCCAATCGAAATCCGTGTATTCAGGATTTGATTGTTTTCTGACAAGATGCTCATACGACTTGCCAGTGATTCTGCGAAGTGCCTTCGCCGCCTCCATCCCTACCTGTCTATCTGCATCTTTCAGAGCTGACTCGAGTGGAGCGATAGCTCCCGGCAAATTCAAATGCGCGAGAGTTTGAATGATGGCTACTTTTCCGTCCGGATCTTTTACTGTTCGGAGTCTCCGCAGAGCAGCAGTAAGCGGCTCCAGCGAATCATTACTGAGGAGAACCGAGTCGCTTAACGCCGCCGCTGCGGTGGCAATGACGGGCATATCGTTGGACTCCAATGCAGCAAGAAACCGGGTCTTTGCTTTGTGGCGTAAATCCCTATCTGCATATCGTACACCCGATCTCATGGATTCCAGCGCGACACGTTTCACCAACGCATCACGGTTGTCAGATAATCGCTCAAGGTCATTGAACGCATCGGGACCGTAGACATTCGCAAGCGCCGCCGCAAAACTCAGGGCGGTAAGCCGTCCCTGCCGGTATTGCTCTGCAAGCACCGGGTACGCTTCTGTCCCGAGCATTTTTCCGAGGGCTATTCCCGCCTCCCGTTTTTGCCGCTGGGAATTTCTCCGATCAGTCATCGCTTCCACAAGTACCTTTCGACATTCCTGTCCGAATGGTGACTTGATAAGGCGCATTTCCCCCAGTGTTGTCAAACTGGTCAGTGATACATGCTCATTCGAGTCCGTTGTAAGGCGAAACATCGCCGGCAAAACTCTTGTATGTGTACTTGAATCGGATCCGGCCAGGGACTTGATGGCATTGACACGAACGCGCCAGTCCGTATCGGAAATGGCAAGCGAAAGCAAAGCATTGGCGGCGGCGGGCATTGCCGCAATCTTCCCCATTGCCGACGCTATAAACATACGTGTGTCAACATCAGGATGTGATGCGCTCTGCATAATTCCTTCTTCGTTTCGTAGGAACAAATCAGCGTCGTTAATACGCATCAGCGCATAGGCCGCTTTCCAGTGCTCTCCATTGAATGAAGGGCTCAGCAGTCCGACGGCGTACTCTGTTGCCAACTTGCTCTTTATTCCTCGGTACGCAAATCTCCCGATGGATAAGGCAACTTCAGATTTTACATCCGGTGCCTGACTCGTTTCACCTGCGGCTGTAAGCGCAAGAAGGGCATAATCATTTCCAACTTTTCCTATTGCTTCAATCACACGCATGAGCGTGTACCGATGGGTCTCAAGGCCCAGCCGTTCCGTCAGAATATGTGAGATATGCGAACGTTGAATAGAGTCCACTGCATAGTTCAGCTGCCCAAGAGCAAGCGCAGCCATCCCCCTCACGCTTGCATCGGTATCCTTGAGCAGGAAGGCCAGCGTGTCAATCAGGGAAGGATCTTGCACCGAGGCAGACGCGAAGGCTGCCAACTCCCTCACAGCAGGATTGGGGTACCCGGATGGTCGTGCCGGCGTCGATGTTCTGCTGGCCGCCGACCAGGTTCCGCG
>CAZBWR010000080.1:0-16439 GCA_964495695.1 uncultured Chitinophagales bacterium | reverse complement strand
GGCGTGCATACGGCGTTTGCGCGGGGCGCAAGCATTGGCTGCACGACAATGCAAGTCTTCGTGAAGAACAACAATCAATGGTACGGCAAATCGCAGACACCCGGGGACATCACCCTTTACAAGTCTGAAGAAGACAAAAGCACCATCGCTCCCGTTGTTGCACATGCTGCATATCTGATCAACCTTTGTGCGACAAACCCGGCAACGCTGAAGAACTCCCGACGCGCCTTCGAAGACGAACTGACGCGATGCGAAGCGCTCGGCATCAAGGGGCTCATTTTTCATCCCGGCGCGCATGTCGGTGCAGGTGAGGCGGAGGGAATCAAGCGCATCGCAGAGTCATTGAACATGGTGCACGCAAAGACGGCCGGCTTCCACGTTCTGAGCGCATTGGAATGCACCGCAGGACAAGGGACAACTCTCGGCTACAGGTTTGAACAACTCCGTGAGATTATTGACCATGTCGACGAAAAGGAGAGGATGGCAGTCTGCCTTGATACGTGCCACCTCTTTGCCGCAGGCTATGACATCAGAACGGAAGAGGGCTGGCACGATACGATCGAGCAGTTCGACGGGATTGTGGGATTGGACAGGCTCGTGGCCGTCCATACGAACGACTCGAAACGTGAATGCGGATCCCGCGTTGACCGTCACGAACACATCGGCAAAGGAATGATAGGCCTGACGGGCTTCCGGATGCTGATGAACGATCCGCGGCTGGCGTCGGTTCCGAAGATTCTTGAGACGGAAAAGAGCGAGGATATGCATGAAGATGTGGAGAACATGCGTGTTCTGAGAAGCCTCATCGACTCCGCGGGGCAGGGTTGAACGCGGGAATGATTGTTTGTACCTTGACGCAGAACCACAGCTCACATTCGTGTTTCCTATCAACCTGAGAGGATCGTGAACTCACCCCTTGTCGGCATTATCATGGGCTCCCAATCGGATTGGGAGACGATGCAGCATGCAGCGGCGACGCTCGAATTGCTGGGCGTCCCGCACGAAACGCGCATCGTTTCGGCACACCGTACGCCTGATCTGCTCTTCGAGTACGCCTCCTCGGCAGAAGGCCGCGGCGTCCGCGTAATTATTGCCGGGGCTGGTGGTGCGGCCCATCTTCCGGGAATGACAGCGGCGAAGACGACACTTCCCGTCCTCGGTGTCCCGGTCGAATCGAAGGCACTGAACGGGATCGACTCCCTTCTCTCTATAGTGCAAATGCCGGGAGGTGTTCCGGTCGGGACTTTTGCGATCGGAAAGCCGGGCGCAATCAACGCCGCGCTGTTTGCCGCCGGTATCCTTGCCGCAACCCACCCCCCGATCGCAGATGCATTGAAACGCTACCGCGCCAATCAAACGACATCCGTTCTCAACAACCCGAACCCGAAGAAGGAAGCATGAAGATCGGAGTTCTCGGAGCGGGGCAACTCGGGCGCATGCTTGCGCTCGCAGGCTATCCGCTTGGACACACCTTCCGTTTTTTCGACACCGTGCCGGATGCACCCGCATCGCACCTCGCGCCGTGCATTGCGTCGTCGTACTCGGACCACGACGCGCTGGAATCATTTGCCGGCGGGCTCGATGTCGTGACGTATGAATTCGAGAACGTTCCCGTCGAAGCATCGCGTTTTCTGGCGGAACGCGTACCGGTGTCTCCGCCTCCGGAAGCGCTTGAAGTTTCTCAAGACCGGTTCATCGAAAAACAATTCTTCACATCACTCAATATCCCGACTCCGGCGTTTGCTGACGTAGCGCGCCTCGATGATCTCAACAAGGCGGTAGCGCGTATCGGTGCACCCTGCATTCTGAAGACGCGCCGCTTCGGATACGACGGAAAAGGGCAATCAGTCATCCGCTCAGCGGATGATGGTGAAAAGGCCTGGGGTGATGTGGCGGGTGCTCCGTCGATTCTTGAGCAGATGATTCCGTTCGAGTACGAAGTCTCGATACTCGCGGCCAGAGGCGCGGCAGGATGGCGGACGTTCTACCCATTGGTGAGAAATGTTCATGCCGGAGGCATCCTGCGGCTGTCACACTTTCCCGTGCATGAACCTGCACTGCAAGCGCTTGCAGAAGAGTATGCCGCGAGGGTATTGGAAGAACTCTCGTACGTCGGCGTTCTGGCTCTGGAGTTTTTTGTGGTGGATGGAAAGCTGTTGATCAATGAAATGGCGCCGCGTGTACACAACTCCGGTCACCTTACAATAGAAGGTTCGGAGACAAGCCAGTTCGAGAACCATATACGGGCGATAAGCGGTATGCCCCCCGGATCGACCGCACCGCGGGGATTCTCAGCTATGGTCAATTTGATTGGTGAGATCCCCGACGTTTCCGCCGTGTTACAGATCGGGGGTGCGCATCTTCATCTCTACGGAAAGGAACCGCGTCCCAACCGGAAGCTCGGGCATATCACCGTCCTTTCCCACGAAAAGCGTATTCTCAGCCAGAAGTTAGCGAAAATAGCAGAAAATTTGCCTCTTTCGGAGACTTCGCGTATTATCTCTCAATCCAATTCCGCAGTGATTTCGTAGGTGTACTTGCCGGAACCAATGCCTGCCTGCCCGGCATATCATCTCATCCTCCATCACTATTTAAAAGGAGTCCATTATGAAATCCATCGTTTTTTCCGCAGTGCTGGTCTGCGCGCTGGTATCCGGGGCCGTGGCGCAGGAAAAAGCCGGGGGATTCCGCGGAGACCTTATCGGTCAGATCGAGTATGTACAAAAGCAGATCACTGATTTGCTTGGAGCGGTTCCCGAGAAGAAGCTCTCGTGGAGCCCGGCAAAAGGTGTGCGGTCCATCGGCCAGGTCTATATGCACATAACGATGGCGAACTTCATGCTGCCGAAGTTTGCCGGCATCGAGCCACCTGCTGATGTGAAGCTTCCCGAGTTCAAGGATATGATGACATGGGAGGCAAGCTTCAAGAAGAAGAGCGACATTGCAAGTATGATGGAAAAATCCTTCACGCACTTGAAAGATGGCATCAGCAAGATGTCCGATGCCGACCTGGAGAAGCCCGTGACGTTCTTCGGGCAGGAAACCAACGTGCGCGGAATGTTGCTCACCGCCTTCGCTCATCACCACGAACATCTGGGCCAGTCGGTCGCGTATGCCCGCATGAACGGCATTGTACCGCCGTGGACTGCAGCGCAGCAGTCCGAAAGCAAGGGAAACTGATTTCTTAACCCACGGGCAGGCACGTCATCGTGCGTGTCTGCCTCCTCTTGTCCATCCTATTCCATATTTCGCATCATGATCCTTTTCGTTCGTCGTTCACTCCTCCTGTGTGCGATTGCCCTTTCGTTCGGCATTGCGCAGGAAAAACCTCATGCCTTCCGTGGTGCCACGATCTATCCGGTTGAAGGAGAGCCGGTAGAAAACGGCGTGCTCGTTGTCCGAAACGGGACGATCGTTGCAGCTGGTGCGGCGCAAAGTGTCAGCATTCCATCCGATGCCGTGGTTGTGGACGTATCGGGCAAAGTGATCATGCCCGGTCTCGTTGACACGCATTCACATATCGGCCGCGGTTCCGGCGGTGACAGGTCCTCGGCGCTGCATCCGGAAGTCCGCATTCTCGACGCAATCGATGTGCGGGACGATTCGTTCAAGAAAGCTCTTGCCGGAGGTATCACCACGGTCAACGTCATGCCCGGGTCGGGACATCTGATGAGCGGACAAACCGCTTACCTCAAGATCCGCCAGGCTAACGTCATTGAGGATATGCTCTTCTGCAAAGATCCGTTGAACGATGTGTGCGGCGGCATGAAGATGGCGAACGGCACGAACTCGATCGGCGAACGTCCGTTTCCGGGAACGAGGGGAAAATCCGCTGCAATGGTCCGGCAGCTGTTTCTAAAAGCTCAGGATTACCGCTTGAAAATCCAGGCGGCGAAAGGGGACTCAACGAAGATGCCGAAGCGGGACCTCGAGATGGAAGCAATGGTGCAGGTCCTTGAGGGCCGGCGCATTGTGCAACATCACACGCACAGCGCCTACGACATTGTCACAGTTCTGAGAATTGCCAGAGAGTTCGGTCACCGCGTTGTGTTGCATCATGTCAGCGAGGCATGGCAGGTGGCGAAGGAGATCGCCGAAGCCGGAGCAATGTGTTCGATTATCATGATCGACGCGCCCGGCGGAAAGATTGAAGCGACCGGCTTGCGTTATGAAACGGGTGCTATTCTCGAGAAAGCGGGGGCGGTGGTCGCATTTCATACTGATGACGGTATCACCGATTCGCGGGTATTCCTTCGCAGCGCCGCGTTTGGCGTCCGTGGCGGGATGTCGCGGCAAAAGGCGCTCGAGTCGGTTACGCTCGCCGGCGCGAAGATGATGGACCTGGACAAACGTCTCGGTTCTCTCAAACCCGGCAAGGATGCGGATTTCATCATTCTCTCCGGCGATCCGCTCAGCGTCTACACGCATGTCGAGCAAACGTGGGTCGAGGGCGTGAAGATGTATGACCGCTCGAATCCCGAAGACAGGAAGTTCTCCGTCGGCGGCTTCCGTGTGTTCCGCACAGAAAACAACCACGATACCTGCGAGGGAGAATAACCATGAAGAAACTCGCGATTCTCCTTCTTACGGGCGTTTTGACCCAAGCCGCACCGGCACAACTCGCAGTCCGGGGCGAGACAGTCTACACCATGGCGGGAAAGCCGCTCAAGAATGCGATAGTTCTGATCAAGGACGGGAAGATTGAACAGGTGCTCGAAGGCGCCGCCGTAAAACTCCCCGACGGATACAGAGTAATGGAGGCGAAAGTCGTTACGCCCGGACTCATTGACGCGCATTCCGTTGTCGGACTCTCGGGTATCTTGAACCAGAAACATGACCAGATGCAGCTCGAAACTTCGGAGCCGGTGCAACCCGAGCTGCGTGCCATCGATGCCTACAATCCGCAGGAGGAGTTGGTCTCGTTCGTCAGAACCCTTGGCATCACGACGCTGCATACGGGACACTCGCCCGGCGCGTTGGCAAGCGGAACAACCGTCGTCGTCAAGACCATCGGGAACACGATAGGGGATGCCCTGATTGACTCCGGCATGGTGGCGTTCACGTTCGGCGAGAGTGTGAGCGGCAACTTCAAATCCCCCGGCACGAGCGCAAAGCAGGTTGCCATGCTGCGGAGTGAGTTCCTGAAAGCACAGGACTACATGAAACGGAAAGGGACGAAAGACCCCGACAAGCGTCCGGCACCCGACCTGAGAATGGAAATGCTCTCCCGCATCCTCCGCAAGCAGACGAAGGCGCTCTTCACAGCCCATAAAGCCACGGACATCATGGCGGCGTTACGGCTTCAGAAGGAGTTCGGCTTTGCGATGGTGCTCGACGGGGTGTCGGAGGCGTACCTCGTTATTGACCACATCAGGAAGGCCGGCGTTCCCGTAATCCTTCATCCCACTATGCAGAGGCCGGGGGGCGAGACGCGGAACTCGTCGTTCGAGACGGCCGCAAAATTAAAAGAGGCCGGAATTCCGTTTGCAATCCAGAGCGGCTATGAAGGCTACGTCCCCAAGACGCGCATCGTTCTCTACGAGGCGGCAATCGCCGCCGCGAACGGACTCCCGTATGACGACGCGCTCGCATCCATTACCATCAATGCAGCCAGGATCATCGGGGTGGAGAAGCGTGTCGGCTCGATCGAGAAAGGAAAGGACGCCGATCTCGTTCTCTACGACGGCGATCCGTTTGAGTACACAACGCACGTTTGCGGTGTGGTTGTCAACGGCACCGTCGTGAGCGATACGTGCAAGTAGTTCGATAGACCAGTTTTTGTAACACCTTTGCAGGAGCTGTATGGGAACAAAAGACCCGAGGGTTGATGCATACATTGCAAAATCCGCCGACTTTGCGCGTCCTGTGCTGGAACATCTCCGCGCGCTCGTGCATCAAGCCTGTCCGGAAGTTGAAGAAAAGATGAAGTGGAGTTTTCCCCATTTCGACTACAAGGGGATGATGTGCAACATGGCGGCCTTCAAGAACCATTGTTCTTTCGGGTTCTGGAAAGCTTCGCTGATGAAGGATGCGAAGAAATTCGCCGACGCGGGTGATATGGGGATGGGAACATTCGGGCGCATCACGAGCATCAAGGATCTGCCGTCGCGCAACGTCATGCTGCGGTACATCAAGGAAGCGGCGAAACTCAACGATGAAGGAGTGAAGATTCCGCGTGCAAAGCCCGCATCAAAAGGCCCGGTGCGGGTTCCGCCCGATCTTGCCGGCGCACTTCGAAAGAACAGGAAAGCGCACGAGGTATTTGCCGCACTCTCCCCTTCACACAAGCATGAGTACATCGGGTATATCTCGGAAGCAAAGCGCGCCGAAACTCGCGAGCGGAGAATCGGAAGAACGATCGAGTATCTGGGCAAAGGAAAGACCCTGAACTACAAGTACGAATCAAAGAAGGTAACACGGTAAACGGCATAGCGACTCTGCCGCTCTTTGACAAGCCATGCTCTCCGGCTCCTGCGCCGCCGGGTGTTCACAACGTACGTAAGGAGCCCCGTTCATGGATACGCCACAACGTGTGAGAATCACCTCGCTTGATCTTTTGCGCGGTCTCGTCATGATTATCATGGCCTTGGATCATGTGAGGGATTTCATCCACTACGACGCGTTTCTTCATGATCCCCTGGATCTCGGCACCACGTCGCCTCTCCTGTTCTTCACCAGATGGATCACACACTTTTGTGCGCCGGTGTTCGTATTTCTTGCCGGAACATCCATCTTCCTGCAAGGACTTCGCAAACCGCCGGCAGAGCTGGGCATGCTTCTGTTCACCCGCGGCCTCTGGCTGATCTTTGTGGAAGTCGTGATTATTACCATCGCGTGGACATTCGACCTCTCGTTCAATGTCATGATCATGCAGGTGATTTGGGCGATCGGCATCAGCATGTTTCTGATGGGGGCGATCATCCATCTCCCGTACACAGCTATTCTCGCGCTCGGCATTGTGATTGTCGCGGGACATAATGCACTTGACAGCTACGAGGCTACGCATACAGGGTTTTGGTGGGATTTGCTGCACAACGGGAACTTCGCCATGTATGAGTTTGCCGGTATAAACCTGGTTATCGTCTATCCGTTTCTGCCGTGGCTCGGTGTCATGATGCTCGGTTACTGCTTCGGCGCGTTCTACAAGCCATCGGTGGAACCGGCAGTTCGCAAGCGCATGCTCATGTATTGGGGGACGGGGCTTATACTGTTCTTCGTTGCGTTGCGCTTTACAAATCTGTACGGCGACCCGGTGCCGTGGTCGGCCCAACAGACACCGTTCTATACATTCATGTCATTTCTCAACACTTACAAATATCCGCCGTCGTTGCTGTTTCTCTGCATGACGATCGGGCCTTCACTGCTGTTCCTTGCCGCCTTCGAGGGAATGAAGAACAAGGCTACAGAGTGGGTGAGTGTGTTCGGCCGGGTGCCGTTTCTGTACTATGTCGTCCATCTTTATCTTATTCATTTCATCAGCATGTTGCTCTTTTTATCCCGCGGCCATTCGCTCTCGGAGCAGACGCCGGACATTTTCGGCATTCCGTTCAAATTCATGATTGTTGGAGAAGGGTATTCGCTCACCATTACATACCTGATCTGGATCGGCGTTGTTATCGTGCTTTATCCTCTGTGCAAATGGTTCAGCGATGTGAAGCGACGGAAGCGGTCAGTCTGGTTGAGTTATCTGTGATCAAAACCTTGAACATAACGGAAGCAGAGCTTCGCATTGATCCGCTTGCCCGTGCGGAAACCATTCCTTCACGTTGGTACACGCATCCCGGATTTGACGAGCTGGACAAGCAGGCGATCTTCAATAGCACATGGCACGGCATCGGACATGTCACGCGTCTTGAAAAGTCCGGCGACTACATCATCGGCACGGTGGCAGGGAATCCCGTCATCATTGTGCGCGGGCTTGATGGGGAGCTGCGGGGGTTCTATAACGTCTGCAGGCATCGCGGCGGCCCGCTTGCAATGGAAGACGGGTGCGGCAAAGTGCTGCAATGCAAGTATCACGGCTGGACGTATCTGCTGGACGGCAGCTTGCGCGGTACGCCGAAGTTCGACCGCACAGAACTCTTCGACAAGAAGGACTACGGCCTTGTTCCCGTGAATGTGGATGTGTGGGAGGGATTGGTGTTCGTGAATCCGGATATGAATGTACCGCCCGTAGCAACGTTCTTCAAGGGCATTACGGAACGTATCGCCCCGATCTCTCTTTCAAAGAAGCGCTTCTACAAACGAATAACGTACAATGTCCGCTGCAACTGGAAAGTGTACGTCGACAATTATCTTGAGGGATACCATCTCCCGTTTGTCCACCCGGAGTTGTGCACGCTGCTCGACTTCCAGCAGTACATCACCGAGACGTATGAATGGTACTCGTTCCAGTACAGTCCCATCCAGCAGGAGGGGAACATCTACGGCGACGCGGGTGAAATGGCGTACTACTATTTTGTGTGGCCGAACTTCATGCTGAACATACTCCCCGACCGCCTGCAGACCAACCTCGTGCTGCCGGACGGCCACGACAAGTGCATCGTGCTGTTCGATTATTACTATGATGATGTCGAGTCAGACGCCGCCCTCAGACGCGCCGAAGCGGATATCGAGTACAGCCACAAGATTCAGCTTGAGGATATCGGAATCTGCGAGCATGTGCAGAGGGGACTGCAATCGGATGCGTACGATAAGGGGCGATTCTCGGTGGAATTCGAGAATGCCGTGCATCATTTCCAATCACTGCTGAAAACAGCCTACCGCAACGCCCTCGCCCGGCGCTAATCCCCCACAAAGATGTGGGGTAAATGACGCCCCGTCTTCCGTACACACTCCCGTTGAACAAATCAATGAGGAGGATTACATGAAAGACACATTAGTCTACGCTCTGGCCCTGCTTGGCATTACAGGACTCCTGGTGATGCACGCGGGCGACACTCCCGCAAAGGAGAAGCGCAAGCCAGCTGCATCGAAGGCGATGATTGAAAAGGGACGGTATCTTGTCCAAACCGCTCTCTGCGCCGATTGTCATTCGCCCAAAATCTTCGGGCCGAACGGTCCCGAGCCGGACACGACGCGGTTTCTCTCGGGCGCACCGGCAACAAACGAGATCCCCGAGTTTCCCTCTTCGGTTCTCGGTCCCGACAAGTGGGGAGCAGTCGCCTCGAATGATATGACCGCATGGGCGGGCTGGTGGGGCATCAGCTTTGCACGCAACTTGACGCCGGATGTCGCAACGGGCATCGGCAGCTGGACGGAGGACATTTTCATCAAGGCGATCCGCACCGGAAAGCATATGGGCGAGGGCAGGGACATTCTTCCTCCGATGCCGTGGACGGAAATCCGCAAAATGAAGGATGAGGATCTGAAGGCGATGTTCGCATACCTGCAATCCTTGCCTCCGATCGTGAACGCCGTGCCTGAACCGATTCCGCCGCCGGCAGAATAAGCGAACAGTTCGAACAGCAGTTGAAGACGAGGGAGCCCTGAAGCTCCCTCGTTTCTTTTATGGCGCCCGGGATGACTTATCTCTGAACATTCAGTACATTAGCTTCATCGTTTGAGCTAACTGTTCCCTTCCCCAAGATTCCATAGAGACATATCATGAACGTCACGCATCTTTACTGTTCCGCCTGCGCTAAAGAATATCCCCCCGGAAAACTATACAACCTCTGCACATGTGGCAAGCCACTCATGGTGGCGTATGATCTCAAAGCCGCCTCGCAGACGTTGACCAAAGAAGCCCTCGCCGGTCGCGTCTGTTCACTCTGGCGCTACGAGGAAGTCCTGCCATTGACTGATAAACGCAACCGCCTCTCACTCGGTGAAGGAATGACGCCGTTGCATCATGCCAGGCGGCTCGGTGCGGAGTTGGGGATGAAGAAGCTGTACATAAAGGACGAATCGTTAAACCCGACGGCATCATTCAAGGCGCGGGGAATGAGCGTTGCCATCTCGATGGCGAATGAGCTCGGCGTGAAGAAAGTCGCCGCTCCCTCTGCGGGAAACGCGGCGGGCGCGCTCGCCGCATATGCGGCATTGGGGGGAATGGAGGCGCATCTCTTCATGCCGCGCGACACGCCGAAGGCGAATATCATCGAGTGCGAAGCAATGGGCGCGCATGTAACGCTGGTGGACGGACTCATCACCGATTGCGGCAAGATTGTCGCCGAGCGGAAAGAAGCCGAAGGCTGGTTCGATGTCTCGACCTTGAAGGAGCCATACCGCATCGAGGGAAAGAAAACGATGGGCTACGAACTTGCCGAACAACTCGGCTTGCGCCTGCCGGACGTGATCCTCTATCCGACGGGGGGCGGCACAGGACTCGTCGGCATGTGGAAGGCATTCGATGAAATGGAGAAGATGGGATGGATTGGCAGCGCACGGCCGAGAATGGTAGTTGTGCAGGCGTCGGGTTGCGCACCGATCGTTGAGGCATTCAGACAAGGGCTTTCGTCAGGGGCAGCGGTCGAGAGGCCGCATACCGTTGCGTCGGGATTGCGTGTACCGAAGGCGATCGGGGACTTCATCATGCTGGATATTCTGAAGAAGAGCGGCGGCACAGCGGTAAGTGTGAGTGATGCGGAGTTGATTGCCGGCGCAAAACATATCGGATCGACGGAGGGGATCTTTGCCGCGCCTGAAGGAGGGGCGTTGCACGCTGCGCTTTTAAGACTGCTTGATGACGGCAGAGTAGCGCACGACGAACATGTCGTCCTCTTTAATACAGGAGCAGGTCTCAAGTATCTCGAGGCATTCGATTCGGCAGGATGAGAGTCGTCTTGATTCCATAAATGGAACCGATTGCGTACGTCGGGCTGTTATGGGTACTATCAAATAGCTGCCCGACCGGGCGGGTTTCCACATCATGTTCATAACCTGAGGAATTCCATGCGAAATATTATACTGCTTTCCGCCGCCACACTCCTTCTCTCCCTGCCTCTCCGGCTCCAGGCCGGCGATGAGACAATGACGAAGGAGAAGCAATCAACCATTACGCCTGCGAAGGCGCTCGAGATGTTGCAGGAGGGAAACAAGAGATTTGTCAAAGGCGACATGATGGATCGCGACCTCAAGCAGCAAGTGAAAGCATCCGCAAAGGGGCAGTATCCGTTCGCTGTTGTGTTAAGCTGCCTTGACTCGCGCACTGCACCGGAGTTGATGTTCGATCAGGGCGTCGGGGATATATTCACCGCCCGCGTTGCCGGTAATATCGTGAATGAAGACATCCTCGGCAGTATGGAGTTCGCGACGCTTGTTGCCGGAGCCAGGCTGATTGTTGTTGTCGGGCACTCCGAATGCGGCGCCGTGAAGGGAGCCTGCGATGATGTCAAGATGGGAAATCTCACGGCACTTCTCGCAAAAATCAAACCTGCGGTGGATGCGGTCCCGGGCTATGCAAATGCCCGTACTTCGAAGAACGGAGCTTTCGTGCAGAAGGTGATTGAGAAGAACGTCGATCTGACGGTGAACGAAATCCGTGCAAAGAGCCCGGCGCTGAAAGCGGCGTTGGACAAGGGAGAGATCGGGCTCGTCGGCGCGATGTACGATCTCGCGACAGGGAAAGTGACGTTCTCGGCCGACTGACAAAACATGTTGCTTTGTTGTGCCACGGGGGCCTCTGCGCCCCCGTTTCTGTTTAATCCTCTTCCGGACTGTCTCAAAACAAATACAAATACTTCACCTTCACCACAGCAGCCCGGTCGGCGATGTGCATGCGCGCGGGAAGAAGGCTTCCGGAGGCATCATACTCCTCACTCCGGTCGCGCACTTCGTTTACCGCAAGGTAAATCCAGCTTTTCGGCAGGAAGTTGTACGAGAAGAGGAACCCCATGATCACCCGTTCAAGCTTGTCAGTGGATTTCACGAAGACATTATCGACATACACCCGCAGGTTCAGGTCGTTGAATGGTGTGAACGAAACATACGGCCGTGCGTTGTACGTGATATCTTCAACTCTCCCGGCCGGATTCCCCTCCACCCACATGTTGAACGACGTGCCTGCTTCAAGGCTTGTCAGGGCTTTCCATGTCATGCGCGTCCCCAGCCAGGAGTAGAAGGCGAGATACTCGCGGGAGAAATTGTACCTCCGGGAGTACCCTCCCCACAAGTTGCCGTTCCACCGCGGCGAAGTATGGAACCATGAACTGAGTGATGCCTCGTAGGACGTGTATGTGATACCCGCGTCCTTGCTTCGCCCCAGCGAGAGGTTGATTTCGTATCCCCAGTTGTTGCGGAACTGCATGTTGAACCCGGCTGCGATTGAGCGATCGGTGTATGCGTCGGAATCTTCGTAATAGAGCGCCGGTCCTGCGTAGATCAGAATCGAGCGGATGGCTCCCTCATCGAACACCCAGCGGGGTCCGGACACCGAGACAAATTCGAATGTTCCCCTCCACGGCACGAAGCCCACCTGTTGCACATCGAAATCCCTGTCGATGGCGCGCAGCCGTGTCAGACTCATGAAGTCGGAGCCGAAGAGCGTGAACCCGGCGGAACCTGCAAATGCCCCCCTGGAATTCTGAATTGAGCGCGCAAGCTGGTATGAGAGCTGCCACGTGGTGGACCTGAATGCCCCGTCGATATCCAGCACACCGTAGAGATCGGAACCTGTCTTCTTACCCACAAACAACACACCGATGGAAGAGTTGTCGAGAATCTGCTTCTTGATGCGCGCGGACCCGAACACGGCGCGCCGCTCCGTTGCGGGATCGTCATCGTCAGTGTAATCGCGTTCTCCCGTGAATGCAAGAAATCCCCCGTACTCCCACGTGTCGAGACGGCCGAATGCTTTCGTCCCGGCAACCACCGGCACTGTTACCCCGCCGGGCAAAGCCTTTCCGATTCTGCGCGAGTAGAACAATTCCAGCGGACGGTAGAAGCCGGAGTTGCGGTCGCGCCCCGACGCCATGAAAACTTCATTCCCTTCGGTGAAGAACGGCCTGCGCTCGTCGAACCGCGTTTCATAGCGTGAGATATTAAAGTCGAACGGATCCGCCTCGATCTGCGCAAAATCAGGATTGACGGTCAGTTGATAGGTCAGCTTCTGTGACGGATTGTAAAAGATGTCTATCCCCGCATCGGGATCGACGTCGTACTTGCCGGGACGCAGGTACGTTGCTTTTGCGATGGCAACAGGATAGACTTCCAGGTTCAGTCCGTGAGCGCTGGGGCGGAAATCCTGGAACACCAGCCTGCCGAACTTCGAGACACGCTGTCCCTCGTTTTCCAGGTAGTCAGCCCAGTAGAGATCCTCGGACTTCGACGAAATCCACCGGTCGAAGTCAAGTCCCCACTCGTTTGCCTCGCCATCGTACTTGATTGACTTGTACGGGATCTTCATTTCGACGGCGAATCCCCAATCGTACACTTTCGCATCGGCCGTCCAGACGCCATCCCAACTGTAGTCCCGATTGCGCGCGTCATCCAGCATCCGGCTGTCGGATCGGACGCCGGACGCGGAGACGGCAAACTTGTACGCTGTCCGCCTGTCGTTGAACGTGTCGAGCATGATCGAGACGATATCACCGGTGAACTGATCCAGCAGGCCCTTGTGTGCCTGCACGGGATTTGTGTCGTAGCAAATCATGAGGCAGAAGAGTGCATCGGGTGTGGTCAGGACTTTCGCCACGGTGCGTTGTGATGGCGGTTGATTGAAGTAGGGCTGTAGCTGGAAGAGAATCTCAGTGGAATCGGCCTGGTTCCAAACGGGATCGATGATGCCATCGACCGCCACCGGAACAGAACTTTGTCTGACTATGAGCCTTTTCGAATCCGCTGCCCCCGATGAGACGGCCAGCGTTGCGGCAACGAAAAGTGCGGCGAACTGTTTCATGTAACCCGGAATTGGTTGTTCAGAAGAGGACTATCTGGTTTAACGGATGAAACGGCAAAAGTTGCGGAGATTCTGAAGGAGAACGGAAGCGCGTGTTTGAATCCTGTGATTATCGGTGTATATTGATGTCGTAGGCAACCCCATAGACCTGCAAGGAGGATCACATGACACCAGCCAGCTTGCTCTGTCGATTCCTTTCCATCACCGCGCTGATGGCGCTCCTCGCCACAGGATGCGCGCAACAATCCGACCATGAAGCCCGGTACAAACCGCTTGTCGACCGCTACATGAAGGCCTGGAACGATGGTAATGTGGATGCGCTCGACGACATCATCCATCAGGACTTCAAACGCCACTCCGACGTTGCAACCACGCTCAGGGGAGTAACCGACCTCAAGCAGCTCATCACCGGGTTCCGGACCGCAAACCCCGATGTCCGGCTTGTCTCCAATGACGAACTCTACGCGGAAAACCGTTTCGCCGGCCGCTGGGCGTTGGTTGGAGCGACAGGAACCGAATCTCCCGGAGCGCAACTCTGGGGCATCAACATCATTCGCTTCCAGGACGGCAAGATCATCGAGGAATGGGACGCGTTCGATAATCTGTCATACAAAGCCACACGTGGCTATCAGATCACGCCGCCGTAAGGCGCATTGCGGATATCGAGGGGTTTCTCTATTTTCCGGTCAGTAAAGGAAGCCTGACAAACCCCTCATGCCGGTTCCCGATTCCAAGTTCAATGTCATACTCCGCAACGTTTCGCGGCACATCACGCTGACGAAGGGTGAAGCGGAGATCTTCCGCTCACTCCTCACGTACCGCCGTTACCGCAAGCGCCAGTTTGTGTTGCAGGAAGGGGATATCTGCCGGCAGGAGAACTACATACTGCGCGGCTGCCTGCGCGCCTATCACATCGACCGCGACGGGTTTGAGCATGTGACAATGTTCGGGATCGAAGACTGGTGGATTTCGGATCTCGGCAGTTTGATCACGCAGACACCCGCCGCTCTCACCATCGATGCGCTGGAAGATACCGAGGTGTTGCAGATTGATCAGGCATCCCTTGAACAACTCTACCAGCGTGTGCCGAAGTTCGAGCGTTTCTTCCGCATCCTTCTGCAGAATTCCTTCGTCGCGCACCAGCGCCGCATTCTTGACATCATCGCACGCACGGCCGAGGAGCGGTACGAGGATTTCGCCCTCCGTTATCCGGTATTCCTGCAGCGCATCCCGCAGAAACACATTGCCGCGTATCTCGGCATCACCCCGGAATTTCTGAGCCGCATCCGACGCAAGAAAAGTCCCGCTGCGCGTTGAACTGGTTCAACGCGATTTCTTGACCCCGTTTAATATCCATCCCGACATCCCTCCGTATGTTTGTGCAGTAATTCACAAACAACCATCAGGAGGATATCATGATTCAACAACTTCTTGCAACAGATGGCAACTGGGCGGGACTCGTACTCCGGCTTACTGCCGCATTCATCATGTTTCCGCATGGCGCGCAGCACTTTCTCGGGTGGTACGGCGGCTACGGATACAAAGGCACTATGGGGTGGCTTACGGGAACCGTCGGACTTCCGCAGCCGGTGGCATTCACGGTTATCATGATCGAGTTCTTCGGGCCGTTGCTCTTGCTTGCCGGCATCGGTACACGATTCGTTGCCGTTGCGATGATAGGGCTGATGATCGGGATTATTCTGTCGTGGCACGTCTCGTATGGGTTTTTTATGGATTGGGAGAACACGCTGAACGGCGAAGGGTATGAGTACCATCTTCTCTTCATCGGGCTGCTGATTGCGTTGGCGCTTACGGGGGGAGGGAAGTATTCGGTGGACGGGCTGCTGGCGGCGAAATAACCCCGATAGTCCCTCCATAAAAATGTGGGGAGATGTACACTTGTTTATCCGTATCACAGGTGTGCTTGTGGGGGGGGCGTTACAGGTAACAAGCTCTTTTCAATTATTTACAAACATTACAAGAGGTTTTTATGAAACACACATTCGTTGTTCTGGTGATGCTGATGTTCGGGGCGCTTTCCGCTCCGGCGCAGGTCCGGTTCGGCGGTGGCGCGCAGGGAGGCGTTTCGGTTGCGGCGTTCCCCGAGCCCGTTAAGGAGATATACAGCATCGGGGTTGGCGGCGGCGTGCACGGACGCGTTGATGTGTCCGATGCGTTCGGAATCAGGCTGAACGCCGACTACACGCGCTTCGCAGCGGACAAAGACAAGCTGGTGAAGCGTTTCGTTACCATTCCCGAACTCGGCAACTTGAGTGCGGAGGGTTTGACTGCATCGTTCTTTTCGGTAGGGGCAAATGCCATTGGGAAGCTTGCCACCGGATCATCGTGGCGGCCGTACGGCCTTGCCGGGATAGGGGTAAACATTGCGACGGTGAGCGACATGACCCTGAAATCCAACGGTGAAACCGTGCTCTCGGTGACCGGCGACGGCACGGAGACCAACTTCAGCGTGAACCTTGGTGTTGGCTCCGAGTTCGCAGTCGGAGGCGTCAAGCTCTTTGCAGAGGCAAAGTACGTCACCATCTTCACGTCAGGAAAGAACACCTCCTACTTCCCGCTGACAATCGGGGTGACGCTGTAA
>CAZBWR010000079.1:0-17072 GCA_964495695.1 uncultured Chitinophagales bacterium | reverse complement strand
CGATTGAGGGGAATTCCGTCTTCTCAGGTAGAGAACTACGAGACCGACTGTCGTTACGAGAGGCTTTGCAGGTCAATCATCAACTGTTGATATCAGACAGTGAGAACATTTATGAACTTTACCGCTCACTCGGCTACCTCGCGGCGCGCGTCATTATCCAAGTCGAGTTTGCATCCGACAGTTCCTTCGCCGACCTTTTCATTCTGATTCATGAGGGAAAAAAGAGCATCATCGGCGGTGTCTTTCTTGCCGGCGTTACTGCGTTTCCTCCCGGTCATTTGAATTCCCGGTTCGACACGAGAGAAGGCTCTCTGCTTCTTGAGAACAGGCTCGAGCGGGATATTGCTCTCCTGCTCGAGCAGTATGAGCGTGCGGGATTCCCGCTTGCAGAATGCCGGCTTGACAGAATTGAAACGACGAAGGGTGAATCAGTCGACACGCTGAACCTGTTCCTCTCTGTAGATGAAGGCGAGCGTGTCACCATCGATGAGATCCGTGTCGAAGGAAACAAGGAAACCAATCCTGCAGTGATCGTCCGTGAAACCCGTATTGCTGCCGGCGAGTATTACAATCCCGTCAAAGTTGATGCAATCAGGTCGCGGCTGATGCGCCTTGGCATCTTCGCCGCGGTCGAGGATCCGCAATTGTATGTACGCGATGGCCGGAGCGGCTTATTGATACGCCTGGTCGAGGGAAATACCAACACGTTCGACGGAGTAATCGGGTACATCCCCGGATCAGGAACGAATCAGACGGGGTACTTGACCGGTTTAATATCGCTCTCGATGCGGAACCTGTTCGGTACAGGAAGGAAGCTCGCGTTCAAGTGGGCGCGGGAAGACCGTTCGTCGCAAGAGCTGAGCGCCCGATATCTTGAGCCATGGGTTTTCGGATTTCCCGCTAATATCGGCGGAGGATTCATGCAGCGTCAGCAGGATTCTTCCTATGTGAGGCGAGTGCTGGATCTGAGAGCTGAGTTAATGATTTCGGAGGAGCTCTCCGTTGCCGCCCTGTTCGGCTCTGAGAGCGTAATTCCGTCGGCGTCGGATTCGACGTTCCTCCGCGTGTATGAGAGTTCAATCGTGAGCGTCGGGGCAGAGCTACTGTACGACACACGCGACGATGCGTACAGTCCCACAACCGGCACCCGGTACCGCACGGACTACCAATACGGGGCAAAGCGGGTGAGCCGTGTCCCGGTGTCCCTTGCTCGCCGTATTCCAGGTAAGACAACTGTGCAACGGTTCACACTCGACCTGGACTTCTTTCTTTCAACCTTTGAGCGTCAGGTGCTCGCGTTCGGAGTCCACGGCCGGGAGTTGCAAAGTGGTAATCCTGAAGAGGGCGAGATGTTCAGGCTTGGCGGAAGCCGCACACTGCGGGGATTCAGAGAGAATCAGTTCATCGGTTCCAGGGTGGGCTGGACGAATACGGAGTATCGGTTCTTGCTTGCGCGCCGGTCATTTCTGTACGGATTTGCAGATGCGGGGTATTACTCCCGGCCGGCTGATGATGTGCGTGGTCTTCCAAAAACTGAAGCATTCAAGTACGGTTATGGCATCGGCATCCAGCTCGAAACAGGGTTGGGCGTTCTCGCTGTCAGCTTTGCGATCGGAAGCGAGAACACGTCGTTCAGTGCGGGGAAAATTCATTTCGGTTTAATCAATGAGTTCTGAGGACATCAAGACCCGTCCCGATATGCTCTACTACGAGAGGCAGTGTCGGGCGCAGGGTTTTGCTCATATCGCGGGAGTTGACGAGGCAGGCCGCGGGCCTCTCGCCGGGCCTGTCGTTGCGGCAGCAGTTATCTTTCCACCTGACACGATCATAGACGAGGTGAACGACTCCAAGCAACTCCCCGCCGCGGAACGAGAGCGGCTGTTTGGCGTCATCACGTCCTCCGCAATCGCGTACGGCGTCGGCATTGTGCATCATGACGTGATTGACTCGATCAATATCCTTCAGGCGACATACCGTGCCATGCACGAAGCGATCAGCCGCCTCTCTGTGCCGCCTGATCATCTTCTTATCGACGGAAACAGGTTTCTTGCGCAAGGTGTTCCGTTCACAACCATTGTCGACGGGGACGCATTGAGTTTTTCAATAGCCGCAGCGTCCATTCTTGCGAAAGTCACCCGGGACAGGATGATGGTTGACTACGATGCCATGTATCCCGGCTACGGTTTTGCGAAGCACAAGGGGTACGCCACCCGAGAGCACAGGGAAGCCATCAAACAGTTCGGCATATGCGATATTCATCGCAGGACGTTCACTGTAAGGCCGCAGCTTGAATTGGAATTTGCAGAGATCATCGTCGAGGACGAGCGGGAGGACTAATCATGTCCCACAATGTGTCAACGCGGGAACTAGGAGATGAAGGGGAACAGATTGCGAAGCAGTTCCTCGCCGAACGTGGCTTCCGTATTCTGGAGATGAACTATCGTCACGGCAAGGGGGAGATTGACATTATATGTAAGGACGGCGATGTTCTCGTCTTTTGCGAAGTGAAAATGCGCAAGACGGATGAATATGGCGACCCCGAATATGCAATCACGCCTCGCAAGCAAGCGCAGGTACGCAAGATCGCCGAGGCGTATTTATACGAAAATGATATCGAAGACCAAGAATGCCGCTTTGATGTGGTCGCGATAAAGAAGTTCGGGGGCGTGCAGGAAATCAACTACATACCAAACGCTTTTTAAGAACAACTATCGGAGCCGTTCCATGAACATTGCTCTTGTGATGGTGGTGTCGGGGTTGGCGTTGGTGTTGGGGTACAGGTTTTACAGCGGGTACATAGCACGAAAAGTCGGCGTTGACGAGAACCGCCCGACTCCTGCAACGCGTATTAACGATGGAAAGGACTTCGTTCCGACGAAGCCCCTTGTATTGTTCGGGCATCACTTCGCGGCTATCGCTGCGGCAGGGCCGATCGTGGGGCCCACACTCGCGCTGTATTTCGGGTTTGTCCCTGCATGGTTGTGGATACTTCTCGGCGTCGTGTTCATCGGGGCTGTGCATGATTTCATGGCGTTGTTCGTTGCTGTTCGTGAAGGAGGCCGCTCGATTGCTGAAGTTGCCAAAAAGACGCTCGGGAAGGCGGGGTTCACGTTCTACATCATTTTTGCAATCGTCTTGTGCCTGCTCGTGATTGCCGCCTTCCTCCAACTGACCGCTGTTGCGCTCACATCTCTTCTTCCTCCGGATGACGTGAATCTCTCGGCTTCCAATGCCAGTCTCAAGTTGCTGGAACAGGGGGGAGAGATGAAGGTGCAGATCGGCGGAGTCGCATCAATGTCCGTTATTATTATGACGGCTCTCGCACCCTTGGTCGGATGGATGATCTACAAACGTAACTTCAACCTCTGGATTGTAACGGCGGTTGCGCTTGCTGTGTCGTTCGGCTCCATCATCTTTGGTTACTACTTTCCGGTGACGTTGAACCCGACGACCTGGATTATCATCATAACCTGCTATGTATTTGTTGCGTCCTGGATTCCTGTCTGGATTATCCTGCAGCCACGCGACTTCGTCAATGCCCAGATTCTCTATGTCGGGCTTGCATCAATGGTCATAGGTGTTATCGGCGCGGGAATTGGAGGCGCCGTGATCAACACTCCCTCGTTTAATCTCGACGAGGCATTCAGCGCCCCAAATCTCGGGTTGCTCTGGCCGTTTCTCTTCATAACGATTGCTTGCGGAGCAGCTTCCGGCGCGCACGGGTTAGTGTGCGGCGGAACGTCGTGCAAACAGCTTTCGAATGAGAAACACTCGCGTATCATCGGATACGGCGGCATGCTGCTGGAAGGTCTTCTTGCGTTGTGCGTCATTCTCCTGATATCGGGAGGGATGGATTTCGAGAAATACAAGGCGCTTGTCTATCCGCCGCAGGGGGGGAGCAATGCGCCGCTTGCTTTTGCCTTGGGATTGGGGGGTGTATTGGAAACAGGAGTCGGGTTGCCGAAGGTGTTTGGAACCATTTGGGGCATACTGCTGCTCGAAGGATTCTTGGTCACCACCATCGATACGCTTGTCCGCCTCTCCCGCTATCTGCTCGAAGAGCTCTGGGTCACGATCATCGACAATCCCCCGTCGTGGTTAATCAGCCCCGTTTTCAATACGCTCATCATCGTCGTGAGCTTTTTGATACTGACCTTCACGAACGCCTACATAAAGATCTGGCCCATCTTCGGTGCCGCCAATCAACTGCTCGCCGCGCTCACACTCATCGCCGTCACGGCGTGGCTTGCCCAGAAAGCAAAGTCCTACTGGTTCACAGCAATACCGGCGGCATTCATGGTTGTCACAACGCTCACGACGTTGATCATTCTGCTGGGGAGATATATCCGGCTCGAAAGCTGGACGCTTTTCGTGACGGATGTGTTTTTGCTCGGACTTGCGATAGGTGTGGTCGTGTTGACGTTCAGGTATTTTTACAACCTCCGTGCAACACTTGCTTCGCAGACGGTAAAATGACTCGGGTTCTTTCACTCCATTTATGAAGAGGTATGCCGATGGAAATTGATTTTATGGAATGGTTCAATCTCGCACTACGGTGGATTCATGTCTTTGCAGGGATCCTCTGGGTCGGGGCGACATTTTTCTTCACGTGGCTGGACGGCAGGTTTACCGGGCTTGAGTCCGGTGATGGAAAGGAGAAGAACGTTTGGATGGTACACAGCGGCGGCTTTTACGTCGTAGAGAAACAGAAGAAACCCGGCGTTGACCCGAAGAAACTCCACTGGTTCCGTTGGGAAGCGTTCTTCACATGGCTGAGCGGAATGCTGCTGCTTCTGTATCTCTACTATCACGGCGGACTAATGGTGGATGAAACGATGAGTGAGTCTACCGCAATGCTTGTCGGGCTGGCTGCAATAGTCTTTGCGTGGCCGGTCTATGACTTTCTCTGGAAATCTCCGCTGGGGAAGGACGAGCGAATCGGCGCTATGGTATCATTTGCTTTGATTGCTGGACTTGCGTGTCTGCTCAATCACTACATGGGTCCCCGGGCAATGTACATTCACGTCGGCGCTGCGTTGGGCACATTGATGACGGCAAATGTGTGGATGATTATTATTCCGGGACAGCGGAGGCTGGTCGCTGCGCTGGCGGAGGGCAAGGAACCTGATCAGGCGATTGCGGCTCGGGCAAAGGGGAGATCAAAACACAATACGTTCATGGTCCTGCCGGTTGTCTTCCTCATGATCAGCAATCACTTCCCGACGATTACGTACGGGGCAGATATGAACTGGCTTGTACTTGCAGTGATGGTGCTGGCCGGATGGGGAGCAGCGAAGCTGATACGACGGGCATAAGTGTCTGCCATGTTCAACACATCATATCATAACGAGGAAACAACGGATGCCGAAACATATCAAAGAGCCTTCAGTCATTCAGGCGGCAGGGAACAAGCCGAAGATCATCGAGGAGTATATCGGGCGTGTGAATTCAAAGACTGGCGATGTGAGCATTGCCCGCATGAAAAGCCCGCAAGGATGGGTTGAGCCGGGACAGACTCCCGATTTCGACGAGTACACTCTAGTGTTGAAGGGCATGTTGCGCGTGCAAACTCAGCAAGGGACGGTTGACGTCCACGCAGGACAGGCAATTATTACACACAAAGGAGAACGGGTGCAGTACAGCACGCCCGAGGAGGGGGGAGCGGAGTATGTAGCCGTGTGCCTTCCAGCCTTCTCGATGGAGACCGTTCATCGTGATGAGTAGCTGTCAGGCGCGAGCAAGGCAGCGATTGTTCCTGTTGTTGAAGCGGTCCAGGAGTTTGCAGTAAACCGCCTGCTCACGGCGGCACGCTCCTACAGCGTCGGCAGGCGGGAAGTCAGCATGCTCGCAGGAGAAATCGCAGAACTGCGGCAGCAATTCGGGATCGGGTTTTCGTGTTTTCTTCCGGTTGGAAGTTCGTTTGACGGGCATTATAAAGGCTGCATGTTTGTTTCCGGGAAGAAGTGTACGGAATATCCGGAAATAAAAACAGGTCACCCCAACGCCATCTGGTGGTGATGGCATCGAGGCAACCTGCGCCCTTACGGGCATTGATTCTGAGCAGGATTGTGCAGCGAGGATCCCAACTCCTGTCGTCCCTCCGGTTCTCCTTCACAAAATCCTCCTAGATACAACCCTGCTCACGCAAAGAGGGCACCTGCTTGGCCTGACCCCGCGCCAAGTACCATAGGCCGGCTACGCCCCGCTTGCTGTATTTATTTGGCATCAAGAACCTCGCGCACGCATTGCACGAGGCTTTGGCTTAGAAACGGTTTTTCAATAATGGCATCGATCCCTTGCTGCTCGAGCATTGTTCGCTCGTCCGGCTGCAAGTATCCGCTCATGATGATTGTCCTGGTCTGCGGTGCCAATTGCTTGACCTGCCGGAACACATCGATACCCGACTGCTTCGGGAGCCCCTTGTCCGAAACCACCAACGAAATCTCGCCGACGTGCTTTCGGAAAACTTCTATTCCGGAATCGCCATCCGCGGCTGTGAGAACGGTGTAGCCTTTGCCTTGCAGAGCCTCTGTGACCAATTCCATGAGCATCGCCTCGTCTTCGACGACGAGAATAGTCTCCTTTCCGTCCCCCGTACTTGCAGGGGGAGCGAAAGTCTCTTCGTCCTTCTTGCAGTGTTGCGCGGCCGCAGGGATGTGCAACGTGAATGTTGACCCTTGCCCCAGCGTACTATTCACATGTACATATCCCTGCAGGCTCCGTGCAACACCATAGACAACTGATAACCCCAATCCCGTTCCTCGTTCCTTTGTTGTGAAGAACGGTTCAAATACCCTTGCTTGCGTTGTTTCGTCCATTCCCCGTCCGTCGTCCGTGACGCTTATCGTCACGTAGGCGGGATGCGTAGCTTCGTGGAAGTGTGTACGCGTTTCGGCGAGGTCTTCCAGTCCGGTTGCGATGGTGATTCTGCCCCGGCCCGTGCCATCGAGGATGGCGTCGCGCGCATTCACACAGAGATTCAATAAGGCTTGGTGCAGTTGATTCCTGTCTGCCTCGACAAACACAGCGTCAGTCGGTGGCGTGAAGTGTACCTCTATGGTTTTCGGGAACGTATCGGAAAGCATACGGACCATGTCCCTTACCTCGAGATTCACATTCAGTCCCTCGGTTTCGACGGGCGCTTTTCGTGCGAACGTAAGAAGCTGGCGCACAAGCCGGGCGCCACGTTCCACGGCCTTTTCCATCGAGTTGAGCCTGCGGGTCCTTACGTCAGTTTCCTCCGGTTCTCCCGTCAAGAGCGCGATATTGCCATGAATAATGCTCAGGATGTTATTGAAGTCGTGAGCAATCCCGCCTGCAAGCGTGCCGATGCTCTCCATCTTTTGCATCTGCCGGAGCGACTCTTCAAGCCTTAGCCGCTCGGTGATATCGAACATGTAACCGGCAATTTCGGTCAAGTTACCGGCATCATCGAATCTGCCGACGATATTTGCAAGGACATGTAAAGGTGTCCCGTCACGCTGCTGCAAACGCATCTCATGATGATGGAGCGCTTTGCGCTCGTGCAACAGGGCCAGAAATTTCTCCCGATCTCCCTTTTCCGGAAAAAAGACTTCCGTGTTTATGGAAACTGCTTCATGGGGACCAGACAAGCCAAAAAGGCGTGCAAATTCCTCGTTGCATACGAGTATAGTACCGTCGGGTTTGGACGTGTACAATGCGGTAATGTTCTCTTCGATAAGCTTGCGGTAAAGTTCACGGCTGTTCTTCACCTCGGCTTCGGCGCGCAGTCTGTCTGTCACATTCTGCGCCGTCACGAGCCTTGCTTTCATCCCGCGAAACGTGACGTTGCTCGCCGTGATCTCCACATCTATCTCTGCACCGTGCTTTGTGCGGTGCCGGAAGACTGATGAAGATCGGGGGCTATCCTCCATGATAGCATCCCATTCCGGGCGGGGATGTGATACCAGAAGATCCGATACCTTCAGGCGGAGAAATTCGGTGCGTGTATACCCGTAGTGCGCCGTTGCAGCCGCATTTACTTCAACAATAGCGAGTGTGTCTGCTTCATAAACCCACATTGGCAGGGGACTGTTTTCGAACAGCGTCTTGTGTTGTTCCGATGCCTCTTTCAACTCGGCCTCGGCACGCCGCTGTCGGGTCACATCGCTTGCAAACACTATCACCGCTTCTCGTCCGTCCCGATTGAATGGATGCGACACGATCTCAACTTCCATGATTGTGCCGTCTGCGCGCCGGTGGTGCCAGGTACCCCGCGCCAGAATCCGTTTCGAGTTGTGCGTAAACTGTTCACGAATGGCCGAAGCCTCTTCCTCGTTGTGAAGTTCGGGGAGAGTGAGGCGGGTAAACTGCTCATGAGGGAAGCCGTAAAGCTCCAATGCCGCGGTATTCACGTCCTTTATGACAAGGGTCTGCGAGTCATACACAAACAACGGGAGTGGATTGCTGTAGAACAGGAGCCGGAACTGCTTCTCCCGGTCGATGATTCCCTGGACGTCGTGCGGGGTCAATTTGCCACTCTCGGAAATACTGACAGACGAGAGTCGAGTCCGGGCGGTTGTGCGAATCTGAATGACATCGCGTAGCTCTTTTTCATTCAGGGAGTTCTTTGGAACAATGGCGAAATCACTCCGGCTGGAGATCATGCGCAGTTCATCACAAAGCTCCCCTTCATCAACAAGAAAAATTACGGGGAGATCCGGCTGCCGGTCGGTGACGCTGTCGAGAAATTCTGCCGTCGAGTGGCACACATTGTTGTTGGCCGTATGCTCCGCATCCACGAGCAGGGCATCGAATGGTGTCAAATGCAGCGCTGCAAGAGCGCTTGACGCGTCGTCACAGTGGCAGACCGATACATCGGGCCTATCTTGCCCGAACATGAGCTCGAGTGACGCCGAACTCGTCGGGCTTCCGTCAAGAAAGAGCAGCCGTAAACTGTCCGGAGAAGTTGTCATCTACCCGATTCCCCCCGTCCGTTGTGCCATTGCGCTCATTCTCGATCAGCTGAAATTCTGCTGGTAGTAGCTCGTTGGCTGTGTTCCGGATGAGGTGGGAAGCAGTCCCCGCAGTGTCGTCACGAACTCGCTGAACTCCGTTGCCTTATGGAAAAAATAGTCGGCGCCGAGATTGATGCAGACTTTCCTGTATTGATCGTAGGGGAAGTTCGTAAGGACGATTGCTATGGGTGATGCGGACAGATTTCTTTTGATTGCATGAAGTATATCAATGCCGGTTCCGGATTTTAACCGGATGTCGAGAATGACGATGTCGGGATTCAGTGTTGCGATTCCCTCGATTGCTTCGAGCGCATGCTCGGCGTGGCCGACGATCTCAACATCGTCGAATTCTGAAATGGAAGAGATTAGCATCTTCCGGAAAATTGATGAATCGTCTGCAACAAAAACTCTCAAGTATTCCTCCGCTTCCGCCTTTTGTATATGAAGTAGGTTGTTCAAAGGTACGGTGCGGGGGTGTCTTGTCCTGTAATGCAACAAAAGGTTGTTATATCAGAGTTTTTCCCTCCTCAGCATAAGATTTTGTCCTATGTAGCCTCGACAAGTATATGATAAGAGAACGGAAACAGAGGGTGGGAGAGACAGGGAGGTGGTCAATCCAAAAGCTTATGCTCGAGAGCATACTGCATTATCTCGGCATTGTTGTTCAGATTCATCTTGCTGAGGATGTGAGACCGGTGAGTGCTGATGGTCTTGACGCTGCGGCTCAGCATCTGACCGATTTCACCAACAGTTTTGCCTGATGCAAGGAGGCGGAATATCTCAAACTCCCTGTCGGAAAGATGGGAATGGGGTGGGCCGCCTGTATCGACGGCTTCAGCAAGTTTCTCGGCGACACTGGTGTTGATGTACTTGCCTCCGGCGGAAACCTTGCGGATGGCTTGAAGCAGTTCGGTTGCGGCGCTTCCCTTGTTGATGTACCCGACCGCCCCCGCTTTGATCATCCGTACTGCGTACTGGTCTTCGGGGTACATGCTGAGGATGAGGACCGGAATCTCGGGAAAGCGCTGCCTGATCTCTTTCAAGACATCCAGTCCGCTGCGGCCCGGAAGGTTAATGTCGAGCACCACGATGTCCCAGCTTTCCTGCTCAAGTGCCGCAATGACCTCATGCGCAATACGAGCTTCTCCAACCCGGTGCACATCCGGCGCATCGGCGAGAATCCGCTTAATCCCTTCCCGGATTAACTCGTGATCGTCTCCGATAAGAATCCGCATTGATCACCTTTACATGTTTCCAATTGCATTATGCCTCAAGATTATCGAAAAGTCAAGATAGAAGTCCATTCTCGCGGTACCACGCATATGCTTGAAGTATTGCGGTTTCAAAAGGGGTGCTTGAATAGCCAAGTTCATGCTCGGCTTTTGCTATGGAGTACCAGTTGTAGCGCCCCGCGCCGGCAATGAGATCCGGAGTTATCATTGGTTGGACACCCAGAAAGGAACTGACGGACTCGACGACAGCGGCCGCGCCGCGCAAGGCGGGCAAGGGAAGTTTTGCCATCGGCGAAAGGCCTCCGACAAGGCTTGCAGTTTTCTTGAAAATCTCTTCGTGCGTGAGATTGGTTCCTGCAAGGATGTAACGTTCCCCCCGCCGTCCTTTTTCGCATGCGGAAATCATGCCGTTAACGACATCTCCCACATAGACGACATTCATTCCGCCTTCGATGTAGAATGGAACCTGCCATCGTTTAACACGCCTGATGATGTCACCACCATGAAAATAAATGTCCCGCTCGCCCACGATTACGGAAGGATTGACAAGAACCGCGTGGAGTCCTTGCGTGACACCTTTTGAGACTTCCTCTTCAGCCTTGAATTTCGAGAACTTGTACCCCCAGTCCCGCTTTGCGTTGAAAGGGGTTTCCTCGGTTGCCAGCTCACCTTTTTCCGGCATTCCGATTGCCGCGACAGAACTCGTGTGCAATAACCTCTCGACACCAAGTGAAAGGCAGGCCTCGACGACGTTTCGTGTTCCGTCAACATTCACCTGACGCTGCTCGTCTGCTCTCTTCCGGTCGAATGTCACCATCGCTGCCGTGTGAAACACCGTATCGCACCCTTTCATGGCTGCTGCGAGCGAAACCTTGTCACGGATATCTCCGATTCTATGCTCAACATCGATCCCTTGCAATGCGCGCAGGTCGGACGATTCTCTTCGGAGAATACGAACGCTGTACCCGCGCCGAAGCAGCTCTTCAGCAAGATTGGAACCCACAAATCCATTGCCGCCCGTGACGAGGACATTTTTCACGAGGCAGCGACCCGCCTGAGGAAAGTCACCAGATGTTTGTTGAACTCCTCGGGATTTTCGAGGTTGCTCATGTGTGCCGCTCCCGGAATGATGTGCAGCTCCGAGCCGGGGATCAGCTTGTGCATAGCTTCAGATTGGGCGGGAGGTGTCGTGACATCCTTTTCACCTACGAGAATGAGTGCCGGAATGCTGATGCGGCTGAGGGATGATGTCGTGTCCGTCCTCGACGCGAGGGCAAGAAGCGTTCCGGCGATACTCAGAACCGGCGTGCGCTTGATGATGTTCTTTATGAGTGAAACTGCTTGCGGGTTCGTGGAGAATGTTTCAGGGGCGAAGACGTTTTTGACAAACCCTTCAGCGAATACATCCGAGCCGTGTTTCCGCACGGCAGTCATCGCATCGAAGCGCTTCAGCTTTCCTTCGTCCGAATCCGCCTCGCTCTTTGTGTCGCACAATACGGCTCCCATGAACCTGTCAGGATGTCGCTCCAGGGCCCGTAGAGTAACGTACCCGCCCATTGACAACCCGACGATGACAGCTTTCGGAATCTTCAAATGGTCAAGCAATCCCATCAGATCATCAACATGATGCTCGATTGTGAACTGGGCCTCGCCGATGTAGCTCTTTCCGTGCCCCTTGATGTCGTAAGCGATCGCCCGAAATTCCTTCCCGACCACGTCAAGCTGCTGCTGCCACATGTCGCTGCTGAAGGGAAATCCGTGCAGGAAGATCACCGGCATACGGTCGGGATTTCCCTGCTCGACATAGTGAATAGGCATTCCGTGTATTGTCGCAAACATGGTCGTTTCTCCGGTTGGTGAACTTCAAACGATAATAGAATATCCAATTCCTCAACGAGTCGCAACTGTTTGAACCTCTCGCACGTGATACGTATATTGCGCTATCCACATTTCAACCCTTCACTCAAAGGAGATTCATACATGGAATCCGTTCTCACCCACCTTGATCAGAACAAGGACCAGTACCTTGCCGAATTGAAAGATTTGCTCGCGATTCCGAGCGTCAGCACGAACCCCGAAAACAAAGGAGATGTGGAGCGGTGTGCCCGTTGGGTTGCCGACCACATGCGCGAGATAGGTCTGCAGAACGTACAAGTGATGCCGACGCCGGGTCATCCGGTTGTATATGGCGACTGGCTGAACGCGCCGGGCAAACCGACCGTACTTATCTACGGGCACTACGATGTGCAGCCCCCGGAGCCGCTCGAGTTGTGGACATCGCCTCCGTTCGAAGCGACAATACGGGACGGGAATATCTTTGCCCGCGGCTCTGCCGATGACAAAGGACAAGTCTTCATCCACCTGAAGAGTCTCGAGGCGTTTCTAAAAACGACAGGCGAACTTCCGGTGAATGTGAAGCTTTTGATTGAAGGCGAGGAGGAAATCGGCAGCGAGCATCTTGCGCCCTTCCTAAAGGATAATAAGGAGTTGCTCGGTGCGGATCTTGTTCTCGTCTCCGATTCATCCATGTTTGCCAAGGGCGTACCGTCCATCTGTTACGGGTTGCGGGGACTTGCATACATGCAGATCGACCTTGTCGGGCCGAACCGTGACCTTCACTCCGGATCGTTCGGCGGCACAGTCCATAACCCGATTCAGGCGCTCAGCGAAATCATCGCCCAGCTGCATGACAAGAATGGCAAGATCACGATTCCGGGATTCTACAAAGATGTCCGTCCGCTGAGCAAGAAGGAACGCGATGCATTCAAGAAACTGCCGTGGAGCGACAAGAAGTACGCAAAGGATCTGGGCGTGAAGCAGTTGTACGGCGAGAAGGGATTCAGCACGCTGGAGCGCGTATGGGCTCGCCCGACCCTTGAGTGTAACGGCATTTGGGGAGGATTTACGGGTGAGGGTGCAAAGACTGTGCTTCCCTCAAAGGCATCCGCTAAGATCTCGATGCGGCTCGTTCCCGATCAGAAGTCTGACAAGGCTGCGAAACTATTCGAGAAACATATAAAGAAAATTGCGCCGAAGAGCGTGACAGTAACGGTGCGGAACTTGCACGGTGGCGAAGCGGCTATCACGCCGATTGATTCACCCGGCGTCATGGCGGCAGTTGCAGCACTTGAAAAGGGGTTCGGCAAGAAGCCCCTCTACCAGCGTGAAGGGGGTTCTATTCCGATTGTCGTGCAGTTCAAGGAGATACTCGGTCTCGATACAGTCCTGCTCGGGTTTGGTTTGCCGGATGAGAACGCGCACGCCCCCGACGAGTTTCTGAACCTCGACAACTTCTTTGGAGGCATGCGGACGAGTGCGCACTTCTTCAACGAGTTGCCCGACTATATGAACGGAAAGAAGAAGTAGCCTGTTGTATCACATGACAGGAGGTGGAGATGAATGGAATGATGATGTTCGGAGGTCCTCCGGGGTCAAATGTCGAATGGTTTGCGCTCATCGCCGGAGGCATATTTCTGTTTTTGTGGCTCCTTGTGACTGCGGCTGACTGGATATCACGCAGACGTTCACCGGTGAGCCACACTGAGGAGGCAATGTCAGCTGCGCCTGCAGATCCTGATATCGGATCAGAGGACAAGCCTGAATCGGCAGACCACGCAGAACTGGCACATGCGCGCGTGTAGAACGTGCGTTGCATCTTCTCAGCCCTTTGGCTATATTCATTTTGCTTTTTTGTAGATGAAGACGCAGCAATTGCCGACGTAGCTCAGTTCCCATCACGACTGGACTTAGCGTTGCGTGCTAAGTCCACAGTCGTGATGAGGATCCCGCTGAAAGCGGGATGGCTGCATCAAGGTATCATAGAATAGAAATCGCCGACGTAGCTCAGTTGGTTAGAGCACCAGATTGTGGATCTGGGGGTCGCAGGTTCGAGTCCCGCCGTCGGTACTCAAAAAAGGCAATGTTCTTGTGGAAGGCGTGTTTGGATGCCTGAATTGTGTCTAAGCTCGGAAGAATTTTTTAGGTAGGATTTTTCTTAGGCCTTTTGCGACCCCCGGATTTCTGGTCCGGGGGTCGTTGCTTTTAATAGCTCAACCCTGACTGCTTTCACACCCTCCATAGTTGAGTTTACCTCTCATTGCAGTGCCATTTGTTGAGTTCTTCGGCTACATGACATGTCAGGACAACCTTTTGCCGAGCGTGCGAAAGTTCCTTCCTGACTTTCAATACCGGTTCTGTTATGCGCTGGCGGGCAACCATTCACTTGGTCTGTGCAATATCCGCCAACACTTTCTTCATTATGTCCTTGGAGAAGTAGCAAAGAGATATTACAGACCTGAGCCCTTTGTCCTTTATTGACAAGATAAACTCATCCCCTTGCGCCAATGCTTCTCTGATTGTCTTAAGGTCTTGAGAGCCAAGAGAGACCTCGACCGTTCGGAAGTTCAATTCGCCTCTGAACCAATTTCGCATGTCTCGTTCAGTGAGAAACTCTGTCTCATCAGAGTGAGCCTCTCGAAGAGTGTCGTAAGCCTCTCTGAAAATAGACTCGCCCTGCTCGCCTCGGAAACGACCACGCCAGAAAAACTCTTCAAATATTGGGAACCATGACACCTTTGGGATGTCGAAAATCCGATAGAAATGTGGAAACCTCCGATAGAATGTCTGAAGAACAGTTTTTCCCGAGACGGCGCCTACAATTGAATCCTTGGTGATGTCAGCAATATCTTTGAAACTCTGTCTGGTAGAGACAAAGAGCACGGTGATAGATTTGCCAATCATATCCAACAAGAACAGATAGATAAATAGCATCGGAATGGAAATGTATTTCCCATCTCTCAAATTGGCTACGAGAAGTATTGGTTTGGAGGGTTGACGGATGGCTTGCTCAAGAATGTCCTCAAGATTTCTGAAATCACCTTTCTGAGAGAAAGTATATTCATCCAAATCGGAGAATGAGATGTAATCTTCAGGAGTTGACCGTGCGACTGTATCTTGCAGTTCTATCTCGAAATCCTTGACCTTGAAACGCTTGACACGGTCAAGGATTCTTGGAAATAGTGCGAACAGCAACACAAGCACGGATGACCAAATCATAATCAGAACAGGCGTAGGTTCTATCGGTGGCTGGGAAACCAGCAAAAGAAAAGCATACCAACCCGAAGCCAATATGGCGGCGACCCCGATGAACCTGAAAAAGGGTTTGAGCATTGGCGCAAGGAATCGCCCGAATCGAGTTGATGCTCTCTTGATGTATGCCCAGACTTTTCTAAACATAGAATCCATCCTTTATCTTGGTGGTTGCCCGCTTGCGTATAACGTGGCCACGCCGTGCCCGCCGCAATGCCTTTTCCTTTTTTGGCAAGAATGAGGCGGGCATGGAACGAACTTTATATGTTGTACCAACCTGCGCTCGAACATAGCCTCGACAAATGACATGAGTGACGAGCCACATTTGTTTCATCCAGCAGGCCAATGACTTTGGTGCAATACGCTATCGATTGCTCGAATTCGGAAATCACTTTATCAAGCGCTGAAGTTGTCTTACGTGAGGTCCTGTTCATGGATTTACTAATGCCCCTAAGTTGGGCCTGAGCATCCCTGAAACCCTTTGTGCTAACAAGGCTTTCAGCAATAGTGTTCGCAAGAATGACGAGTTGCTCCTTGAACTGTTGTGCGGCGGCCTTGTCTTCTCCTGTTCTGATTTTGGTCGTGCGTAGCATGCCTGACGCACTCTCGGAGAAAATCTCCCACGTTGAGTGCAATCCAGGTAACTCAGCCTCGACCTTCTCCGCAAATGCAGAGATTTCCGACGCCGTTAGTTCAACGAGTCTGTACATTTTCGCTGCGCTGCCCGGAACTCCGCTCTTTTGGATCCGCCCAACTTCTACGGTTCTAGCAGTCATTCGCTCACCGACCTCTTGCGTGGCTTGGGCCAAACGCGTGATAATTTCTTGGGATTTTTGCATCGCTTCTTCACCTTCAACCACAAAATCCCAAAGACCCTTTTCTTCCTCTGGTTCTGCAACAACTGGCTCTGTAGGTTTCTTGGTCGGCAAAGAAGTGTCAATAGTCGGGGTGTGTGAGGTGCCATCTGGAAGGAAGTCAATGACAGGATTCCCGAAGTCTATTGCTTGGGTTTTGGCTTTCTGTGCTATTGTGGTCAGCGTATCGCTCAACTTGTTGACCTCGTCGAAGCGAGTTGAATACGCAATTACACGGTAAGACCGGAGGTCAAAGGGAAGTTCCTCCACAGATTGTGTCAGCAATACCGTCCGCTTTCGGAGAGCATGAGCGATCCCTAGTTCATAGAAGACGTTAGGATTTAGAGCCGTAAGTTCGGCAATAACCAGATCGGCTCGCGCAATCTCCCGAATGATGTCTTTTAGAATGTTCTGTTGGTTCATTAAACTATCAGCACGTGTTACTTCATACCCTGCGGCTTCGAGGGATGGTCTGATTAGATCCCCGAAGATGGCCTCGAACTCCGGATCAAAGGCCATTATCACAAATGCTCTCAACGTATCGTCGGACATTTTTTTCTCACTTTAATTGGGCATGACACATAACTAGGGCAGGAACGAGGGTTGACTTTCGTTCGGTGTCCCACTGTGGTACAAAATGTGAGAGATTTCGTTCATTTGGTCTTCGGCTGTAGCAACCGATCAAGAGGACTCGAAATCCTCTCAATCGACCTGCGGCTTACATGGGTGTAGATTCTCGACTGTATGCAGCGAAGGATCCGCTCCACAATCCAAAAGTTGTGTCGAAAACGAGTGACGTAAGATAACTCTAATTGCTGCCCTCATGGGTGCAATCATCCTGGTTGGCTTCATAGAAAGCCAATCATTACCAGCAGAGAACTTCGTTTGGAAAGCGATATCGGAAGACATTTGTTCGACGC
>CAZBWR010000078.1:0-17347 GCA_964495695.1 uncultured Chitinophagales bacterium | reverse complement strand
GAAAATCTGCTCGGCCAATGCTGACGAATCATTATCAAGCATGCGTTCTACAATCGTTCCCGCACTCTCGAGCCTGCGAAGAGCCTCTTCATGTTTATGCGCTTGCCTCAATGAGGCAACTTCGGTGAGGATGGAGTGCAACTCGGAATTTATGGATTGGGGAGAATCCCTGAAGACCGGTTTGTGCGATAATTCCTCGATTCTCCGGGCGGCAAAATCAGCGGTAGCTTCCCAACTCCACCTCGCATGCGTTTCTTCTGCGGCCAGCCTTCCTTTGCTCTTTACCTCATCCGGATTCGTCGCTGCATGACGCATAACTTTGCGTAACTCATCTACCGGCACTTCAAACATCCATGGGTGGGCTGCGGTCTCCAGATTGTCGACCTTCTTCTCCTTGAATGGCACTCGATCAGCCTCAACCAAGTAGCTGTTCCCGGGCGTACAGAAATCGAGGCACGAGCCGCCGTTCGGGACAATTGCCGGCTTCCCACACGCCATGGCCTCCAGAATCGGCAACCCGAAGCCCTCCCCCCGATACGGATGCACCAGCACATCGCAGGCAGCGTAAAGACTGGCAAGCTCCTGCTCACTAAGCGTTGTATCAAAATACTCGATCTCTGGAGCGTTCGCTTGCCGCCGCAGTTCCTCGATGGCTGCAGGGTCCGAGGCGTTCTTGTAAAATGAATCAGCGCAGTTATCTTTGATGACAAGGCATACGTCATCAGCGGAAGAGAATTCCTTTGCGTACGCCGTCAGCAGGATGTCGATCCCCTTTCTGAAGATCGTGCCTCCAACAAAAAGGAACTTGAATTTCTTGCTGGTTTTGAGTTTGAATGGTTTGACATCGGGACGATACACGTCGGGATTAAAACCCAGGGGGATCACGTGAACACGACTTGCTGGAAATCCGCTGTCGACATATACTTGCTTCACATAGTTTGATATCGCCCACACCTCATCTGCGTAGCAGGCAAATGTCTCAACCCACGCCTTCGGAAGATATCCGAACTCCCACGGCTGCATCACAACCCATCGGCCTTCGGAGGGAGGCTGCATAACGGGAGGCCAGTTCAACATTATGTTGACATCCGACGATCGAGGTTTGGGGTCGCGGCAAGCCATGAGCTTCTTGAACCTCGCCGGGGGTTTGCCTTTCATCGTTTCGGTGTTGACAACATTAAAAGAAAGGGGAAATCCTCTATCGATCAGCCGGGAAGCAATCTCCCTATTCACAAGGGCAAGGGAGGCATTCGCCATCATCCCCCCCGTCCAACCAACGGATGGCTTCACGTTACCTTGACTGACAACCTGTGCTTTGCCTTTGGCCGAAACGCGTGCTTCAAGCTCCTGCAACCTGGCAATGATGAGTGCCGCAACTTTCTCGTGGCTGTAGTGTGCTACGACGTCCCGTCTCGCCCTCCGCGCTTTTACAGCCGCCTCAGCAGGATGAGCGAAAACATGACGCATCAGCTGTTTGAGGTGCTTGACAGAGGGAGTTGCCCAACGATGCCCCCGGTAAAAGGGTATCTCCATATGTTCAATTGTTGCCAGCCCATCGTTTTTGATCAGGTAGGAATTTTCCTGATTCATGAACTCGGTGTTACCACTCCAGCCCGTCGCAATGACCGGCAGTTCCATGGCCATCGCTTCCATGTGCGGCCTTCCCCACCCCTCACCACGACTAGGCAACACAAATGCGCTCATCGACTTGTACAAACGTGGAAGTTCACGCAGCGGAATTTGTGAACTGATGATTGACACCTTGGGCAGGCGGCTCCACTCCATGCCCCAAGATGCCGCATACTCCTTGATGCGGTTTAGAATCTCACGGCTGTCATCGTTATCGCCCCTTCCCATCAGATAGGTTTTGAGATACAGGCATACATCGTCATCCGACGTGAATTCCTCGAAGTAGGCCTTTAGAAGAATATCAACCCCTTTCCGTTCCGACCATTCAAAGATCGAAAGGAAATTGAACTTTTTCTTTAAAGGGAGTTCAAACGGCTCATAGATAGCAGGATCAAAAAAGTCAGCATCAATCGATCCCGGAATCTTGAACAGTTTATCCCGCCGGACGCCCGCCCTGGTGAAGGTCTCGATGTTGAACCTTGTGGGGACCCAGACTTCATCCATGGTGTTGCAACACTCAACCCAATCCGTCGGAATAGTATCAGTTTCAAACATCGTCCTTCCGATCACTGCCAGTGAGCCTCGCGGCCTGGTGAATGCAAATGCCGGATTGTGAACGACAGCAATCGGAGCATGACGGCTGGACGAGTTTCGCATATTCACAAGCCGCTCGACTGTGTGTGCAGGCAACTCACGCACAAACTGCTCCGAATAGAAGTTCGTCGCGTGTGTAATCGTTACCGGAACAGACGAATGCAGCGCCATCGCAAAATTGATCGCTTCGCTTGCATAACCGCTGGGATTAAAGAATGGCGCATACCAGTGCACAGGGGTGGTGATCTTCAGTTTGCCACTTACGAGCAATTCGACCTCCGGCCGCCACTTGCCGAGAAACAGCTTCGAACTTTCGATGTTCAGTGCTGCGACTTCCTGCGCTCCGGAAGAGGACTTCCCTTCATGGTGAATGACGACGCTTTCAGGAACATAGATGACCCTCTTCCCTTGCTGCCGAACCCGCATACAAAGATCGACATCTTCAAAGTACATTTTGTACGAGGTATCAAACCCGCCCATCGAGCGGAAGAGCTCCCGCTCGATCAAAAGGCAAGCGCCTGTCACGGCCGGCATTTCACGCTTCCTGTTTGCCCTGACATACCCTCCCGGCATGCCGCGATACGGATGATATGGCCAGGGAAGCTGTTCGCCGTTGATCTGCATGTAGTCGAAATCGATTCCAGCATGCTGTATGGTGCCATCCGGGTAAAGAAGTTTGCTTCCCGCGATACCTGCATCCTCCTCCTGCATTGCTGCAACGAGAGGTTCTAGCCAGCCATCGGCCACCTCCGTATCGTTGTTCAGGAACACTATGTACTTTCCCCGGGCGACTTCCGCGCCCATATTACATGCCCCCGCAAAGCCCATGTTCTCGGGGTTTCCGATATATGTGAAATTCGGGTATGCTGATTGTGCGGGCTTGCAGAATTCGGCAGTTGCGTCGGTCGAAGCGTTATCCACAACGATCACCTCAACACCCGTTTCGAATTTGGTGTTGAAATATATCTTTTCGATACAACGCTTCGTGTATGCAAGCTGATTGTAGACCGGAACTACGATCGACACAAGATAATGTCCGGACGTCTTTGCGGGAAGAATGGCCGGCGCCTTTTCACGTTTGTCACCTCCAGACAGTTTGCCGAGGACCTGTTGGATTTCGACGTTCGAAGGATCAATCTGCAAAACACGTTGGAAAAAGAACGTTGCGTCCTCAAGCCGCCCTGTTTTGATGCATATCGTGCCGAGGCCTGTTAAGGCCTCTACATCGTTCGGGACTGAGTCCAGGACGGCCTTCAAATGGACGGCAGCCTCTTCGAGATTTTCCTCCGCAGCGGCGAGATCGGCAAGATTTTTTCGCGCAGCCAGATTTGTTTGATCGAGCCGGATGGCGCGCTGGAAGCTGCTGCGGGCAACATCCTTCAGTCCCCGTTTGAATGCAAGGACACCGAATTCATTGTGTACATCAGCCGAGCCCGGGTCATGCAGGATGGCCATTTCCAGATGAGCCTGCGCGTCATCATCTTTGTTTTCATTCATCAAGAGCCGGGCATAGTCGGCGTGAAGGGCTGCCAGCTGTTTGAATTGCTGGAACGCTTGCACGAGTTGTGCTTTGGCAATATCACTACGCCCTTTGGCAAAATGGCCACGTGCATCCATCAACGCTTGCTTCAGATCGTCATGCACACCAGCTTCTTTTACGGTACCTCCTTGTTTAAGCTTCTGATACTGCTCCGCCAGTGCTTTGTACTGCTTCTTGAGATGTGCGAGTTCGAGTCCGTAGTTCAGCCGCGTGTTAGCCTGCTCGCTGGAGTGCTGCCTGTATTCCAGTACATACTCGGGCACCCGAACAGCTGACCAGCCAGCCGCAACGATGCGAGCAAAGAGGTTATGGTCTTCAGGACCGGAAGTTTGTGCATAACCTCCGACTTGTTCATACGCTTTGCGACGATACATTGAAGAACCGTGAATAACATTCTGCTGGGGCAGCGCTTTGCGGACCGCGTCAGTAAAATCCGGGAACTGCCACAAGTATGTATCTACAGTACCGGCAAGATGCTTTGCTCCCACTTTCAACGCCAGCACTTCAGCACGGGGGCCGAATAGTGCTACATCTGTGTAGGCAATCGCCGCCAACGAATTTTTGTCCAACGCCAGTTTACACTTCTCGACGTAGTCGCTTCGGAACCTGTTATCTCCCCCCAAAAAGCAGATGTACTCTCCTTTGGTCAGTCCGACAGCCTTGTTGAAGTTGGCCACTATGCCGAGGTTCGTCTCATTCCGCACAACCTTGATGCGGTCACCATAGCGCTGCGCAACTTCGATCGAGTTGTCTGTCGAGCAATCATCGATAAGGAGAATCTCATCAGCGGGAACCGTTTGGGCAAGGGCGGATTCAATTGCCTCGGCCAACAAATGGCCATAGTTGTAGTTTGCAATAACGAGTGAAACGGTTGAACCCGCAAAGCCAGTGTCATTCACTGCAGTGATACGATTAAGCACATACTTGTCATGATCGTTGCCTTCGACACACGATAGCGCACCGTTGAAGCGTTTTTTCACTTCCTTAACAATCGTCTCATTATGCTTTCCGTACGGATAAGCAAACCACGTAAAACCCTTGGGATCAAGTTTTCTCAGCTCAGGCGGAACAGTCAGTTCCTCCACGATCTCTTTATGAGATGGAAGCGTGGTGAGATCGGGATGCGACACCGTATGCCATTGCAGGCGTCCCCCACCTCTAACCATTGCCGCAAGCTGCTCATGCGAGGCAAAGCGGGCAGAGGGCTCAACATGCTGGTCGAATTCATTCCCCTGTCCGATGGTACTGCTGGTAATGTAGAGCTCGAACGGATATCCGAATTTCTTCAGTATTGGAAACGCAAACTGGTACACGTTCTCGTAGACTCCGTCGAACGTGATACATACATGGCGGGGATTGTGGAAATCGTACGCTTCCATATGCACCACCTCGAAGCGGCGCAGTTCCTCCATCTGCCGCCAAAAATCATCTACACTCACCCACCACATTGTCGGGGTTTCCGGATGGACTTTATGATACATCAAGATCATTTTCGGTAGACCTCCAGAAGGTGGGTGTATTCGCGGTACGGATAATATTCTCGCTTGAGCGTGATGTAAGGGAAACGCAACGTGTACCACTCCGAGATGTGCACCGAAACCAGAACGCCGCCCGGCTGCAGGATCCGGTCGACAATCTCGTACGCAAGTTTCGAGCTTCGGGCGATATACTGCGGGTAAAGCACCCCGGTAATGACGATGAGATCAAACCTGTTCTCCCATTCCAATTCGGGAATGTCAAACAGCGAATGCTGCATGTACGAAATGTGGCCGGGTGACCTTTCCGTAGCGTGACGGATCGCGTTCGCTGAAACATCAATCCCGGTGATGCTTTTTCCCGGAAGCCGCTTGGTTACAAAACCATCGCCACACCCTATATCCAGCACTTCAATGTATTCCAGCATTGGTATGTTCGCCAGGAGCATTGCTCTGCGGTTCAGGTCGTCGGGGGTATTTTCATAGTTCCATGGGTCAGGCGTCTCGTACCATTTCTCCAGTTCGGCCGTCGGTTGAAGTACATTCATCGGTCGCTCAAAGGTTTAGGGATTCCGGCAAATTATTATCCTGTGTCCACCTTGCAACGAACATGCCGTCGACGTTGCTCCAATTCAGCTGTTTTTGGGCATGTTTAGCTGCTTTGTGGTGGAGAATATTCCACAACTGTATTTTCATGGCCAGATTCTTTCCTTTTGCATTTCGTACCCTCTCTTTTTATCATGTATTAACCGGGAGATCGATATATCCTCACCTGTTCTCCTGTTCACAATCCGGCGCGAGAAAATAACCGATGTTCCTTGCCACAGAGCAGCACTGGGCAAAGCTGTTTTCCGATGATGTTCTGGGAAGAGCCAAGTCCTTCTTTCCGCATACGCAGGAAGGAAAAATCTATCTGAACAATGCCGCTACGGCACCGATGTCTACCCGGGTTGTTGAGGCCATGACCTCACACCTGAAGGATCGGTCGGTTGGCAGGATTGAAACGTACGAGCGGGACATCGTCAAGTTCGAGGAATGCCGCAGAAGTGTACAAGCGCTGGTAAAGGCCGAGTCCCCCGGCCGGATAGCCCTCACAGCAAATACCTCGGATGGTATCAATGTCATAGCTGCAGGGCTTCGATGGAAACCGGGGAACAGAATACTGCTGCACGAGGCAGAATTTCCGGCAAATGTTTGGCCGTACTTGAATCTGCGGAAACATGGCGTAGAGTTAGACATTATCCCGGCGACACTGGGGCATCCGACTCCGCAACTGGTTGCTGATATGATCACCCCCGCGACCCGGCTCGTCGCAATGAGCGCAGTCCAATTCCTGACAGGGTACAGAGCGGACCTCGCGGCAATAGGGGATTTATGTCGTAGCAAGAATATCGTGTTTGTGGTAGACGGCATTCAGGCGGCCGGGGCAACCGTGATTGATGTACAGCGAATGAAAATCGATGCCTTCGCCTCCGGATGTCAGAAGTGGCAACTCGGACCACAGGGAACCGGCTGGCTCTATGTGACAGAGGAACTCCAGGCAAAAATTGAACCCGCTTACGTCGGGTGGTTGTCAGTTGAGGATCCGTGGCAATTTACCGATTACGGGCAGCCGCTGGCTTCAAGTGCCCGACGTTTTGAGGGGGGGACGAAAAACGTCATCGGACTTTGGGGCATGCAAGCGGCGCTCTCCATCCTGCTTGAATTCGGGATCGAGAAAATAGAAAGCCACCTGCTCGCTTTGACGCAGATGCTGATGAACGGTCTGCATACTATTGACGGCGTGAAGATTCTGACACCCAACGTGCAAACACAGCGGGCGGGCATCATCACGATTGAATTGCCGGACTCAATCGATGCAAAAAGTGTTTACAAGAAATTGATGCTGCAGGATATCACGCTTTCATTGAGAGAGGGGAAGCTGCGGTTTTCGCCGCATTTTTACAACTCCGCCACTGAAATTGCGCTCGCCGTCGCGGCGTTGCGCGATGCGCTCAGCGGCAAATAATTCACAGATATTCGGGGGGAACATCGTGCAAGTACCACCACAAGATGCTGATATGAAAACCAAAGTCCTCTTGATAGATGACAACGAAGATTTCCGGATGGCGTTGAAGCACCTGCTTGCGTCTAATGCCTACGACGTTCTCGAAGCGGGAAACGGCGAGCAAGCGTTGGAAATCATGCGACTCTCCCTGCCCGACATTGCAATCGTGGACCTGGATATGCCAAAGATGAACGGCATAGAATTCTCACGACGCGTGAAAAAAGACTGGTCAAACATCCCTATACTCATGGTCACGGCTTACTCGCAGTTTTACTCTTCAAAAGAAGTAATTGCAGCGGGTATTGATGCTTTCCTCCAAAAGCCGATCGATGGTGATGTGCTCGTCAACGTCATCTCGCAACTCTTGCAATCGAAGTCCTCACCCAAAACCGGCACTTCATGACGGCCGTCCTCACGGCATGAGAATTATTTTCCGCTATATCTCCGATTACCTCCGGCAGGAGTATGATCACCGGTATTTCGCATCAGTTGCGCTTTTCCTGATCGGGGCATTCTGGCTTAACTACGGACTCGATCTCGAGACGGCATTGGTATCGAAGACGCAACATCCCGCTTCGCAGTTCTTCCTGTACTTCTTCTTCTACGCGGTTCCCTTTGCCCTCACGTATTTGCTGCGAAGGATCACGAAGGATAGAACAGATACGTTGTTGACTCCGGGGGGGATCAGGCTGTTTTTCTTCAGCTTTGCCCTGCTGAGCCTCTATGTGGTAATGCACAATGTCCCGTGGTTTGTTGCTCAGGCCATGCCGGACCTGCTTCCTGCTGCACCGCTTCGCTATCTTTCAAGGTTGGGGAGCAACCTTCTTCCGGGAATAGCGGTTATCGGGCCGTTAGTCTGGTATTGGCGCCGGCACGACAGGAATGACTCACGCTTGTACGGTTTCAGCGCTTCGGGGATACAACTCTCCACTTACTTGTTTATACTCCTCGTCATCACGCCGGCGATCTTCGCCATTTCGTTCACAAGTGATTTCCTTGCGGCGTATCCACGCTGGAAGATCGGTATGCCTTCCGGACTCTCAGACTTCGAGCATGTGCTTGCGATCGGGGTGTTTCAATTTTGCTACGGGGTTGATTTTGTTTTCGTGGAATTGATTTTCCGTGGACTGATGGTGATGGCATTCGCCCGCTATCTCGGCAACGGCGCGATCATGCCGATGGTTGTAGTGTACGCGATACTCCATTTTCAAAAACCTCTCGGGGAGGCAATTGGGTCTGTGGCCGGCGGCCTGGTTCTGGGTGTGATTGCATACAACACAAGGTCCATTTACGGTGGTATTATTCTCCACCTTGGAGTTGCCTACCTGATGGAGATAGCAGGAACCATGCAAATGATCCTTCCAAAATGAACTTCCTGGCCAGAAATCCGATCTTTGCCATATGCTTTGCGGGTTTTTTCGCTTCGATGGCATTCTCACTCTTCGTCTATCCGAACATTGCAGGAGTTCTGGACAGCAAGCTTGCGAATGACGGTTATGACCAACTAGCCTACGGGCTGGAGAGGACCGGCACGCTGAGTTTTTATCCAGACACTTCGGCTACTGTTTTACGCGGGCCAGTATATCCCTTGTTTGTCGCAGGCTTCCTGCGGCTGGGCGAGAGCGCATTCCCGCTCTCTGTACAAATTGCGCAGGCCCTGCTTCACACCCTGACGCTGCTGTTTTGTTATCAAATCGGGATGATGATTTGGAACAGGAAAGCAGGCCTCATCGCAGCCGGAATTGCCGCGTTGCATCCCTTCCTGCTCTGGTACACTCCGCGGATTGTCACCGAAACTCTCGCGACATTTCTTTTTACCCTAACGGTACTCCTGTTTCTTGTCCACCACCATGAGCAATCCGTGCGAAGCTCGATGCGGCTCGGGGTTGCCTTGGGGATCAGCGCCCTGTGCAAGCAGACTTTTCTGCCATTGCTGTTTATCGCCCCCCTCATCGGGTTCTTCTTATCTCATCATCCGAGAAGAACTAGAGACACCGCAATCATCCTAACGATGGGTTTCCTCCTCGTTGCCCCGTGGACGATGCGGAACCACTCGCTCACCGGGACGATTATACCTGTTCACGGACTTCTCGGGTTTAATCTGAAACAAGGAGACTGTCTAGCGGAGCGGTATGAAGAGGCTCCTCTCAGCTATATGAAGTTGATCGACTTGTGCGGTCCGTATACAGTCGAGGGTGACACGATTGTTCATTGGGAGATTGAGAAGGGCGGTGCCAGGGCGGGAGTCGAGGTGGAAAAAAAATTGACGTCAGCTTCGGTGGAACGCTATGTCGAGAACCCTTGGTTCTTCCTCAAAAAGCTGGTTGTAAATAGTCTGATGTTTTGGACGATAAGTGGGTCAGCTCCTGCGACTATTGTTACGAGCCTGTTGCAGATTCCGCTTCTGGCATTCTTCATTGTTGCTTCCAGGAAAATTATCAAAACGAAGGGAATGCGGTCCATCGAAGCGGCGCCGCTGCTGTTCATCCTTGTTTTCTTCGCCGGGCACCTGCCGATTTATGCTCTCGCACGGTTCGGACTGGTATTGGTTCCGGTAATGTTGGCGTATGCCGCCGGCGTTGCAGCCGGGAGTGTTGGCCCGTCAGTTGAAGAGCCAATCAAAAAATGATTGCCTGGTGCGCCGCGTCTGCCGCTCCCATTTTATGTAACGGTCCCTGGTAACTATTCCGATGGGACCGCGGTAAATCCCGCCATCTCGAAAACCATCAAAGACACGCACAGCGAGTACGTTCTCCTTGCCGAATAACAATTTATCTGACGGAATAGTATATGCCCTGAGTTTGACATAGTCGTCAGAGCCGCCGCCGGGCAACACTCGGCCCATAGTGCCCGTACGCCCGATAAGTTCTCCGTTCAAGTACGTCTCATCAAAATCGTCGATGTTCCCGAGCATGAGAATCAGGCGCTTATCGGTGAGATTCGCCGGAACATTGAACCTCAATCGGTACCACGCGTAGCCGTCAAGATTTGTATGTCCGTGAAGTTCCCAATATGCGGGGACAAGGATCTTCTCCCATGACCGTTCGTCATAAGAGGGCTCTTTCCACTTTATGTCATCACCGGGCTTGAAGCGCCATTCACCGGCAAGGGGAAGTTCAGGCCGAAGAGCTGACACGTCTTCAAATACTCCGAGCGGTCCGCCAAGTATGCCGCCGCTGAGTTCAGCGTCATACACTCGCACAGCAATCACATTATCCCCCGGAATGCGGAGGTATACCTCCGGCAGCACATATTCCCTGCGGGCATTATACGCCGTTTGGTAATCCGGCAAGAAGGAACCCGTGCGACCGATCAATCTACCGTTCACGTACACCTCATCTACATCGTCGATGTAGCCCAGATGAAGGAACAAGGACTTTCCTCTCCAACTTTCCTCTGCCTGGAAGTGTTTGCGGTACCATGCATAGCCATCGTAGCCGGGAAAACCCTCATCCTCCCATGCCTGCGGAGCATGCACTATCACCCACTTGCTGTCATCGAATCCCGGTTCACGCCATGTCGTGTTGTCCCCGATCTCGAATTTCCATTCACCGTTCAGTCCGAAAAGCTGTTTCCATTCCTGGCCGAAAGCCGTGCCGGCGGTGAACAGGAGAACAAAGACTATGTTGACCCTATGTTGCACGTATATATCCTTGAGACTATTTGGTTTGTTCCGGATACAAATTACACCGACTAGCGATAAGTTGAGTCAAACCGGAGTAACTAATTGTAAAAGATTGTCACTACCATGCCATACCAAAAACCCCGCACTCAGCGGGGTTTTGTTAGTATTTATCGATCCGCATAGGTTACGAATTCACTCTGCAGCCTGGAGGCAATTGCCGACAGGAGCATTTCTGCATTCTGGGTGGCATTTGCAGCTTCTGCGTCAAAAAGCGCAGGGTTGTCCAACACTGCGGCTACAATTGCTGCCTTATACCTTATTGCAGGAGTGTTTCCTTCCGCAACCAGTCTTCCGACCTCCTTGGTCAGGCGGGCGAATTCAGCATCGGGATAGCGCAGCTTCATCTGGGCAATTTGGGCAAGTCCCGATTCGACAACTCCATGATTCTCGGATGCGAGGCAGGCAGCATAGTTTCTCTCTGCTTGGGCGAGCTTTCCGGCTTTTTGGCCGCTGCCGGGTGTTGCGGCATTCAACGTTGCCGTGGCAAGAACTGCGGTCAGGGCTGCGAGAAGTATACGATTGGCTTTCATGACATCCTCCTTGTTTGAATATTGAGAGTGCTGTGTGAATCTGTACCAATGTACGGGCACAGATTGTGGAAGATGTCCATGCACAGTCAGCGTTTGTCAAAGAATGTCACTGCCCTCACTCCCCGTTCAAGGAATGAGTTTGTAGCCGGTTCCGTGAATAGTGATAATGTGACGGGGATGGGAAGGGTCGGATTCCAGCTTCTGTCGCAGACGCAGGATAAAATTGTCAACTGTACGAGTGCTGATTGACTCGTCATACCCCCAGACGTTGGTAAGAAGCTGGTCACGGGTAACGACTTTGTTGCGGTGCGTCCAGAGAAACTTGAGAACTTCATACTCCTTCGGAGTCATGCTCAACTCAACGCCGTTAGCCTCAGCCGTATAATTGGCAAAGTCGATCACGATTGTACCGAGAGTCATCTTTGTGGAAGCGCCGCCCCCCTGGCCTTCATTCCTCCTGAGGACAGCCTTCACCCTGGCAATGACCTCACGCAAACTGAAAGGCTTTGTGACGTAATCATCCGCGCCGAGTTCGAGGCCGAGAACTTTGTCGATCTCTTCACTCTTCGACGTGAGCATGATAACCGGAACGGACACTCCCTTCTCCCGGCTCTTCTTGAGAATGTCGAATCCTGACATGCCGGGCAACATCACATCGAGAATCACCAGGTCATAATCGTTCTCAAGAATAGTGTCGTACGCCTGCTTTCCGTCACCCGCCACCATAACATCATACCCTTCAAACTCGAGATTGTCCTTTAAGCCCAGTTGCATCGCCGGGTCGTCTTCAACCAGAAGTATTTTTGTCATGATTGTTTTGTGGTGATGTCTTTTTTGTTCAGAGGAAACACCAGCCGGAACAAGGTGCCGGCGCCGGGAGTACTCTCCACCTCGACTTTGCCGTGATGCGCATCCATGATGTGCTTCACAAGTGAGAGCCCGAGGCCGCTTCCTTTTGTATTGTGCACTAGTCCCGATGACACGCGGTAAAACGTGTCGAAGATCTTCTTCTGATCTTCACGAGAAATACCAACGCCGCGATCCTCCACTTCAACTATTACAGCATCTTGTTCGGCCCTGGTTGCCACCCGAAGGAACTTGCTTTCGCCGCTGTACTTCATTGCGTTATCAACGAGATTTATGACCGCCTCTGTGACTGCCTCGGCATCCATCGAAACAAGGGGAAGTGAGGAGGCTAACTCGGTCACCGGGTCGAAGCCCTTGCTCTCCAGGTGATAGCTGTACGTCTTCATCACCGCGGAAACGATCGCATTCAGGTCCGATGGCGCGTAATGATACTGCTTCTTGCCGGCCTCCATCTTCGAAAAGTCCAGAATGTTGTTCACAAGGCGGGTCAGCCGCTCGGATTCCTTCACAATCGTGCTGTAGTACTCCCGGCGTTTCTCATCATTCTTGACACGCCCCATCTCCAGTGTTTCCCCGAACATTCTGATCAGCGCGAGGGGTGTACGGAGTTCGTGGGACACATTCGAAACGAAATCGGCTTTCATACGCACAAACTCCATCTCCCGTTTGATAGTTCGATAGACGAACCATGCACCGGCAAGAAGTATGAGGTCGAGAATAAAGATCAACGCGATGTTTCTCAGCGCACGGGCTTCCACGACCTCCTGCACGGTGGCTCCTTTGAGCCGTATACCAAGTTGCATGTCGGGAAAGAGCCAAAGTGCTTGCTTCTGCTGGATCGTTCCGGGTTGAATTTCGGAAGTGGAGAAGAGTATGCTGTCAGATGGAAGTGCCAGTATGGCAAGCACGAATTCCTCTCCCCCAATTCTCATCAGTCGTCGCCCGATAACATCACGGACAAACCGGTCGCTGTCGAGGACCATTCCGGCGGCGGCAGCATCGCCATCCGCGCCCGTCGCGAACACAAGCATTACCGCGCGACTTTGTTCCGACACAATCGGCTCCAGCTTTCTGTACTCGGATTCCCTGTATCTGATGAGCCGCTCCAACATCCCGACTTCCGAGCGTAATGCAGCGCGCAGATCCACCGGAAGACCTGGTTGCGCACCGGGGGCAGCCATATAGTTCAGAGGATTTCCCTCCTTGTCAATCAAGACAACGCCTTTCAATGCGGGATTGCGTTGCATAAAAAGCCGCGCCAAGGAGTCTCTCCCCGAATCGTCCTTTCCCTCCCGAAGAAACAACTCAAGACTTCCCGCCCAGCTGTTCGAGATATCCCACGCATACTGGTTCGCGGAAAACAGAACGGCTTCGAGTTGGCGGATATACACTTCGCCCAGCAACCGCTCATTCTCGTTCAGTGAACTGAATTCGTACCCCGTATAGAGCAATGCGGGAAGAAGAGCAAGCAGAGCAAGAATAACTGCCACTCGCTTGAGAGGTGCTGGCTTCAAGGTTTCCTATCTTCCAGATTGTAGGTGTAAGGCGATGTTCTCGACGTTCGCCCAGACACGCAGTGTATTCTCGCCACAAATTTTCTTGATGTCTTCTTCAGAGTATCCCCGTTTCAACAATTCATATATCAGGTTGGGAAATTGAGACACATCCTTCAATCCGTTGGGAAGTGTGTCCCCTACCCCGTCAAAATCCGACCCGAGCCCGACATGATCAATCCCCGCTATCTCAACAACGTGATCAATATGGGCCACTACGTCCCTCACATCTGCATATCCGATTGGATTCTCTTTCCGGAATTTCGCAGCGTAGACAACAGCATCAGGATCGCCCGCCTTCATGTTGTGCTCTTCGTAGTACTTGTTCAGCACATCCTGGGAGCGCATCCACCGGTTGAGGTAAGTCGAGTCCAGAAACCCGGACCCAAAATTGATCTGGATGACTCCCCCATTAACCGCCAGCGCCCGAATCATATCATCACTCATGTTCCGTTCCCACCCGGGCGTGAATTTCCGGCAAGAGGAATGTGATGCTATCACAGGTGCCTTGGTTATCCGCAGCACCTGGTAGAAGGCGCTGTCGGATACATGCGAAACATCCACCATCATTCCAAGACGGTTCATCTCCACAACAACCTTTTTGCCGAAGGGACTTAGGCCCTTCCACTTTCGCTCTTTGTCAAACGAAGAATCGGAGATATGGTTATTCTTCGAATGGGTTAGCGTTATATATCTGATCCCCTTCTTATAGAAATAAGCGAGGTTCTCCAATTTCCCTTCGAGAGGAGCTCCGTTCTCCATCCCCATCGGCAAGGAGAGGACGCCTTTGGCGTAATGCGCCCGCACATCCGCTACAGATGTGGCTACGGCAAACTTGTCCGGGTGCTTAGCCACCATATCCGTCACGATCTTGATCATGCGATCACCGAATTTTTTCGCTCCCTTCATTTCGTATGAGGCGGGAACGTAGATCGACATAAATGCGGCATTCAGTCCCCCTTCCTTTGCACGCGGATAATCAAAATCACCGCCCGGAGTACGCTTTCCAACATCCTCCATTTTCTTGTGAAGACGGTACGGAACATCGATGTGGGTGTCAACGATGATCAACGATTGTGCAAGCTCGCGTGCCCGCTGGCGCAACCGGGCTTCGTTGTCTTGAGCCCGAACGGTATCCTGCAAGGAGATGCAAAGCAGCAGAAGCATTCCTGCGGCCGGGACCAAAGCGGATCGGAAGATGTTTTGTTGGGACATGGCTGATCAGATCCTTGTTTGTGAATGAACGTTATGAAAAAATAGATATTTGTTCATGTTGATGCAACGGCGGTAACTTGAACTTGAAACAAAATTCAGGTTCATTTGTTGCATCACCTTGACTTTGCTTTCAGATGCTTACTGGTAATTATCAGGTTCTCCACCGGCGCTTGGCGCAATATATCCCTCAACACCGGCTTCTTCACGACGAACTGCACACCCTGGTGTACGGCACCGATGCAAGTTTCTACCGCCTCATACCCCGTCTTGTAGTAAAGGTCGAAGATGAGCATGAGGTGATCCGCGTCCTGGAGGAGACGCGTGCTCTTAGATTACCGGTAACCTTCCGTGCTGCCGGAACGAGCCTTTCCGGTCAGGCAATCACCGATTCTGTTCTTGTCATGCTTGGCGCGAATTGGAAAAGCTACAGCATCCTCGACGGGGGCGCTCGCGTACAACTGCAACCGGGTGTGATCGGGGGACATGCAAACATCTATCTTGCTCCTCATGGAAGGAAGATCGGGCCGGATCCCGCTTCAATAAATTCCTGTATGATCGGAGGAATTGCGGCCAACAACGCAAGCGGCATGTGCTGTGGCACTGCACAAAACAGCTACAACACTCTTCATACGATACGTGTCGTGCTAGCGGACGGAACAGTTCTTGATACGGGCGACAGTGACAGCATCAGTCGTTTCCGGGCATCACATGCCCCGCTGCTGGAGAAACTCTCGTTGCTTGCGCGCAGGGTACGTGAAACAACGCCACTTGCCGACCGTATCCGCCGCAAGTTTAAGATGAAGAACACAACCGGCTACAGTCTGAATGCTCTCGTTGACTTCGAGGACCCCATTGAGATACTACAACATCTGATGATCGGCTCTGAAGGCACACTCGGTTTCATTTCATCCATCACTTACCACACGGTACCGGAACTTCCGCATAAAGCCAGCAGTCTGATGCTTTTTCCCGACATTGCGACCGCGTGCTCAGCCGTTGCTGTTCTGAAAACTTGCAATGTTTCGGCAGTCGAAATCATGGATCGTGCTTCGCTCCGCTCGGTGGAAAACAAGGTCGGGATGCCGGAATACTTGAAGGAACTAAATGAACATGTTGCCTCGCTTCTTGTGGAGACAAGGGCCTCTTCTGCAAATGACCTACAATCCAACATTTCAACAATCACCATTGCGCTGGCACAACTGCAGACCCTGATGCCGGTATTGTTTACAACAGACCCGGTTGAGAATGCCCGCCTCTGGAACATCCGCAAGGGCCTGTTCCCCTCTGTCGGGGCTATGCGTCAAAGCGGCACGACGGTCATCATCGAGGACGTGGCGTTCCCGCTCGAGCATCTGGCCGCTGCAACACTTGACCTGCGCCGGCTCTTCGTACAACACGGATACGATGCAGCTATCATCTTCGGCCATGCACTCGAAGGGAACCTTCACTTCGTCTTTGCCCAAAGCTTCAATGATCAGACTGAGATTGACCGGTACGCCCGGTTCATGTCGGAGTTGGCAGATCTTGTTGTAAAACAATATGATGGAGCCCTAAAGGCGGAACATGGCACGGGACGGAATATGGCACCGTTCGTGGAACTTGAGTGGGGAGCCGAAGCATATACCCTGATGAAGGAGGTTAAAGCGATATTCGATCCGGAGAATCTCCTGAACCCGGGAGTAATCATCAATCCCGATCCCAATGCGCACGTCACAAACCTGAAGCCGCTCCCCATTGCACACAAGATTGTCGACAAGTGCATAGAGTGTGGCTTTTGCGAAGTGCAGTGTCCCTCAAAGCACCTTACTATCACGCCACGGCAACGGATAGTGGCGTATCGTGAGATCTCACGGCTCGTCGAAACCGGAGAGAATCCTGAACGCCTTGAATCTCTCCGAAGCCAATTCATGTATGACGGCGACGCGACGTGTGCTACTGACGGACTCTGCGCTCTGAGCTGTCCTGTCTCCATCGACACTGGCGAACTGATCAAAGAACTCCGCCGGCAAAACAGTTCACCACTCGGCAACATGATTGCCCGTCTCATTGCGTCGAATTTTTCCGTCGTCACTTCGGTTGCGAGAACGGGATTGAATTTATTGGATGAGATGCATTCTTTCATCGGGACAAAGCGAATGCAGAGCATTACAACCACTTTGCGCCGCCTCACGGGAAACAAGCTTCCCGCCTGGAACTCCGCAATGCCCAAAGG
>CAZBWR010000077.1:7366-17368 GCA_964495695.1 uncultured Chitinophagales bacterium | reverse complement strand
TTTATCTCTCGCAATTTACCACACACATTCTATGTTCCTCAGCCAGTGAAAGAAACCCCGGCCGGTTGCAGAGTTTCCGGACTGCGATTCCTTCTGATTCTCATTATCGTAGTCTCCACTACGAGCCTTGCGGGGCAGGCTCCGCGGATCGTCTTCGAGCATTTTTCCCGGGAAGAGGGACTCTCGCAAAGCGAAGTCGTCTGCATGATCCGCGACCGGACCGGGTTTCTCTGGATCGGGACGCAGGGAGGCTTGAACCGTTATGATGGGTATACCTTCACCGTCTATAAGAACAATGCCGGGGATCCCAACTCGATTCACGATAACTACGTCCAATCCATATACGAAGATCGTGGCGGAATGCTGTGGGTCGGTACGCGCGGCGCCCTTCATAAGTTCGATCGTACCAAGGGGGAGTTTGCCAGGTATATAAACGACCCTACGGATGCTCGCAGCATCAGCGACAATATCATCAACGCAATATGTGAAGACAGTGCAGGAAATCTGTGGATTGGCACAGATAACGGACTGAACATGTTTGACCGTCGCACCGGAACATTCATCCGCTATCTTGCTGATCCGCTGGATTCCTCAACACCAGCCGGCGCCCGCATCACTTTCCTGTTCCTGGACGGCACGGGTACTTTGTGGGTCGGAACAAACAACGGCTTGGATTGCTACGATCAGCGAAGTAATGCCTTTGTTCATTACAAGAGCGAGGAGGGAAATCCCCGGAGCCTTACCGCCAATTCAATTACGGTAATATTTGAAGATGCGGCCGGGGGGCTCTGGATCGGCACCACACGCGGCCTCAACCGTTTCGACCGTTCGACACAGCAATTCACTCAATTCATCCACAACCGCGCAGAGGCAAGCAGCTTGAGCAACAACTACGTTACGTCCATTGCTCAAGACGAAACCGGCACGCTCTGGGTCGGGACCGATTTTGGCCTCAATAGAATGGATAGAAATACGGCACGGTTCATCAGGTATATGCATGACCCCATTGATGCCAGCAGCATCAGTTTCAACACGATTAGTCCGATAATCACCGAACCTTCGGGAACAATATGGATAGGGACGTGGGGTGGCGGACTGAATAAAGTAAACCGGAGCAAAGAGCAGTTTGAACACATCGTCCGTGACCCTCGAAATCCCGCAAGCCTTTCGAACAACACCATCTGGTCAATCCTGGAAGACAGCAAAGGGGGCCTTTGGATCGGGACGGAGACTGGCCTCAACAAAATAGAGAGGCGATCGGGCACTGTATCTCATTACACGAGTCAAGGCGGGAGTCATAGCAACAAGATTATCTATTCAATTCTCGAAAGAAAGAATGGTGATCTCTGGATTGGTACCGCGTCCGGTTTAAATGTTCTTCAGAAAGAACCCGGTATCCACACTTACTCTAATGACAAGCTTGCCCTTCCGGCAACTCTCTCCCGCGCTGGTATATTCGCGCTGATGGAAGACACGCGCGGATCGACATGGATTGGCTCATCCAAAATGGGACTGTACCGGTATGATAGTGAGCGAGGGAAATTCGAGTCTGTTGGTCCGTCTGATCTGACGGTCTCCAGATTGATGGAGGATCACAACGGCACGATTTGGATTTGCACATGGCAGGAAGGTCTGTTCCGTTATGACACGTCAACAGACAGCCTGACCCGGTATCTCCATGTACCGGGCAATTCCTCGACGCTCAGTCACAACACGGTGTATGCAATTGAAGAGACATTCGAGGATGGCAAGCCCATGCTCTGGCTTGGTACGCGCAGCGGGTTCAACAGATTCGATCCGGCAACCGGGACCTTCACGCGCTACTATGAGAAGGATGGAATAGCCAATGATGTCGTCTACGGGGTTGTTGCAGATAATGCGGGAACGCTCTGGCTCAGCACGCAAGATGGCCTGTCGCACTGGAACCCGCGTACGGGTCTGATGAGGAACTATGACATCACCGACGGTTTGCAGGGTAATGAATTCCAGTACGGTGCATTCCATAAGAGTGCGAGCGGCGAACTTTTCTTTGGCGGCATGAACGGAGTGAACGCCTTCAGGCCCGGGAACCTTAAGAAGAATATCTATCTCCCGCCCATTGTCCTCACAGCATTTCATGTCTTCGGAAAAGATGTACCCGGCATGCATTCATTGATGGATGGCGATTCAGTACGGCTTACCTACAGGGAGAACTTCTTCTCATTTGAATTCGCTGCCCTGTATTACGCAAACCCCGGGAAGGTGAAGTACGCGTACAAGCTCGAAGGATTCGATAAAGACTGGGTGCATCCCGTTTCGCGTCGGTATGCGAGTTATACGAATGTCGAGCCCGGCGAGTACGTGTTCAGGGTCAAGGCTGCGAATCCCGCCGGCATTTGGAACGAACAGGAGGCGGCAGTGAGGCTGTTCATCAGTCCGCCGCTCTGGAAAACATGGTGGGCATATGCGCTTTACATCATCACGATTCTTGCGGCAATCTATGCCGTTCGCAGATATGAAATGAACCGGATCCGTTTGAAAAACAGTCTGGCGCTGGAAACCGTCGAAGGGGAGAAACTGAAAGAACTGGACAGGCTCAAGTCGAATTTCTTTGCCAATATCTCCCATGAATTCCGCACGCCTCTGACATTGATTCTCGGACAAATCGATAGCGTCATGTCATCGGATATTGGAATTCATGAAAAAGGGAAGCTTCAGGTCGCCTTGAGGAATTCGCGCAGACTTCTTCACCTTATCAATGAGCTTCTCGATCTCTCTAAAATCGAGGCGGGGAGTATGGAACTGAAAGCGTCCCGGTACGATCTGGTATCATTTCTGAAAAATGTCATCTATTCGTTTGAATCACTGGCCGAACAGAAGAAGATCACTCTCGAGTTTTTCTCGCGTGAGACAAGTGTAGCTGTTCTGTTCGAGCTTGACAAAATGGAGAATGTCTTTTACAACCTGCTCTCCAACGCGTTCAAGTTCACGCCGGAAGGAGGAAAGATCAGTGTCGAGATCGAGATTCCTCCGGGAGAGGCGGGGCGATACGTGGACATTTTCGTCCGTGATACCGGCGTCGGAATTGCCGCCGATCATCTTGTTCACATCTTCGATCGGTTTTATCAGGCGGACGGCTCGAACACCCGCGAGCATGAAGGAACCGGTATCGGTCTTGCTTTGACAAAGGAACTGGTAGAGCTTCACCATGGTACGATTACTGTCGTCAGCCGCGTGAATCATGGGACAACCTTCGTCGTTCGGTTGCCGCGTGATGCAGACGGGTCACAGTCCGCATCGGTTGCGATGGAAACACTCGCATCACCCGCGTCTGCCGGTCAGGTCGTTTCCGATGAAACCGGGGAGGAGGTGCGGGAAGCAACAACTGCCAAGACCGCCGGAGAGATCATTCTCCTGGTCGAGGATAACGCTGACGTACGCGCCTATGTGAGCGAACAATTGGAGAAAACATTCCGGGTTATTGAAGTTGCCGACGGTGTGGAGGGCATTGCACGAGCGAGGGAAGTTGTCCCCGATCTGATCATTACAGACCTGATGATGCCGAACATGGATGGCTATCAATTTACGACTGCCATTCGAAGTGATGAGAGGACGAGCCACATTCCGATCATCATGCTTACGGCAAAGGCCGGACTGGACGACAAGATTGGAGGGCTGGAGCGGGGCGTCGACGTATATCTGACGAAGCCATTCAGTGCGAGAGAACTGCAAGTGCAGGTGAAGTCGTTGATCTTCCGTAATGAAGAATTGAGGCGGCGCTTCAGAACTGCAACCGTTATCAAACCCTCGGAGGTTACGGGGGACTCGATTGACAGGGCGTTTCTTGACAAGGTGATTGGTTGCATCGAGAGCAACTTCGAAAACGAGGATTTCAGCATCGAGCGGCTTGCATCCTCCTCCAACATGAGTATCTCGCAACTTAATCGAAAGCTCAACGCGCTTGTCGGCCAGCCCGCCGGAGAATTGATCCGTTCGATGCGCCTGCAACGCGCGGCTGATCTTCTTAAACTGAAAACAGGCTCGGTTGCCGAAATCTCGTACAAGCTCGGGTTTACCGACCAGGCATACTTCTCCCGCGCGTTCAAGAAGCAATTCGGCTGCACTCCCTCCGAATACAGAAAGAAATAACCCCCCGCAGGGCGAAATGACCCTGCATCGATTTTACTCTCCTTCTTCCCGAATAAGCTCTCTGTTGGGTGTTTTCGGTCCCTCCGATTGGAAAGTCCAAACCTTTGCGCCAAATCTACAAGCTTTGACTCCCGTCTCCGCCTACTTTATAGGTGTTCCGCCTGAATACCGGAGCTTTATCCAACCGTTCTGTGCCAGCAAGAAGTACCAAGCGCAATAGAAGATATGGAGGTGGAACTTGAACAACCGCCAGGATGGACGTGGTCCCGTTGATGATATTAACCTGGACGGCAGAGGCTATCCGACAGGAGATGACGGCATTGTGTGGGGCACGTATGATCGCCGGCAGGCGGAGATAATCCGAAACGCGCTGCGAACCCAACGGATTACCTGCGATCTCAAGGAGAGGGAATCCGGGGGTGTGATACTGCATCTGCTGTACATCGATGATCGGAAAACCACGGGAGACGCTGTGGATTTTATCTGGAAAGACAGCAGTGGATTACGATTGAAACCTGATTGGCACTATCAGGACGGTGAGGTTAACAGAAGCTTTGAGCAATGGCTCGGCGGGATTTGAAATTTCCAGTTCCGGAGAAACGGGCGCACAACCGGCGGAAATGCAGCAGCACCCGATAATTGGATCGATGACAGTGTTTGGTCTGTGATCATGCAAAAAACCTAATCCCATGTTCCACGTTTCACTATCAATTCACACAGGAGGTCCCCATGAAACATTTACTGTCGGTAGCAGCTGTATCCGTTGCTCTCTTGCTCGCATCCGGAATCGCTTCTGCGCAGGACGCCGCCAAGATCGATCCGAAGCACTACAAGGTGGAGTTCGAGAACGAACATGTACGGGTATTGCGGATAACGTACGGTCCGAACGAAAAGTCGGCTATGCATTCACACCCTGAAGGAGTGGTAGTGTTCTTGACGGATGGCAAGGGACGATTCACCCTTCCCGATGGCACTACGCAGGATAACGCCTGGAAGTCCGGTGATGTCCGATGGATGTCCGCGTCCACACATCAACCCGAGAACACGGGTCGCAAATCGTTTTCTCTCATTCAAATCGAGATAAAGAGCACGAAGGAATAAATGTCACATGTGCTGGCGGTAGGAAGGGTTTTCATCATTTCACACACAAGCCTTAAGGAGGCGCTATGAATAAAATTACATGGATCATTGCAGCATTCGTCGCTGGAGCGGGTTTGCACACGGGATCAGTGTTCGCCCAGACACAAGCTCAGGACAACATCTTCGTCGCAACCACGCAAAAGATGGCCCAACCGGAGGGGGGAAGAGTGGCAGAGCGGGATTCGTTGCTGGGTCTGTACCACGAGCATGTCACGAAGAAGAACCCGCACATCATCAGTCAGCGTGCTCTTCAACACTTGTATGGAACGGACAACCGCGACCTGGTATGGATTACGGAGTACAAAGACTGGGCGGGCGTTGAGGCGGCTGGAAAGATGGACACGGAGCTTTTTGAAAAACACTGGAAGGATGCCGAGGCGCGTCGCCAGTTTAACCGGGCTCTGAACAAATATTTCGGAATTCACTCCGATGAGATGTACACCGAGCGGACAAAGCTGCGGAAATGATGCAGAAGAACGGGCACCCCGGCACCTGACCAAGCGGCCGGGGAAACCCGCCACATCACAATAACCACAGAAAAAGGTAACATATGAAACAGATAGTAAGAGCTATTGCGCTGGGTATCCTTCTTGTTGCCGCATGTATGACAAACGCGCACGCGCAAGAATGGTCAGCCGCTCAAAAAGAAGTCTGGAAGAATGTCGAAGCCTACTGGGCCCTGGATGCAGCGGGCAATCTTGACGGGTTTATGTCGTATTTCCACGACAACTACATTGGCTGGGAAATCAATCAACCGATGCCGGGGAACAAGGCAAAAGTCCGCAAGTTCGTCGGACACGAATACACTACAGAGAAAGCTGTTCTTTCGGACATTACACCGGTATCGATCAACATCTTTGGCAATGTCGCAATTGTCAACTACTACTACGTCAGGATAGCGAAGGACAACGACGGCAAGGAAAAGAGCCGGTCGGGACGCTGGGCCGATGTATTGATGAAACAGGGAGACAAGTGGGTGTTGATCGCGGATCACGGCGGGCAGACGTCCAAATAACATCTGTTGTATTTTTCGTCACATGCTTGGACTGCTGAGGCGGGTTGCGAAGACCCGCCTCTGTCGCGTCTGTCAGGCGCACGAGTGTTGAATCTTCTCACAGTCATTGTGCGCTTCAATTGATGTCCCTCACAGGCACTACGAAATGCACGAACAGTGCTTGCTTCTTCGGGTTCCTTTCGTTAGGATGCAAATGCCGGCGTCCTGCCGGCAATTCAATCAGGTCTTCATTTATCAAGTCAGTGCATCGCAATGCGGTTGGTCAGGAAACAGCCGGCACAACCTCTGGTGATTTGCGTCATCGCAGTCCTTTCGTGTCTGGGTGTTGGTGCTTCCTTCGTTCGCGCGAGTCAACCCGACGTCCCGAAACCCGCGGTGCTGTACGCGAGAGAAGAGTGGACGGAAGAAACCGGGCTTCCGGCGGGCGACATTGGAACGCCGGTCCAAACACGTGACGGTTACATCTGGGTTCCATCATCGCGCGGACTCTTACGGTTCGACGGAAACCGCTTTGTGCTCTTTGATGCACTCCTCCAACCGGGGCTTGGCTCCAACAAAATTACTGCGCTGCTCGCCGACAATGCCGGACGGCTCTGGATTGGAACATTCGGCAAAGGTCTCTCGCGCATTGAGAACGGCACGTTCACTCACTTCACGACTGCGAACGGCCTTAGTTCGGAATTCATCAGCGAGCTTTGTCAGGATTCGTCAGGCACGATTTGGGTCGCCACCGATGGCGCGGGAATCTGTAAAGTTGCGGGGGACTCTATTGTCGTGCCTCCGTGGGCACAGACATTTCCCGAGAAACACATAACAAGCCTTGCCGCCGATCGAAAGGGTGTATGGATTGGAACAACGTACGGGCTGTACTACCTTGTCGGCGGGAACCTGACACGCATCACTCATTCTTCCGTGAACACGGAACGCATCTACGCGATCCATGCGGGAGAGGATGGTGTGTGGGTCGGTACGGTCAATCTTGTGCATTTCAATAATGACAATGTCACCGTGTACACAAAGGATGACGGCCTGCCTCCGGATGCCATCACCGCAATCGCAGAGGACAAGCGCGGGGGACTCTGGATCGGTGCCGAAGGATTGGGCATGGCTCGGCTTCATAATGGTGTGTTCTCTCGGCTGACCTTTCAACCTGAAATGGCAAACAGCATCAGGGGGATTCTTGTCGATCGCGAAGGAAATATCTGGGCAGGACAGTACACCGGGCTTCTCAGGCTGCGGGATGAAACCTTCAGCTTCTACACGGAGAAGAACGGTCTTGCAGGAGCCTTTGTTGCGAGTGTTGTGCAGGATCGTAAAGGGCGCATGTGGACTGCTTCAGAGAAGGGGCTTCAAGTGCTTGAATCCGGAAAATGGCGATCCGTCCCGTTGCCGGTACCGACGCAATTCGTTTACAGCATAGCAGTGGATTCTCTTGGACATGTCTGGGTAAATACCCGGTCAGGCCGGTTGCTGAAGAGCCGCCCCGACAGTGATCAGTTTGCTCTTGAAAGCTGGTTTCCTCCAACACTGGTCTGGGTCATGCACAGCGGTAGCGATGGCACATTCTGGATCGGATCAAACAAGGGATTGATTCCGCTCAGGCGAAATGCAAGGCCTTCCTTTTCGCCGATCACTACCCTCTCGAACAACGACATCAGAGCGATTGCGGAGGACAAGAACGGAGTTCTATGGGTTGGAACGTCTTTCGGGCTGAACGCCATCATGGGCGACTCGGTGAGGCACTACATGGCTGATGAGGGGCTGGCAAATCCGGTTGTGACCGCGCTGTATGCGGAGCAGAACGGCGATCTGTGGATCGGCGGATATGGCGGATTGGTGAGAATGCGCAACGGGAAGTTCTTCAGATTCAACAAGGCGCTGACCGAAGATTTGGTTGCATGTATCATGGACGACGGTCTGGGATACTTCTGGCTCGGGCGCACACAAGGCCTTGTGCGTGTAAAGAAAGACGATTTACATCTCTACGCGGAAGGAAAGATCGCCGCGGTTCCTGTTTCCAGGTTTGATAAGTCGGACGGACTTTATACAACGGAAGTGGGCACCCACCTGATCAGTCCTGCGGCATGGCGATCGTCCGACGGCAGATTGTGGTTCACCTCTCATCTGGGGCTTGCCGTTGTGAATCCCCGCAACATCCGTGTGAATACTGTTGCTCCGCCCGTTGTCATCGAAACATTCATGGTCGATCGCGAGCCTGTGGCCCAGGGTGCCGGGCTGCGGTTGTCCCACTCGGTGCGTGACCTGCAGATCGATTACACAGCACCGTCATTCGTCAACCCGAAAGGGGTCAGGTATCTCTACAAGCTTGCGGAACGCGACCAGGATTGGGTAGACGCACGAAACAAGCGGACGGCGTTCTTCAGCAACCTTGAACCCGGCACATACACGTTCAGGGTGATTGCAGCAAACGAAGACGGTCTGTGGAATCCAACCGGCGCCTCGTTGAGCTTTACGATCGTTCCCCCCTTTTGGGCGACGTGGTGGTTCCGGTCTGGTGCTTTGCTTCTTGTCCTCGCCCTCGCCTACTCTCTCTACCGGTGGAGGCTGATGCGGATTATCGAAGAGCAGAGGAAACAGGAAGCATTTACACTCCAGCTGATCCAGAACCAGGAAAACGAACGCCAGCGCATTGCAGCGGAACTGCATGACGGATTGGGGCAAAGCATCATTGTCGTCAAGAACCGTGCGTTGCTCGGACTTCAGCCGGACGCGGCAAGCGGTGTGAAAGAGGAACAGTTGAAAGAGATCAGCACCCTTGCGTCGAGGGCGCTCAAGGAAATCAGGCAGATTGCCCACAACCTGCGCCCCGTCAATCTGTCCCGCTTCGGACTCACCGAGTCCATTCAAAGCCTCGTTGATGAAGTGGCAGTCACCACGCCGGTCAAGATCACGAGCCGCATTGACGAGATCGATGGACTTCTCGACGCTGACGGACAGATGCATTTCTTCCGGGTCGTCCAGGAAGGGCTGGCGAACCTTACAAAGCATGCCGGCGCAACGTCGGCGGAACTGCGGATAACGTATGACGACAAGATCTTGTGCGTGATCGAAGATGACGGCAAGGGATTCGATACAAGCGATCCTGCAACAAAGCAGGGACACGGCCGCCGGAATATCGAATATCGTGTGGGAATTCTTGGCGGTACTGTTGTGTTCGAGTCTGCGCCAAACAATGGTACAAAGTTGATTATCACCGTTCCAACGAAATCAGGGGGTAACAGTCATGTTTAGTGTGCTTATCGCAGATGACCATCCGATCGTACGCAGCGGATTGACCGTCGTTTTGTCGGCAGACCCCGACATCGGGAAGGTACATGAAGCCGGGAACGGCGACACGGCCTTGCAGTTGATTCGCCAGCATCGTCCGACGCTTGCCGTGCTTGACATCGAGATGCCGCACATGGACGGCATCGCCGTTGCCGAGCGCATTCACTCGGAGGAGCTTCCGACCGACGTGATTATTATGACGATGCACAACAACGAGCAGACACTGAACCGCGCGATGAGAGTGAACGTCAAGGGCTTCGTCTCAAAAGAAACGGGTGTGACGGATATACGGAATGCCGTCCATGCCGTGCTTGAGGGGAGGCACTACTTCAGTCCGATGTTCCAGGAGTTCTTGACGGAGCCTGCCGGTGGAATTGCAGCAGACCCGCTCGGCTATGAACAGCTCACCTTGACCGAGCGGACAGTTCTTG
>CAZBWR010000077.1:1854-7356 GCA_964495695.1 uncultured Chitinophagales bacterium | reverse complement strand
TAAAAAGCTACCAAACATAGCCCTTAAAATGCCGCCGAGAACAAAACCACCAATGCCATTGCGGCCGCCTTGCACGTCAGCCCGAAAACTATCGAAAAGCACAGGAGCAACATCTGTCAGAAGCTCGGCTTGCGCGGTTCATATGCGTTGTTGAAGTATGCCATGAATTTGAAGAAGTAGTTTCTCTCTGCCACTGAAGATCGTGTTCGTGGAGATGATCCGTTGCTGTTGGCAGGTATTGAGCGTGTGCCGTCGGGTCGTCCGCCCGTTTGGAGTTGATCCGGACGGACCACGACCCACGGTCATCTCTCCTTAGAGAAGTTTTTCCCACCTCCGAAAACAGCCTGTTTTTGCGGCTTCCCGAAGCCCCCTTCCCGAAAAATAAGGGTAACCATGTATTTCCTTTTCAGTTGACCCCGTCTACATTAAGCCCGACCCAGACAACATCCTATTGGCTTTCCGGTGAAACTCCTTATTGCTGAAGACAACACCGAGACGCGTAATTTCCTCAAACTGATCATGAACTCCGCCGCCGACGAAATTCTCGAAGTATCGAGCGGGGAAGAGGCTGTCCGCGCGTTCGATGAGCACCACCCGGACTGGGTGCTGATGGACGTGCAGATGCCGGGAATCGATGGCATCGAAGCCACGCGCAGAATCTGTGCAGAACATCCCGAAGCAAAAATCATGATTGTCTCAACCTATGAAACGAAGCGCCTCAAGAAGGCGGCGATTGAAGCCGGGGCGCTGGGATACGTGCATAAAGAAAACCTTACGGCATTGCCCGGGCTCGTCCGTTGAAGCGGAACACCCACAATGTTCTCTGACATAATCTGACGGACCTGGATATTGAAAACACTCTTACCCTCCACTCATAACCTTAGGAGATTACTCCGATGAACCAGTCGATCGCATCTTTCCGTAGCGCGCACATGCGGTCTGCGCTCAGGCTTTTCTCCGGTCTTCTTGCAACGGTTCTTCTCTACTGGACATCATTCGGGCAGCAAGCCGGACAGCCCGCTCCGGTCCCGGCACAAGCTTTAGGGAATACGTATGAGATCACGGCCACAGCAGGGCCCAACGGCAGCATAAATCCCAGCGGGGTGGTGATAGTGACCGAGGGTGAAATGATCACCTTTACCATCACGCCGGATTTCAATTATGAGATCGAAGATGTGGAGGTGGATGGTATCTCTCAAGGTCCGATAGAGGATTACACATTCTACGGCGTCTCTTCGGATGCAACCATACACGCAACGTTCAAACCGTTGTCATTTGAAATATATGCCTATACCGATGGCGGGGGCACGATTGATCCGTCAGGAAGCGTCTATGTGCCACTCGGCGAAAGCCAGACATTTACTATTACGCCTTACCCGGGCTTTATGCTGTATGATGTGATGGTGGATCAGAATTCCGTCGGACCGGTGACGGAGTACACGTTTACCAACGTATCCGATGGTCACTCGATCTACGCACAGTTCCTGCAAATCCAGTATATAATCACGCCGACCTCGGGGCCCGGCGGCTACATCGATCCCTCAAGCGAGCAATATCACTTCTACGGCGACTCACGAACATTCACCATCCATCCTGATCCCGGCTACCGGATCCTTGATGTGCTGGTTGACGGCGTTTCTGTCGGCCCGGTAACGGAATACACGTTCGACAATATCTCCGCCGACCATACCATCGAAGCGACATTCGAGTTGCTAGAATTCACGATCGACGCGAGCGCGACCGGCAACGGTCTCATCAATCCCTCCGGTAGTGTCGTAGTCTGGTACGGAGACCAGATTCAATTCGACTTTTTCCCCGATCCGGGCCACGAGATAAAAGCCGTGCTTGTTGACGGCAATCCTGTTCCCATTGCTCCCTTCTACGAATTTGGTTTCGTGACGTCCAACCACACTCTCGAGGTGCAGTTCGGGCCGGTGAGCTACACTATCGTCGCATCGGCGGGTTCAGGGGGATCCATCAGTCCGTCAGGCAACGTAATTGTTCAGTACGGCACCGACCAGCAGTTCACCATCACCCCGGATCCCGGGTATCTGATCGAAGGAGTGCTGGTGAACGGTATCCCGGCCGGTCCGATAAGCTCCTACACGTTTAACTATGTGACCGGGAATAATACCATCCATGCGACGTTCAGCCGCATCCAATACAGCATTGATGCAAGTGCCGGCACGAACGGGACAATTTCTCCCTCGGGCATTGTGATGGTGAATCACGGCGACAGTCAAACATTCACGATCACGCCGGACCAGGGCTATGTCGTGGAAGAGGTTGAGGTCGACGGCATTCCGGTTGGCCCCGTGACCTCCTACACCTTCACCAACGTTACGGCAAACCATGACATATGGGTCACCTTCGTTCAAGGCACAGTTCAAACGGTGCAGGTTACCGTTGCGACCTCGCCATCGGGGTTGCGGATAACAGTCGATAACGTCGAGTACTTCAGTCCCCGGACATTCGACTGGATTCCCAACTCAACCCACACCATTGCGACTACCTCGCCGCAGGTTATTGACGGGGGAACGCGGCGTGTATTCATGAACTGGTCCGATGGCGGAGACCTTTCGCACAGCATTACCACTCCTTCCACGAACACCACCTACACCGCCACGTTCAAAACGCAGTACCTGCTGCAGACTTTTGAGGAGACTGCCGGGGGGACAATCTCGCCGCCCACGGGTTTTTATGATGCGGGCAATGTAGAGATTTCGGCGACGGCAAACAGTGGCTACCTGTTCAGCGGCTTTAGCGGTGCGCTGACGGGGACGACAACGCCGCAAACGCTCAATCTGACCGGACCTGCAAGCGTGGGGGCAAGCTTCACCCCTTTCAACTCATTCACATTTCTTGACGCCGGTATACCGATGATCCAGGAGGGGATGAGTATCTGGGGGGATTATGACAACGACGGGTACCTGGATATTCTCATCACGGGTCATGATGGCCAGGCCAAGATCAGCAAGATCTACCGGAACAACGGAAACGGCACGTTCAGTGACATCGGCGCCAACCTTGTTGGTGTCAACGCGAGTTCAGCTGCTTGGGGGGATATGGACAACGACGGCGATCTTGATCTGGTAATCGTGGGAATGCAAAGCAACAATGTTCAGAGTTCCATCATCTACAGGAACGATAATGGAGCCTTCACCAACATCAACGCCGGTCTGGCAGGTGTCGACAACGGCACCGTAGCTTTGGGCGACTACAATAACGACGGATACCTCGACATTCTGTTGAGCGGTTTTGGCAACGGTCGGATAACGAAGCTCTATAAGAACAACAAGAACGGGACTTTTTCGGAAGTCTATAGCGGCTTGCCGGACCTTGGCGCGAGTTCCGCCGCCTGGGGTGATTTCGATAACGATGGTGATCTCGATATTCTTATTACGGGGATGGAAGGTCAGAATGTTGTCAGCAGGGTGTACAGAAACGACGGCGGCCTTTTCACTGATATCCAGGCCGGGTTGGTCCAAGGCTTTGGCCGCTCGGCTGTCTGGGGGGATTATAACAACGACGGCTATTTGGATATCCTGATGTCAGTCGGTGATCTTTCCAACAACCGGTTCACTAAAGTATACCGGAACACCGGCCCCGGGCAGGGGTGGGCCTTTGAAGACATCAACGCAAGCCTGCCAGGCTTGAGCTCCGGATCAGTAGCTTGGGGCGATTTCGATAACGACGGTGATCTCGACATCCTCCTCACGGGTTTTGCAGGCAATCCTGTTACGCAACTTTATGTGAATAACGCCGGCTCGTTTGAGTTGTTCGACGCGCCGCTGTTTGGGAGCGGCGACGGTCATGTTGCCTGGGGTGATTTTGACAATGACGGTGACCTGGATATCCTGCGTGCAGGGATGCTGTTTGTCAACAGCAGCCTCACGATGAATACGGTGCCAACAGCGCCGGCAATTCTTTCGGCAGTGCCGGTCGGCAACAACCGGGTTGCGCTTGAGTGGAGCGCCGCCACCGACGGGCAAACTCCTGCCAACGGCCTGAGCTACAACCTCCGTGTCGGCACAACGCCGGGCGCGAGCAATATCCTCGGCCCGATGGCAAACACGGCCAACGGTTTCAGGCGTATTCCGGCGCGGGGACCTCAACAGACTCTGAAGGATACTCTTGCTCTCCCGCCGGGTACGTACTATTGGAGTGTGCAGGCTGTCGATGCTGCATTGGCAGGCGGACCATTTGCATCGGAAGGCAACTTCACGATTGCTCCTTCATTCACAGAGATTGTTACTCTGAACGGACTCTATGAAGGTACTGCCGCGTGGGGGGACTATGACAATGATGGCGATCTTGATTACGTTGTGACGGGGTGGAATGCTCCTGGATCGAACCATACACTGATCTTTCGGAACGACGGGAACACTCCTTTCACGCTCATCAATGCAAACTTGATTGGCGTGTATGGGGGATCCGTTGCTTGGGGGGATTACGATAACGACGGTGACCTTGATCTTGTTGTCATGGGATACTTGGCGGGTCAAGCCGTCACGAAGTTATACCGCAATGACGGGAATGACACATTCACTGAAGTGAATGCCGGCTTGTCCGGAGGTGGGGAAGGTTCGGTTGCTTGGGCAGACGTTGATGGAGACGGCGACCTCGATCTCCTGCTCACGGGTAATCGGTTCACTCATCGGGTAACAAATTTCTACCGAAACAACGGCGATCATACGTTCACGCTCATCAATACCGGACTCCCTGCCATGTGGTCCGGGAAGACAGCATGGGGTGACTACGATAACGATGGTGACCTGGATCTCCTGGTGGTTGGCACCAGCTTCTTCTATGGCGAAGCCTTCAGTCGTGTGTACCGCAACGACGGAATCACTCAGAACGGTTTGCAGCTTACCGACATCAATGCCGGATTGCCACCCGTGATCGTCGGTGCCGCCGCATGGGGCGATTATGATAACGACGGGTATTTGGACATCGCATTGACAGGGAGCGTCAATGACGATTACACTGTGAATATATCGAGGGTATACAGAAACAACGGCAACGGGACCTTCACCAATATCAACGCTGATCTCACACCCGTCCGATCGGGATCGATTGCATGGGGCGATTTCGACAACGATGGTGACCTCGACATTCTCCTGAACGGCGGAACCACCGCAGGCTTCCCCGGCAATCCGGTTACCAGAATCTTTGAAAACAGGAATGGAACCTTCCACGACATCGAAGCGGGCTTGCCGGGAGTTCAAAATGGCATCGCTGTATGGGGGGACTATGACAATGATGGCGACCTCGATATTCTCATCGGCGGCGGGCCGGCAACGGGTGGGACCAACCTTAATGCCATCTACCGCAACAACGCTACAACCCCCAACACCGTCCCCTCGGCACCAACGGGATTAACCGCGACGCCTCTGAGCAACAACCGCATAGCGCTTGCGTGGAACGCGGCAACCGACGGGCAAACTCCGGTTGCGGGCTTAAGCTACAACCTCCGCGTTGGCACAACGCCCGGTGCAAGCA
>CAZBWR010000077.1:0-1754 GCA_964495695.1 uncultured Chitinophagales bacterium | reverse complement strand
CCGGTTGCGGGCTTAAGCTACAACCTCCGCGTTGGCACAACGCCCGGTGCAAGCAACATACTCGGCCCGATGGCAAACACCACCAACGGTTACCGCCGCATTCCGGCACGCGGGCCGCAGCAAATCTTGCGCGACACACTCACGCTCCCGCAGGGACAATACTACTGGAGCGTGCAAGCAATTGACGGTGCACTCGCCGGCGGGCCTTTTGCATCCGAGATGGCATTCAATTCACAGCAGCCGGTAGAGGTTACTGTCACTACATCGCCCACCGGTCTCGGCATCAGAGTTGATGACTTGGACTATACCAGTCCGCAGACCTTCCAGTGGGTTCCTAACAGCAGCCATACCATCGCCACCACTTCGCCGCAGAGCCTTGTGACGGGGACGCAGTACGTGTTTGAGAATTGGTCCGATGGCGGAGCCCTTTCGCACAGCATTACCGCTCCTTCCACGAACACCACCTACACCGCAACATTCAAAACGCAGCACTACCTGACGACTTCAGCGGGAACAGGGGGGACAATCTCGCCTGCCTCAGGGTTTTACGATGTCGGCGACGTACAGGTCTCGGCAACAGCAAACAGCGGCTACCTGTTCAGCGGCTTTAGCGGTGCGCTGACGGGAACGGCAACGCCGCAGACGCTCAATCTGACCGGGCCTGCAAGCGTGAGCGCAAGCTTTATTCTGACTCCCTTCACTGAGATCAACCCCGGGTTGACTGGTGCATATTTCAGTTCCAATGCATGGGGGGACTACGATAATGACGGTGATTTGGATATTCTGATAACAGGAGATGATGGATTTACTCGAATCAGCAAAGTCTATCGCAATGATGGAGGAGGTACATTCACGGACATAAATGCAGGACTGCCGGGGGTCGACGAAGGTTCCGTTGCATGGGGCGATTACGACAATGACGGGGATCTGGACATCTTGCTGACCGGAAGCGGGATCAGTAGAGTCTACCGCAACGATGGCGGAACGTTTACCGACATCAACGCCGGTCTGACGGGTGTTCTCTCTTCCTCGGTTGCCTGGGGTGATTACGACAATGACGGGAACCTGGATATTCTCCTCACAGGTCTGGATGCTCAACATGAGCCAGTCAGCAAAGTGTACCGGAACAATGGTAACGGAACCTTCACCAGCATCAATGCTGGGCTGACGGATGTAGCATTTAGTTCCGTTGCGTGGGGAGACTACGACAACGATGGAGATCTCGATATTCTGCTTACAGGGCAGGATGGGACGAGCAACATCTTCAGCAGCGTGTACCGGAATGATGGTAACGGAACCTTCACCAACATCAACGCAGGGCTCTGGGGTGTGCGGCATGGTTCCGTTGCGTGGGGAGACTATGACAACGACGGTGATTTAGATATTCTGCTCGCGGGTCGGGATGTTCAGAATAATCCAATCAGCAAAGTGTACAGGAACGATAACGGCGCATTCACCGACATCAACGCCGGGATTATGGGCGTGAATTACGGTTCGGTTGCCTGGGGGGATTACGACAATGACGGAAAGCTGGATATACTGATAACGGGAGAGTCAGGGACGGACAGGATAAGCAGGGTGTACCGCAACGAGGGGGGAGGCGTTTTCATCGACATCAGTGCCGGATTGACCGGAGCAGCATTCGGTGCCACCGCTTCGTGGGCTGATTACGATAACGACGGCGATCTGGATATACTGTTGAACGGACTGGATATCGGATATTCCGAGATAAGTAAGTTGTACCGTAACAACAC
>CAZBWR010000076.1:14088-17492 GCA_964495695.1 uncultured Chitinophagales bacterium | reverse complement strand
TCTATGCAACGCACACTGACGCTTGCGGCGTTAGCCGCGCTCTGCACACTTGCGCTCACCTGCAAAAAAGAGCCGCCGGTGGTGCCCCCCGGCACGAAGGACCCGCGTACATATACTTGGACGATTGACACCATTACCTACCCCGGCAGTTTTCAGACAGCAATGCGTAGCATTTGGGCCAGTGGCCCCGATAACGCTTACGTCGTGGGACATAACGATAATCCCGGTACACCAACGATGTTTCATTTTGATGGACGACAGTGGCGCACAACGAACTTTCATGCATCGAGCGGCGGTAGCATTAGCGGCGCAGTGAGCCTCAGCAAAGTCTATGGCTTTGGTTCCAATGACGTCTGGGTGGCCGGCGAGAGAATCTATCAGGTTGGAAACACATTCCCTGACAGCAGTTTTCTCATGCACTTTGATGGCAGTCAATGGCGCGAGATGCCGATTGTGCCAAGACGGGGGAGACTGCTCCAATCCCTCTGGGGCGCAAGCCCGACGGACATTTGGGCAGGAGGAGTGAACACGCTCCTGCACTACGACGGTGTGCGATGGAGCCACTTCCCGATTGACATGCCGGGACAGGGGATACAGTTTTTGAGCATTGCAGGGGCGAGTCAGAATGACGTGTATATGGTGGGAGGGATGCATGATGCAACAGGTAACAACGATACTGTTGCATATATCCTCTATGCATTCGATGGACGATCATGGGCTGCAGTAGATTCTTCGATCTCAGTCTTGGGTTCACCACCTCACAAGTTTGGGGGTATCATCAATATTATCGAAGGCAAACTCTACAGCGTAAGGCAAGGTGTGTTCACCCGCGATGGGCCGACATGGTTCCGACTACATACTGTCATGTGGCCATTGGCAGCAATTGGTGGCGTGAATCAAAGCAGCATCTTTGCTGGTGGCACAGAGAGTCAGATATGGCATTACAATGCCCAAGATTGGTATCGCTATCCGCAGTTCAGCGGTACAACCACGACCTTCACTTCAATTTGGATAAATATCGAGCAGGTCCTTGTCGTCGGTAACGACGGTTCCCGGACATTTGTCGCGAGGGGGCAATAACCAGTCATCAATCAGCTCTTTTCCTCGGCTGTCACGGCAACCGAGAATTGTCTGAGCGCCGTGACAGATTCAAATGCTGCTTCGCCCCATTCCACCCTACCACAACAATCAAGTACGACCTGCCCGAGCAGTCGCACGTGTTGGGGCGTGAGGTGGCAACTTTGGTAAATCAGATTGAAGGTGCAGGATTCAAGTCGATGAATTTTGATGCAAGCAACTTGTCAAGCGGCGTCTTTCTTGCCCGGTTCACTGCAACGGACGGAAGCGGGAGCGTGGAGCTTGCGAAGGTGATGAAGTTGGTGTTGGCGAAATGACTCTCAGAGTATGTTAGTGTCAGAGGCGGGCGGATCATCAAAGCTCGCCCGTTATGCTCGGGCGTGCGCAGAAAGCCATCCCGGACTGTTCTGACACACGCAGGCACAATCCACAATCCCGATTGCTTATCAAACCCGATACGGCAGAGCTTTGGTGTGCGAGACGGAAATCTCCGCGACAGTCTGCCGGGCACGCTCCTTCCCCATCTCAAACGTCTCGCCCAACTTGGGCTGCACAAACTCCGTGTCCTGCACGGGGAGTTCTTCGTCCGGCGCAATAATCACCGGATTGATGACCTGTTTGTTCCCCTCCTTGAACGAAAAGCGTTCTTCCTCTTCCTGCAGCAAACGCTCAAGGCGTAACCGTGTGCGCGCATCCGGGGCGGCATCCAGCAGCTTTGCTTTCAGGCCGTCCCATGCCTGCAAGTCGTTGTTCACATCCTGCACACTCTGCATGTCACGATTGAAGTACAAATTAGGAAGCAACTCCACCGCCGTGCGGACAAGCAAAGAAAAGACGTTGGGAAAACTCGCTGCAATGCTCGGTCCCGTTTTGTTGGGATAGGTAGGATAGGTGTTGAGTACGTACAGTTCGTTGACATCCCCTGTCCGCAGAATTGCCTTGAGCGGCGTCTTATTGGAAATGCCGCCATCGGCGTAGAGCTGGGGCGTGTCCTGCAGGTGAGTGGGAATTTCCGGATCATAGACCAGCGACTCGACGGGCGGATACGCGACGGTCGTAATCGTCGAGGCCATGATGTACTCTTTTGCCTTTTGCAAATCCGGCTCGGTGGTCAGGCATTGGAGATACGCGGCTCCGGTATGCAGCGAGGTAAGCGAAACGAAAAAATCATCCACCGTGCGGCGCGAGCGAATTGCATCGAGGTCAAGATAATTTTCCACAAATCTCTTGTAAAGAGGAGTGTTGTCAAAGATCGAATCGACGCCCCGTACTGAAGGCCATTTCTCAATGCGAGTGGTCGAGAACTTCAAAAGCAGCTTGAAGATTCCCCAGCCGCGAACCTTGTAAACTTCATCATTAGTCAGCTTTTTCCACTGTTGCTCAATTTCATCGGCGGCCTCGCCAAGAGTCCGGGATTGTGCCACCACCATACCGTTCAGCGCCCCGACTGATGTCCCGGACAGGATGTTGATCCGTTTGCCGGTCCGTTCGAAGTAGCGCAGCAACTCCACAAGTGCGCCCGCCTGAAATGCCCCGCGGGCACCGCCCCCAGAAAGTACCAAAGCTAATTTACTCACTCTACTGCCTGTATATTGTTGGATTCAACAGGAATGACAAATCATGCACCTGAAAAGATACAAAAGTTCACTCCCCATGACAAATTATTTCGGCGAATGAATCCGCCCGATCTTCGCAAGCGATGCGGAAGCACCGACCGTGAGGTTCTGATCGAAATCGAGGCGGACGATCTCTTCCAGCACCGGAATCCCCTCTTGAACGTATAGATCACCCAACATGGCAATAGCCTGTTGCTGCAACCGGAGCGACGCCTTGCGGGCCAGAGCTATGAGTTGTGTATGAAGGTCTTTATCCGATGGGGCGCAGGCTTTCCACGCATCCAACGCCGCTGCGCGAACATACTGGTTATATGATGGAGAGAGATATGGCTTGAGTGCAGACACTGCCGCGGGATTCTTCAGTTCCGCCAATGCCCGTAATGACGCAATCGTCATGCTGCTGTACCAGGATGTCCGGCTCATTTGCTGCCGGACAAACCCGATGTCGAGCTTTCGATCCACACGGGCGAGGGCGACAAGTGCCGTTCCGGCGACGTCACTGTGCGGATCGTTCAGAACAACTTCACGAAGGATCGGAGCCGCGGCCGGTCCGAAACGCCGCAACCCGATCACCGCCCCCTTTCTGATCCGGTAGTCGTTTACCTGAAGTGCTGTGCGCGCAGCCTGCAAAGCCGCGTCTGTCCGTACCTGCCCCAGCAATTCGGCGGCCTCCGCCGCATCAGACCAGTGGCGAGGCTCCGCAATGATTGC
>CAZBWR010000076.1:6865-13988 GCA_964495695.1 uncultured Chitinophagales bacterium | reverse complement strand
TCGTTCAACCAGATGTTGCCGAGACTTCGACACGTGACATTGTTGCCGAACCAATGGTGGGCCAGTTCATGAGAGATCAGCGCTTCAGCCGACCAGTCCGTGTGATATTCGTTGAAGTTCGGGGGCCCGGCATTGTCCGGCGCCGTGGAGTCGCGCAGGATATAGTCGCGCAGGCCTGTCACCCCGGTATGCTCCATCGCCCCGATGGAATAGTCCGGCACGGCAATCTGATCATACTTGTCCCATGGATAGGGGTAGTCGAACTTCTGCGAAAAAAATTCCACCATCCTTGTAGTGTTGCGGAACGCAAATGCCCCCTCACGTAATCTTCCCTGCGGAACCCAGAAGTCCACCGGAATCGAACCGAACGCGGGGGTCAGCGACCCTCTCTCAAAATTTCCCACATACACCGATATCAAGTAGTTGGAATGCGGAAGTGTCTGAAGGTAGTGATACGTCGTAAATCCCTCCCGCTTCATTATTGTCCCGACAAGCTTGCCGTTGGAGATTGCTGTGTACGGAGGCGGGACGGTGATGATCATCTCCGAGGAGAATTTGTCATTCACATCATTATAAATGGGGAGCCAATTCGCATGCAAGCCTCCTTCGCCGTATGTATGCACGAAGTACTTTTGGGTGGACTGGTCCAGATGAAAGTACATGCCGGCCCGCGGGACGGCATCGTACGCAATGGCGACGGCGAGAGTCTCGCCCGGCAAATAAGTTTTCGGGAGACGAATGTTCAATGATTTTTTCTCCCGCCGGAATTGAAGGGGAGATTGTCCCCTTGAGTCAGAAACAGACCTGACATTGAGGCCAAGAGCATCGAGCGAGAGTGAGTCAAGCGGCCTGAGAGGCGTGAGTGTAATCGTCGCCTCACCCGAGACCTTGCCGTTCCAGAATTCAAACTCCAATTCCGCTTTGCAGTGTAGAATGTCAATGGCCCGCTCGCGGACGGGTTGATAGGTACCCGCCGGCAAAGCCTGTGCGTGCACACTCGCAGCGCAGAAGAACAAAATGGAAACAACCGTTATTCTCATGACGTCCTCCGTCGGCGTTGTGGTGATACGTTGAGATGGCGAGACGCAAGCGCGAACACTTTGTCAAACATCGGTTCGGTGAGTTTCCCGGTGAACGTATTCTGCTGGCTCGGGTGAAATGAGGCAATGAATGTAAGTCCCTCGAATTGATGCAAAGCGCAATGGCCGAATTGCGGGCGCTTGGCGAAGGTGATTCTCCCCGTGTCGCGGAACGCATTCAATGCGGCATCAAAGCCGATCTTTCCCAGGCCCACGACCACGCGTACATTCGGCAGAAGGTCGAGTTCACGCTGCATGAACGGACGGCAGTTGAAAATTTCCCGAAGTTCCGGCTTATTCAACGGGGGCGCACACCGCAGCGTCGCCGTGATATAGCAATCGCGTAATGTCAGGCCGTCGGCGCGGTGAAGCGACTCCGCTTGATTTGCAAACCCTGCCTTGTGCAATGCCTTGTAGAGCCAATGTCCGCTGTTGTCACCGGTGAACATTCGTCCTGTTCGGTTGGCTCCATGTGCTGCAGGAGCAAGCCCCACCAGCAGAAGACGCGCCTTCGGATCGCCGAAACCGGGAACAGGCTTCCCCCAATATTCCTCATCGGCGTAACGTTTGACTTTTTCCCGCGCCGCTCGCTCGCGCCAGCGGACAAGCCGGGGGCAGAGTCTGCAGGATGTAATCTCTTTGGACAGTTGATTGAGCGAGGGGGACACGGGAGTTTTGGAATTGAACGGAAACGGCCGCAAAGCAATGAGTTCAGCTTTTCTCGTCGAGGACTTCCCTGATTTTTTGCAGGATACCTGCAGGCCGGTATGGTTTATACATTACATGCTTGAGTCCTGCCTGGCGCATTCTGGCCATGACGGCAGGATCGATAAATCCGCTTGCAAGAATGAACTTCACCGCCGGATTCATGGTCTTGAGCCGGAAGTAAAGCTCATCGCCGCCGATTTTAGGGAGACCGAGATCCGACAACACAAGGTCAATCTCATGCCGGTGGCGGGCATACAGCTCCGCCGCATCCACACCATTGCTCGCACACACAACAGTATAGCCCTTTCCCGTGAGCAGGTCAGAAACCATTTCCCTCAGCATCGATTCATCCTCAACAACGAGAATCTTCTCAGTACCTCGCGGAAGCTGGAGCAACTCGTTCGATGGTTTTGGTACACTCTCTATGGTGCGCGGCTGGACGGGGAAGCCGGCAACAAACGTTGTTCCTTCGCCCGGAGCCGAGGAGACCTGAATGAATCCTTTATGGGCTTGCACAATCCCGTAGACTGTTGCAAGGCCGAGACCGGTGCCTTTCCCTTTTCCTTTTGTTGTGAAGAAGGGCTCGAAGATGCGGGCGCGGGTGACCTCATCCATCCCCGATCCGGAATCGCTGATCGTAACAATCACGTACTCAGCTGCCGTCGCGTCCGGCCAAAGCCGTCGGACATCTTCAAGCTGCTCAGTCTTTGAGGAAATGGAGAGCCTGCCTCCAGCCGGCATGGCATCACGGGCGTTAACGCACAAATTCAGGAACACCTGATGCATCTGGTTTGAGTCGGCGACAATCGACGGAATATTGCCCGCCATCGAAACATCAATCGTAATGTTCTTGGGGAATGTCTCCCTCAACAGCTTCGCAAGTTCACCGATGACATCGTTCAGCCTGACAGATTCGAGCAACACTTCCGTCTTGCGCGCAAAAGTCAGCAGCTGCTTCACCACTCCCACTCCCCGCTCAGTTGCCTTTTGAATCGCCCCGGCATGATGCACAACCCGATCGGGGTCCCCTTTCACATCATCAAGCAGTGTTGCATGACCGAGAATGATACCGAGGATGTTATTGAAATCATGGGCGATCCCGCTGGCAAGCGTGCCGATGCTTTCCATCTTCTGGGCTTGAACAAGTTGCTGCTCAAGCTGCTTCTGGACTGTCTTGTCGAACACATAGCCCATGAGTTGGACGAGGTTGCCCTTATCGTCAAAAGTACCGATCACATTCTCAAGTATATGCACGGGCCGGCCGTCCATACGCTGGAGGGTGATCTCGAAATTCTCAAGCCGCTTTCTCTCCCGCAGCAACGCAAGAAGCTCCTGTCGCTGCTCGTTGCTTTGATAGACGCGGGATGCGTTCGTCTCCTGTGCTTCAGAAAGAGAAGAAAACCCGAAAATGCGCAGGAACGCCGGATTGCAGTCAATGAACCGCCCGTCCGGGCTGGTGATGAAAATGCCGGTCAGATCTTCCTCGAAGAAACGCCGGTAATGCTCTTCGCTGGTGCGGAGCCGTTCTTCTGCATGCTTGCGTTCGGAGATATCGGTTGCAACCCCGACGACGCCTATGACCGTGCCGTTACGGTCACGGTACGGTGAGTACAGTGTGTCGAATGTGTGCCCCTGAACCTCCGCAGTTACGCGTGTCAATTCACCCCGCAATGCTCTCCGGATGCCGTCGCACACGTCGGGATAATCCTTGTACATTTCGAGGGCGGACACCCCGACCACTTCACCCGGGCGGAGTCCGAGGTTTGAGAGTGCCTGACCCTCGGACAATTTAAACACTCCTTTTTCATCCAGCACAAATATCACAGCCTGGGCGTTTTCGACGACGGTCCGGAACAGATGTTCGCTCTCGCGTAAATCCTCCTCCGCACGCTTGCGCGCCGTAACATCATTGGCGACGGAGAGCACGCCGAGTCTCCCGTCCGGAAGCATGATTGATCGTTCCCTCAATTCCACAATGCAGAGAGACCCGTCCTTGCGGATGTTCACAACCTCATGTGCGAATGTCTCACCGGAGAGAATCCTCTGGAGATGCTCTTCAACGCGGTGATGTTCCGGCGGCGGGACCAACAGGAGGATGCTCTTCCCGACCAACTCCTCACGAGTGTATTGATGAGAAATCCGGAATGTGTCGTTTACTTCCAAAATTGTGCCCTCCGGATCGAGCAACATGATCCCCGCCGGCGAAAGGTCGAACAATGCACGGTAGCGTTCTTCGTTTCGCCGCAGCGCCTGTTCAGCCTGTGCCCGCGTCGTGACATCGCGATCCACCCCGCGGTAGCCGCGGAAGTTCCCGGATTTGTCGAACACCGGTGTGCCGCTGGTCTCCATCACTACGAGGCTGCCGTTCCTGTGCCTGTTCACATTAGGGAGGCCGGAGAATGGTTCCTGCTTCTTGAGAATGTCCAGGAACGTGCCCCGGACTTTTGCTCCTTCCTCAGCGGGCATCAGATCAAACGGCGTCTTCCCTATCACCTCAGCGGGCGCGTAGCCGAGGATGGTCTCTATTTGCGGACTGGCATAGGTGTACGTACAGTTCACGTCGACTTCCCAGATGAAGTCCGAGATCGTTTCAACAAGTGACCGGTAGTTTTCCTCGCTCTTGCGGAGAGATTCTTCGTTACGCCTTCTGAGTTCCGCATTGGCAAGAATTTCGGCGAGCACACGAAGCAGGGCAATCTCCTCCTCAGTGTAGACGCGTTTGCTCTTTACGGCATCGAACCCGACGAAACCGAGCAGATCCTTTCCCGAAATCATCGGAAACAGTATGAGCGACTTGATATCCTGAGGCATCAGAATATCCCTGAAGGGGCCGGGGGGCATTGTGTTGATATCTTCAAGAAGATACACCTCGGCGTTCCGGTGTGCTGTCAATATTTCCGGCAACAATGTGTTTGGGATATTCTGCGAATTGTCGATCTCATGTGAGACGCCCTCTGCACACCATTCGTGTGTGTTGCTCATCGTATCGGCAACAAAATCGTAACGGAACAAGTATGCCCGGTCTGCTTGCACGAATTTGCCGATAACTTCCAAAGCCTTTGTGATCGACTCGTCGATCTTGTCAACCGGAACGTTGACGAAGCTTGTCGCCATCCGCATTAGTAGATCTTGTAGGGCGGGACTGTCGTCGCCGGAACGCGCGTCTCCAGCGGCATTCTGCAAGATATAGAGTCGACAAGCTCCGGAGTTCAGGTGAATTTCAGAGGAGATAAACTGTGGGGGAGTTTCGGGCGAAAGATCGTGGATGAATACCGGGGTGATATCCTGCTTGAGACCGAATCGGGCGGAACCTGCTTCGTTGACCTCGAGAATTCTGCCTGATTCGGCCTCGACAAGAAACATCGGCAATGGTCCCTTGCGGAACACACGTTCGAACATCGAATCAGAAGAATCTTCCCTCGGAACTTTCATACGATTGCAAAGTTATTCAGAAAAACAAGGAAACCCCAATTGACCGCGAGGGGAGCGGGGAAGGCATGGGTGAATTATGTGTAACTGCAAGCCGGCGCGCCCACCGGCCGATCAAAAATGCGTCCCTAAAACATGCGGCAACATCTTTCGCCACACCCACCACTCGTGGGGGATATCGTGTCCCCACAAATCCACAAAGTGAGGAATACCCTTTGCATCGAGAACTCTTCCGAGTTGCACCGACCGCTCCGGCGCTTCGTAATCCCCCTGCCCGCTCAGGATGTAGATATGTCGCTTGGCACGCAGGTGGTTCAGAAGATACTCGTCATTGAGATTGGGAAGATAATCGACGGGTGAATTGAAATAGCAGTTATCGTCGTAATAACCGTTCGTGTAGGATTTCAAGTCATACGTGCCGCTCATCGCAATCGTGCCGTCGAAGATATCGGGGCGGCGAAAAAGCATGTTCGCTGCGTGCAGCGCGCCAAAGCTTGCCCCGGAAGTAACGATCGGTGTGTCATGGCTCGTTTTGCTCCGGATGAAGGGAACAACCTCCTCCACAACATACTGATTGAACTGTTGATGACGGATTGCCCTGTACGGCGGCGGAATGTGATCATTCAACCAGCTCTCGTTATTGATGCTGTTGATGGAAAAGACTTTGACTTTACCGCCGTCTATAAACTGCGCAATGGAGTCGATAAGCTGGAACCGCTCGTACTCGAGATAATCGGCAGCGGCGGTCGGGAACATCAGCAAAGCAAATCCGTAATGCCCGTACACCGCGACCTCCATTTCCTTGTTCAAATTCGGGCTGTACCAGTGGTGGATTTCCCTGTGCAAGTAGGCGACTCCTTTGATAATGGGTTCAGTGGGGATAGTCGGGTAAGGCTGTGTTAAGTTAGAGAAGATGAATTAGAAAATCAATCTCCCTCCCGAAGTTTGCGGCATGCATCATATGCTTCGTCCAGCACCCGTCGCGAGATCAGGTGTGATGAACTTGCCTTGATCGTACATGTGAAGCGGGCTGCAATTTGACCTCGCAATGCCGAATCTTCAATCGAAAAGCCGTCCATGAAATAGCTGCAAAGAAACCCGACCGCAAGCGCATCTCCGGCACCGTTCGTATCAACCACAGGACCGAAAAGGTCAAGCGGCGGGAAACGGGCAAAGCCGTCACGCGTCCCGACGCCGCAACCATCCGCTCCCATGCCACAGACGATTATTGAAGCGGGCGATTGCCTGAAGAATGTCTCCATTACAGGCCTCGGGTCGGGATGATTGACGGAGGAGAAGAAAAGAATGTCGGCATGACGGATGTAGTCCGCCCGGTAGGCGTCGTCGGGCGAGACCACATCCTGCAGATCGCAGGACACCGTTACACCAAGTTCCTTTGCAACCGGGAGCAAATGGCGGGAGAAATTGATAATGTTAAAATGCGCAAGCCGTGTCCGGCTGAGAATGTTTCTGCACCGCGGAATGTCAAAAACGATCTCCCTCGCCCCTTTTGCGTCGTAGAAGTTCTTGCGTCTGCCGTCTGCGTACATGAAATTCACGCTCCGCCGCGTGCCGGAGGGATGGGTCTCGACTGCTGAGATGTCGATGCCGTCGCGCTCGAGTTGCCGACGGATAAATTCCCCGTGGTAATCATCCCCCACAACATCAATCAGTGCAACGCGCTTGCCGAGCTGCGTAAAGCCGCGGCTGCTGTACCCTCCCGCCTGTCCGAGGTAGTCAATGTTCTGCGTAAAGTTCGCCTCGACCGCAAAATCAATGTCGCCGCCGGAAAGATAGATATTCGTATCAATCCCCGCCCCGCTGACAACGACGACGTCAAAGTCCCCGGAGCCTTTTTCGCTTCGCTTCGGCATGGAATGACGCTACTCTTCCGTAGTGTCGGACTC
>CAZBWR010000076.1:2755-6765 GCA_964495695.1 uncultured Chitinophagales bacterium | reverse complement strand
GCCTGCTGTTGCTGGCTTTCGGGGACGAGAACACGCACGCCACGGCTTAGCTGCAACGGCGGCAACATCCCCCCCGCATCGTCCTTGATCAGCGCGGCGGATATGCCCGCGGCCTCAAGATGATCAATCACGATCTTGGCATCGAGTTCGTTTTCGAATGTCGCAATCACCACTTTGCGTTCCGGCATAGATCCTCCTTTCAAGGTACATTTCTAATCTACAAAATGTCGCCGGAAAGCCAATACGCCGGGCTACTGTGCGGGAACATTCTTGTAGACCTTGCCATCCTTCATCACGAAAGAGATATTCTCGAGAAGCGTGATGTCATCGAGAGGGTTTCCCCGCACGGCGACAATATCCGCCAGCTTGCCCGGTTCAATGCTTCCGGTCTCGTGATGAACGTTGAGCGCCTCAGCGGAAACGATTGTCGCCGAGCGGATTGCCTCCATGGGCGAGCGCCCGGCGAGAACGTGCAGCCGGAACTCCTGCGCAGCGAGTCCGTGCGGGACGGAAACCATATCGCTCCCGAATGCTATCTTCACCCCTCTCTTTGATGCCTTGCCGATGTTTGCCAGCATCGTGTTGAAATGCTTTTTTGACAGCTCGTACGCTTTGCGGCGACCGGCGGAGGCGCGTGGCCCCGGATCTTCGGCGAGTATTTCAATCGTGCGCATCGTCGGGACGATGAATGCGCCCGCCTTGCGCATCAGTTCAATTCCCTCGTCATCAATGAACGTCGCGTGCTCAATCGTTCTGACGCCTGCCTTGACCGCCCCTTTGATTCCTTGCGCACCATGCGCGTGCGCGGCAACAAACTTCCCCTGACGCGAAGCTTCATCAACCGCCATCTTCATCTCCTCGTCGGAGAAATGTTGCTGCGTCGGATCATCTCCCGCGGAGAAGAACCCGCCGGTGGCGTACAGCTTGATCCAATCGCAGCCGTACTTCAAGTCGCGCCGGACTGCCTTGCGTATCTGCTCGGGCCCGTTGACGATATTGTCGTACTCGCTTTCACGCTCGGGGGCAAAGAGGTTGTTATCGCCGTGGCCGCCGGTGATGGAGTAGAACCTTCCGGCAACTTGCATGCGGGGACCCGGGAACCATCCGCGGTTGATTGCATCGCGCACGGAACAGCTGGCATAATTCGGCCCGCCGCCTCCCGGATCTCTGATTGTCGTGAAACCCGAGAGCAGCACTTTGTCTGCGTTGCGGATGCCGCTCAGCGCATTATCAGCAGCCGAGCCTCTCGTCCCTCCCTCGGTGTTATCGAGGATGTGACAGTGCAGATCGAACAATCCGGGCAATACCGTCGCGTCCGAAAGATCAATGACAGCGGCACCATCCGGGATTTTATTCCTGATCGATGTGATGCGGTTGCCTTCAACAACAATCACTGCATTCGGGACACTCTTACCGTTCGCTACGTCAATCAACGTCCCGCATACAATTGCCGTCGGTGCAGATTGACCGAAGCCGCTCGTAAGAGCGGCTCCGATGGAAAACGCGAGAACAAAGAGAGGCCTCATCGGGGCATCTGTGGAGGTGGCATGTTCATCATTTGCTGTTTCGGCTTCAGCACCTGATAGCCGATGAGTCCGCCCAGAAGTCCAAAAATGACGCTGACAACAAGACTGATAAAGAGCTGGAAGAACGACATGCCTCCCTCCCTGATCCCGCGCTCCATTTCATCCCATGATTCCGGGGGCATGCTGTCACGGAAGCGCTCCATGAACTGCAGCATGAACTCGCCGCCGACGTTCCCTGCCACTTGGATGATCAGAACAGAGAGAATCGCGCCAATAACGCCGCCGAACACGCCGGCGAGCGCGCCGAGCTGAAGCCCGTCGCTGCTTTGCAACGGGGGCATTTCCGGCGTGAGTTCTTTCTTGTAAAAGTAGACTGCCATAAATCCGCCGAGCATTACACCGGCGCAGCACAAGCAGTTAATCAAGTTCAGCCCCGGCACGGCACCAATCACCGCCATGATAATCCCGCCGTAGAGCGCCGGCATGAGCATACTGGGTTTTTCTTGCATCGGGGAGATCCTTTCTACTGTTTTATGATGGTGGGTTGTTTCAGAAGTTGCTGGACTGCTTCAATACCTGTTGGTAGAATAATGAAGGGAATCACGAATCCGAATACGGACCCGGTAATTGCCCGGGTGACGAGACTCGACTCATGGATGTTAAGCACGCTGAGTCCAACGTCAATCAGCATCGGAGCCATTGCTGCGAACAGGAACACACGGCCGGGGGTTCTGACATCGTCAAGAGACTTGAAGAACGGATAGACAGCAAGGCCGACGAGAAACGCAAAATAAATGGATGAGCATCGGGCACAGACGCCCAGCTTCTCTCCCGCAAAATGAAACGAGCGCTCTGGCAGCTGATGACAAATCTGATGGAATGATTGATAGAGCGTATTCCCTGCTGAACTGCCTGCAAGCAGCGGCGCGGCTACAATGCCTGCACACCAGGCTAATGCGCCAAATAAGAGCACTACATATGTGTATCTGGGAAGATTCATTCGGGGAGTTTGAGGAACGATGCTGATGTGACTGCCGCTATGATGAACTTACTCCAAAATCATGGCAGAATCAAGGTTTGATATTCATCGGACACGTCGCCAGAGCATTTAGCGGGATGCTGGAAACTGCGGCGATGTCTTCCGGCACGGTTCTGTCACGGCGCTCGGATGATACGGGTTGCCTGACAGCCGAGGAGGTCAGGCTATGAGTCAGATCCCTCGTCCCTATCGGGACTTCGGGATGACAAGCTGGAGGATCCAGCGATGTCTTGGCCGTCAGCCGAGGGGAAGCCGGGCGGTTGCATCTCGCTCACGCTTCATCTATATTTTCACGCATTGTATCACTCATAATCATCACATCGCCATGAAAAAATCCACTAAAACATTCACAACCCTCGGCATTAAGCAGAATTTTCTCGCCATCGACAAGGAGATTTCGTCGTTCGAAGGCTCACGCATCGCCGTCGTGCAGGCCCCGTACGAACATACGGTAAGCTACGGCGGCGGAACGAAGAACGGCCCGAAGGGAATCATTGCCGCGTCGCAATATGTCGAGTTCTACGACGACGAGCTTGACCGCGAATTATGCAACGATGTCGGCATTGCAACACTTGCCCCGATTGCCTTCGGCAAGGCCTCGGATGCGAAGGCGATGAAGATGATTCAGGAACAGATCGAACAACTGCACAAAGCCGGGAAGTTCGTTGTCACGCTCGGCGGCGAACACACCATCACACAGGCAACCGTTGCCGCTCATCTCAGGCAATATCCTACCATGTCCGTGCTGCAGTTCGATGCGCACTCGGATTTACGTGATTCCTATCAGGGAAGCAAGTACAGTCACGCCTCTGTCATGGCACGCGTCTGCGAGATGATGGATCCCCGGCGGGTTGTGCAGGTCGGCATCAGGGCGCAATGCATTGAAGAGGCGCGGTTCATAAAAGAGCGCGGTGTGAGAACGTTCTATGCGCACGCAATGCGTTCGGGTTTCAATTGGAGCGACGGCGTGCTCGACGCGCTTGCCAAGGATGTCTACATTACCTTTGACGTGGACGGATTTGATCCCTCGATCATGCCCAGCACCGGAACGCCAGAGCCGAACGGACTCTATTGGGCGGAAACGATGCAATTGCTGCGCCGCATCGGGGAAGAGAAGAACATCGTCGGGTTTGATGTTGTGGAACTGGCCCCTGCCAAAGGGGTCCATCACCCTGATCTGACAGCAGCACGGCTGGCCTACAAGATGATGAACTACGCGTTCATGAAGAGGTAGCCCATCACCCCCATAGAAAAAGCGGAAGCCACTGCGGCTTCCGCTGACCTTCTTTCTTTCCGCCAAAACCGTTTCAGTGTCCCCTTCCTCCATACTGTTGCAGATGATGCTGTTTGCGCGCCGTGTCTGACGTGAGGCCGTTTGCCGGTTTCGGCGCTCGATGCATACCCGCCATATTCACCGCTCTCCCGGTTTCAATTCCTTTGCCCGG
>CAZBWR010000076.1:0-2655 GCA_964495695.1 uncultured Chitinophagales bacterium | reverse complement strand
TTGACGACGAAGCTTTCCAACGACATGCCAACCGAAGCGACGAGAAGTTTCATGATCCCTCCTTGCTTGAATGGTTGCGGTTATGGCAGCTCCCCGCTGCCTGAGGGAATAGTACTCCGGATTGCGTCAAGAGTCAAGTCATTCCGGCAAATCATACCCAACCTTCTCATGATTGAAAATTGCCCTCCATATTTCCCAAATCTTGGAATTTGCCCGCCGGAAATCCCCTAAAATCAATCATTTATCGCAATATCGGGTGGCACGTATTTCGCAAAACACCAACAGGTTCATTCTGCTGGAATAGCAACGATAATCACTTACTTCTCGAGGCACCCCGACAATGAAGCGCGAAAAAGTCACTATCGACGGTAACGAAGCCGCCGCATACGTAGCTCACAAACTGAACGAAGTTATCTGTATTTACCCCATCACTCCGTCGTCCAACATGGGCGAATGGGCTGACGAATGGTCGGCGAACGGAAAAAAGAATTTGTGGGGAACGGTTCCTTCGGTCACAGAAATGCAAAGCGAAGGAGGCGCAGCGGGAGCGATTCACGGCGCGCTGCAAACCGGCGCACTCTCCACCACGTTCACCGCATCACAGGGATTGCTGCTGATGCTGCCAAACATGCTGAAGATTGCCGGCGAGTTGACGTCGACCGTATTTCACGTCTCCGCGAGAACGGTTGCATCGCATGCACTCTCAATCTTCGGCGATCACAGTGATGTGATGATGGCGCGGCAAACGGGGTTTGCAATGCTCGCATCCAATTCCGTGCAAGAAGTGATGGACATGGCGTTGATTGCGCAGGCCGCCACACTGGAAGGACGCATGCCTGTTCTGCATTTCTTCGACGGCTTCCGGACGTCGCATGAGGTGATGAAGATCGAGCAACTCACCGATGAAGACATGCGCGCAATGATCGATGACGAACTGATCCGCAAGCACCGGGAGCGGGCGCTGAGTCCCGACCACCCCGTTCTCCGCGGCACAGCACAGAACCCCGACGTTTTCTTCCAGGCCCGCGAGACCGTGAACCCGTTCTACAATGCGTTCCCGGATCTTGTTCAGAAGGCAATGGATAAATTCGCCACGGTCGTCGGGCGCAAGTACAAGCTGTTCGACTACTATGGATCGCCGACCGCCGAACGTGTCATCATTATCATGGGATCAGGGGCAGAAACAGCCGAAGAGACGGTTGACTTCCTGAACAAGAAGGGTGAAAACCTCGGCATTCTTAAAGTCCGCCTCTTCAGGCCGTTCGACACAAAACGCTTCATTGAAGCGTTGCCGAAGTCCGTTAAGCAGATCGCCGTTCTCGACCGCACGAAGGAACCCGGCGCATCGGGCGAGCCGATGTATCAGGATGTGCTGACGGCAATCACCGAGATGTTCATCAACAACTCGCTCCCCTTCGCCTTCCCCAAAATCATCGGCGGACGGTACGGACTTTCGTCCAAGGAATTTACGCCGGCGATGGTCAAAGCCGTTTATGACGAACTGAAGAAAGAAAACCCGAAGAACCACTTCACCATCGGGATCAACGATGACGTGACGTTCACGAGTCTTGATTACGACGCCACATTCAGCACGGAACCGGATGACGTCGTACGGGCAATGTTCTACGGCCTCGGCGCCGACGGCACGGTGGGGGCGAACAAGAACTCGATCAAAATCATCGGCGAAGATACGGACAACTACGCGCAGGGCTACTTCGTGTACGACTCGAAAAAATCGGGCTCGACCACGACCTCACACTTACGTTTCGGTCCGCGGCCTATCCGTTCCACATATCTCATCACCGAAGCAAACTTTGTAGCCTGCCACCAGTGGTTCTTCCTTGAAAAATATGATGTTTTGAAGAATGCCATTCCGGGAGCGACGTTCCTGCTCAATAGTTTTTACGGTCCCGATCAGGTGTGGGATCAACTGCCGATCCACATCCAGAAGCAGATCATCGAAAAAAAGATCAAGCTCTATGTGATCGACGGCTACAAAGTGGCGCAAGCGACCGGCATGGGGGCACGCGTCAACACGATCATGCAGACATGCTTCTTTGCCATCTCCGGCGTACTGCCGAAGGATGAAGCGATAGCTGCAATCAAGAACTCCATCAAGAAAACCTACGGCAGGAAGGGCGACCAGATCGTTCAGCAAAATTACGCCGCGGTCGATCAGACACTTGCCAATCTGTTTGAGGTAAAGATCCCGGCAAGTGTCACCAGCACGATTGAGATGCCGCCGGTAGTGTCGGAAAAAGCCCCTGACTTTGTGAAGAGTGTGACGGCGGGAATCATTGCCGGATTCGGCGATGCATTGCCGGTCAGCGCATTCCCGAAAGACGGCACATTCCCCACCGGCACTGCGCAATGGGAGAAGCGAAACATCGCGCTCGAAATCCCGATCTGGGACGAAACGGGGACCTGCATTCAATGCAACAAATGCGCAATCGTCTGTCCGCATGCCGCCATCCGCGTGAAAGTGTACGACGGCAAGGAACTCGCCGGGGCCCCGGATTCATTCAAGTCGATGGACTACAAAGGGGTTGAGTACAAGGGGATGAAGTACACAGTGCAGGTCGCCCCCGAAGACTGCACCGGCTGCGGCATTTGCGTGGACATCTGCCCCGCGAAGAACAAGAAGGAAACGCGCCT
>CAZBWR010000075.1:0-17618 GCA_964495695.1 uncultured Chitinophagales bacterium | reverse complement strand
GAAATAGTACATTTTAACTGGACAATTCACCGATTTTCTTCGTACTATGTGGTTAGCTTTTGAACATTCCTCGCCTGCATTCAACTCCACAACGAGTTCGCAGGGCGCATGAGCACAGGGATGCTCCTCTTTATCAAAAACCTAATGAAAGGAACTTCCCATGAACATTTTTGTCGGGAATCTGCCCCGCCAGGCGGGCGAAGACGATCTCCGTCCCCTTTTCGAGCCATTTGGCAAGCTCATGTCCGTAAAAATCATAACGGACAAGTTTACGAACGAATCCAAGGGCTTCGGCTTCGTTGAAATGTCCAAGAAGTCTGAAGGGCAGGCTGCGATCGAGGCGCTCAATGGCACGGAATTGATGGGTCAGAAGATTACGGTCAATGAAGCACGGCCGAAATCCGATTCGGGCGGTGGTCGCCGCAGTGGGGGGCGGTACGGTGGAGGTGGAGGTGGAGGTAACCGCGGCGGTGGAGGAGGCTATGGCGGGGGCGGACGCGGAGGAAGAAGATCATTCTAGGTCGTCAGGCCTTGTCATTGACATAAGGGGATTTTGGCCGCCACCATATGTTGCGGGAGGAACGTCACGAGTCCTCCCGCTTTTTATTTTCCCTTGTTGCCATGAGTCAACTTGCTCCGCCGAGAACAGTCTCTTCATAACTCTTCTCTCTCCGTCGGGCTGCCTGACATTTCTGCTGAGCGATAACAATGAGATATTAAAGGGGTATATTCGTGGAATCTGAGCCCTTGACACAACGAATAGAAAACCCTATAATAGCCCATCATTCACGGGGGGAAGACCTGAGGCGAAGTAGAAAATGCGACCAAGGCTCCTTGATTCCCTGAATCAGTACGTTGGCACAACCGCTTTCGACTGGGTTATTCCGGATCCCTCGCTAGTCTATCCACTCACGATTCTGGTCTGCGCGATCGTTTATGTCAGGCGGTTGCGCCTCACAGGTGCGGACGCACGAACAGCGCTCTCTTCAGTACTTGCAGGTTCCATTGGGGCGTTTATCGGCGCGAAGCTGATCTACGTCGCTGCTCACATCCAGAGTTACATCCTACTTCCTTCACATCTGCTCGCGCCCGGCGGCACGATGTCATGGGGCGCGTACGGCGGTGCAATTATCGGCTTGGTTTTTTACGCCCATCGCAATGGCACGTCCCCGCTTCCCTCACTCGATGTGCTCGGCTCGGTCCTCGGCCTGGGTCCGTTTATCGGTCGTTGGAGTTGTCTCCTCAACGGCGACGATTACGGAAAACTCACCAACGTGCCGTGGGCAATACAATATCCTTCCGGCAGCATTCCGTTCGCTGCGCACGTGCATGACGGGCTCATCAGCTACACCGCCCCGCTCTCGGCACCGGTTCATCCCAACCAACTCTACCTTTCACTGAACGGACTTCTCCTTTTCATTCTCATGTCATGGGTCTGGAAAAAGTACCGCCATCGTGAAGGAGTGACGTTCGGACTCTTCTGCGTGAGTTACGGCATTCTCCGCTTCATGCTCGAGTTCTTTCGCGACGAGCCGATGTCATCCTTGATTCCGCAACTCAATGTGTCACAGGTCTTTTCTCTGGCTGCCGCCGGAGCAGGCGGTTTGTTTTTGCTGTATCGCTTTCGGCCGTTCAGCAGCGCGGGAAAGCGTCTTCTCGCAATCACTGGGGAGAATCAAAAACCATAAGAGGAGAAACACCATGAACACCTTCGCTGTACTGACGCGGTCGGCACTCGCGCTCAGCCTTGCATTCTACTTGCACGGCTGCACATGCCCGCAACCGCAGATTGTTTCTATCAATCCTGCGTCGGGACCTCAGGGAACGATCGTCGAGGTCACCTTCTCTGGCGGCGGACTCGGCGGCCTCGTTGTCTTCGATGGCGCGGACCAGGAAACGCGGAACGCGGGTCATTTGGGAATCGGCAAGCGCCTGCGCTTCACAGTTCCCTTCACCGCGACAACCGGCAGCAAGAATGTGCAAGTGCGGTCAGATGGCCAGACAACGGGAGCGGTTGCGTTTCAGGTTACGGGCGCCGGCACAGTGCCGACACCGGCGTTGCAGGGGTTCGAGGTGGGAACGCGTGAAGGGAAGGAGATCACGGTGTTCGGAACAGGTTTCAATACACTTTCGAAGGTGTTTGTCGACGGAGTGGAAGTGCAAAGCTATGTGGGAAGTTCTCTCCCACTCCGCGACATCCCGTTCGACTTCGTGGACAATGTTATTGTCTGTACCCCCGCGTCCGCTCTCTTGCCCGGTACGAACCATGCACTGCAGGTTCGAAATCCCAATAACCTGAACTCCAACACACTCAACATCACCATTCCCTCGCGCATTTCTCAAATGGAGTTCGATGCCATCGACGGCATCCCGGTTCCGAATTATTACATTCTCCGCAACAACACGATCAACACCCTGCGTCGCTCATACAACGCGTGCGGCTGGATCATCGAGCTGTCGCATGGCGACCTTGCAATTGCCGACCCGGAATCCGGCGCCGCATTCACGAATGCCGACCTGTACAGCTTCTGGCAAGCGAACGCGAACGTTCCTGCGAATGAAACTTACATGCACGGCGCGTTTCTCACAACCGATGTCGATGCTAATCGCGGCATCATGTTCATGAACACCGGGAGCGTGCCTTCGCTTCCGAACGCAGAACGACGCATGGGGTTTGCTGTCTTCCGCAACAACGTTGATGTCAACCAGCGTGAAGAGCGCTACCTGCGAACGACCATCCACGAGGCGGGACACGGTTTCAACCTGTTGCACGGCGATGGCGATGGCACCACAACATTCATGAATCCAACGAACAATATCAATGCGACTACCTGGTCGTTCAATTTTTCCAATATCAGCTGCACGCACCTTGGCACGCACACACTGAACGCCGTGCGGCCCGCAGGAGAGGCTTTCGGGTCGGGGCGATCATGTAACAATTTGCATTGAACGATCTTACCTATAAAAGGAGATAGCCACGATGAAAACAATTGAGCAACTCCCCATGATGGCATTGTGTGCGGTGTTGTGCTTTGCCATGGTACAAACCGCGTCGGGCGCGATTGAGATACGGCTTGCAGCAGAAAAAAACGAATTCAAACTGGGCGAGCCGGTTGTCGTGCTCGTGTCGGTGAAAAACACGGGTCAGGAGCCGCTCACGCTGAGCCCGGATCTGGGACCCGAGGTTGATTTTCTCCAATATATGATCACGAATCCCGATGGACAGACGACGGCATTCAATCCGCTCTTCGTGGTCGACCCGGGCCGGTCAATTACGCTGGGAAAGGACGAGACAGTGTCTGGTGGTGCCAGGATTTTTTATGGCGGCAACGGCTATTCATTTCCGAAAGCCGGAAAGTACACCGTTGTTGCCCGTCACAAGGATTCACGGTCCAACACATTGGAGATTCGTGTACGTGCCGCTGCGAATGACGCCGAACGCGAGCAGGCAAAACTCATTCTCGACAATCCCGAGGTCGGCCTCTTCCTGATGCTCGAAGGGGGCGACGAACTGGCGGAGGCGAAGAAGCACATTGATGCGCTCATTAGCAAACATCCGACATCAGTCATTACTCATTATGTCCGGTATGCAGTAGCAAAGAACCTCTCCGTGCCTGCGCGGAATTTCGTTTCGAAAAAGCCGAGGCCCGCCGACCTGCCGAAGGCAATCGAGATTCTGCAGGAGCTGAAAGACAAGGATTTCCAGTTTTACTATCAGTCGAAAGCCGCCAGCACACTTGCAGCATCGCTCGCCAAACTCAACAGGAAGGATGAGGCACGACAGGTTCTGCAGGATTTCCGGAAGCAGCTCGTGGATGTGGAGAAGATTCGCAACTACTATCTGAAACGCGTTGATGAAGAATTGGAAAAGATGAAGTAGAAAGGTGAGCCATGAGAACCTTACGCCCGGTTGTCTTCTGCCTGCTTTCACTTTGCCTCGCTTCATGCAGCACGACGTACTACTACGTTGTGCGGCACGCTGAGAAGTTGAATAGCACCGACGACTCACCACTCAACGCCGCTGGGTTCCAGAGGGCGCAAATCCTGGCTGACACTCTTTCCACCAAACACATCAATCGTATATTCGTCAGTGACAAGCAACGGACTCAGCAAACAGCAGCGCCAACGGCAACGCTCTTCAGTGTCACGCCAGTCATTATTCCGGTTACGAACACGAACCAGCTCATCACGGATCTGAAAGCCATCAGCGGAAAAAATGTCCTGGTTGTGAGGCACTCAAACGAAATTCATTTGATTGTGAACGCGCTTAGTCCGTCTGATACGATCGCCCCGATTCCCGACGAGTTTAACAACTTGTTTGTGGTCAAGCGGCGGGTGTTTCTTTGGCAAAAGGACATTGACTTGCGTCGGCTGAAATACGGCGGACCATGATGTGAAGTGCAGAACTGACTTTTGCCGCACGGATTCGCCAGTCTCTTCGGTCTGAACATGGTGGCGGGAGGTGGAGTGATGTATTAGACGATGCGGTTGATACCCCGGGTCATATCCAAAGGAGTTCATTGACACGGCCCGGGGAATGCGGTCCGGCAGGATTGAATCCGGCTGCTTGATCGTGAAGGCCAGAGACCTTGACGCCGTTCTGAGTAGGGGCGTTCACCAGAACGTCCCTACAGTAATCATGCAGAATCATGACAATAGCATCTGACCTCCGGGAGTCAAGCCAACCCTAGTTCTTGCGACAAATGCCCGCGAATCGGAATGACAAAAGCTCGGAACTTCCCATACTTCTTTGAAGTTCTGAGTGGAAATACATCATCCATCCCTAACTCTATTCTCACGGTCATCATGTTCAAATCCCTCAATGCATTCAGTCATCTTGCTCCGCTCGTGCTCAGGGTGGGACTCGGTTTCATGTTCATTGTCGCACACGGATGGCCGAAACTCTCGGGCGGACCCGACCGATGGACGGCAGTAGGCAACCCGATGAAGAACATCGGCATCGAGTTCGCCCCGCAGTTCTGGGGACTCATGGCCGCAGGAACAGAGTTCTTTGGCGGGATTCTTCTCTGCGTCGGGCTCCTCGTCCGACCGGTCAGCGCCATGCTCATTTTCGTGATGTTCATCGCCACGCTCAGCACGTATGCAAGAACAGGGTCACTTCTCGGAGGTAGCGCACATCCCATTGAGGTGGGCATCGCGTTTATAGCCCTGTTGCTGCTCGGTGCAGGCAAGTACTCTCTCGACAAGAAGATGGGACTCTCCTAACCCTCCCAAAACAAAGCCGGCCCCTTACGGAGCCGGCATTCAAGATAGCACTCGAATAGCTCAGTCCTGCATTGCCACATTTCCCTTCCGGTGGAAGGAATGCGCTCGCTCTTTGTGCAGGAACTTGATAAGCACATCCTCCAGGTCGGGTTTTGTGGTTTCTTCAAGCGAATACTGCACACGCACAGAGGGTTTCCTGATGTGAATAACTCGCCTGAGATCGATGGGTGTGCCTATAACAACGGCATCGCACGGCGTATGGTTGATGGTAGTCTCAAGATCCTTCAGCTGCTGATCGCCGTACCCCATCGCAGGAAGGAGGGTCCCGGTGGCAGGATACTTTTCGTACGTTTCGGCAATTGAACGAACGGCATAGGGACGAGGATCGATAATCTCCTTCGCTCCGAAGTTTCTCGCAGCAAGCACTCCCGCGCCGAACGTCATTTCTCCGTGAGTCAGCGTCGGGCCGTCTTCTATCACCAGCACCCGCTTGCCCCTGATCACTTCGGGGTCTTCGACCGTAATAGGAGATGCAGCCCGAACAATTGTTGCATGCGGATTGATGGCCGTGACATTCTGAATCACCCGCTCGATGTTCTCGAGATGGGCGGAATCGACCTTGTTCACCACGATCACATCGGCAATGCGGACGTTCGTTTCGCCGGGATAGTAACTGATCTCGTGCCCCGGTCTGTGCGGGTCCACGACGGTGATAGTCAGATCAGGCTTGAAGAACGGCATGTCATTGTTGCCGCCATCCCAGATGATCACATCTGCTTCTTTCTCAGCTTCTTTCAGTATCGCCGCATAGTCAACGCCGGCGTAGATGATCGTCCCTTCGACGATATGCGGCTCGTATTCCTCCATCTCCTCGATCGTGCATTTGTGCCGCTTGAGGTCCTCAAGAGAAGCGTACCGCTGGACTTTCTGCTTCACGAGATCGCCGTACGGCATCGGGTGACGTATGGCAACAACCTGCTTCCCGACACTGCGGAGATAGCCACACACCCGGCGTGAAGTCTGGCTCTTGCCAGAGCCCGTGCGCGCAGCGACAATGGCAATAACAGGAACTTTTGATTTGATCATTGTATGTTGTGTGCCGAGCAGTTTGAAGTCTGCGCCGAGCGACATCACGAGCGACGCTTTGTCCATGACGTACTGGAAGCTGACATCGGAATACGCGAACACGACCTCATCGACCCGGAGCTCACCGATGAGACGGGGTAGATCCGATTCGGGGTAGATGGGAATTCCCTTTGGGTAAAGCTCGCCGGCAAGTTTTGCCGGGTATTTTCTTCCATCGATGTTCGGGATTTGCGTTGCCGTAAACGCGACAACCTCAAACTTCTTGTTCTCCCTGAACACCGTGTTGAAATTGTGGAAGTCCCGTCCCGCGGCTCCCATGATGAGTACTCGTGTGCGTGCCATGCTGCGTCTCCTATGTTTATCCGTGTTCTGGTGATATCACCGGGATTCGTTTACGGCCAATCGAAGACTTCCATCTCTTCGTTCAGCATAATGTGTGTGCCCGCCTCGCCGCTCAGGGCCTCTTCCACATGGTCAATGTCGGTTATGATTGCCTCGCTGCCTCCCCGTTCGAGATAGAGCGTTGCCGCCCGGATTTTCGGACTCATGCTTCCTTCAGGAAATTGCCCCTGGGACATCAGACGCGCACAGTCTTCAACAGACAAATGTGTGATGGCGCGCTGTGTCGGCTTGCCGTAGTCAATGAATACAAACGGTTCTCCGGTGGCTATCACAAAACAATCCGCCTTGAGCTGGCTTGCGAGAATCGCCGAAGTCAGATCCTTGTCGATCACCGCCTCAACCCCCTTGGAGATGTCGTGGTCATTAAACACCGGAATTCCGCCACCACCGGCGGCAATCACCACAAGCCCGCGGTCAACGCAGGCGCGGATTGCATCGAGCTCAATGATTTCGCGCGGCTCCGGTGACGGGACAATGCGTCGATACCGTCCGCGGGCATCCTTGCGGAAAGACCATCCGAGCGATTCCTGCAATGCCGTGGCTTCATCCTCGGAAAGCGACTGGCCGATAGGTTTTGTGGGCCGGTGAAACGCAGGGTCGTCCTTGTCCACTCTTACCTGCGTGATCAATGAAACCACCGGAACATGCAGACCTTCTTTCTGCAACATCTGCCAGAGGGCATACTGCAACACGTACCCTATTTCGCCCTGCGTGGCGGCAACGCAGCAATCATACGGCATGCGGTATGCGTGGGCCGCTGCAAGGTCCGAGCGTGTCAATGCCGCGCCGATCTGGGGAGCGTTGCCGTGCGTCAGCACGACGCGGTACCCCGCGCGAATAAGCCTCACCACGGCTGCTGCCGTTTCCAGCGCATGTGCAAACTGATGCTCGGCGAGCCCCCGCTCGCCGCTCCGCATCAGTGCGTTTCCCCCGACTGCAAGCAGCACAAGTCGTGACATTGTTTCAGTCTCCCAACATCTCAAGCATGATTGCCTTTTCGATATGCAGGCGGTTTTCCGCCTCCTGGAATACAACCGAGTTTGCCGAATCGATCACCTCATCCAACACTTCCTCTCCCCGGTGAGCGGGCAGGCAGTGCATGAACAACGCATCCTGCTTCGCATGCGAGAAGAGTTCACGATTCACTTGATACGGCAGGAAAATCTTCCGCCTCTCCTCCGCCTCCTTCTCCTGTCCCATGCTGATCCACGTATCGGTGTAGATGATGTCAGCCTTTTCGGCGGCGTCAACCGGATCCCGCTCGACGACAATTGTCGCACCCGTCGTTGCTGCAATCTCCCGGGCGCGGCTGATGATCTCCTCCGATGGCTGGAAATGGTCCGGCGTGGCGATATACATCGTTGTGCCGAGTTTGGCGGCGGTGAGAACAAGCGAGTGCGCCACATTATTTCCGTCACCGATGTAGCTGAGCTTCAACGAACTGAGGTCTTTCTTGATTTCCAGAATCGTAAAGAAGTCCGCCAGCGCCTGACAGGGGTGTTCGAAGTCCGTCAATCCGTTGATGACGGGCTTTCCGCAGTGGCGTGCGAACTCCGTGCAAATCTCATGGCCGAACGTCCTGATCATAACGCCGTCAACCATCCGCTCAAGATTCTTTGCCACGTCGTACACGGACTCGCGCTTGCCGAGATTGATCTCCAGTGGCGAGAGATAAACCGAGTCGCCGCCGAGCTGCTTGATGCCGACATCGAATGTCGTGCGGGTGCGTAAGGACGGCTTCTCAAAGATCAGCGCCATGATTTTGCCGTCAAGGGATTTCCGGTATTTCCACGGCTGCGTCTTGATGCGTGCAGTCAGTTGGAACAGCCGGACAATGTCGTCAGTACCAAGGTCATCAATAGATAGTAGATCGCGGCCAAACAGGGGATGATGATGCGTCTTACGGCTGCGGATGCTGTGTGCGTTTGCTTTCACGGGTCGCTCCTAGAGGTGACATGTGCAGGGATCTGCCTCTTGAATTCGCGGCAAAGTGCATGCCCGTGATCGCGTTGAATATCGCTTCAGATTGCGGGAAGTGGTGTGCGGGAGAATAAGGTCTCTCCCAACTTTGGGAAAAAGAAAAACAGAAGTGGGAATATGCGGAGTGATGTAGAGCTATTCGACATTCATCACGATGCGAATGAAGAATAATGCAACGATTACTTCTTGGACAATAAATCAGTTGATGAGATCGCGTTCGACTTCTTTCCGCTTGCGCTGCAGTTCGGCGATTTCCTTGTCGAGCGAATCCCAATCATCAAACTTCAGCTTCTCGACATACGCCCCCTCCTTGCCGTACGCAATGAGTCCGAATGTCATCACAAACCCCGTTGCGAGTATGACGAAAAGAATGATCCCCGGATCGAAAGCCTCCGTTGCAATTGCCGGCGGGATTGCAAAGAAGAGAAGCACGGTGATGAGCCCGCGCGGCGCAACATAGAGTTCCGGCACAAGGCTCTGGAGTCCGGCCCCTCTCAACGTACTCCAGCGCAGGACATAGATCATGGCGAGGATCGCAATGCTCAGCAAGGCAACTTTGATGTTTAGCAGCGACGCAAGGTTCAGCGTCATACCGAAAATGACGAAGAAGAGTGTACGGACAACAAAGGAAGTTTCCTGGGTGACAACATGGAAATTTTCGACAACCCGTTCCAACGAAACGCCGTTCTTCAGCCAACGCCTCATTTTCCCCCGCAAGAACACTTCTTCATTGTTAATGACAAGCCCGAACACGAGGATGATGACCAGTGATGAAAGACTCAACATCTTTCCCCCTGCATACAACAGCACGAGAAGTGCTATTAGCACGAAGAGCTTTACCTGGTTTTCTCCCCGCCTGAGGAGGTAAACGAGAGAGAAACTGATAACAAGCGCCAACGCCGTCGAAGCCGCAAGGTTTGCGACAACCGAAAGCGAAATCCCCAGAACTGAGCCCCCCTCCCGGTTCGCCACCACGATATTGAAAAAGAGTATTCCCAGCACATCGGAAATGGTGCTTTCGTAGGTCAGAAACTCCCTCTTGGCGGAAACAAGCTGTTTGACGCTGGGAATCACAACAGCGCTGCTAAGGACGGAAATCGGTATGGAATACACGAGCGCCGTGTGCAGGTCCAAACCCACCACTGCATGCAAGAGGTAGGCGACTGCCGCAGAGGTCATAATCAGTCCGCCGAAAGCAACCAGAATGGCACGGACAATAAGCGGTCTTGCCTCGTGCGTCAGCTTCAGGTCGAGGGCCGCCTCGAGCACAATCATGATCAGCCCCACCATTCCGACGACTTCGAGAATCTTGAACAACCCGGTTCCGGTCTCGATGTGAACCTCATCGAGCAGCTCGGCTACCCCCACACCCAACGCCACCAGCAACAGCACACTCGGAATGTTCGTCCGCCGGGCAATGCCGCTGAATACGTACGAAAGTATGATAACAGCCGAAACGCCTATGACAAAAACATAGGGATTGATGAAGTCCAATTCTTTTCTTACCTAATGGGTGACATTTCTTCCGGTCTTTGCATTCCCGCAAAGGGAACACACGCAAATAAACAACAAAACTTCACGTATGTCAAATCCATTGAAGTTCGGCACGTTCGGCGGCGTGTTCACACCGTCGATTCTGACGATTCTCGGCGTAATAATGTACCTGCGTCTGCCGATGATTGTCGGGGAAGCCGGACTGATATCCACCATCGGTATCATTCTCGTTGCGCATATCATTTCGGCTACCACGGGTATCAGCGTATCATCCATCGCAACGGACAAGAAAGTCCAGGCCGGCGGAACGTACTATATGATCTCCCGCAGCCTCGGACTCCCGATCGGCGGAACGCTTGGTATTGCGCTCTTCATCGGTCTCTCATTCAGCGTCAGCCTCTATCTCATCGGGTTTGCGGAGAGCTTTCTGAGTTTTTGGGGATATGAGATAACGAAGGACTCGATCAGGATTGCAGGCACGATCACCCTTATCGCAGTTACCACCATTACGTTTATCAGCACGTCGCTTGCCATCCGCACGCAATATATCATCATGGCGGCGATCGGGTTGTCGTTGATTTCCATTCTGGTCGGGCGGCACGAGTTCGCCCCCGCGCAAACGCTGATCGAGAATCCCCCCGGCACGCTGCCCTTGATGGTGCTGTTCGGCATCTTCTTTCCTGCGGTGACCGGATTCGAGGCGGGGGTATCGATGTCGGGAGATCTGCGTGACCCGAAGAAATCCATCCCCGTGGGATCGCTCTCCGCCATCACCGTCGGGTTTGTTGTGTACATAGCGCTCGCCTGGTTTCTGGCGGCAACGGTTGACGGAAAGATGCTCGCCGGCGATTCGAACGTGCTCTTGAAGATTGCGCTTGTCCCCGAACTCGTCATTGCCGGTGTCTGGGGGGCAACACTCTCATCATCGCTTGGCAGCATCCTCGGCGCGCCACGCATTCTGCAGGCAACAGCACTCGACAAGATCACGCCGCGGTTCTTCGCCCGCGGCTCGGGCGTCACCAACGAACCCCGCAACGCCCTGCTTCTGACATTCGTTATTGCCGAAGCGGGAATTCTGATCGGCGAACTCGACATCATCGCACGCATCGTGTCGATTTTCTTCATCATCACCTACGGTTTCCTCAATCTGAGCTGTGCATTCGAAACGTGGACGAGCGCCGATTTCCGGCCGGATTTCAAGGCGCCAATCTGGGTGAGTCTGCTCGGCACAGCCGCCTGCGCCATCGTTATGATCCAGCTTGACCTGCTGGCGATGATCGGCGGGACGGTTCTGCTCGGCGGGCTGTTCCTCCTTCTCAAACGTAAAGAGCTGCGTCTCGAATCGGGCGACGCGTGGGACGGCGTTTGGGCATCACTCGTAAAATCGGGTATTGATTACCTGAGCAAGGCCGGCATGCACACACGCAACTGGCGCCCCAACATCATTCTCTTCCGCGGCCCGAAGGATCGCCGCTCCCATCTCTACGAACTGGGACGCGCAATCACGGGACGCCTGGGGGTCTTGAGCAGTTTTGAAGTGCAGGAGACTCAGAACGCGCACGAACAACGCATTGAACAGGTTCCTTCCGATGAGCCCGGCGTACACACATTCCGGTATCCCGGAACGGATGTCTACGAAGGCATGAAAGACATCATCCGCCTGTACGGCTTCGCCGGCGTGCAGCCCAACACCGTGCTGATGGGGTGGAGCAAGAAGGAGAGGCTGCAGGAAGAATATGTGGCCGCAATCCGTTCCGCAATACAGACGGATATGAACGTGATATTGCTGAAGTACGATACGAACCGCGGCTTCGGAACGGCAACAACCATCGATATGTGGTGGGGAGGGCGCGGGGCAAACCTCGCGTTCGCCATCACTCTGTTGCGGCATATCTCCACCTCCACCATGTGGCGGACTGCCCGCACCAGGCTCATGCTCATCAACAGCACCGGCGAGCGCTCGGAAAAAATCACCCGCCGTCTGCACCGCATTCTGCAGGACTACCGCATCTCGATGGAAGTACACGTCATCAACAACCACGGCGATGTTCTCTCACCCATAGAGATCATTCGACGCGAGAGCGGCGCCACAGACCTCACACTTCTCGGATTCCCCAATGCTTCATCGCCCGATCTCATGGAGAAGTTACAGGAAACCGATTCACTTCTCGAGCATCTCGGCTCCGCCGTTGTCATACACGGTTCGTCGCAATTCGAGGAGCTCGACGCCGGACTTGAACGCCCGCGTCACGACGTGGAAGAAGTTGCCGGGGAGGAGATCGTTCTGCCGCCGCTTCCCGCATCAAGCTCCCCCTTCGTGCAGGCGGACATGCACAAAATCAGCGACAACGGCGAACGGCAGCTGACCCGCTTCTACGAGCAGGCAATCGCCTTGTGGGTGAGCGAGGAGCGGAAGCTCATTGCAGAGTTCAAAGGCATTTGCGAAACCGTGTTCGAAGAACTCGAGGAGATGCTTCGCTACAAGGATTCCTTCCGGCGCAAGAAAGCGCTTCTCAGAATCCAGAACGACTATTTTTACCGATGCAGACAGCTCGTCGGATCACTCAAGGACGAGACTGTTGCGCATCAGACCGAGCAGCTTGAAGAAGGGGTGAAGTGGTTCACCCGGAAACTCGAGCAGGACATTGTGCGCTTCCCGAAACTTCTGCGGCTTGAGTTCCCCGCCGGGCAGCTCCGGATTCACAAAGAGGACGGCGTTGTTGAATCGGCCATAAAGGTCTGGAAGCGGATGCTCCATCGCCTCACCGGCAGGCCCCCGGCGCGGCACGTCCCCTACCGTGAACTCGCCCGGCACTATCTCTTCGAGACGCGGCATCTGTTTCTCAAGGCGTATCTCGAAAAATTCCAGTCGGACACGGCGGGCAGCCTCTCACAACTCCGCTCGACAATGCTCGATCTTTCCGAGCATTTATCAAGCCTTGAACAGAATCTCGGCACCAAAGCCCTGACAAAAGAGGATGTCGCGTCGGCATCGAAAAAGTACACCGCCGCCGTCTCCAACCTCAATCAGGCTGCTGTACGGAAGGGCGAACTCTACCGCCACCGTCTGCTGCTTGAGTTTAACAAGAACCTGACGGCGATGGCAGGCGAACTCGAGAGGTTCGACGCCGCACGCCGGCTGAGGCACCGCACCATACCCGTCAAGCGGCTCAGGCAGGCCGTTGCCGCCAATGCGAACTTTCCGGAATCGTGGGCACAGGCGATCGAGCTGGTGGTGGACAAGGTGATGCTCGATATCGCCATAGGTTCGCTGCGCAGCCGTGTCCACGACAGAATGAACGAACTCGAAACCCACGTCGTGCAGCAAATCAACAGCCACCTCACCTCCCCGATGGTGAAGCTCGGTAAAACGCTGGAAGACAAAGCGGGAACAAACGACCAGGTCAAGATCGAATTTGAGTTCGAAAAGTCGTTTGAACTGCTCGACGATTTGGACGAGGCACATGAAGACATCCTCGAGATCACCCGCTCGCTCCCCGAGCGTCTCCTGATCATGGATACGCCGGACGAAACCGCCCCCGTGGAACCGGTTGAAGTCCCCGCGATCCGGCTGGCGCAGCATTACATTGAATCAGAGCTTATCAGCCACGTGCAAAAGAGTCTTACCGATGTCACCGAACGCCTGATCAAGATCGGCTACAGCGTGAAAGACCATGTCAACTTCGCCCGCTTCGAGGTGGAGAACATCGACGCTGATGTGGCGGATAAGGACGGAGCCCGGCAGCGGATCTTCAAGGAAACCCTCGACAACCTGAACGGAGAATTGGAAGAGGTGGCAACCCTCAAGCGTGAATTCTCCGAACTGATGCGCGAACGGATCGGCCGGACATTCGATGCGCTGGCGCCGCACATGGTCGTTCGCAGCGCCCTCCAGTTCAATGACGTGCTGCGTGACTACAAGACCGGCAAGGTGATTTCCACATTCGGAAGACTGCGCGACAGAGCGGAAGAGTTCGTCCAGAAGCAGATTGCGCGCCTCGTCTACAGCCGCCGCGAGGGTGTGTTGCTTGCACAGAAACTTTCGGCAAAGCCGCAGGGGCTCGATTCATCCCGGATACTCGATCTGCTCGACGAGCTTTCGCCCGACCCGGACGTTCTGAAAGATCTCCCGCAATTTTATATCAATCTCTTCAGCGGCAGGTCCAGCATCGGGGCGGAGTTCTGGATCAGAAGGGAGAAAGAAGAAGAGGAGTTCGCCACTGCATTGCGCCGCCATCGCGCAGGCGTTCATGGCGGTATCCTGATCCTTGCGGAACGGAACGCCGGCAAAACAGCCTTTGCCCGCTACAACGGCGCACGGCACTTCAAAAAGAGCTCGGTCTATCATCTCTTCCCGCCGCGGGAAGGGTCGGTCGACCCCGGGGTCCTTGCGCGCACGCTCGGCAAGGCCACCGGTCTCACCGGCAGCGCCGAAGACATCATCGGATCACTGTCGCGGGACAGCACGCTCTTCGTTCATGATCTCGAACTCTGGTTCGAGCGTCGTGACGGCGGCGGAGCGGTTCTCAACACGATCTGCAAGATGATAGAACAGCACGGACAGGACATCCTCTTCGTCGTCAATACAACAGTCCCCGCATACGAACTGATGCGCAGCATCGAGCCGCTCGATCACCTGATTGCCGACACGATCACGCTTGCACCGATGAGCACGCAGCAGTTGCAGCAGATGGTAATGCTCAGGCATCAGGCGAGCGGTATGCAGTTCATGCTCGGCAAGAAGGATGAATCATCACTTTCGGACTTCGCGCGGGCACGCCTGTTCGACCGTTACTTCCGTGTCGCGCAAGGGAACCCGGGCGTCACTCTCACATCATGGCTCGTCAACATCACGCAAGTCCGTGCCGATATTCTGGACATACGCCTGCCGGAACACCCGCAGACAGGCGTGCTGTACGAGCTTCCCGACGACTGGCTTATCTATCTCACGCAGTTTGTTCTGCATAAGCGGCTGAACGCCGAAAAGTTGGCGCGCATTACCGGAGCGGACGCACAGGCAATGGAACGGGTGGTACGCCACCTCTTCGCCGCCGGGCTGCTTGAACAACGTTCCCCCGGCCTCTATATGATTAACGGATACATCGACCACCTGGTCAGACGCGTACTCCGGGAAAGGCAACTCCTATGACCATCATTCTGATTGTCGCAGCGGGCGCGCTGCTGTGGGGAGTGTTGTTCGTCGTGCAGCGGCTTGTTGACCGCGGCCGGTTTTCGTACGGACTGAAAACGCGGCTCCGCAGGCTTCTTCCCGGCGCCACCTTCACGGCGTGGGTGCTGTTCTCCCTCTGGGCGATGCACCAATTGCTGGCGGAAGAGGAGTTTTATCCTCTGCTGGCAGGCGGAGCGGTGCTGCTCATCCTCGGACTGTTCGGATGGTTTGTCCTGAGAGATACGGTTGCGGGAGTGATCTTCTCGTCGAAAAATCCCAACATCCTTCACAACCGGATGAAGATCGGCGAGATGAAGGGGAAAGTTGTAAAACTCGGAACCACGACGCTGCGCCTCCAAAGCGACACCGGTGAATTGCTCTCCATCCCTTACAGCAAAGTTGCGGGCGAGGCAATTGCCGAATACGCGCGCGAGGATATTGCGGACAGGTTCAGTGTCCGGTTTGCTGTTGCAGACGGAGAGGATGCCGCGACGCTGAGGCAGGCAATGGCGCGTGAGCTGATGTTGCTTCCTTGGGTGAACCACCGTCAGGCGCTCGGAGCCCGGATTGTGACCGGTCCGAACGGCAAAGCCGTTGAGGTGTCATTCCACTGCCTCAACCGTGAACATGCGGCGAAAGTAGAGGAACGCCTCTCGGAACGTGCCCGCTCAATAGCCGGTCAGGACCGCTAGGACAAGAAAAACCACCGAGAGCAAAAACAGCATACCGAAGAGCGGGAAGGCGAAGCGCACCCATCGTGCGTAGGGGATGTTTGCCATTCCGAGCATCGCCATCAACAGGCCCGACGTGGGAATGACCATGTTCGAGAACCCGTCGCCGCACGTGAAGGCAAACACGGCGGTTTGGCGAGTCACACCCAGCAAATCGGCAAGCGGCGCCATCAAAGGCATCGTCACGGCCGCCTGCCCCGAACCCGACGGGATGAAGACGTTCAGCAAGGTCTGGAACACGAGCATGCCCGCGGCCGCGACAAACTCGTGATACTGCTGCAGCATGCCCGCGGCCGTAAAGATGATCGTGTCCAGAATCTTCCCGTCGTCCAGCACAACCTGCACACCTTTTGCGAAACCCACCACCAGCGCGGCAACCACCATCTCTTCCATCCCTTTCACAAATGCCTTCGCCGCGACGTTTGCGGGGAGCCGCGAGATGATAACCGCTGCAATGCCGATAAGAAAGAACCCCCCCGCCATTTCGCTCATCCACCAGCCGAGTTCCTGCACGGCATAGATAATGAAGGCAAACAAGACAGCTCCGATGCCGATGATCGCCCCGTGCCTGGCCGAGAACTCCACTCTGTCGAATGCAACACCTTCGAGCGAGAAATCATCATCGGCCATCAGTGAGCGTTGCGGATCGTTCTTGACTGCCGCACCATAACGGAGCAGATAGAAAACGCCGACCGACATTGTTATGCAGAAGAAGATAATCCTGAACAGAAGCCCGCTGTTCAGCGGCACCTCGGCGATGCTCTGCGCAATCTGCACGGTGAACGGGTTCGTTGTGGCGGCCGCGAAACCGATCTGCGCGGCGACAAGCACAATGCCCAACCCGAAGAGCCTGTCATACCCCAGCTTCTTCGAGACGATGAGGAAGAGGGGGACAAGCGGAATGAACTCCTCCCCCATTCCGAGCGTCGAAGCGCCGATGCCTATCACGATCATGAGGATCACCACCATCAGTTGCGACGAGCCGGCGAAAAAGTCCAGCAGCTTCTGGATCGCGGCGATGATCGTCCCCGTCCGTTGGAGTATGCCGAACACCCCGCCGATGATGAATATGAAGAAGATGATATCCGCCGCCGCCTGCATGCCACGGGGAATCGCGCTCAAAAACTGCACGAGACTCACCGGCTTCGCCTTATCCGACTCTCCCCCGCCGGACAGAATTCCCTCGAACGAGAACTCCTTGTCGATTCCTGCGTAGGTGCCGGGGACGACCACAGTCCGTTGCGTTGCGCCGATCTTCCGCTTCTCGCGCTTGTACTCACCCGAAGGGACAATGTAGGTCAGCAGCGAGCAGACAAAAATCACCGACGTGAGCAGGACAAAAACGTGGGGAAACCGAGAAGCTTTGAGCATGAGCCATGGATGATGTAAGGAAGGAAACCCGCGCCGAAGAACCCCGGGACGATTGTGAAGAATGGTACGAAAAAGAGAGTGGGAAGTCCAGAAAGGGATGGTCTGCGCATTGACTCACAAATAATGTAACTTTGCGCGATTGTCAAGCAAGTCGTTGC
>CAZBWR010000074.1:0-20169 GCA_964495695.1 uncultured Chitinophagales bacterium | reverse complement strand
GAGCAAGACGATGGTTGTTGATGATTGAGGTGATTGACTTCCTACGCCGGCAACTTCATCTTCTTCAGAAATGCCGAATACCGTGGATCGCCTTCGATATTTCTCAGGAGGGAATCCCCCTTTATTTCAGAGCAACCGCCATCGCGCTGGGCATACGCCCGCTCCAGCCATTCGAATGCCTTGTCGATCTCGCCCCTGAACGAGTAGATTTGCGCAATCTGGTATGCTGCATCATCCTGGAATTCATTGATGAACGCTGCGAGTTTCTCATCCGCCTCCTTCTTCCTGCCCGTGGCATGATACACCAATGCGAGTCCATACAGCTGCCAGTCGTGTTCGCCTTCCCTCATCATCGCAGCAAGGGCTGAATCGTTCATCCCTTTTTCCAAATAAACCATACCGACCTGCATGTGGGCACCCGGATAACGCGGGTTCAACTCAATTGTCTTCTTGAAGGCCGCCTCCGCCTCATCCAACTTGTTCGCTTTGAGCGCAATGAGTCCCAGATTATTATACCGTGCTATACTAAGCGGATTGAGCGCAATTGAATGGCGCGTCAACTCCAACGCCTCGGAGAACCTGCCCATCGTAGCGGACAACACCGCGGCATTGGTGATAATACTGACGTCACCCGGCTCGAGGTCAAGGGCGCGGCGGTAGGCGCTATCCGCGCCCGCCCAGTCCCAATCGTATCCACGCTTGATCCATCCCAATTGCGAGTATGCGCCTGCAAGCTGAGGATCAAGGGCAAGCGCCATCTCCACTTCCTTGCGCGCCTTGTGGAAGCTTTCGTCGACGGGCTGATAACCGTAATCCGCCTGCGAGCTGTGCACTTTGGACAGACCCACCCATGCCGGTGCATAGCGTGGATCAAGCGAGACCGCCTCTTCGTAGTACTTCGCGGCTTTCTCCCAGTTGGCTTTGCCGCGTAGACTGTAGAAGTGCTTGCCAAGCAAGTAGGCATTGTACGCTTCGGGGGTGGTTACGCGGTTCTGCGGCTTGCGCGTTGTTCCGAGCAATGTCACTTCCAACGCTTCAGCTACCGAACTCGAGATAGAATCCTGCAGAACAAAGACATTCTCAAGAGTTCCGTCATAGATCCTTGACCACAAGTGTGCATCCGTCTCCGAGTCGATCAGCTGTGCCGTGATCCGCAGGGTGTTGCCCGACTTGCGGACACTTCCTTCGAGTATGTATTTGACCTGAAGCTTCGAGGCTATCGTTTTGAGGTCGGTATTCTTCCCTTTGAAGGAGAACGACGATGTACGCGACGTGACGCGCAGGCTGGGATTGTTCGCCAGAACGTTGAGCAGCTCTTCGGAGAGCCCATCGGAAAAATATTCCTGGTCGCTCTCTGGACTCATGTCAAGGAATGGAAGAACCGCAATCGTCTTGACTGCTTTCTGTTTGTTGTCGCCTTTGAAGAAGGGCATCACAAAGTAGATCACAGCAGCAACAAGCAGCACAATCACCCCCACGCCAATCGGCTTTACTCTGGATATGGCGCTCGTTCGCTTCGGACTTCCAATGTCACGCGACCCTTGCAATTCCCTCACAATCTCGGCGGCAGATTGAAAACGGTCATCGGGATTCTTTGCCAGACACTTTGCGATGACGCCTTTGAGGTTTGCGGGAAGCTGCTCTGGAATTGCCGGTTCTTCATTCAATATGGAGTAAATTGCCGCTTGCTCGTATTCGCTCTTGAAAGGAAGCCGGCCGGTAAGCATTTCGTAGAGCACAACCCCGAATGACCAAAGGTCTGTGCGGTGGTCTACCTCGTCACCTCGGGCTTGTTCGGGGGACATGTAGGCTGCCGTCCCGACCGTGGTGCCGATCTTTGTCACCTGCGCGCCATGTTTGACTTTCGCCAAGCCAAAATCCATGACCTTCACCTGGCCAGTCTCGGTCAACATTATATTCGAGCTCTTTATATCACGGTGGACGATATCCTGCGAATGGGCTGCCTGCAATCCCTCCGCGATTTGGATCGCTATCCGCCCGGATTCATCGGCTGTAAGCACTCCGCTCGCGATCACCTCCTTGAGTTCCCGTCCGTTAACATACTCCATGACGATGAACATGTTGCCGTCGATCTCTTCGATTGCATGAATCGTGGCAATGTGAGGATGGTTCAGGGCCGCGGCGGCTTTTGCTTCTTGAAGGAAGCGGGCCCTGGATTCACTGTCTACGGAAACGTGTCCGGAGAGAAACTTGAGTGCAACGAGGCGGTCAAGACGGGTGTCTTCTGCTTTGTACACAACACCCATCCCCCCCTCGCCAATTTTCTCAACAATTTTGTAATGCGAAATAGTCTGGCCGATCATGGTCGAACTCCGCTGTAGTTGAGTATCTCCTTCTTGCTGTTCCACAGCTCTTCAGCAGTTGTGCCTATGTTCCTGTAATACTGATCAAGAAACGCTGCACACGTGTCAAGGTCGCCCCGCACGTATGTATCCCGGAAGCTGTCCATGACCTGCCGGATCCCGGCCTCCGGTTTCTTCGTCAGCTTCATTGCTATGGATTGTTTGTTGGGATGCTGAAGATGAATGTTGTTCCTATCCCCTCCTGCGTCTCCACTTTCAACTCCCCGCCATGACCCTTCGTAATGATGTCGTAGCTCAAGCTCAGGCCGAGCCCGGTCCCCTGCCCTGTCGGTTTCGTGGTGAAGAACGGCTGGAAGATCTTTTCTCTGGCGGATTCGGGAATCCCGTTGCCGTTATCTGCGACGCTGACCAGAACATTGCTATCGGACTTCTTAGTCGTTACGGTGACAGTCGGGGAGTAGCCATCGAGACCTTGCTTCTGTTTCTCGCTTACCGCGTAGAACGCGTTGTTGATGAGATTAAGAATGACCCTGCCAATATCCTGCACGACAACGGTCACCATGCCGATATCGGCGTCGAAATCGGTTTCGAACGTCGCGTTAAAGGACTTGTCCTTTGCCCGGAAACCGTGATATGCCAGCCGGAGGTATTCGTCCGTCAGCGCATTGATGTCGGCCGGCTCTTTGTTTCCGGAACCGGTGCGTGAGTGCTGCAGCATACTCTTGACGATTGCATCGGCACGCTTGCCGTGGTGGAGTATCTTTTCGAGGTTCTTCTTGATGTTCTGCGCAACAGGTTTTGCTTGCTCCGCGTTCCCTTTGTCCAGTTCCTCCATCAGCTCATCGACCAGCTCGGCACTTACGTCCGAGAAGTTGTTCACAAAGTTCAACGGGTTTTTGATTTCATGGGCAATGCCGGCAGTGAGCTCCCCCAGTGAAGCCATCTTTTCCGATTGAATCAACTGCGCCTGTGCCGATTTCAATTCGTCGAGCGATCGTTCCAGTGCCACCTTGGACTCCTCCACGGCCTTCCTTTTCTGCTCCAGTTCCTGAATTGTTTCTTCGAGCAGGATGGCCGTTGTGCGTTTCACCTTCTCTGTCCGATCCAATTTGAACTCGGTAATGGAGAGAGCCTTATCCACCTCTTTCGCCCAAGCCGCCACAGATTCCTTCTGCCCGGAGGTCAGCTCGCCCGATTGTTCAATGAGGTCGAGTATGTTTTGCAGTGATTGGTGCATCTGTTTTCCGAGTCTGAGATTATCTCTTTGAAGCGACGTCCGAAATCACTCCCACCCCAATCCCTCTCCTGATCGTTCAGGTCGGAAAGGGAGCCAAGTGATGAATCTGTGACTCACAGCTCCTTCAATGCCACGCAGCAGGTGGTGAGGTTGTGCATTTCCAAATTGCCGTTTGTTGCCCTTGCCAGTTCGGCATTAGAGAACATGCCCGCCATTGGAACATTCCAGATTTTTCTCAACCCCTCAATCTCCATATTCATCATCGGGCCGAAAGCCAGAATTCTCCCGGCACAACTAAAGACGATCAGCGCATCCGCCTCCGGCATCTCTGATTTCTTCAACTCCTCGGCACCTTTGACTACCGTTTCCATTACATCGAAGTCGGGAGGAAGCGAGAACCTGATTTTCGACCCTTGGGGCACCGAACCGCTGCAAATGAATGAACCATCTTCCCAGTTCACAATTAATCCGGGACGCATGATCGGGTCGCCTTTTTCCCTTTGCAGTTGCAGCGGCAATGTGGTGGCAATTTCAAGAGCCGTATCCTTACTCGCCGTTTCCCTGTTGATGTTGGTGATGCCTCCGTATTTCATCGTGAGGTCCAGAACGGGGACATCGTCAACAGTATAGACGTGGTTTCCTTCACTCTTTGTTACTGTTTTTGCGGTCCCAACAGGTTTCCACCCGCACGTGGCTTTCCCCCTTATGATGATGCTGTCTTCATCCAACGCCAGGACAACAACACCCGCATTGCTTGATTTCCCGTTTGTGAAAACAAATTGTTCTGTAAACGCATAGTCATCCCCGGCCATAGCGCCGAATACATTTACCCGCTTGCCGCAGACATCCTCGAAGCCTAGGAGCAATTGCTCTGCATCCGTTGTCATACCACTGCCGGCCAGAAGAAATGCAGGTGTGTTGAATCTCTGCAACGCTGTGCCGGCAATCCGTTGCGATACTTCACGGTAGTTCCCCTCCGGATATTCTTCAAGGTACAGGGAGAAGTGTTCCACCTTCATATCGAGCAGAAGCATGACTATGGACTCTTTGCCCAGGGTCTCGTCGATAAACTCACCGTTTGTTGTTGCGCCAAAAACCGATACGCCCGCGTTATCGAGGATCGCGCAGACGGCGTTTCGATCTTGTTTCATCGACAGAAACAGAATTGCAAGTGTCGGCCTGAAGCCATCAGATGTACTTTCAGAAAGCCGGGCCCTGATATCTTCAGGTGATTTGCCCTTGATAGATTTTGCCCTCATGTTTTCTCCCTTAATGCCACCACGCAACAGGTGTTGTTGTGAAATTCATGTTTGCCCCGTTTCGATTTGCCAAATTCGCCATAGCTGAAAAACCCGATGAACGGCGCGCCCCAGACATTTATGACCCGTTCAATTTCCTCGCTCGTCATTACGCCGAACGATAAATAGCGGCTGACGCAGGAGAACATGATCAGCGCATCTGCATTCTGTTGTTCTTCGTTTTTCAGATCGGTGCATTCAGCGACCACCGTGTCAATCACATCGAAATCGGGGGGCAACGAAAAGCGTACTTTCGCACCCTGAGGAACATTGTCCGCGCATACCAATGAGCGGTCGTCGATGTTACCCATCATAGCCGTCCGCATAACAGATGGCGCATCCTCTCTTTCCATCTGCAAGGGATAGTACGCCCCGAGATTCACGACGGTGTTCGAATTGCCCATGCCGGGAGCATTCCCAATATCCAACCCGAGATATTTGATTACCAGATCCAGAGCCGGTTGATCATCTATGGTGTAAACGATATTGCCGCTGCTCTTTGTGACCGTCTTTGCAATGCCGATGGGTTTCCATCCGCATGTGGCAACCCCTCTGACATCGATTTCGTCTTCATTGATTACTATTGCCACCAAACCGGTTACGCTGCTCTGTCCATGTGTAAACACCAGCGGTCCCTTCAAGGAAAGGTCATCGCCGGCCATGCCGCCGAAGATGACAGGTTCGCCGCCGAAACCATCTTCAATGCCCTTGATAATCTGTTCGCCGTCTGTGTGCAGCCACCCGGAGGCGACGACAAACGCCGCGTTGGAGAACAGCTTCTTCCCATCCTCCCCGAGCCGCCGGGAAACATCGTACGCTGAACTTGTACCGGCATCCAGGAATATGACTTTGAAGAGGGCGGGGTTTATGTCAAGGAGCATCACTGCGATGCCCCCTTCGCTAATCTCAGGGCTGATGAATTCGCCTGAAGTGGTGGAACCGAAAATGCTGAGACCTTCATTGTGAAGCAGCGCGCAGATGCTGTCCCGATCCTGCTTTATGGAAAGAAAGAGGATAGCCAGGGTGGGCTTGAACCCGTCATCCATGCACGCCTGCAGAGCGGACTGGATTTCTTCAGGGGAATTGCCTGTAATGGATTTTGCTTTCATGTCTGTATGCGAGTGTGTTTTGCGTGGATCTGTTGAACAGGCATGCTCCTGTTTTTACGTCTTTCGAATAACAATGAGGGTGATATCATCCTCTTGAGGCACACCCGTCATCCATTTTTCGCAAGCGGAGACGAACTGTTTGATGATCTCACCCGACGTGCAACCCGCCGCCCCGGCGAGCACTTGTTGCACCCGCCCGTACCCAAACATCTCTCCTTGATTGTTCTTCTGTTCGGGAAGCCCGTCACTCATGACCAGCAGCGTGTCGCCGCTATCCAATGCAGTTTCATGCACGGCATATGAGAAATCCTTCATCGCTCCGAGAGGCACGCCCTTGAGATGGATCTCCTCGATAACCCGGTCAGTTCCCCTGCACACAAAAGGGGGCGGCATGCCTGCACTGACAAACGAGATGTTGTTTCCCTTCAATCTGACAAGAAGAAATCCCATCAACATTCTTCCCAACCTGATATGCTTGATGGCGTGACTGCACCGATTGAAGAATCTCCGGATGTCGACTGGAGGAGCATCGAGCGTGAACAGCCCCTTCATCAGTGTTACTACGATGCCGGCCTGCATGCCGTGACCTGTAGCGTCGCCGAGGGCGACATCAAGTGCCCCGTCCCGGATTGGGCTGAAGTCATAATAGTCGCCGCCGACTTCGGTTGCTGTCCGCATATGCACAGCGATATCGTAACCCGCAAGCAGGGGAATTTCCTGCGGCAGCATTGAGAGTTGCAAGGTGCGGGCGTCTTCAAGTTCTTTCGTCTTGCGGGCATTCTCGGCCTCGAGGGCAATCCGCTCCACTTCCGCCGCTTTCTCTCGCTCGTTGAGTCGGGCGTTTTCAATGACATGGGCTGACTGTGCCGCAATAATCGCCAACAACCGTTGATCGTCATCCGTGAAATGCTGCTCATCCTTCTTGTTGTAGAGCGTGAGGACGCCTTTCAACTCGGACTTGATCATCATCGGGACACAGAGAATCGACCTGATCGACTTCTCCCAAACCACACCGCGAAAGCGGTCATCCTTTGCGGGATCATCGACAAGCAGAGGTTTACGGTTCAGATACATCCAACCGAGGAGGGATTCGGTCAGGTGGAATTGTTGACTTCCGGAGGAGGTGACATTTGCACGAACAAGGGTCTTCATGGCGCTGCTCTGTTGCTCGTCTACAAGAGTGACAACGCCCTGCTCTGCCCCGACGGCGCGCAGTGATCGTTTGACGATCGTTTTCATAATCTCATCGGGATTGAGCGACGCGCCGATTGCCGAGGCGAGCTCATTCAGAATGGAAAGCTCTTCGACAGCCCGCCGTAGCCGCCGGTTCTCTTCCTCAAGCTGTTCACTTGTCCATATGGAAGCAGCTTGTTTGGCCATAGGGGCTTCGGTTTGGTCTCGGGAAGGAACATGAGGTTTGCAGTTCAATCAACGGACTTTCCCATAAAGAAACAATAAAAAGAGCCGGACAGGGACTCCGGGTGGTGAGTTGTTCAACACCAAAAAGTATCATGAAATGAGACGCTTGGCAGGCGGGTCATCACTATCTTGGGTTCATCATACACAGGAGAGCCGCATGACCTTCTCACAGCACGCAGAGTACAGGATCAGCCAACGGGGCATCGGATCAGCACATGTAGCATTGGTGTTGAAGTATGGAACACGCGTCTATAATGGGGGATGCCTTTTCGTGTTCATGCGCAGCAAGGACGTCCCGGCAAATATTTCCGGAAGTATGAGAGACAGGCTTGAGGGCATTACACTGCTGCTCGATCCGGGGTCAAAACACCTCATCACGGCGTACCGGAACAAGAAAGCCCTGCGGGACATCAAACGCAAAAGGAAGTATCAGCGCTGGCAGGCCGCTTAACAGATCAGTCCACTAATCGCTCGAGAGCCTCAACGATCCGCAGCATGCCGAGCGTGTCCATCTTGCAATACTCGGCAAGCTCTTTCCGAACCCTCTCACGCTCTTTCTTTGAGGCATCTCCATACATCACACGCACATACTCACTGCTCGCTGTCAATCCATCCCCGATCGAAAGCGAATCGTAGGAGAGATTCGTCAGCGCGGGAAGCACAGATTTCATCGATGCGCTACCGTGCTGATCCGGATGATAGTAGTGGAACGATCTGAAGGGAGAGAGGAGATCCACAGAACGGGGCCGAAGAGAGTCAACCCAGCCGGCATGTTTCGGAAAAGCATCAGCGAGAGCCTTCAGGTGGCCATTCTCAAACGGCGCGTTGTATGCAAGTATTGAACCCGTCCCGTTAATGGAACGGCGCAGAGCTTTGATGAACTCCGGTCTCGGATCACTTGTACCGGTTGCGAGAAAAGAATGGTGTTCAGGCCGGGCACCCGGCGACCGTAGGATGTGCAATGAAAATTGGAACGGAATGCCCGCGTACGGCGAAACACCATCGAACAACGGAACAGCCGTGGCAAAGGTCTCGAAATCAAGAAAGTGGAGAGGATACTTCAACAATGACAGGAACGCTGATATCCCTTCCCTGTCAATATAGGGCCGCCCGCTTTTCACTGCGCCGACCTGGATCTCCTGACTCGCAGAGAGACGAACGTCGGACGGAATCCGTTTGATTCGCATGATACCGGCTTCGTACAACTGGAAGGACTTTTGTCCTGCGTGGTACAACTCGAACACGCTATGCTCAGGAATATGCGCCCAACAGATGCCCTGCAATGGACACTCGTACGGCTTGGCGCAATGCGGCCCGATTTCCTCCTCCGGGCACTCTTCACGCTCTACCACGGCAACCATTTGTCTCAGATTGCGCTCGACTCGTCCCGCTTGTTTTATGACCTCGTCAGTTACATCCTCCTGTACAAAAAGTCTGGCGGGTTCAATCTCACCCTTCCGGACATACTCCTTGTTCAAGTGCATCAGGATACAATTGCGGATCTTGAGACCGGCGCCTTCAAACACATAGCGCTGGATGGCAAGATCATCGAGGTGAATCTCCTTCACCGAAGTTGTGCTTTTCACCTCGATGATATCCCACTCGTTCCGTCCGGCCGGAAGCAGGATGTCTACGCGAGCATAGCCGTGCCTGTATTGCAATGCGGCTTCAAACAGAGGTTTCCGTTTCCCGAGAAGCCGTCTGGTGTTGCGCACGAGAGCATCGTAGTCCGTGTATTCGCCTTCGACCTCGATGCCGTCCGGAAACACACGTTTTGCCATCTCTCCTACCGCAGTCCCCTGATCGAAAACCGCCTGCAGCGCAAGGTCTGTTTCGCCGAAGGCATCCTTCTTATGAAAGTGATGCCACAGGAGTTTGGCACATTGCAGCCCGGTAAGATATTTTGATTTCGAAATGAAGAGGTCCACCGGATACTCCTTTAGTTCAGGGACGAGATTGCGTATGCCGCCCGGCCTGCTTCGAGGTCCGCAAAAGCCTTTGCGGGCGTTACATCCGAGCCGATAACACTGATCAAACCCGGAAAAACGAAGTCCGTGGCACCGTGTGTGCTGTCAATCATCCACACAATAACATCTTCCTCGATTCCCGCCTCGCCGACGAAACGGTCTGCTTCACAACAGAGTGTTCCGTTTTTCCAGTTCATCTCAAAACGCGAGCCGACAAGATCCCAGTTTGCCATGGTGATGAACGCTGCAACGGCCATCCGTTTGTGGGGTGGAACCTTGAACGGAATGATCGAGTACGCCCTGATGGTTTCTACTTCGTCGGGCACCGACACGACGCACGTCCATTCACCGTTCTTCCCTTTGCATGGCAGCCTGAGATCTTCCCCGTCATCGCTGACAGTAAAGTGAACATCGCGCGATGCAATGATTGCTTCCAGTTGTTCCAATCGTTTTCCCATAGTCCTCCTTCTGCTGAAGAACGCAGGGCCGCCTTTCGGACATCCCGGGGGCGGCCCTCGTGTCTGTTAACCTTGCTTATTGTGATCTGCCGCTTTCAGCGCGGTCAAGTGGATCAGGTGGCTCGTGTACATCAACTCAAAACCGTGAATACGGCCGGTCTCGAACCGTTTCTCCTCGCCGACACCGACTCCGGCGTACGTCTCAAACTCCAGCTGCCCGTACTGATCGAAGAACTCCTGCGTGCGGTATTTCGCCTCCGCCTCTGACACAGTTTCTCGCATCTCACGGGCGTACATATCCAGGGCCACTCCCCTCAGGATTTTGGCGAAGTACTCCTGCATCACATCTTTCCGGTTGAAGACATCAATGCCGGTCAGCTCCTTCCCCACAAAAACACTGAACCCGTTCGCCTCCGGATGGGCCTTGAACGTGCGGGCAATGTCGTCGAACTCATCACGCTTCTTTTCGAATTGGTAGGAAAGATCGATCGTATCGGACTCGATGCCGGTGGATCTCTGAAACTCGGTGACACCCTCCCAAATCTCCCCCTGGTTCGAGGAGAACCCGCGGTTCATTTTCAGGCTGGCCTTGACCTGGCTGGCCTTTGCCGCCCGCAGCGAAGAGGGCGCAGTGAAGTCAGCACCCTTGAATGAAGGTGAGATTCTGCTCCACCTGCCTTGCTCGACGCAGCTGACAGGCATAGTGGTTTTGGACTGAGGCGCAAGAAGGATGGATGTATTGACGACCCTGTTCTGCTTCGCTCCGACCAGAATATCACCATCCATGAAGAACACAAACTTGTCCGAATGGTTGATGACGATCAGCGTGTTGACGCTTCCCGCATCACTCACCTCGCGTACCTCGATAGCTTTCTCTTCGATCGCCTTGCCGGAGGTGAGGTACATGAACGAGTCCTGCCCGGCTGTCGCAAACTGCACAATGCCCAGCCCATTACGGCTGTGGTAATCCAGAATTGTTGTAAACATAGGCTGCTTCTCCTTTCACAATCAATGTAACGAAAGAAGCTGCCTGTTCCGTATCAGGAAATGATACTAATCGACGGGTCACAAACGAGGGTGGGTGGAAAGAAAAAGGGCTGCCTGCGAACAGAACAGCCCTTGAGGATTAGCAGATTTTAGTACCTGGCCTTGCGGTCTGATGCCTTCTTCTTCTTCGCATCGGGCATAATGACCGAGTCAATCACATGAATAATACCATTGCTCGCCATTATATCGACTGCCGTGACATTAGCGCCGTCGACCTTGACACTTTTTCCCTTCACGGTAATGTTCACGCTGCTTCCCTCTACAGTCTTTGCGGACTTGAGGTTAACGACATCGTTTGAAGCAACTGATCCACTCACGACGTGATAAAGCAGAACTTTCGTGAGAGCTTCCTTGTCCTTCAGAAGCTTCGCAAGATCAGCCTTTGGAATCTTTGCGAACGCTTCGTCCGTGGGAGCAAAAACCGTAAAAGGGCCCTTGCCCTTCAGTGTTTCAATCAGGCCCGCCTCGGTCAATGCCGTGGCAAGCGTGGTGAAGTTACCTGCAGCAATCGCAGTCTCGACAATATCTTTGTCCGCAGCGGAACCTTTTGCAGGAAATGTGACGATGGCGACAAAAGCCACGAGCGTTAATAGCGACAAAAAGTGCTTCATAAAACTATCCCTCGATGTTGTGTTGCATATCTCTGTGATTTACGTGTCTTTAACACGCAGCCTCACCGGTGAAGTTCCGTGACAGGGAGATTTTTGTGGTGAGGTTAGAGAGATTTTTGCAGGACAACGAAATGCAGTTGCTTTCGCGGAAGACCGAAGCGCTCATCTCCGGAAGGAAAAGGTTTTGTCTGACCCGTGTTGGTGTATCCGTGACGGACATACCAATCGATGAGTTCTCTGCGATCAGATATCACCGTCATATACACGGCTGTGCAGCCGGCAGACTTTGCCTCGCTCTCCGCAGCGAACAAGAGTTTCTTTCCGATCCCCTTCGATTGAAGAAGCGGGGATACCGTAAGCATGCCGAGGTAGAGTCTGTCACGTTCAACGTTAAGGTAAACACAGCCGGCGATCTCTTCTCCCATTGAATACTTGAGGAGAATGGAGGAAGGATCATGCAACATCTCACGAAGCATTGCTTCGTCGGATCGTTGTCCATCGAGCAGATCGGCTTCCGTCGTCCATCCCGCTCTTGACGATTCGCCGCGATAGGCGGAGTTCACGAGGGCGTTGAGTGCCGGAATATCAGCCTCTGTTGCCCTTGCGATAATGCCCGATTCCGGAATGTTCTGGTCGATTACTTGCGCCATTTCTGCACCCGTTTGGCAATATCCTTGACACCGAGTTGTACACATATATCCTGCAATCGCTCTTCCGCCCCGTGCCACTCAAGATCCGCCAGCGTTTCCTCTATCGGCACATCTTCACGCAGGGTTGCGAGAGTGCGGAAGAGCAAGGCATCGTCCCGGCACTGCTCGAGCGTTCTGGAGAGAGTTTCCGCCCTGCTGACGTTGACGTTCCATCTGGCGGGATCGTTCGGGATCGACTCGATGTGTCGGAACTTTGCGAGTAGCGCTGCGGCGGATTTCGCACCCCATCCTTTTACGCCGGGATATCCGTCTGCTGCGTCACCCACCAGCGCGAGCCAGTCCGGGATCGACTCCGGAGAGACACCGAACTTTTCTTCGACCCCTCCTTCATCGAGAATGATCTCGCGCCGCCGATCAAAGCAGACCACCTTCTTCCCTCTCACACATTGGGCAAGATCTTTGTCAGGAGAGCACATGAGGATTTGTTTGACCGCATTTGTATTGCGGAACTTTGCCGCCGCTGATGCAAGTGCGTCATCCGCCTCGAACTCAACCATCGGCCATACCGTAATCCCCAGCGCGGCGACTGCCTCCTCCGCGGGATGAAACTGATTGAAGAGTTCGGGCTCGATCCCGTCGCCGGTCTTGTACCCTGCGTAGAGATCATTGCGGAATGATTCGATGACATGATCAAAAGCGCATGCCACGTGCGTGACACCCGGGCTCGAAACCAACGCAATCAGACTCCGCAGAAGGCCGACGGTCGCGCCCGCCTCCCGACCGTCCGGTGAAGTCCGCTTCGGCGCGCCGTAATAGTTGCGGAAGAGTTCGTACGTGCCGTCGATGAGGTGGATGTTCATCCTTCAATTCCAGTGCGTGTTTGTTGTAAGAAGCAAGATTACAAATATTACGGCGATAATCCCCGGGATTGCCAGCAGCCAAGCCAACGTCAGGGACATTCGTCGGTATCCCCGCGAGCGAAGAAGGACACTGGCGACAAAAATTGCCGAGGGAATTAACAGCATTGCAACCCAAATTCCCATGTTCTCCGCCGACACAGTTCCATCCGCCAATCCCTCGAAGTAGAAGTAGAGGATTACCAGCATCGTCATTGCGTCGATCCCCCACGGTATCCAGAAGGCCATGACATATATTAAGATCGTGATTGATTCGCACAACATCCGTTTTCACACAGAGGCAACCCTGCTTGCCATCTCTCTGAACCTGCACAGCGCATTCGTCACCGAAAGCCCTGAAACGTCTGAGCGCATCTATACGTTCGTAACCCATTTTGATTCAATGATCCTCTCTGCCTCAAGACCATCAAGACCGTGTTCCTCCTTAAGCCTTTGTCGCAGGATTTCCGCAGTTATTCCAGTTCTCTCAGGATTGTTGATATCAATCTCCCACATCAAGGGATTCAATGCAATGTATTGCTCTGCGAAATAGTAATCGGCATCGTCATGGATGATATGGTCGTAGTAGTTGCGTTGCCAGCCGAACGCAGGACCATGGGCCTTACGTATCAATGTCGTTGTTCGGGCCTTGAACGATCGGACGATTTTGCCCAATGAAGCGCCTCTTTGTTTCATCAGTACCCATGAGTCATCGGTAGGGGTTTGATTAATCAAACCCCTACGCGTATCCCTTATGATTTCGATAATTCCATGCACGTGGTTTCGGCATGATCTGAAACGGGCCCGTCCTCACCTGCGGGAAATGAACCGGAATCTCCTTCCAGCACGCCTCAACAATCCCGCCGATTCCAGACAACCACATCGTGCCATTGACAACGTCACCGAGCAGATCTTTGCGACCCGCAGTACAGATGGTCACGAAATATGCGCCTACTTCCCGATAATCAAATCCCTGAAGCCGTGTTGATTTCCGCCGGTGCACTATACAAGCTTCGCTCTCTCTCTGAGCCTGCACAGCGCATTCGTCCACCGCATGTGGTCGACGGTTTTGCATTCCGGCTCGAAGAGGTTCGGTGAGCCGACAAGAATAACCACACACCTTGCGCGGCTCGTTGCAACATTGAACCGGTTTGGGCTGTACAGGAAACCCATGCCGCGCGGCGCATCTTCCGGGGTCGAACTCGTCATTGAGTAAATAACAACCGGCGCCTCCTGTCCCTGAAACTTGTCGACCGTACCGATGCGCATTCCCGGGAGTCTCTCCTGCAGCGCGGCTACTTGACCGTTATATGGCGCTACAATCAAAATATCATCTGCAGCCATCTTGTTCTTCTTCCCTTTTCTGTCAGTCCAACTCGAGCCTGTCTGCAAAAGCTGCGAGACTATTCCGGCTATCGTATCAACCTCCTCCATGGACTTGATCTGGTTTCCGCGATGCTCAACCGGCACGTAGAATAATCCGCTGCCTGCAAATGGATGCTTTCCGCCAATCGTCTGCTTGTTCAACCCTTCGAGTGAATGCAGACGGTCTTCATAATAGAGTTCGGATGTAAACGCGCAGATATCCGGATGAAGCCGCCATGTTGTCCCAAGAAAGAGTCCTTTGCCCGTGGGAATAGTTTTGTGTCCGTCAAGAAGATGTGTCAGAGCGGCAACGTCTGCACCTTCAGGGTGCGCTCCTTTTTGTGGTTGCTCCAGTTGCTGCGGATCGCCGAGCAAGATGATATTCTTTGCGGATCGCGCTGCCGCAAGCACTTGTGCAAGGGACATCTGTCCCGCTTCGTCAACAAAAAGATAGTCGAGAGTTTCAACGGCATCCTCGCGTGCCCAGAGCCATGCAGTGCCGCCGACGACTTTGCCGTCCCCGAGGGCAGAGAGTGCATCGGCATTGTCGAACACTTCCTCGAGGCCCTCCGGCAATTCGTTGCTTTTCTCTTTCGATTTATGAACGATGCTGACGGGCCTTCCGTTTGCTTTCGCAGCCTTCAGCACGCTCTCGAGAAGATTCCGGATCACTTTGTGGCTTACTGCCGTAACGCCGATACGCTTCCCTTTTGCCGCAAGGTGGGCAATCATATGCCCGCCCGTGTACGTTTTGCCTGTTCCCGGAGGACCTTGAATGGCAAGGCAACTCTCGTCGAGGGCTTCCGCGGTGCGGATGGCAGCCTGTTGAATATCCTCCTCCCCCCCTTTCAACATGACATCATTGCCTGCACGAAGCCGGGGTGGATTCTTCTTCAACAGATCCGTTGCAGACCGAAACCGGTTGGTTCCTTCACATACCGACCTTGCGTAGTGGAGAAGCGATGATGCGAGCGGCTCGGGGGTGATGCGCTCGTTCTGATGAACTAACACGGGATGATGCAAGGAGGATCGCGGCTGCTTGATATCGATGGTTCGATGGATGTGATCGATTGCCTCCACTGTGCCGACTCTCCCCCCTTGAACTTCATGAAGCTCGTCCCCCTTGTCAATCCCAACTTCCTGCGGTGGATAACGATACCGGATTATTATCGACTTTGCAGTACTCCCGGCTTCCTTCATAAACGAAAGTCCTGCGATGGCCTTTCTCTCATCAAGCAAATCCTCAAAATCAAGTTCATGCAGACGGAAGAACTCCCACCACGCCGCTTTATCTTCTCTCCAATAATAATCCAACATGTGGGCAAGCAGCCACCTGGCGTGTTCTTCTTCTGTCCATGCAGTGCGGTCCTCGGGAAGGCCGCTCACCAGTTCATCGAACACTTTCTGTGTTTCCCTTTGGCGCTCCTCGACATTCTCACTCGCTTCACCTGTCTTGTCCAACGGCCGCTCCAGAGCCGCTCCTGTTGATTCAAGTTCGGCTCTTCGAGCTTCGAGCCACTGATGCAATGCCTCCGTCGCCACACAGTCATCCCGGTTGTACCCTTCGACGGTAGCCTTGTCTTCGTCAGGGACCGCCAAGCCAAGCTCCAGCGCGGAATCGAGGCGTCTGCGTGCTGCGCCTGCATCCGGCAGTTCGACGGCACGCACGAATGGTGTGAAGCGCTCAAGATCTTTCAAGGAATAACGCTCAACGCTGGCAATCAATCCTTCCCGGACAACAGCATAGAGGTCAACGAAACGCTCGGCGCGAAGCAACGTGTCCAGTTCAATTTCCCGCGTCCCGTGACGTCCCGCCAGCCGTTTGATTGCCGACGGCTCGTACGGAGAGTAGTGGTAGATATGCATGCCGGGATGTTTCTTCCAGCGCGCCATCACAAAGTCCATGAACGCTTCGAAAGCAGCTTTCTCTTCCGCCCGGTTGAATCCCCAATGGCATTGATATTTCAGTTTTCCCTTTTTGTCTTTGAGAGCATAGCCGAGCAGATACTCGATGCCCCCCTCCCCGAAAAAGGCATCCTTCTCTATGTCAAAGTAGATGTCACCATCGGACGGAAGGGGCAACCGCGCAAGTCCTCTCCCCGGTTCGGCGGGAAGGAGTTCATGCAACAGCTTCCCCTTTTTTCGTCCCTTTAGTTGAATACGTGCCTGGGCATGCGCTTTGGCGAAGGCCTCCTTCGTGCCGCGTTCAGGCTTTTGTTTCAGGGGCTCATGCTGTTCAGCGAACTGTGCAAGTGTTGCAATCCCCTGCCGTTGCAGCTCGGCGATATGGAGCGACCGAATCCCCGCAATCAGGCTCAGATGATCGTCATCGTGACGCTTGTCGTCGCACACGCTCCACCAGTTGCAGACATCACAATGCGAGACGGGATCGGGATACGTGGACTCATCGGGAGGGGCCGCTATCGTTTGGTCAAGGCGATGCCGTGCGAAGCGGAAGAACGCCTGGAAATCAGCCGTCCGAAACGACTCCTTTGGAAATCCATCACCCGGCTTCACTACGTGCATCTCACAAGGCATGCGGCCCTGCAGCGCATCGACAAAATGTGTGTAGAGACAAAGCTGCAGAATGGTTGATGTGCGTGTCTCTTGGGCAAGCTTTGTATCCTCCACTTCGTACGACCATTGTCCAAGCTCACTCGGGGTCGCAACCTTGCGCAGGATATCAATGCGCCCTCTCCACCGCTCATCGCCAACCGTGGCCTGCACGATGATGTCAACCCCCGTGCGCATCGATTCCAGTGTTGCTTCCGGCGGTTTGCCGTCAAGGTTTGCAATTTCTTTTCCCGAAGCTCTCAAGAACTCGATGTATGCCTCCTCATGCTCTTGGCCGCACTGGCGCAAAACAGCAAGCACGGGGTCATTCCACACTGGTCTCTTGAGAAGTCCTGATGCAACCTTGCGGTTCAATCCGGTCAAATGCCGGCATGCAAGATGGTTGGCAAGATCGGTGGCGGAAAGATGAATAGTGCCGTTTGTGGATTTCATCGGGTCGACAATGAATTGGCGGAGAGGACCTGACCCTCTGCACTACGTCTTGAGGAAACGGGAAGGCAAAGCTCAGGCAAATATATTGGTATGGCAAAAAGGTAGGAGGCAATTCTCTAAGATGCAATCGAAATCAACGCGAGCCAAGAACATGCACCGTTCACACACCATCTACGATCGGAATCTTCATTGTAGCAGATTATCAATGCCTTACTCACCTCATATCGTTGTCAATTATGACAGGGAGGGGGGAGGCTACTGTCAACTTCAACATGCGATCTATGAGATATGGTCACGGAGATCTCATTGAGATGAGCAAGGTCATTGATCATAAAACATCAAATGAAACATCTTTCGCTGTTGACCCGCTACGGGCGTATCTGGACATTTCCCTGCTCGATGTTCAAAATCGGAATGAGATGCGGATCCGGTGCTGTACACCACCATGTCACAGCAGCGATCGGTTGGCCTACGGACATCAGAGAGATCTGGTCCGGAGGAGCATTGGCGCCCTCTCCGTTGTCGATAACCTGGAATAAGTTATGATTATTAGGTGGCGTCGAAAATGCGGCAGGACCCCGTTCTATTTCCCCGCCAATCCATGCTTTGTTTCCGACAATTGTCAGACAAAGTACGTTGCCGTGCAGCTTGGCGCCATTGCCCGTGCGAGAAATAAGTTGCCATTCACCGTCGACTGACCCGTCGGCGTACTTCCTTGCGGAGAAGGTAAATGTGCGGAACTCTCCCAACGTGAGGTGTCCGCTCCCCGTCACAGATTGAATTACGTTCTTCTTGGATAAAGAAGTTGGAGAGGATTCTCCCGGCTCGACCGGTGAGACGGGCTCCTGGTCCTGGCAGCCTGCCAGGATCACAGTACAGGTCACAGCAGCAATAAACAGCTTTGCAAGGATACTCATAGAGGACTCCTTTGAAAGTAAGTTGGTGGAAAGTTGATTGGATTGCGGCTGCAATTAACGATGAGGATAGGTCAACAGCATAGCAAGAATCTGTCAAACACCGACACTTTTTTCGAAAGGCGGGCCATTAGGGCCCGCCTTCGATTGTCAACTTACTATGTGTGTGTCGTTATAGACATCATTTCAACAGCATCATCTTCTTCGTTGCCACAAAGCTTCCTGACTGAAGCTGGTACAGATACATGCCTGTCGAGATTCGGAATCCATCCAGTGTGACCCGATGATACCCTGCCTGCATTTCTTCATTCACGAGAGTCGCTACTTTCCGGCCAAGCATGTCAATCACTCTCAGAGACACATGCCCATTCACGGGCAAGGCAAAGTTTATGGTTGTTGAAGGGTTGAATGGATTAGGATAGTTCTGACCGAGCATGAATCCTTGCGGTATGCCTGTCTCCTCTTTGGCTGACACAACACCACCGGTTGTCGTGTGCAGAATTGATCCCGGATACCCCGCTACTAGCCCCGTATTTGCATCTAATAAACTGACGGCAAAGAGAATATTGGATGTCCCCGCAAACTGAGAAGTCCACATTGCTCCGCCATTCGTCGTCTGCAGAACCACACCACTACCAACGGCTATGCCGTGGTTCGCGTTCACAAAGTGCACTCCGAGAATATGGGCTGTCACTCCGCTGGTTTGTGCATTCCAAGTTGCACCACCATCTGTTGTCCGCAAGATTGTGCCCCCTTCGCCCACAATGGTTCCATTTGAGGCATCACTGAAGAACACCGTCCAGAGTGTCTGCGTTGTTCCACTTGGTACAACATTCCATGTGGTTCCTCCGTCAGTCGTCCGTACAATAGTGCCCGCGACGCCGGTTGCTACCGCAGTGTTAACACCCGTCATAAAAACCCTGAAGAGATGGGTTGGAGCGTTCGGCTGTGCCGTCCACGTTGTGCCTCCATCTGTCGTGCGGTAGATGGCGCCCCCTATCCCGACGGCAGTCCCCACATTCGCGTTCGCCATGCTCACGCCGAAGAGATTCACTGACCCGGCCTGTCCGAGAAGAGTCCACGATGCACCCGCATTTGTCGTGCGGAGAACATTTCCGAGGTCACCAATAGCAAGGCCTGCATTGCCATGGAAGCTTGCATTCCAGAGATTTTGAGAAATCCCTGTAGGTACAACCGTCCAAGTGGTTCCACCATTGGTCGTTCGGACTGCCAAACCGTTCGTTCCTATGCCGACCGCATTGTTTGCATCAAAGTAATGCAATCTGCGCACCTCATCGGATGTAACGGTCGTTGTACGGTTGGTCCAGGATGTGCCGCAGTTGGTTGAGCTGAAAGTCATTCCGCCCTCGCCTACAGCAAAAACTCTTGAACACGATGTTAGATTGATTGCCCGAAACCACAAACTTGTGCCAGTCGCAAGCGCTGTCCAGCTATTGCCGCCATCGCTTGACCGAAGGATGGTGCCTTGCTCACCACAGATGAAGCCATTGTTCGGATCAGCAAACCGGACACCCAGGAGAATGCTCACCAGGCCGGTCTGTCTGTTCCATGTTATTCCGCCATCTGTTGTTCGAAACACTGTCCCGGGCAGGCCGACTGCCACTGCAGTGTTTGCGTCTATCATGGAAACGCCGGTGATGGTCGACGTTGCGGCTCCACTTACTTGAGCTGCCCATGATACCCCTCCATCGGTCGATTTCAGGATCGTTCCGCCGGATCCAACGACCAGCCCAGTTGTACTGTTCGTGAAATCAACACCAAAGAGCGTAGCCGTGCTTCCTGTTGTTTGCGAGCCCCAGGTTACACCTCCGTCAGTAGAGCGGAGAACTGCCCCGCCTGCACCTACC
>CAZBWR010000073.1:0-21392 GCA_964495695.1 uncultured Chitinophagales bacterium | reverse complement strand
GCCGGGCTGCTTGAGAGCTATGCTGCTTCCAACGGCTACCGACCGTCGCGTTTTGCTGTGGTGTAGGATTGGACGAGGATACACGTCATTTGTTGACTCCCGTAAGGTGACTTAGTATATTCCCTCACCATTCGGAGGCGTTGCCTCTTTCTTTCCGTATTTTCCAGGAAACAAACACATAGGAGTCCCCATGAAGAGACTGCTGTTCGGTGTCCTGTTTTCGTCTGTTTTGTGTTTTTCCTTTCAAACGGCATTGGCACTTCCGCGGTTTGCTGCGCGTGAAGGGGTGAAATGCCAGTCTTGTCACGTCAATCCGTCGGGTGGGGGGATGAGGCAGGCGTTCGGTCAGCAATACGGCCGTGAAACGCTTCCCGTGCCAACGTGGAGCAGCGAGTGGGATCTCGATGACTTCTCTACGCGGCTCACTGACGTGGTTTCGATAGGGGCTGATTTCCGCACGCTCTACTTCATTCAGCAAATCCCTGACACTGCCGGAGGAGGAACGGGCTCCTCCTCAAAGTCGAACCATGCGTTCTGGCAGATGCAGGGGGATATCTATCTCAATTTCAGACTCTCGCGCAAAGTGAGCATCTACCTCGACAAGGGAATCTACTCCGGCTTCGAGATCTTTGGGCTATTGAATGTCCTTCCCGGGAACGGCTACATTAAGCTCGGCAAGTTCGTTCCGAACTATGGCACTAAGCTGGATGATCACAAGGCATTCATCAGAGAGATGACGGGGTTTAGTGCCGAGCGAGGGCGGCCTGAGCTCACAGGTGGCGAGGTAGGGTTCAACGCAGGACCGACGACAATAATGGGTGGAGTATTCAACGCTTCTGATGGTTTTGGCGCAGGAACGCAGAACAACAAAGCTATACTTGGACGCATTGACGGCATATTCAAAGTCGGAGATGGCATTCATGTCGGGCTCGGGGCGAACATTTTTACCAAAGAGATGGCAGGGTCGAACCGCATGACGTTGTTCGGCGGCATGGGATCTTTCAGCTACAACAATCTCACTCTGTTCGGTGAAGTGGATTGGATCAAAAACAAAATTGCCGGTACAACGACGACCGGACTCGTTTCGCTTATCGAGGCAGGATACGTTGTAACGTCGGGTGTGGACCTGAAATTTATGTATGAGTTTTTTGATCCGAATATTGATGTGAAAGCCGGAGCAGTTTCACGATATTCCTTCGGAGTGGAGTTCTTCCCCCTCAGCGGTGTCGAAGTCCGGCCGTTGTACAGAATTAGTGTGGAGGATCCGGTGAACGTTTCCAACAATGAATTCAACCTCGTCATTCACTTCTACCTATAAGGGACCCTGGCATGATGAAGAGGATAGTTTCCGGCACAGCGATAGCGTTGCTTGTTGCGGTTGGTGTCTATAGTTGCAAAGATATGGGACACACTCCTGCAAGAGCGGGTCTCACCGCAACGACGCTCAATGTGGTATTGAATCCCGGGGGAAGCACAGTGGTGACGATCAGCGGAGGCAATCCACCGTACACAATTTCCCGGCAGCCCGACAATGCCCTTGCAACTGCAACGCTGGTTAACAAACCGGGCGGAACGGCCGACCTCACAATACAGGCGACCTCCGCCAATGTTTCCGGGACGACAAGAGTGAAGATCAAGGACAGGGATGTGCACGGGAGTGCCGGGGATAGCCCGGATCACGATGAGAACGAAATTGAAATTGAGATCCGGATAAGCGGCGGCGGAGGTAGCGGTGGTGGTGTTTCTTTCAGTACGCAGGTTCAGCCGATCTTCACCGTGAGCTGCGTGAATGCCGGATGCCATCCCGGAAGTGGTGCGCCGTTCTCGCTGCGCTCTGACAATTCGTACTCTAATCTCGTCAATGTCGCGGCGACGACGGGTCCGTGTGCCAGCGATATGCGCGTGGCTCCCGGCAACGCGGCTGCAAGCGCTTTGGTGAAGAGGCTGGAAGGCAATTGCGGTGTCAGAATGCCAATCGGTGGAGCGGCGTTGTCACAAGCCGAACTTGATCTGATAAGGTTGTGGATCAATCAGGGCGCGCTCAACAACTAGTACCCGGTGCAACTTTTTAAGCCACGAATCTGTTCATTGTAGAGTACGCCACTATGACTATTCAGGGAGAATACATGAAGAAAATGGCAATCGCCGGCATTCTTATGGCACTCGTGCTTGCAACGGGAGTTCTGCAGGCACAAGGCAAGGATGACAAGAAGAACGATGTTGTTTCATTCAAGGCAGATGTCTTCCCGATTATCGACGCGAAGTGCCTGCCGTGCCACGCAGAGGATAATTTCAATCCGAGCGAGCTTTCGATGGATTCGTACACGTTGATCGCCAAAGGAGGGAAGAACGGCATTCCGTTCAAACCGGGCAAGTCGAAAGAGAGCCTGCTGATGCAGAAGGTTGAAGAAAATCCTCCGTTTGGCGACAGGATGCCGCTGAATTCGAAAAAGAAGATCCGTGACGGTAAGGCAGTATGGCTCACGTCGGAGGAGATAAAAACGATCGCAACCTGGATCGATCAAGGAGCCAAGAACAACTAACAAGCTCTCTATAGAGTTATCTCAAAGCCCCGCCAGATCTCTGACGGGGCTTTTCTGTTCTTCCATCATCCTTCCATTTCATTGCTTCTCTACGTCAATCTTTCGATATTCATAAAGGATTTCATCCGGACTATTTCCAAATAATGGCTGAAGAAAAGAAGAAAAAAGGTGTCAACCGCTTCGTTCCGCAGGTTGAAATCACCCCTCAACTGATTGTCAGGACGGCAATAACGCTCGCCCTTATTATTTTGATGGCGTTGATGTTTCCCCGCGGAGTGGCTATCGAGACGGAATACAGGGTGGGGACATTGTGGGCACAGCAGGATCTGTTTGCCCCCTTCTCTTTTCCGATTCAACGTGACCCGATCGATTATGCCCAGGAGGTGGAAGAGTCGCGTCGCAATGTATTGCCGGTGTTCGAGCGCAACCAGGCAGGATCTGCCCGCCAACAGACCGACCTTAAGTCCTTCTTCGAGCGGCTCGCCGGTGCCCGTTCAGCTCGGTCGCGGATCGCCACGGGCGGTTCAGTCCAGGATTCCGCGCTGTACCGCCAGCGTTTGGATCAGTTGGGCGTGCGGTTGTTCGACAGGGAGTGGGAAGTGCTCGATCGGCTGACCGAAAAACAAATTGACGCGATGCGGGAGACAGTGCTGAGAGCCGCGGAGAAGTATCTTGCGATCGGGATTCTTGATGTCGATAAACAGTCTCTCAACCGGCAGGAAATGGCTTTGCGGCGCGGCTCTCTTGAAGAAGAGGTTGTTCCCGTAACACGTTTCTATGACCAGAATGAAATCGCAACACTGATCGAGAACGACATCGCTGCAGGATACACGGGCGACAAGGCCGAAGTGGAGATTGCGCATAAGATCGCCATGGTGCATCTCTCGCCTAATATCCAATTCAATCAATCGGCAACCGATTTTGCTGCACAAGCGGCGGTTGATGCCGTGCCGCGGACGATGGGATTCGTTCAGGAAGGTGACAGGATTGTCGGCAAGAATGACCGAATTACATCGGAGATCAAGCAGAAACTCGACTCGCTCCGCAAAGCCCGGGCAGAGCGGGGGGACGCAATTGCCGGACCTCTGCAATATCTTGGAATTCTGATGCATGTCGGTGTCGTGATTGTTCTCTTCGGGATCTATCTGCGATTGTTCCGGAAGCGGATTTTCTCTGACAACAGACGTCTGGCATTGATTGCCCTCGTCTTTTTGATGACAGGGTTCTTTGCCTACCTCTCGCGCACCATCAACGTGGCCGCCCCGGTCGAGTACCTGATTTTTGTTCCCGCCGCCTCGATGTTGTTGACCATCATTTTCGATTCGAGGGTCGGATTCTACGGAACAATCATTATAGCGTATCTCGTGGCAGGCATCAGGGCTAATGATTATACGGTTGCATTGACTGCTATGGTTGCCGGTGCGCTGGCGGTCTATACCGTCCGTGACGTGAGAAACCGATCGCAGATCATCCGCTCGTTCGGCTTTATACTTCTTGGTTATGCCATCACGATCATTGCCCTTGGCTTGGAGCGCATTGCCCCATGGACAACAATGATGGAAGAACTGGTGTTCGCGCTTGCGAATTCCGTGATTTCCCCTGTTCTCACGTTCGGCCTGCTCATCTTTTTTGAGCGGTATTTCAAAGTTACCACCGACCTCACGCTGATTGAGTTGGGGCATTTCAATCATCCACTGCTGAAGCTTCTTGCGGAAAAGGCTCCGGGCACGTATCATCACAGCGCAATCATGGCAAGTCTGGCGGAAGCGGCTGCATCAGCTGTCGGCGCGAACGAAGTGCTTGCGCGCGTTGGTGCATATTTTCATGATATCGGAAAGATCGAAAAGCCGACGTATTTCGTCGAGAATCAGAAAGGCTCACGCAACCGGCATGAAAAGCTCTCGCCTCGGATGAGTTCCCTTATCATTCAGAATCATGTGAAGAAGGGGATGAGTTTTGCGCGTGAATACAAGTTGCCCGAGGAAGTTGTTGCCTTTATTCCGCAGCATCACGGCACGACGCGTATCGACTACTTTTACAGCAAAGCCGTGAAGCTTGCAGAAAATTCGGACGATGAAACAAAGATCGATGAGATAAAGGAGCAGGACTACCGGTACCCCGGCCCGAAGCCGCAAACGAAAGAAACGGGGATTCTCATGCTCGCCGACTCCATAGAGGCGGCAGCGCGCACTATTGAGGATCCGTCGCCCCAAAAGCTCGAAGTCTTGATCGACGATCTGATAAAAAAACGCTTCGAGGAGGGTGAACTGGACGAGTGCCCCCTGACACTCAAAGATCTCACAAAGATCAAGAAGGCATTTCTCGGGGTGTTGGTGGGTGTGCATCACGGACGTGTAAAGTATCCGGGCGCGGATCGTGAGCGGCGGGAACCTGAAGACGGGAAGGGAGACCGTCAACGCGGCGAGAGGAGCGAAGGCGAAGAACGCACCCAGCAAGGCTCTGCATTGCCTTCCTTGGACTCCGACGAGGAGACGATGAGCCCCGATCAGCGGTTGACCCGCACAATCAAAGACATCGACAACCAATGACCGAGCATTGCAAAAGTTATTTGCATTATCTCGCGCTTGAACGGCAGGCGTCCCGCAACACCATTGCGTCGTACAAGCTTGACCTGAAGCGATATATTGAGTTCCTTGAGAGGCGCAAGATTGGCGACGTGCACGCAATAACCGAGGAGCACACTTCAGCGTTTCTCCGGACCCTGCACAAAAGCGGGCTATCGCCACGTTCCATTAGCCGGGCGCTCTCCGCAGTCAAAGGATTCCACAAGTTTCTGCAGGGAGACGGGGTTGTCAAGCATGACCCTTCCCAACTTGTCGAGCCCCCGCGTGTGCCGAAATACCTTCCAGACACACTGTCGCAGTCAGAGATTGAATCGATTTTGAAGCAGCCATCCCCACCGGTAGGAGATACGAAGAATTTATGGCTTCGGGACAAGGCTATTCTCGAAACGATGTACGCAAGCGGCCTTAGGGTGTCGGAAGTCGTCGGCTTGAAGCAGTCGAATGTTCTTGCTGATGAAGCGTTGCTGCGTGTATTCGGGAAGGGCTCAAAAGAGCGCATCGTGCCGATCGGCCTCCCTGCATTGCAATGGATAGAGCGCTACACTCATGAATGCCGTCCGCTTCTTGCGCGGCGCGGCAATTCGCACGACGCCCTTTTTCTGAATGCCCGCGGTACGCCCATAAGCAGAATGGCGGTATGGAATATCGTTCAACGGTACGCTGCCAGGGCGGGCATCGAGAAAGCTGTTCATCCGCACACATTCAGGCATTCGTTTGCAACGCACCTGCTTGAAGGTGGAGCCGACCTGAGGTCGGTGCAGGAAATGCTCGGCCATGCGGATATTTCTACGACGCAGATTTATACTCATATAGATCGTGAGTACTTGAAAGAAGTGCATCGCTCTTTTCATCCCCGCGGATAAGTAAACATTCATACGCCTGTACAGGCTTTTGCAAGGAGAACAACAATGAATCAGCCGGACGGACAACTCCGCCTTTCGGCATTGCGTTCAGAAATCGTCGGTATTGACACGAGTGTGCCGCTACTTGATGGTTCAACGCGACCGTATATTTTTCTTGATAACGCGGCAAGCACCCCGTCGTTCAAGAAAGTGATGAAGAGGATCGAAGAATTTTTGCCGTGGTACTCCGGCGTGCATCGCGGTACAGGGTTCAAGTCCCTGCTTGCCACCGAAGCTTTTGACCGTGCGCATGACATCTGCGGCGAATTCGTAGGTGCCGATCTATCAACGAATTGCGTCATCTTCACCAAGAACACAACAGAGTGTGTCAATAAACTCTCGAACCGTTTCAACTTCAAGCCTGGAGATATCGTCATCACGACGGTCATGGAACATCACTCCAATGATCTTCCCTGGCGGAAAAACGCCACCGTTATTCATGTTGGCGTGACTGCTGACGGCCAGCTGGACCTTGAGGCGATGCAGCGGGCTATCAAGCAGTACACCGGGAAGCTCAGGCTGGTTTCCGTCAACGGGGCATCGAACATCACCGGATTGTGCTCTCCGATTCACGACATTGCACAATGGACACATGCCGCGGGAGGGATGATCTTTGTCGATGCGGCACAGCTCGCTCCACATCGTAGCATAGACATACGCCCCGACGACGATCCCAAACACATTGATTTCATCGCTTATTCGGCTCATAAAATGTATGCTCCCTTCGGAACCGGAGTCTTGGTCGGGCCGAGAGAGTTCTTTGAAGAAGGGCAGCCCGATGCAGTCGGAGGGGGAGTAGTGGACGTGGTTTCACTTGAAGAAGTGGCGTGGAATGATCCTCCCCACAAGGAAGAGGCCGGGAGCCCGAACGTCGTTGGCGGAATTGCTCTCGCTGAAGCAATCAATGTCTTGATGGAAGTCGGGATGGACAACATCGCAGAGCATGAGCGGCATTTGCTCGAGTACACGTATGCACGCCTGAAGAAAATGAAGGGAGTTCAACTCTACGGACCGACAGAGGATTTCGGGAACAAAGTGGGGGTTGTGACGTTCAACGTCGAAGGGATGCATAACTCACTCGTTGCGGCCATCATCGGGACTGAGGCCGGAATCGGGGTGCGCAACGGCTGTTTCTGCGCTCATCCCTATGTGAAGACTTTGCTGAATGTATCCCCCGAAGAAGACATGAAGTTCACGGCCGAAGTTCTGGCGGGCAACAAGTCCAACATGCCCGGGATGGTCCGCGCCAGCTTCGGTTGCTACAACAATGAAGCAGACGTGGATGCGCTGCTCGAGGCCCTCGGGGTGGTTTTGCGGAAAGAGTATAAAGGGAAGTACGTGCAGGATGCCGGCTCGGGAGCGTTTCATGCAGCAGGATATACGATTCCGTTCGATAGCTACTTTCCCGGATTCAAAACGGGCGAACGCACGCGGTCCCGCTCATTTTCGGAGGCGTCGTAGCGTGCAACAGTTCTTCAGGTATGTTGATGGTCTCCTGCACTGCGAGAGTCTCTCTCTTGCGGAATTATCGAAGCAGTATGGAAGTCCGTTGTATGTTTATAGCAAGAAGGCGATTGTTGAGAATTGCCGTGCCATAGAGGCTGCCTTTGGCGGCCAGCCGCATTTAACAACCTATGCGGTGAAAGCATGCAGCAATCTCCACGTCCTTCGCTGCATTGCAGAGCAGGGGCTTGGTGCCGACGTGGGTTCGAAGGGAGAGCTTTTCCTTGCACTCAAAGCCGGTTTTCCGCCGGAGAAGATATCCCTCAGCGGAGTTGGAAAGAGGGATGATGAAATCGAGTACGCTCTCGAGCAAAATATTCTCGCATTGAACGTCGAGTCCGAACAGGAGATCGAGGTCATACAGTCTATCGCACGACGGATGGACCGCAGGGCGAGGATTCTTCTCAGGCTGAACCTTGATATCGATGCAGGAACACATGCATATATTTCGACAAGCAAAAAGCAAAATAAATTCGGTGTCGGCTCGGGGCGGGCAGTACAGGTTTTGAAGCGGGCACAGCAGTTTTCGCACATTGAAATCAGGGGAATTCACAGCCACATCGGCTCACAAATCACGAACCTCGGGGCATTTGTCTCCGCGGCCGAGGCGTTGGCACGAGTAGTCAATACACTGCGCAAATCGGGCATACCGGTACATGATCTTGATTTTGGCGGAGGGTACGGTGTTCAATATCACGGTGTCGTGAATCACCCTAACATCCCCGACGATGAACCGGAAAACGGAACTGTAATGACAGCGGAGTTCATCGAGGCTGTTCTTCCGATTCTGCTACAAACCGGATGCAACCTTGCGATCCAACCCGGACGCTCGGTGGTGGCGCAAGCCGGCGTTCTCGTAACCAACGTTCTCTATAGAAAAGAAGAAGAGAAGACCTTCATTATTGTCGACGCCGGAATGAATGACTTGATCCGCCCGAGCCTGTATCAGGCGTATCATCAGATTGTGCCGGTTGTTGCCTCAAAGCGACCGTTCGAACAAGTCGATGTAGTCGGTCCCTGCTGCGAGTCAGGGGATTTCTTTGCACAAGACAGGACGCTGCCCCGGATGGAAAGGGCCGACGCTCTGGCTGTTCTCTGTGCGGGTGCATACGGATTTGTTCTCTCATCAAACTATAATGCACGTCTCCGTCCCGCTGAGGTACTGGTGGATGGTGAAGCAAGCACGTTGATCCGGGAACGGGAGACGCTGGAGGATGTATTACACTAGGGAGGTGAGCGATGCGTTCCTACAACATTGCCGTCGTTGGGGCTACCGGATTGGTTGGCCGCAAGATGATTCAAGTCCTCGAAGAGCGAAAGTTCCCGGTCGGCAATATCAAGCTACTCGCTTCTGAAGGATCAATCGGGAAAGAAGTCGAGTTTCAAGGGAACATCCAGAAAGTTCAGCTTCTTTCTGATACGTCATTCATCGGAATGGATTTTGCCCTATTCTCCGCCGGTGCAACTGTCAGCAGGGAGTATGCCCCCGCAGCTGTCAAGGCCGGCTGCCTCGTGATCGACAACAGCAGCGCTTTCCGGATGGATCCCGCAGTTCCGCTCGTAGTCCCCGAAGTCAATCGCCACATGATTTTTCATCATAAGGGAATTATTTCAAATCCAAATTGTTCTACTATCCAGATGGTCGTACCCCTCAAGCCGATTCATGACCGCTACGTCGTGAAGCGGGTAGTTGTTTCCACTTATCAATCGGTAACCGGCGGGGGCCAACGGGGGCTTGATCAACTTCAAGATGAACTGGCGCAACGACCAGCAGACAAGAAGTTTCCCCATAAGATTGCAATGAACGTCATTCCGCAAGTGGACATCTTTTTGAGCGACGGGTATACGAAGGAAGAGCACAAGATGGTTCATGAAACCAAGAAGATAATGGGGGATGACGCAATACTCGTGAGCGCTACGTGTGTGCGAGTTCCCGTCTACGGTGGGCATAGCGAGGCTGTCAATGTCGAGTGTGAAAAAGAGTTTTTGATGGATGACATCAAGAATCTGCTCCGCAAAACACCCGGAGTTGTTGTTCAGGATGAACCGGAAAACAATCTCTACCCGATGCCTGTGACAGTGTGGGAGAAAGATCCCGTATACGTCGGGCGCATCCGTCGCGATGAGACTGTCCCCAATGGTCTCGCCATGTGGATCGTGGCGGACAACCTCCGCAAGGGGGCGGCAACCAATGCCGTGCAGATTGCAGAAGAGTACGTTAAAGGTTCATAAAGCCAATTCTTTCAACCATTACTTCCAATCAACAATCAACCAGGAGAGACCCCATGAAGAACCATTTCCGCGCAGTGGCACTACTTTGCGCAGCCGCCGTGTTTTCGTTTTCGACATGGACCGCCAACGCTTCCGATGCAGTAGAAGTCGGAAAGAAGGCCCCGTCGTTCACTCTGAAAGATTACAATGGCAAGGAACATTCGCTGGACAAGTATCTCTCCGGCAAATATACCGTCGTCATGTTCATAGCCACACAATGCCCCATCTCCAACGACTATAACGAACGTATGGCAGACTTGCACAAAGAATTTTCTGCTAAGGGGGTTGCGTTTGTCGGCATCAACTCCAACAAACAGGAAAGTGTGGAAGAGATCAAGCAGCATGCAGCAGACAACGCGTTTAAGTTCGACGTGCTGAAGGATTGGAACAATGAGATTGCCGATGCGTACGGTGCCCAGGTGACTCCAGAAATCTACGTCCTCGATAAGAAGGCGACACTCGTCTACCACGGGCGCATTGATGATTCCCGCGATGCCTCGAAGATCAAAACGCACGACCTGCGCGAAACGCTCAATGCGTTGCTTGCGGGAAAGTCAGTTGAAAAGACGAAAACGAAAGCGTTCGGCTGCACGATCAAGCGTGTAAAGAAGGAAAGCTGATGAGGGTTGCAGCGTTTGTCGTTTGTCTTATTGTTTCAACGAACCTTTTGCAGGCGCAGGGGAATTCTCCGGCGCCTGCGCTTATTCCCTTTTCTGAAAAGAGCATCAGTGAAGTTCGCTCCCGGCACAAGGGGAAGGTCTTGATCGTGAATTTCTGGGCTACGTGGTGCAAGCCTTGCCTTGAGGAGTTTCCCGATTTGCTGAAGATCCGTGAGCAATACTCCCGGAAAGGTGTAGAGGTTGTATTCGTTTCAATTGACGACGACGCGCGGGCAAAGCAAAAAGTATCGTCATTTCTCCGGAAAATGAAGGTCACATTTCCCACCTACATCAAGGAAACATCCGACGACGAGAGTTTTATCAACAGCATATACACTGAATGGAGCGGAGCGCTTCCCGCGACGTTCATCTACGACAGAAAGGGTGATCTGCGAAAAGCCAAGATCGAGGAGACTTCCTTCTCCGAACTCGAATCAATCATCAAGCCCCTGCTCTGACGCGTTGAACTTCACGCGTCATTTCCCTATCATGGGTGCATCCATGTGCAGACCCCATGACCGGCCAAACTGATTTCCGCAAATATATCGTCGACGTTTGCCACAGGCTGTATAGCCGCGGGATGGTGACAGCCACCGACGGAAACGTCAGTGTGCGGCTTCCGAAAGGCACCGTGTTGATCACCCGGTCAGGCATCAGCAAAGGAGCTGTTGCAAGTTCCGACCTTGTCGAGCTTACGCTCGACGGCAGACAGGTCGGGGGAGCGGGCAAGCCATCCACTGAATCAGCGATGCACTTATTCATCTATCGGGAGCGAAGTGACATTCGTGCAGTAGTTCATGCACATCCTACATATGCCACCGGCTTTGCGGCTGCGCGTAAATCACTTAACGAGTGCATTTTCCCGGAGGTCATTGTCGGGCTCGGAGCAATTCCGCTCGCGGACTATGCGACTCCCTCCACTTCTGAAGTTCCTGACTCGCTGCGGCCTTTCGTGCAATCGGCCGATGCCATCCTGCTGGCAAATCACGGCGTCGTGACATATGCGACGGACCTCACCGAGGCATATCACCGGATGGAGAAGGTAGAACATGCTGCGCACATTACGTTTGTCGCGATGATGCTTGGCGGTCCCGTTTCGCTTACGCAGCACGAACTGGAGAAACTCAAAAGTGTAAGCGTCCAAAGCTACAACAAGGACGTGTCCTCGAAGCCTGCCTGTCTTACCTCCGGCGAAGATGAGCGACTGCTCACCGAAGCGGATGTGCGTGAATATGTGCTTCAATCACTAAAGAAGCGGGGAATCGGATGACCCGCGCAACAATCCGTTCACAAAAGATTCATGAATAATAAGCAAACAAAGCTCCGCGTTGGTGTAATATTCGGGGGACGTTCGGGCGAGCATCAGGTCTCGCTCGTCTCTGCGACGTCCGTCATGCAGGCTCTCGACAAATCCAAGTATGAAGTTGTACCAATCGGCATAACCCCGGAGGGGCGCTGGATCAGTTCCGAGGCGGCACTTGCACTCCTGAAGTCTGGAATGGGATACGAGAATGAACCGGAGCGCTTCCTCATTCCGGAACCAAACCGTCAGTCTCTTGTGGAACTGCACGAAAAGGCGGACCCCTTATTGAAACTCGATGTCGTCTTCCCGGTTGTGCATGGGACATACGGTGAGGATGGAACGCTGCAAGGCCTATTGGAGCTCGCCAACATCCCGTACGTCGGGGCGGGGGTTCTTGCTTCCGCAGTCGGTATGGACAAAATCATCCAGAAGCAACTGCATAAGCAGGCGGGTCTGCCGATCGTGAAGTATGTCTGGTTTCTGTCCGCAGACTGCACAGCCAATCCCGGGAAGGTTGCCGCATCTATTGAAAGAAGCTTGAGGTATCCCGTCTTCGTGAAGCCAGCCAACACCGGTTCCAGTGTGGGTATCGTCAAGGCACACAATCGGGGTGAACTGCTTGAGGGGCTGGCAGTCGCTTCCGTTTTTGACCGCAAGGTGATTGTTGAGCAGGGGATAAAGAACGTCCGTGAGATCGAGATCAGCGTCCTCGGCAATGACCACCCCGTTGCTTCCGTTGCGGGCGAGATCATTCCGTCGAACGAATTCTACGACTATGATGCAAAGTACGTCGACGGGAAATCCACGGCAATCATTCCGGCAAAACTCCCCGCAGTTGTTCTGAAGAAACTGCAAAAGCTTGCGATCAAGGGGTTTATGACGCTTGACGGCGCAGGCATGGCACGGGTGGATTTCTTCGTCGTAAAGAGGACCAACGCCATCTATCTCAACGAAATCAACACCATTCCGGGCTTCACATCCATCAGCATGTACCCGAAGCTATGGGAGGCGTCAGGCATCTCCTATCCGGAATTGCTTGACCGCCTGATTGAGCTGGCGTTGGATCGACACCGGGAGAAAAACAGTATCAATACTTCATACACCCCGGCGGCGAAGTGGTACGCAGGCTGATTCCGGCCAGTTGCATACCCTGTATATAATTGGTACATTGCTCCCGTTATGGAAGATCTCTTCTACCGGAAAGAAAAAAAACGCCGCAAGGCAGTTGATGCGATTCTCAAGTTAGTCAAGAACAAGCGCATCACAGTTCGCTTGGTTCTCGGTCTCCTGGTCGGCGGCTACGTTTTGTTCGGCTCGCACGGCGTTCTTCAGCGCCTTCGTCTGCAGTACGAGAAGCAGGAGCTTGAGCAGATGATCAAGGACGCCGAGGCGGAAACGAAGCGCCTGCAGGCTGAATCGAAAGCGCTCGACGGCAACCCGAAAGCGATCGAAAAAGTTGCCCGCGAAAAGTACGGGATGATCCGGGAAGGAGAGACAGTGTACAAAGTGAATAAACGGTAATATCCTGCCAGTCGCTGGTGATTGCGGAGTGCGAATTGCCGGTTGCGGAACGTACGAGCATCCGCCACACGGCTGTATCGGGCACGACGACATTCATGGAACTTTTTGACAGCACACCCCCGCCGACGCCACCATCCAAACATGCGCCGCTCGCCGAGCGTGTACGACCGCAACGACTCGAAGAATTTGTCGGACAAGAGCATCTTCTCGGAGAAGGTAAGCCCCTTCGCGTCCTGATTGACACTGATGCCCTTCCTTCAATGATCTTCTGGGGGCCGCCGGGCAGCGGCAAGACAACCCTCGCCCGCATCATTGCCAGACATACACAAGCCGAGTTTTTTTCGCTCAACGCTGTTTCGTCCGGTGTGAAGGATGTTCGGGATGTGTTGGACCGCGCAGAGAAAAACAGAAAGCATCTCGGCCGCCGCTCGATTCTCTTCATTGACGAGATTCACCGCTTCAACAAAGCACAGCAGGATGCGCTTCTGCATGCGGTGGAAGATGGACTGGTTACGTTAATAGGGGCAACGACAGAGAATCCTTCATTTGAAGTCATCTCGCCACTTCTCTCCCGCGCCCGCGTATATGTTTTGCAGGGGCTCGATACGTCGCATCTGGACGCGATCATTGACCATGCTCTGTCGACAGATCCGGTTTTGTCGAAGCAAAACATCACCGTAAACGATCGTGATTACCTCATGTTGCTCTCCGGCGGAGATGCAAGAATGTTGCTCAACGGCCTTGAGACGGCCGTGAGCCTCGCCAAGACATCTCTCGATGGGGGGCTTGTCGTTGCAAAAAAAGAAATCGAAGAGGCATTCCAGCGGAAGTACGTCAAATATGACAAGGGCGGAGAGGAACATTACAACACCATTTCCGCCTTCATCAAGAGTGTCAGGGGAAGCGATCCGGATGGGGCATTATACTGGCTTGCGAGAATGTTGGATGGAGGAGAAGACCCGAAGTTTATCGCCCGGAGAATGATTGTTCTCGCGTCGGAAGATATCGGAAACGCAGACCCCTACGCATTGACGCTCGCCACCTCATGTTTTACAGCGGTTGATTATATCGGGATGCCGGAAGGGAGGATTATTCTCGGACAGACAGCCGCGTACCTTGCAGCATGTCCGAAGAGTAATGCTGCGTACATCGCAATCGAGGAAGCGATGCAGGATGTAAAGCGGCTGCCGGACGAACCCGTGCCTCTGCATTTGCGCAACGCGCCTACAAAACTGATGCGGGATACCGGCTATGGCGACGGGTACAAGTATAGTCATGATCATGATGATCATTTCACCCAACAGCAATATCTTCCAGACGGACTCAAGAGCAGAGTGTACTACAATCCCACGGAACAGGGAGCGGAGAAAAAGATCCGTGAACGTTTGATGAACTGGTGGAAGTCAAAGAAACGCTATTGAAATCCGGGAGTCTGACATACATCGCGATGCTGGTGATTGCTGCGATGCACTCACATGTTTTCGCACAGACGCCCGACACATCTGCGAACCGGACAGATACGCTCGGCGCGCAGCGCGATACGACTTTAGCTGATTCCATCCGCATTATTCGTTCTCCTTCCGGTGTCGATTCGGTTGTGACGTACGCCGCAACCGATTCCATCGTCTATTCCCTTTCATCGAAGACAATGTACCTGTTCGGAAAATCAAGCATCCGCTACAGGGAATTGTCACTCAAGGCCGAGAACATCGACATCAATTGGAATACGTCCGTTCTGAATGCCGTCGGAGTTCCCGATACTTCCGACACTTCCGCCACTGGCATCAGAGGAGCGCCCGACCTGATCGATGGAGGAGAGTCGTATCGCGGCGAGAAGATCTCTTACAACTTCAGAACGAAGAAAGGGAAGATCAATCTCGGCAAAACGGAAATTGAGAAGGGATACTACCGGGGAGAGGGGATTAAGAAGGTCGGAGTGGATATCCTGTTTGTAGAAGACGGACGGTACACGACATGTGATGCGGCAGATCCTCACTACTACTTCGGCAGTCCCGAGATGAAGATCCTGCTGAAGGACAAAGTCGTAGCCCGGCCAATTTATCTCTATATCTCCGATGTCCCCGTGTTTGCTCTGCCGTTCGGGATCTTCCCGAATGAACGGGGAAGGCGCTCCGGCCTCATCGCGCCTGCCTACGGCGAAAGCGGTCGCGGGAGGTATCTCCTGCATCTCGGGTACTACTGGGCTATCAGTGATTACATGGATATCAATTTGCGCGGCGACGGCTATACAAAGGGGAGTTGGGCGCTTCATTCCGATTTCCGTTACGCGTTGCGCTACAACTTCAGCGGAAGCATTAGTGCATCCTACGCCAAAACGATTACGGGCGAACGGGGCGATCCCGGATACTCCAACCAACGTGTTTTCAATATCAGGCTCGGCCATAATCAGGAGTTCGACCCGACGACACGGCTTGTGGTTGATTTCACGTTCACAAGCGGCTCGTCATACTACCAGAATGTCAGCACGCAGTTGAGTGATCTGTTGCGGCAGGAGATCGTGTCAAACGCCACTCTTTCGAAGTTCTGGGAAGGGACTCCCAACAGCGTTACCATCAACGTGAACCGACGCCAGAATCTGACAGCCCGTCCGGGTGAGCTCGAGATTGCCGATGCGCTGCCGAGTATTTCGTTCAACAGGTCGCAAACCTATCCCTTCCGTCCCTCAAAGAAGGGGGCTGATTTCGGGTCGGGCTCACAAGCATGGTATGAGCTGATCGGGTACGGGTATTCAGCGCAATTGCTGAACCTGCGCAACCAATTCAAGGCGGATTCCCTTGGTGTCGAGAGGGTTGATGATAGGCGAGGCATCCAGCATGTTGTTACAACGAACGCTTCACCGAAGCTCGGGTATTTTACCATCTCGCCGTTCTTCAATTACACCGAGAAGTGGTATGACCGTCGCGTGGAGCGGAGCCTGCAACAGAATGTGGGACAGCCTGACTCGGCGGGGCGGCGTGACACGACTTACCGCATTGCAGAAAACGAGCTCCGGGGGTTTAGGGCGGTCCGCTATTTCGATCTCGGCATTTCCGCCAGCACAAAGCTGTACGGAGTTCTCCAGCCGAACATCCTGGGGATAACAGGAATCCGGCATCAAGTTACGCCCTCCATTACCTATACCTACCAGCCTGATTTTTCGAAGCCTTCGTTCGGTTACTACGGACGTTATGTTGATCAGTTCGGACAGGTGCAGAAGTACGGGTTCTTCGACGGCGAAGTGTTCGGCGGCGCACCGGGCGAAGAGCGTCAGGCAATCGGTCTAAGGATAGGAAACGTGATTGAGATGAAGACCGCGTCCGGGGATTCAGCGGGCGCCGAGAACAAATTTCAACTGCTCAACTTCGATATCGGCACCGGCTACAACTTTGCCCGCGACAGCTTGAAGTTTGACGAAATCACTCTGGGATACCGGACGGCCATCGGGCAACTGCTCAGCATCAGCGGCAGCAGCAGTTTCAATCTCTATAAGTTTGAAGAGGATCCCCGCGACACGAGGATCGGGCGTCGCGTGAACAAGTTTCTCATCAATGAAACAGGTGCTCTTGCACAGATGACCAGTTTCAGCATCAGTTTTTCGACATCATTGAGCGGAGAGAAGAAGAAAACCTCCTCCGGCCCGATTCTCTCCGCGGCCGATTCGCTGAGGCAGCTGCAAGGCTCGCAGCGCTTGTATGATGACCCGGTGGCGGACTTTAGCATACCGTGGCGGCTCGACCTTGCATACTCCTTCTCCCAATCGCAGCGTGATCCACGTGTGAAGTTTCGCCAGGCAAATCTCTCGGCCTCTCTCAGCTTCAGTCTGACAGAGAATTGGAAGATCACCGCCAGCACAAACTACGATCTCGTCCGTTCGGAGTTTGCTGCGCCGCAGATCAGCGTGTACCGTGATCTCCACTGCTGGGAAATGAACTTCAACTGGGTGCCGACCGGCCCCTACAGCAACTATCGCCTCGAGATCAAGCTTAAGGCTCCGCAGCTGCAGGACGTTAAAGTCACGAAACAAGGCAGCGCCCGCGATATTTTCTAGTTCCCGCATTTTCATGTAGGGAGAATCCGGCAACCCGCCTTCGCCATCCCCGTAAGAGTCTCCGTTCTGTTGATTCCTTTCACATATCTCTTGGAGGAGATTCTATGAAAAGTCTTTTGGCGATGCTTGCACTGATCATCCTGTTTGTGGCCGGATGCAGCAAAAAGAATTCATCCAATCCCGTTGATGCCCCGGGCAACACACAGCCTGCCGTGAACTTCACTATGCACCTTGAATCAGGTTCGCAGGGGATGGTCATCTTTGCAAAGCCTGATGTTGATGTAAAACTGACTAAAGTTGTATTGAGCTTCCCTGCCGGGAATTTTACGGACACGGTCACGAATGACAATCCGCAGACGGTATTCCCGAAGAATATTGCAATACAATTGGGTGAATACACTGGCATCGACGGCGGCCAGCAATGGGTCCTGACGTTTCACGGCACTATAGCTGCAACAGGCCAGCAATTTGTCAAGACTATAAATTGGACAGTGGTATAGGTTTATTGTAGGGAGAGTGGTCAAAATGCAGGAGCCCGGCTCTGGTGGGAGCCGGGCTCTTTGCTGTATCCCAAAATAGTATTGTTACGCAGATTGCTTGCGCTCTTTGTACGTGTAGAGCGGCTCCTTGCCCTTTGTGATGACCTCTTTGGTGATGGTACACGTGGCAACATTCTCGCGTTCGGGAAGATGATACATGATGTCCAGCATGATCTCCTCGATGATTGAACGAAGCGCCCGTGCGCCGGTCCCTCTTTCGATGGCCTGTTGAACAACCGCTTTGATCGCTGCCTCCTCGAACTGCAACTCCACCCCTTCCATCCTGAACAGTTTCTTGTACTGCTTGAGGATGGCGTTCTTCGGTTCGGTGAGGATGTTGCGCAGAGCTGCTTCGCTCAACGGGTTGAGGACTGCGACCATAGGGAGGCGGCCAATGAATTCCGGGATGAGTCCGAACTTCATCAAATCCTCCGGCTGGACTGCCTGGAGAATATCGTCGCCTCCGAGATCGTGTTTGCTCTTGATCTCCGCCCCGAAGCCGACGGGGTTCTTGTTGATCCTGCGCGCAATAATCTTGTCGAGTCCCTCAAACGCCCCGCCGCAAATGAATAGGATGTTTTTCGTATTGATATTGATCAAACTTTGCTCCGGGTGTTTGCGCCCCCCCTTGGGAGGAACCCCGGCAACAGTGCCTTCAAGAATTTTCAGAAGTGCTTGCTGCACACCTTCACCGGATACGTCGCGAGTGATCGAGGCGCTGTCGCTTTTCCGGGCAATCTTGTCGATTTCGTCGATGTAGACGATGCCGCGCTCGGCTTTCTCGACATTGAACTCGGCATTCTGCAGAAGATGGACAAGAATTGTCTCGACATCGTCACCAACGTAACCTGCTTCTGTAAGTGTTGTGGCGTCGGCAATTGCAAACGGCAGGTCAAGAATCCGTGCGAGTGTGCGGGCGAGGAGCGTCTTACCCGTTCCTGTAGGTCCGATGAGCATGATATTGGTCTTCTCGATTTCGACATCATCGATATCGAATAACCGTTCACGCTCGTCGATGCGCTTGTAATGATTGTACACCGCCACGGCAAGACTTCGCTTCGCTTTGTCCTGCCCGATGACATACTCGTCCAGAGCCTTCTTAATCTGGGTGGGGGAGAGAATGGACTTGCTTCCTTTGCGGGCATTGAACGCCGCAAGGTTGTTGCGGATGATATCCACCGAGCTTGAGACACAGATGTCGCAGATGTACACATCCGGCCCCGCAATGATGCTCTGGACCTCTTCCGGGCTCCTTCCGCAGAACGAGCAGTGGATCTTTTCCCCGCTGGTACGTGACGTACGCTGTGTCACTTCTTCTCTTTCTTTGTGTAGACTGTATCGATAAGTCCGTAGGCCTTTGCTTCCTCTGCAGCGAGGTAGCGGTCACGGTCGGTGTCCTTTTCTATTGCATCCATCGGCTTCCCCGTGTGGTGAGCGAGGATTTCGTTCAGGCGCTTTTTGGTTTTAAGGATTTCCTCCGCCTGGATGCTGATGTCGGATGCGGTGCCCTGCACGCCCCCCCACGGCTGGTGGATCATGATGCGTGAGTTGGGGAGAGCTGCGCGTTTCCCTTTTGCGCCTCCGGCAAGAAGCACGGCTCCCATGCTCGCCGCCATGCCGATGCAGATTGTCGCTACGTCTGGACGAATATACTGCATCGTGTCGTAAATTGCGAGTCCCGATGATACGCTGCCGCCCGGGCTGTTAATGTACAGACTTATATCCTTGTCCGGGTCCTCTGATTCCAGAAACAAGAGCTGGGCGATGGCCAGACTGGCAATCCCGTCGTCAATCGGCGTTCCGATGAACACAATGCGCTCTTTCAGCAGGCGGGAAAAGATGTCGTACGCCCGCTCGCCTCTGCCGGTTTGCTCTACGACCATCGGCACCAATTGATTATAGATCCGTGAACTCATCCCCTTGCATCCTTTCATAGAGGTTATCAGATGTTCCGTCAGGCAGTTTCTTCGACTGCCTTCTCGGTGATTTTGGCATTCTCTTTCAACAATGTCATCAATTTTCTTGAAACGATACGATCCGAGGCCGAGCCGGAGTTCTTGTAGTACTCCAACAGCTTTGCCTTCTCCATACCGTACATCTGGGCTTCAGATTCCGCAAGCTTGTCGAGGTCTTCGTCAGTGGCGGTAAGCTGTTCCTTTTCGATGATCTGCTCTCGGATCAGCGCCCATTTCGCCTGGTGCGTGGCGTCCTCGCGGTTACGTTCCCGGAAGGCCTGCTCGTCGAAGTCTTTCGGCAGCGGCTGGTTTCCTGAGCGACGCTTCAAATCCTCAATATATGCGTCGAGGTAGAGATTGACCAGCGATTCGGGGACTTCAACTTCATGGGATTTGACGATTTCCTCAACGATTGCATTTTCAACGCTCCTCTCGGCCATGTCGTTCCAGTAGTTTTCGATATCTTTGCGGAGTTGAGCAAGGAATGCATCTTTCGTTTCAGTCTTTCCTTGGGTTACCTTTTTCACCAACTCATCGTCGAAGTCGGGGAGCTCGACCTTTTCGATTTTCTTCACACTGATGGCCAGATGATGCTTGTGGGAATGATCGCCGTGCTGCGATTCGAACCGCGCCCTGTACTCGCCGCCAACCTCCGCTGCTTTCAGAGCCTCGCGGATTTCGGGAGCAAGCGTCTCATCCTGAATGTAGAATTTGGCGTCCTTTGTTCTCTTCCCTATCAACGGCGTGCCGGCGTCGTCCAGTTCCTGTACGTCGGCGGTGATCTGGTAATCGCCTTCGTCCCGCACCAGGGTTACCCCCAGCAACGAACTGTTGATCTTCCGCAATCGCTCGACTTCGCCATCCACTTCGGCATCGGTTACTTTGTGCAGAAGCTTTTCAACTTTTAGTCCCTTGTACTTCTTCAACTCAATCGAAGGTTTCACTTCGTACTTGATCGTAAAACGGAATTCTTCGCCCCGTTTGAAATCCATGTCCACGAGTGAGGGTCGGCCGAGGGGCTCAATGTTCCGTTCGACCATGGCATCGCGGAACGAGTCGTTGGCAATATCGTCCAACGCGTCATGCTCGATTGCCTCGCCGTACATTTTCTTGATCATCGCGAGGGGGACTTTTCCTTTGCGAAATCCTTTGATTTCCACTTTGGGAGCGAACTTTTTGTATGCGCGCTCAAAATGAGGCTGCAGTTCTGCATCCGTCAAAACAAATTGCGCTTCGCGTTGAACGTCGCTAAGGGTGTTGATTGTAACTTCCAATCTCTCTTTCCTTCTGATTGTATTATGAATACTTCTGGGGTATAACGAGGCGGGCTTGTGCGGCCAACTCCCTCAACATCGCCTGAGACCAAGCAGTGGGCATAGAGGGACTTGAACCCCCACGGATTGCTCCACTAGATCCTAAGTCTAGCGCGTCTGCCAATTTCGCCATATGCCCGAAAAATCGTGCATTAAAGATAGCAATTTCCGCAGGGAACCACAAGAAAGCGGGATTAGCTGAAAGGCAGCAAAATGCGGATAGTTGTGCCGTTTTCGGGGGATGAATCGA
>CAZBWR010000072.1:0-21541 GCA_964495695.1 uncultured Chitinophagales bacterium | reverse complement strand
CGGCAACCGTTTTTGACTCGATGCAGCGCTGGAGTTTGACCACATTGCTCAATGCTTTCAATTTGTGCCGCCTGATCATCAAGGCTGTGGCCTTATCGAGTGTATGTTCGGAGGTACACAATCCGAGATATTGCATAATGAGGGCTTTCAGCTTCAGCGGGTCGAGCTCGTTGTCGAGGTATATCCCCTGCCTCCTTGATGAATGTATGTCTATGCCATACGAGCGAAGCTCTTTCAAATCACGTTTGATGGTCAGTTCTTCACAACCGAATATCATCGAGAAGTCAACCGCACGCAAAGGCTCTTTCGACTCGATGCACAATCCGATTATTTCAATCTGGCGTTTTATTTTGGTCTGGAGCGCAAGCATGAGACGTTCCGCGATTGTACCGGATGGAATGGAAGGCGTTTGCCATACAGCAATATCGTTGGCGGGGATTCTGCAAGCAAGGAAAATTTGCACAAAATAAAAGAGGTGCGGACCCGTTTGAGTACAGCCGGATCCGCACCTTGGTCAGGGCAGGTGTTACGCTGCACCCAATTGTTGAGGAGTTTGCACGCGGAATTTGTGGTTGATGGGTTCGTGCTTGTGCCATTGCATCAGGATCTTGATCGCTGTTTCGGTCAATGTGTAGCCGGCCTTCATCAGGAACTGGCCGTTTTCCGTCACCACATCGTCGAGAATCACCATACCCGGCCGCAGTTCGTTCAGGCCAAGCACATGCTCGTCCCCCGTGGGGCCGGCCGTCTGGCGCAGGCCAAGCATCAATTCAATCAGCTCCACATCGTACCGGCCGGAGGCCTGACGCATTCCCTCGAGGACGGCCCGTCCTTGACCCTTTTCAGAAACCGACCTGTCGAGATCAATCAGAATATGCAGCAGCCGGGCGCCGAGCGGGATATCCTTTCCCTTCACTTGCTCGGAGGATGGCTCCCCGGAGCCGTCGAAGTTCTTTGCAGACAGTTGGATGATGCGGGCAACGCCCTCGAACCGGGGAATGTCGCGCAACAGGTTTGATGCAAGAATGTAATGGTTCTTTAATAACGAGAACTTGGCGAACTGGCTTGCATCTACTTTACTGAGCGAGCCGAACATGGCCGGAGGCATCAGCACGATGCCGAGATTGAAGAGATCGAACGCCCGGAGAATCTCCCACCGATCGGTTGAAGATACATTCGGAACCATCTCAAGGAACTTGCTGCCCAGGCGCCTGATCCGTTCGACCTGGGCTGCAGCCGCAGGACTGGTATTCGAGAGTATATCACTGAGAATTCTGACAGTGCCCGTAACCGTGCCGTCAAGCAATTCGGCCAACTCTGAATTCGCCCGCTGGAGTTGGCCCAGCAGGAACTTGTTCTCCTCGGCGAGATTGTACCGATGAATTGTATCCTGCACGAGCTTGCGGAGTTCATCATCCTTCCACGGTTTTGCAATGAAATGGCTGATGCCGCCCGAGTTGATCGCGCGGATCGTGTCGTTGTAGTCTGCGTACCCTGTGACAAGGATGCGGATAGTTTGCGGATGCATGCGCCCGACAGTCTCAAGAACGGCAACGCCATCCAAGCCGGGCATGCGCTGGTCGGAGAACACGGCCGCGAAGGGTCCTTCTATGCGCAGGACTTCTTCAACCTGCCGCGAATCCTGTAACGTCACCGTCGTAACACGTTCGCGCCTGAGCAGCGAGACGAACGCCGTGAGAAGGTTCCCTTCATCGTCGACGTACAGGATTTTGCGATTTGCTTCGTATGTGGTGGAAATGGGGGATATCTGCTGCGAACCCGGATTATCCTTTTGCAAGTCGTCCTCTCCAGTTTTCTATAAGTGGATCAAGTGATCTATCATAGGGGTAAAGGCTTGTCGATTCCTCAAGACGCGCTGCAATCTGCATGATGGTAAGTGTGAGGTCGTCTCCCACAGATCCGTGATGTCCTCCGACATTCGTGCAGACGACACGCGGGAAGTTCCAGTATTCCAGCACCGCCTCGCCGACTGCATCATGTGTTGAACCGAAGATCTCCCGCTCAACCTCGTACGGTGAAGCTGATTCGGCCGAACAGAGGGTCTTGAATCCCCTGAACTCAACGGGAAGAGTGCACGCCCGCACAACCAGCCCGACATCCTGCAACAATGTACTGATGTGCAGCGTCTGATGGTCGGTGAACCCCTCCCATTGCTGGGCAATCTTGCGCGCAAGAGCGGTCCGGCGCAATCCTGAATCCCATATCTCCTCTACATCCTTCCGGACAGTTTCATCGACGCCGGCACTTGCCGCTCCGAATGCCTCGATCGAAACAGCCATCGACACAACATACTCGGTGCCGATCAGTTTGACCGCGTCTTGAACATTGGTAATGCTTTGACGCGTTGCGAAGAACACGGAATTGGCAACGCGCAGCAATTTTGCCACCAACGCCGGGCTTTGCTCGATCTCCGACACGATCTCGCGGAGAGGTTTATCCGATCCTGACATTAGCGACCAGAGACCGGTCTGGAATTTGGGGGGGGAAGGAAGCGTGGTCAGCGATTTCAGAATTTCTTTCAACCGGAGAGAGCGCATCTCCTCCTGCAGTTTCAATGCTTCGCCGATTGTCTGTCGCAAGGTCGCATCGTCCCACGGCTTGAACACATAGTACTGCGCAAGTCCCTCATCAATGGCGTTGATGATCGTATCCTTGTTCTCATAGCCGCTCATCATCACACGGATAGTTTCAGGACAGATTGCGGAGACCCTCTCCAAAAACTCGCGCCCGTCCATTTCCGGCATCCTCATATCGGTGATGATAATGTCCACCTTGTTGCTCTTGAGGAAGTCTACGGCGTCGGACCCGCGTGTAAACGGATGGATTGTGTAGCGTTGCCGGCGCAACAAGCTGGTCATCGCCGTTACTATCGCATCTTCATCATCTAGAAGAACAATACTGGGCACTGTCGCCGTGATCGTATGTGTATTCTGCAACATTATCTCTCCCCCTGCCACCGGATGAAATTACGAGCCCTTGCTGCCTACGGAGCTCATGGATACCACCAACTCTCGCACTGTTGCAAGAGCCTGCTCAAACTCGAAGGATTTGTCAAAAAAGTGGTCGGCTCCCTGCTCCATCGCACGCTTACGGTACTGCCCGGATACAAAGTTCGTCAACACAATAACAACCGGAGGATTGCCGAGAGTCTTTATCCGGCGGACGATGTCTTTCGCCCCGGCCCCTAATAAGGCCGGATCGAGCACAACAATCTGCGGTTGTTCGGAACCCACTTTTTCAAGAATAGACTCCGAAGTGCCGGAGTATCCTTTAACTTTCGCCCCTTCAAGAACACTTATCCCTTGAACAAGATACGACCTCACATCCGCAGACCCTTCTGCGATGAGTATCTTTACGGTATTCATGTACACCTGTTGTAATACAGTAGGGGATTATATCTGGAAGATCGGAGAAAATGCTCGAACCCTGTATCGACGAGGGAATGAAGTTCTTGTCATACTCTCTCTGACGGCGGGATCCGGCGTAAATCCGAAGAAGAGAGGCTCAGGAAAGGAGATTGTTGGCGTAGACGTACTGAACTATGTCGGCATTGGTCAAAAGGTGCATTTTTTCGAGGATTCTGCGCCGGTGCGTGCTTACGGTAGCGACGCTCAAAGAGAGTTCGTCAGCGATTTGGCTTACGGTTTTACCTGACCCGATCATGAGAAAGACCTCGTATTCCCGCTCGGAGAGAAGCTCATGAGGCAGGGCGGAACTGTCCGACTGAAGGTCGTCGGCGAGCTTTTCGGCAAGGGAGGTACTGATGTATTTGCGGCCGGATGCCACTTTCCGGATCGCCAACGGCAGTTCGTCGGGGGCGGTTTCCTTGGTCAAATAGCCGGACGCCCCTTCTTTCAGAGCCCTGATTGCAAAGCGGTCTTCGGGGTGCATGCTGAGAATGAGTACCTTCAGAGTTTTTTGAAGCCGGAAAACATCCTGCAGCAACGAAAGGCCGCTCGCCCCCGGCATCGAAATATCCAGGATCAACACATCGGCGGTCACATCCATAACAACGGATTGTACTTCGCGGGCATTGGATGCCTCGGCTACAACTTTCATGTCCGGCTCTTCGCCAAGAGTCTTCTTCAATCCCTCTCGAACAAGAGCATGGTCGTCGGCAATAATGATACGGATCATACTGGATTGGTGTCCGGTTATTGGTGGTGCTTCTGCGTGCTTACAGGAATTTTGATTTCGAGCCGCGTACCGCTCCGGTGCGATCCGTTGATGCGCGCCGTGCCGCCAAGCAATTTTGCCCTTTCGAAAATACCGAGCAACCCAAGTGACTTCGAATCAGCAATCTCGTCAGGTCGGATGCCTCTGCCGTTGTCCTGGATCTGCAGATCAAAAAACTCCCCACGTTGCTCGAGCTTTGCCTCTACCTTCGTGGCATTGGCATGCCGCGCCACGTTGGTCAGCGCCTCCTGAAAGATACGAAAAAGTGCGGTCGCAACCTCTTCTGATATGTCGGAGTTGCTGAGCGTGGTGTGGATTTCGCACCGGATTCCGATACGGTCCTGAAATTCCTTTGCATGCCACTGCATTGCATCAATCAGCCCGAGTTTATCCAGCACACTCGGCCGCAGTTCCGCTGCAATGCGCCGGAGCGTGAGGATCGTCATCTCCGCGATGCTGGAGAGTGTAGTTGTATGCTCCAACAACGGAGTACTATCGATAATCTTGTCATACTTCGTGCAATGTCTCTGCAGCAGCGACGCCTCAATCTTGAGTGCTGTCAGTTGCTGCCCGAGTTCATCATGGATCTCTCGCGCAATGCGCTTGCGCTCTTCTTCCCGGACGTTCTGAAGATAGCCGGAGAGACGCCGGAGGTTTTCCTCGGATTTGCGTAGTTCGTCTTCGGCGCGCGTGCGCCATTTTTCGTGGTCAAGCGCTTCCAGCGCGAAAGAAATACTGGCGGCCATATCCTCGAGCGTCGCCACCTCATCTGCGCTAAAGAACCCGGGTTCGGACGCGAACAGGGTGAACGCTCCCTCAATGTTCCTGTTGACGATGATCGGAAGCGACATTACGGACCTGTATCCTCTGGCACGGCACTCGTCCCACAACTCATTCATCATGGTATCGTGTTCGATATCGTTGCAGATCACCGATTTGCCTTGACGAATGGCGGCGGAGGCAGGCCCGTGCTTCTGATTAAGGCCTCTTTCTCCCCGTTTCATCGCGGCTATGAACCCCCGCTCGTCGCCTGCATAAGCAACGGGAACGAGCTCGCCGGACGATCCGTCAACCAGGCCAACCCATGCAAGGCGGAACGTGCCGTACTGAACAGCGATTGTGCATAGCGATTCGAGAAGACTCTCACGGCTCTTTGCACGGACAATCGCCTGGGTTGTTTGGGTCGTTACGGCGTAGACTCGGTTCAGCTTGCGAAGTTCGTTCTCGTATCGCTTGCGCTCGGTAATGTCACGGACGAATGCTGCAACCAGTGGTGTTCCATTCTCCCGCAAGATCGTTATGCTGACGTCAAGCTCTACAGATGATCCGTCCCTGTGCCGGTGACACGTTTCAAACCGCGCATACCCCTCCCGGAGAATATGCTCGACACGGTCGGCAACCTGTTCCGGCGTGAGGGAAGCCTCAAGTTCGGCCACTTTTATGTCGAGCAGTTCATCCCGCGTGTATCCGACCATCTTGCAGTATGCGGGGTTCACGTCAATGATCTTGCTGTCCGTATCTGCGAGAATATACCCGTCCGATGTTGTCAGGAGCAGCTGGCGGATGGTTTCGGCCTGCGCGAGCAACTTCTCACGGGCGAGTTTTTGCTCTGTGATGTTTTGCGACACAACATGGATTTCATTGATGCTGCCGTCGGGCGAGACGAGGGGCGCAACGGTTACAAAGTACGACCGTCCGTCACTGAACGGTGCCTCGTAACTGACTACATCTCCTTCGAACGCCCGGCGGAAATTAGGCACCGCAATCTCACATGTTTCGGGCGGGGCGATCTCGTATACTGTTTTGCCGACGAAATCTTCCGACCTCACGTTGTGCTTTTTCATATCGCTTCCCCCAACGTAGGTAACTCTGAGGTCGCGGTCATAGGTGTTCACCACGCCGTTGGGGAAGTTTTCAGCAAGATTCCGGTATCGCGCTTCACTGACACGCAACGCTTCCTCAGCCTGGCGCCGGTCGTCCAACTCTTTTTTCAGATCCTCAAGCAGCTGGGCGTTTTCGACGGCGATCGCGGCTTGCGAGGCAAGTGTGCTCAGAAGTACTTCATCGTTTTCGTCAAATGCGTCGGGTTCGTGACTTTCAACATTCACCGCTCCAATCACACGCCCGCCTACTCTGAGGGGGACGCACAATTCCGATTTCGTGCGTTCATCCGCACAGAGATATCTGGGATCGGATGTCACATCCCCCGTTCGCACCGGCTGCCCGTTCAGCGCCACCCAGCCTGTGATACCTTCTCCGACGCGAATTACCATCGAGCGGACCCGAGCAAGTTCGTGTTGCAGTTCATTCCCGCGGAGGCCCATATCGCTGTGAGCAACCAGGTTCATTATCCCGGTTTGGGGATCATATGTCCACACCGAGCCGCGCTGCCATGACAGGAGCTTCGCGAGCGAGTCGAGAACAACTTCGGCAGCTTCGGAAATTGTGTGACGTTCGCTCAACAGTATTCCGGCTTCATGAAGGATCGTTACATAGTGCAGCCTGCGTCTCAGCTCCTCTTCGGCTTTGCGCCGTTCTGTTATGTCACGGTTCACCGCAACTGCACCTGTCGGATTTCCCTGCGCATCGCGCAACAATGTTACGGACGAAAGAACATTGACGTGCCGCTCATCCGCGCCGATCTGTGTTACTTCTCCGTTCCATGTGCCGCTGTTCAGAAATTGCTGCATTACCTCGTCCTGCGTCCCGGTTGTGTAAATCGTCTGAATGACCTCGGGCATGAGCTTTCCTATTACTTCACCTGCGCTGAAGCCGTACATCCTCTCTGCCGCACTATTCCACGTACGAATTCTGAACTCCTGGTCGGTGGAGATGATCGAATCGGAAACATCTTCCAACAAACTGGCCTGATAGCGGATGTGTTCCTCCGCCCGCCTCTGTTCAGTGATGTCCTGCGACATTGCGAGAAGTCCGATGAAATTCCCGTCGGCGTCGAACAATCCTGTGTTATGCCATCGGCAAAAAATGGTGCGGCCATCCTTCGTGATGTTCTCGTTAACCAGCTCGATGGTTTCGTTCGTTGACCGGATTTGCTGGAACATCTTCGAGACAGCGTCATGTGACGATTCTGGTACAACCAGGTCGAAGGCTTCGCGGTTCAGGATTTCCTCCTTTGTGTAGCCGAAAATCCTCTCACAGGCAGGGTTCCATTCCACGATGCGAAACTCTGGGTCACAAACGACAAATCCGACTGGAGTACGCTCAAATGTAAGTTGCAGGCGGTGCAAAAGACGGGCTGTTTCGTCCGCCATTTGTCGCTGCCGTTCCTCGTATTGTTTCCGTGTGGTGATATCAATGGCGAGTCCGCCCAGGCGCTCGCGTTCTCCCTTCCGGTTCGAAATGACCCGTTTGCGGTCGAGTATCCACCGTACGCTGCCATCAGGGCGAATGATACGGTATTCCGCCTGGGAAGCGCCCTTGGCGAAGAGATTAGTGCTCGATTGTTCGGCAACCTGGCGATCCTCCGGATGCACTACATCCAGCCACAGCCCCGGGTTTTCGGAGAACTCACTGAGTGACCGGCCGTACAACCGTTCCGCTGCACGGTTCATATACAGCATCGAACCACCGTCGAGTGTTGAAGACCACGCAACATCTTCGATGCTCTCAAGCAGGTTGCGGAAGCGCTCCTCACTATCGCGCAGTGCCTCCTCGGCGAGTCTCCTCCCCGTAATGTCTGTGTGTGTGCCGAGCATGCGGACCGGGTTACCCGCATCATCATGCTCCACAACCTTTCCGATCGAGAGAATCCATTTCCAGTCTCCCGATTTGGTTCGTTGACGGAATTCCACCCTGTACTCCGGGATCTTACCTTCGATGTAGTCCCTGTAGACACGCGCGGTTTCTTCCCTGTCATCAGGGTGGAGGCGTTCGATCCACGCGGCATTTGTTTCATGAAACGTTGCCGGATCATAGCCAAGCATTGTAACATACTCCTCGCTGACCTTTGCCTCACCAGTCTGCACATTCAGGTCGTACAATCCCTGGTTGGCCGCGTAGAGGGCAAGGCGGAGTCGTTCCTCGCTTTCGCGCAAAGCCACATCAGTCTGCCGGCGCTCCGTAATGTCTCTTCCCACGGATTGGAATTCGACAACTTTTCCTTTTTCGTCGAACAATGGAATGTCCTGCCAGACATACCATCGATGTGACCCGTCAGCCAGCAAGACGGTATGTTCATAGGACACGGGTTGTGGGTTTTCCGCCAGCTCTGCATAGAAGCTGCGTACGGCCTCACGTTCATGCTCGGGGATGAAGGAAATCCACTGCAGAGAAGAGGGGTGGTTCTCCGGTATATTGAAGAGCTTCCGGTATTGCACGTTCGTAAATGTAAGAGTCGTATCCGGAAGCCACCGGCACACGGCATCACCCTGCGTTTCAATAATCGCCCTGTAGCGCTTTTCACTCGCGCGCAACGCATCTTCCGCGGAGCGGCGTTTGCTGATATCCACGACCATCTTAAGCGCGCCTGCGTAGGAGCCGTCGGTGTTGGTGATGCCCGTGCTGCTTATCAATACCCAGAGGACAGAGCCGTCTTTCCTGACAAAGCGGAATTCGTATACTTCCTTCTTTCCTTTTCGTCGATCCTCGAGCCTTTGCCGGGCTATGTTGCGATCTTCCTCCCTGAGAAATGCCTCAAACGGTTTCCCTGCGATCTCTTCGACTGAGTACCCGAGCATGCCGGCCAGCGTCTTGTTGACGAATGTTGTATTGCCATCTTCATCAAGCAGCCAGATGCCCTCGTTCGCAGTCTCAATGATGCGCCGGTACCGCGCCTCGCTCTCCATAATTGCTTTGACGCTTTCGCGTTGTGTAGTAACGTCGCGTCCCGCAGCATAGATCACCGACTTGCCCGGAGCAGCAATGGCGTTCCAACTCATCCATCGGAATGAGCCATCCTTGCACAAGACGCGGTTCTCGAAATCATTTACCGGTTTTCCCTCCGCAAGGACCTTGTTTATGGCGCGTGATCGCTCCAAATCAGCAGGGTGAACAAGGTCCGGCCAGGGGCGGGTCTTGAGATCATCAATCGTCCATCCTAAAAGGCTCTGCAATGCCGGGTTGGTCTGCTTCACATATCCGTCGAACCCCGCGACGACTATAATATCGCTTGAGAGTTGGAACATCTGGTTCCGCTGCTCCGTGGCCTCGATCCGTTCGGTGATATCATTCGCATGGACGAGCCGTACCATTCCGTCCCCGTAGGGGAAGTTGCGTGACATGATCGCAACGTTGATGACCGTGCCGTCTTTCTTTGTGTGCCGCCAGTACGTTGTTTCCGTTTCTTCCTGATGTTTCGTCTTGAATGACGCCAGGAGAAGTTCAACATCTTCGGGAGGGCGGATATCCTTGATGGTCATGTTCAGGAATTCGTCGCGAGAGTACCCGTAATGGTTCACGGCAGATTCATTCACATCAAGAAAGCGCAACGTTTGCGGGTCATACAGCCACATCGGTATCGGACTCTGATGGAACAGGGAGCGGTAGTAGGCTTCGCTTTCGCGCAATGCCTGATGTGAGCGCATCCGTTCACTTGCATCAAGCACCTGAAGGACGATGTACTCGGTTGAACCCTCCCGGTTCTTGACCGCTGCACCGCTGATTTCGCACCAGATGTAGGAGCCGTTCCCTTTTACAAGTTGCAAATCAGAGGTGAAGCGTCCCTGAGAGGATTTATCGAGGATATCCCGTGCAGATGGGGTGTTCCCCGGAGGAATGATCATCGATAAGGTACGGGAAAGAAGTCCCCTTTCACTGTAGGCAAGCATCTCCGTCAGGGAGGAGTTGACCCGGATGAACGTTCCATCCTTCTGCATAAGCGCCATGCCGTTGGGAGCCGAGGTGAAGGATGTTCTGAACAATTCTTCGCTTTGTGCAAGTGCCGCTTCAATGTTCATCCGCAAAGCCACCGATCGCCTCAGCATGACGTACAACAACACACCGGTTGTCAGCACAAACACCCAGCCCTTTGTCTCCGAAAGGCGGAGCAGCAATTCGCGGTCTTGCACGAACCGTGCAAGTGTGGAGTCCGACAGCGTGATCCACAATCCTGCAACAGCCACGTAGACGAGAACGACTCTGAGCGCAAGCCACTCGCCTTTTGATGTCTGTGCAGTCCCGGCTTGTCCCGCCGTGCGCATGAATGTTGCCACCGACCAGACCAGCGCAATCCCGATTCCCCTGTTCAGAAGATCAAGAGGATCGTGTCCCGTCGCGACTATTGCAGCAATCACAATCAGGGAGGTTCCCACGGCGGCGACAGTCAAGCGGTCCGCTTTTGTCCCGCTCACAGCAACAAGTAACACCGGAATCACATACAAAAGCCAAACGGCAAACGCGGGGGGCGTCAGGTAATCAATCACAAAAATGCCCAGCATGAACACAAGGTAGAAGACCTTGCTCAACGAACCGGAGCGAAGTGTAGCCATTACGCAAATCTCCACAATATGAAGCAATAAAAATCAGGGGTACGGTGAAAACCGGTACCTATTCAAGTGGAAGTAATAATGCCAATATAGAGACAACGTTCGGGCAATACAACCCGCCTGCCTTCGCGCGAAAAACGGGCCTCTTCCGCCAAATACCCAAGGGGTTGCGTGACATACAAGAAAGGGTTATCATTTTAATGTTTGATGATAAGGGAAAACCCTGGATTTTCATCAAAACAAGGGGAATAATACCCGGAGATGCCTGTCGGGAACCAATGAATGAGTTTTACAATTTGGTTACGTGGTATTTGCACCGGATTGAGGTCTACTTCGTATTTACATGAGAACTACCAGCGGCTACGAACAACCGGACCCCTGAATGAGAAAGAAGCGCATATTGTTCATCTGTGGATCGATCAACCAAACGACACAGATGCACCAGATTGCCAGCAACCTGCCTGAATTCGAACATTGGTACACTCCATACTACTGCGACGGGATTCTGGAACGCTTGAGAAAGCTCAACCTCCTCGAGTCCTCGATCCTCGGCAACAAGTTGATGAAGCGTTGCCTCGACTACCTGCACACCTACGATCTGCCTGTTGATTTTCAAGGCAAACAACACTCTTACGATCTGATTGTCACTTGCTCGGACCTTGTCGTGCCGCGGAACATCCGGGGCAAACAAATGGTGGTGGTACAGGAGGGAATGACGGATCCGGAAAACTTCGCCTATCACCTTTGGAAGATGCTCCCGTTTCTCCCCCGCTGGATTGCCAGTACATCCACAACAGGCCTGAGCGGCGAGTATACGAGGTTCTGTGTCGCCAGCGAGGGATACAAGAAACTCTTCGCCCGCAAAGGGGCGCCGGAGGAACGTATCGTCGTCACCGGCATTCCAAACTTCGACAACTGCGATCAGTACCTGGAAAATGATTTCCCGCACAAACACTATGTCCTCGTGTGCACGAGCGACATGCGTGAAACCTACAAATATGAGAACAGAAAGAAGTTCATCCTGAAGGCCGCAGGGATCGCAGCCGGACGGCAGTTGATTTTCAAGCTTCACCCGAATGAGAACATTGCACGCGCAACCGCGGAAATCAAACGATACGCTCCCGGCGCCCTTGTCCTGACCCGAGGCAACACCGAGCACATGATCGCAAACTGCGATGTGCTGATAACGCGCTATTCCACTACCGTGTACGTCGGGCTGGCACTCGGCAAGGAATGTTATTCCGATTTTGACATGGACGAGCTGAGGCACCTCGTTCCAATCCAGAACAGCGGGCGCTCCGCGGCAAACATTGCCGGCGTATGCAGGGCACTGATCGAAGGAAAGCACGAGCCGGCAACCGTCGCCCCGCATGCCCGGAACGGACGCCGGCTTCGAGCCTCGGGCAGACCGGCATTTGCAAGGATGTTCTCCTCCTTGTTTGCGAGGCACTGATGTCAGGCCTCCTTGTGGTTGTACAGGCACGCACGGGTTCAAGTCGTCTGCCTGACAAAATCATGATGCCTCTTGCCGGCAGGCCGCTGCTTCAAAGGATGATCGAGCGCGTACAAGCGGCGACCACTCCGTTCAGACTCGTCGTTGCCACAACAACCGACGCGTCCGACGATCCGGTTCGTGAGATGTGCCGTTCTTTGAATATCGACTGTTACAGCGGACATCCGACCGACCTCCTGGACAGGCACTACCGCGCCGCAGTGGAGCGGCAGGCCGAATTCGTAGCCAAGATCCCGTCCGACTGCCCGCTCATTGACCCCGCGGTGATTGATCGTGTGCTCGCGCATTTCCTGGAGAACACCCACCGTTACGACTACGTGAGCAATCTCCATCCGGCAACGTATCCAGACGGAAATGACGTCGAAATAATGACACTTGACGCGCTCGGGACTGCCTGGCGTGAAGCCACAAAGAACTTCGAACGGGAACACACGACCCCGTTCATCTGGGAGAACCCCGAACGGTTCAAGATCGGAAATGTTGAGTGGGACAGCGGCAGGAACTTCTCCATGAGTCACCGCTGGACCATCGATTACGCCGAAGACTACGAGTTCATACGCCGTGTGTTCGATGAGCTGTGGATACCGGAGGGGCCGGTGTTTTCCATGAATGAGATTCTCCAACTCTTGGATGCAAAACCCGCAATCGCAGCGATCAATGCAAAGTATGCGGGGGTTAACTGGTATCGTCACCATCTTGATGAACTGAAAACCGTGACTTCAACACAAACGAAACGTTTACAACATTAGCCGTGGACCCGAAACAACAAACTGAACTCGAACGTCTTGCCCTTCGCGTCAGGGAACATATCATCCGCATGTCGACCGACGGGGGGTGCTTCATCGGGGCTTCTCTTTCGTGCGCAGACCTTATCGTCTATCTCTACACGAATGTGCTGGACGTTTCCCCGGAAACCGTCAATGATCCTGCACGCGACTACTTTTTCCTCTCGAAAGGACATGATGTTCCGGCCCTCTACGGCACACTTGCCGAGCTTGGCTTCATCGAGCGCGAGCGGCTGAAGAACCATCTGAAAACCAATGATGCCATCTATTGGCATCCGAATCGCGCCATCCCCGGCATCGAATACTACTCCGGCTCACTCGGTCACCTGCTCTCCGTGGCAATGGGAGTTGCCTTCGACATCAAGATGCGCGGTGGGAAGAACCGGGCCTTTGTCATTCTGGGTGACGGGGAACTTGATGAAGGTTCGATCTGGGAGGCGAGCCTTGTCGCCTCGGCCTATAAACTGGACAACCTGATTGCCGTTATTGACCGCAACGAATTTCAGGCAAACGTCCGCACCGAGCAACTCATTCCGCTGGAGCCACTGGAAAAGAAATTCGAAGCGTTCGGGTGGAGCGTGAAACGGATTGACGGCCATTCATTCGGCGAGATGGAAAAGGCCTTTGACTCATTGCCGTTCGAAAGCGGGAAGCCCTCCCTCGTCATAGCAGACACTGTGCGAGGCAAAGGACTCCCCAGCATTGAAAAACGTGCCGACCGCTGGTTTGTGAACTTCAAGCATGAGGAAGTTGAAGCCCTGTTGAAGGAACTGCATGGCGAAGCAAAAGCCGTGCTCACCTCGGAAACATTGATCGTTCGTTAGTTATTGATTCTCTGACAAGCACCCGATTATGACCTACGAAGAACAACTGAAGATTCTTGTAGAGCAGCGTGAAGAGATCTGCGTTTTGACCGCTGAGAACCGCGCCGCCATGCGCAATATCACCGGCCTGCTCGGTAACAGGTTCATTGATTTCGGCATCGCCGAGCAAACCATGATCGGCACGGCAGCGGGATTGGCTTTGCGCGGCCGCATCCCCGTTTGCCATGCCCTCGCGACGTTTCTCACGCTTCGCGCATTCGAGTTCATCCGTACCGATGTGGGTATTTCGGGGTTGCCGGTGAAGCTCGTCGGGGCTGTTGCCGGTTTCCTTTCAGAGGCGAACGGCCCCACGCATCAAGCCATTGAAGACGTATCGATCTTGCGCGGCATCCCGAACATGCGGGTCTTATGCCCCACGGATGGCGAAGAACAAGCCGAAGCTCTCGCGGCAATGATCGCCGATCCACATCCGGCGTATATGCGCTACAATGCTCTTCCGCAGACGTTCGATCATACAACCAGGTTCGAGATCGGCAAAGCCGAAATGCTACGGGATGGTGACGCCGTCGCGTTGTTATCCTACGGCTTTCTCGTCCGCGAGGTAATGAAAGCAGCGGAAATTCTGGAGAACGATGGCGTGTCGGCGCGTGTGCTGAATATGCGATCTCTCTCACCGGTGGATGAAGCGGCAATCCTTGCTGCGGCTCGTGAAGTCCAAATGATTGTAACAATTGAAGATCATTTCCTGACAGGTGGACTCTTCACCATCGTCAGCGAGGTGTTGACGAAACACAGGACAATGTGTGATGTTTATCCGATCGCGCTTGATAACCGCTGGTTCAAACCGGCATTGCTTCCGGATGTTCTCGAGTATGAGGGCTATACCGGAGCGCATCTTGCAAAGCGCGTGCTTCAAACCGTCGCCGAATTTGAATAGCACGGAGGTATAATGCCCAACACAGTCAAGTTCAATGAACAGTACCCCGAGATCACGGAAAGCGACAAGCTCTACGCTCGTGCCATCGGGTTGATTCCTGCGGTAACACAAACGCTGGCAAAGGGACCCGGACAGTACACTCGCGGCATTGCGCCAAAGTATATTGCGCGTGGAAAGGGCTCCCACGTGTGGGATGTTGACGGAAACGAGTACATCGACTACAACATGGCAATCGGCCCGATTTCTTTAGGCTATTGCTATGAACCTGTGGATAGTGCCATCAAAGCACAGTTGGCGGAAGGAATTACGTTTTCCATGATGCATCCGCTGGAGGTGGAGGTCGCCGAACTGATGCGCGAAGTTGTTCCGAATGCCGAAAGCGTCCGCTTCAGCAAGACAGGCTGTGATGTCACGAGCGCCGCCGTGCGCGTTGCGCGCGCATTTACGGGCAGGGAAAAAATTCTCTGCTGCGGCTATCACGGCTGGCACGATTGGTATATCGGCGTGACGGACAGGAACAAGGGAATCCCGCAATCAACACTGGATCTGACATTCACATTCAACTACAACGACATTCAATCCGTCGAGGACTCGATAGACAGCGATACAGCTGCGGTAATCCTCGAGCCGACAGTGTTTGAAGCTCCGCGTGATAACTTTCTCCATAAGCTCAAGGAGATTTGCGTGAAGAATGGCTCGCTCCTCATCTTCGACGAGATGTGGACGGGCTTCCGCATTGCGCCCGGCGGTGCACAGGAATATTTTGGCGTCAAGGCCGATCTTGCAACATTCTCCAAAGCGGTTGCCAACGGCATGCCGATCTCGATGATTACCGGACGTAAGGATGTGATGGCACTCTTCGAAAAGGACGTCTTTTTCTTCACGACCTTTGGCGGTGAAGCCCTCTCCCTTGCTGCGGCAAAGGCAACAATCAATGAGATACGCCGCAAGAGGGTTACCGACCGGCTGGAAAGCCTCGGCAGCAGATTGCGTGATGGATACAATGCAATTGCCATAGAATTGGGAATGACATATACAAAGTGTTCCGGTTTCGGGTTCCGCTCCATCGTCACATTTGACGCGGCGGCAGGAAATCCGCTCGAGTTAAAGTCTCTGGCCCAGCAGGAATTGTTCAAGCGGGGTATTATGTGGAGTGGCTTTCACACGATGTGCTTCTCGCACACGGAAGAAGATGTTGCTTACACGCTGAAAGCGTGGCGCGATGTCCTTCCCATAGTCAAGAAAGCAGTAGAGGAAAAGAATGTCACTGATTGCCTGCGCGGCGAAAGCGTGGAGCCGGTGTTTCGCAAGACGAGTAACTTTAATACAAAGCCGAAAACAGCCCGGAAATAACCGACGGCTGTAGTTCATGAATTGGTGGATAGATAGTTGGACATTTTCTCACTCGAACACAAAGTGGCGATAGTAACAGGCGCGCTGGGCTTGCTCGGCAAACAGCATTGCCATGCACTCTCCGAAGCCGGCGCCAATGTTGTTGTCGCAGACATTGATGAATCAGCTTGCGCTGCGTTCGCCAAGACGCTGAAGCCTGAAGCAGCCGGAGTTGGCGTGGATGTCACCAACAAGGACTCGGTTGCCAGACTGGCTGAGGAGACAGTCTCCGCATTTGGCAGCATTGATGTGCTTGTCAATAACGCCGCCATCAACGATATGTTCGAGAACCCGATTGCAGCAGCCGAGCAGTCCAAATTCGAGAACTACCCTCTCGATCTCTGGCAGAAATCCCTCGACGTCAATCTCACCGGAACATTTCTTTGCTCGCAGATCATCGGCAGCGGCATGGCAAAAGCCGGCCGGGGAAGCATCATCAACATTGCGTCCACCTACGGCATCGTCGCTCCCGATCAATCACTCTACAAGAAGCCGGACGGAACGCAATCCTTTTACAAATCCCCTGCGTATCCCGCGACAAAGGGAGCGGTCATCTCCTTTACACGGTTCCTTGCAGCGTATTGGGGCCACCGGGGTGTGCGGGTGAACTGTCTTACTCCCGGGGGTGTTGAAAATGCTCAGGACTCGTACTTCATCACCAACTATGCCTCACGCACGCCACTCGGACGGATGGCCGCGCCGACGGATTACAAGGGGGCGATTGTGTTCCTTGCAAGCGATGCATCTGCGTACATGACTGGGGCAAATCTTATAGTTGACGGAGGGTGGACGGCATGGTAAAACGGATTTCTGTTCTTTCAAATCCACAGGACTTCTCAAGTTGAAAAATATGTCCGGAAAAAAATCAACCAAAGTAAAGAAGCTCCCGAAGAAGGAGTTGCGCCGGCGGGCTGCCGCAATCAAACTCGTCCTTGCGGATTGCGACGGCGTTCTGACCGACACCGGCGTTTACTTCAGCGAGAGCGGCGAAGTAATGAAACGTTTCTCGATCCGCGACGGCATGGGGACCCAGTTGCTGCGGGAAGCCGGAATTGAAACGGGATATATCTCCGGCGAGGTCTCCCCCAGCTTGAAGAAGCGGGCAGAAAAGTTGAAGCTGCAGCATGTGTACTTGGGAATTGATGACAAACTGTCGACTGTCCGCGGCATATTGCAATCGCACAAATTAACTGTTGCTGAAATCGCCTACATCGGCGATGATGCAAACGACGCGGACATTATGAAGGAAATCGCATTGGAGGGATTGACGGCAACGCCTCAAGACGGCATGCCCGTGGCGGAACGCCTTGCACATTACCGCTGCAAGGCGCGGGGAGGCCACGGCGCGTTCAGGGATTTTGCAGAGTGGATTTTGCGATTGAGGAACGATAGCAAGCAGTAGGCAACACAGCGTTCAGGGTCAGGATAAAGTTTCCCCAACTTTCGAGAGGATGATATGAACACTGTAGTAAACATCGGAAACAGGCGCGTAGGAAACGGCCAGCCGGTATTTGTGATAGCAGAAATCGGTATCAACCACAACGGCTCGGTCGGAAATGCAAAGAAGCTGATTGATGTGGCGATGCTCTCCGGGTGCGATGCGGTGAAATTCCAGAAACGCACACCGGAACTGTGCGTTCCGCGGGATCAATGGGACATCGAGCGGGATACGCCGTGGGGACGCATGACATACATCGAGTACAGACACAAGGTCGAATTCGGCAAGGCGGAGTATGACGAAATCGATGCCTACTGCAGAAGCAAGGGCATGCTCTGGTTCGCCTCCTGCTGGGATGAGCCGTCGGTTGATTTCATCGAACAGTACAATCCCCCCTGCTACAAGGCTGCGTCAGCAGCATTGACGGATATACCCCTTCTTCTCACAAAAAGACAAACCGGCAAGCCCCTTATCATTTCTACCGGCATGTCGACAATGGGCGAAATCCAATACGCTGTTGATATGATCGGGGCAGAGAAACTTCTCATCGCTCATTCAACCTCCACCTACCCCTGTCCCCCGCAACAACTCAATCTGAAAATGATCGGAACATTGAAGCGGCATTATCCCCATGTGCCGATAGGATACTCGGGACACGAAACAGGACTCGCCACCACATGGGCGGCAGTCACACTCGGCGCTACGTTCGTGGAGAGGCACATTACACTTGACCGTGCCATGTGGGGCAGCGACCAGGCGGCATCCGTCGAGGTCGGCGGGTTGATTCGTCTCGTTCAAAACATACGGGACATTGAGAAAGCGCTCGGCGACGGTGTCAAGCGAGTCTATCCGCAAGAGGAAAAGCAGCGCGCAAAGTTGCGGCGCGTCCGGACGGAGGAGATGCATGCTACACAGGCAGCCGGACATTAGTTGATGGCACGCTAAACTGTTGACAGTGATGTATGAAGTTGGAGATGATGTTTCATGCTTGAGTGGATTGACGCATATTTTTCCTCCATGACAATGGCCGAGCTTGTCTCGATGGTAACCATCGCAAGCGCGGCCGTGATGTTTGTGATACTTGAAAGAATCTTCCCCTACAATAAAGGACAGGAGATCTTCCGGGAGGGATTCTTCGACGATTTCGCTCTGTACACGATAGCGCAGAGTTACATCCTTGGCATCATCATTTTCAGTTTTATCATCCGGTGGGTTGACGACTGGACGGGGTTGTCACGACTGCAGTTGCTCTCAGACTGGCCCCTTTGGGCTCAACTCGTTTTCTTCACGATCACGCATGATCTGTACATTTACTGGATGCACCGGTGGCAACACAGTAACCGGTGGCTCTGGCGCATCCATGAGGCACATCATTCGCCGCGCAAGGTGGATTGGCTCTCCGGTTCCCGCTCGCACGCGTTGGAAATTCTCATCAACCAGACCATTGAGTTCATGCCCATCATCCTCTTGAGCGCCTCACCCGAAGTGGTTGCATACAAGGGTGTCATCAGCGCGGTGTGGGGCATGTACATCCATTCCAATCTGAACGTGCATACCGGCCGCCTGCAGCTGATCATCAACGGGCCCGAGATGCACAGGCTTCATCACACCCCCAGTAAGGGACGCAACCGGAATTTCTCCACCAAACTTGCCATCTGGGATTGGATGTTCGGAACAGCATGGCTTCCGCCGGAGAAGGCGGAAGAGTACGGACTGAAAACGTTCGTTCCTGAAGGATATTTCCGTCAACTCGTATTCGCCTTTAGAACGTTCGGCACAAAACCCCGCCGGAGTTCTGCGACCCCGGCGGAACAACAATGACGCCTCTCCTGATCCTGCAAGCGGCTGTTGCGCTGATTGTTTCCGCACAGCCGCTTTTCCCTTTTCAAAACAGACACTCCTCACTGCCGGGCGACAATCAGTTTCTTGCAATGCACTATTCGGCTGCACTCAACAGTTACGACTCGTTAATGCGCGCGGGGCGGGACTCGGCAGAAGTTTTTTGGCGGATGGCTCGGGCACACATCTGCATCGGGGATGTTGTTGAAGGTGATTCAAGTCGATACCACTACCGGGCCGCAGAAGGCTACGCACGCAGGGCTGTCACACTTGATCCGTCCCTTCCCTCTGCCCGGACGTGGTACGCCGCGGCGCTGGGGAGTGTTGCCCTGCACGAAGGTGGAAAGACCAAAATCCGGATGGTGTGGGAGGTGAAACGCCAGCTCGATACTGCTCTGGCGCTGAATCCCGACGATGATATTGCATGGTCCATTCTCGGCTCGTTCTACCGCGCTCTCGCCAATCTCGGTTGGATCGAGCGACAGCTCGCCGCTTTGCTTTTCGACAGGCTGCCGGACGGAAGCTATGAAGAAGCTGAATCGGCGTTGCTGAAGGCAGCGGCTCTCAATCCCGACGCTCCGCGCCACTGGTATGAACTGGGATTGCTGTATCTGGACTGGGACAAGCCCTCACTTGCAAGAAAAGCACTCGAAACAGCCGCCGGTCTTCCGTTTATCACCGCCCGCGACAAGCAGAACAAGGTCGATGCACTCGAAAAACTGGCACAGTTGGGCCACTGATTCTCCTCTTGGCTGAAATTCTTTTCATTTGATTGCCAGAGGCAAATCGGTTATTTTTTCACGCATATCTCACAGTTGTTACTTCTACTCAAGGATACCATTATGAAAATTACCGTTCTTACGATTGTTGCAGCCGGATTGCTTATTACCGGATGCAACCAGCAGAAAAAAGAAGAAGCCCCGAAAGACCTTCAGCCGCAAATGGAAACAATGCCCGAAGGGCATCCGGATATTTCCGGGATGACCTCAGAGCCCTCCGTTGCGGGGGTGAAATGGACAGTCCCCTCGAACTGGATTCAAGGTCCGCCGCGTCAGATGCGCGTTGCGACATATCATGTACCGGGTGCAACTGAAGCCGATGCCGGTGAGATGGCTGTGTTCTATTTCGGAAGCGGACAGGGAGGCGACGTGGAAGGAAACATCGACCGTTGGATCAATCAGTTCGAGAACCCTAAATCAAAGCGGTCATCGAAAGAAGTCAACGGCATCAAGATCCAATTGGTGGAAATAGCCGGCACATACCTCGCGCCGAGCGGCCCGATGATGCAGTCCAGCGGCAAGCTTGAAAACTATCGCATGCTCGGAGCCATCGTCCCAGCGCCGGAAGGTTCGGTCTTCTTCAAGTTCACCGGACCGGCAAAGACCATTGCGTCAGCCGAAAAGGACTTTAACGCACTAGTGAATTCAGTCGCAAAGCAGTAAGGATACGTTGATTGCAGATGCAAGAAAGGGAGGCTCATACGCCTCCCTTTCTTGTTTGTAAAGTCAGAACAACAGCCCGTCCACCTTTGCCGCAAATTCCATGTCGAGATTGCTGATTCCTCCAACATCGTGCGTCGTCAGCTCTATCACGACCTTGTTATAGACATTGAACCATTCAGGATGATGATTCATCCCCTCTGCAACGAGGGCGACACTGGTCATGAAGCCGAACGCTTCGACGAAGCTCTTGAACTTGAACTCCCTGTGCAGCTTGCCGTTTTCGATGGTCCAGCCGTTCAGCTGTTTCAATCGTGCATTGATCTCATCCTGCGTCATAAGTGTTGCCATTTTATTCTCCCTCGTATGAGTATCAGATTTTCGGTTTCTCGAACATCTGGCATTGTCTTAACATGCTGTAGGGGAACTTGAATCCCGGGACATCCGCCATTCTTTTGAGAATCTGCTCACCGAAAATCCCCTCCTTCAACGCGGCAGGGATGACCTTCTCGACAAGGAACTTGCCAAGGTCCCAGTAGTTATCGGCGGAAAACGAGTTGAGTTTTTCGATGAGTGGATCGAGCGATGACACCGTGCTCTTGCTGCTTGCAGACTTTGCCATACCCCCTCCGGATTGTTGACGTGATCAGTATAGCATGCAGGTTTTCATGAAGGATACGGGAAATCATCGAAGATAGCAAAATGTCACTTGCGAGTGTTCCGCGGGCCGTGAC
>CAZBWR010000071.1:0-21553 GCA_964495695.1 uncultured Chitinophagales bacterium | reverse complement strand
GCTTCCAGCGGGTCGGCGAGATACACATTGATGCCGCTCTTCAGTCCCGACTGAAAATAGTCGAGCGTGCGCGTAAGAAGTGATGCGCCGATCTTTTGCACAACCACGTTTGTTACCGTAACCGTCCCCGGATTCAGATACTCATCGAACGTCACGTTCAGCACTGAAGTGGCGGATGGCAATTGCATACCCGGTGAAGGATACGATGCGATAATTTGCGGCGGAAACGCGTCAACATCCCTCGTCCTGAAATTGAGAATGTACGGATCACCAGGCACACCGTTGCCGTCCCCATCTATCATTTGTCCACCGAGCGATCTTGCTTGCGTATCGACCATCACCGTATAGTGGACGAAAAATGGAAGCACCTGATCAGGCGTAAACGTGAGGGTCGTGTTCGTGTTAGACCAGAGGAGACGGCCCGCAGCATTCGGCGTGATGCTGAACGCGCGCCGTACCGATGCAGTGTCCATTACCTTCGACCATTGCAACACAATTGAGCGGTTGGCAGAAAAAAGCGTGTCCCCCTGTGCAGGAGTCGAAGAAACAACTGTGGGTGCGGCAAACGACTCAAACTGTCTGTCTATAAAAACAAGACCTCCTGCCGTCATCGTGAATGAAACGGAGTCCACTGTGTATCCCGGAGTCTCGAAACGAAGCATATGTTGTCCGGCGGGAATACGATCGAACATATAGAACCCGTTGTTGAACCGGTCGCCATTGTAAACCCGGTTAGCCGGCAGCAGTCGTACTTGAGAGAAATTGATCGCACGGTTCGTTCCTATCTCCGTTTGCAGTCCGGCAACGATCCCGAGGGGATCAGCGGGAACGTTGTAATAATGCATGAATGTGTTCCGGATGGCATATGCTTCCATCATGTTGTACGCGAGATTCTGGAGCCGGCGGTACTCGGGAAGGAAATCATGGAATGAACCCTCGGAAAGCTGTCCCGGCATGACCAATCCGCGCAATACTCCAAGGTTGAATCCTCCATTCGGTCCGCCGTAAAACGTGTAGTCAAGAGCTACGCGAGAAGGGGGCGGCGTCCTGAGAATTTGTTGAATCCTCGGAGCCATGAGATTCGACATCGTCAACGCCTGGGGAAACGCAGGCTGCCGCGTCGGAATATCTTCTTTCAACAGAATGAGTGTGTAGTTCGTCGAACCGTTGAAAGCATTGCTGTGTATGGAATGAAACCAGTGCACGTTGTTGGCATTTGCAAGCTGCCAGCGTTGTGTCAATGTCGGCTCGAGGTTGTCGTCGGGATAATTGTTGGTGTAGCGAGTGAGTATGACCCATGCCCCTTGAGCCTGCAGCAATGTATCCAGCCGCAGCGCTTTCTGGAAATTCCCTTCACTCTCCCAGAAAACATTGCCGGGATCGAGCTCGATTCTCCGGTCATTCGCCGGGTTGTGGCCACCATGCCCCGGATCAATGCAGAAGCGAACGCCGTTCAGAGTCTGCGCTTCGGCCATTACAGCACTGAGCAGAATTATCAGTCCAAATTGTATTCCGACCTGTAGAATGGAGCGCATGTTATCTCCCCTCCTCGTAGGTCATCAGGAGGATGTCACCCGATGAAGTGCTGCAAACAATCTTGTTCCCTGCCGGCGACGCATGCGGGTACAATTCGATCACATCTTTCGTCGTCGTCAACTGTTTCGTCGTTTTTCCGTCCGCCGAAACGGCAAAGAGGTCAGACGATATGATGTCGTGGCCGTCGTCCTTATCGTTCATATAGATCAACCATTTTCCGCTGCTGGTCCATACAGCGCCATTACGACGACCGAGTTTTGTGATGACACGGCCATTTAGATCGCAAATGAATGTGCCGCGCGACATATCGGTGGCAACCAGTTTCTTCCCGTCAGGAGAGAGAACCGGCCAGATGTAACTTCCTTTCTTGAGAGGATCAAGCAGACGCTTGCCGCCGTTGACAAGCAAGGCGATTTTTGTATTCTCAATGCCGAGTACGACGGGCCTGTTCGAAGACTGCACAGTGGAGGCATTGCGTGTCTCGAAATTATCTGTGAATATGACTGCCGCTCCAACGAAAACCGGTGTCGAGAGATTGTCCCCCGAGGCGATGAACTCTGTCGTTCCTGCGGCAATATCCTTCTTAACAACCTCTTGAATCCTGCCGCCGAGCTTATGCTCGTTGAGAGTCCGGCGATAGGCTATCGTCTTCCCATCCGGAGAGATCTCGAACCCGAAACCGGAGCGGGGATCATCCGTCACAAGCCGTTGTTGCTTTGTAGAGATATCGTACATCCAGATGCCGTTATAGTCTGCCGCTGTGAAGAAAATCAGCCGCCCGTCAGAAGAGAATTTCGGGCTGCTCCACTCGCGTGATTGTTCAAGCGGGAGCTTCTCGATTTTTGTTATTCGGGGCTGTGCGGATACTATCAGGGGAATAAAAGCCAGAAGAGAGAAGAGAAGGGCCTTCCTCATTGTTACGCCTCGTTTCATGTTGTGATAGAACTTGTGCGGGTAATATACGCAAGGCGAGGGTGTTAAGCCACAAAAACCGGACGGAAACACGGTTACCAGGGGGTCGATACCTGTAACTCATGCGCGAGCGAGGCAAGTTGTTCCGTTACCTCGTCAGGGAGCGGGATGCCGTTAGCAAGATATGCCCGTGCCAGCTCCGCGCGAATTTCGCCCGGGTATCGGACCGGCATATCCGGATCGACGGGGGGATTTTCGTGCACCCATTGCAGCAAAGTGTCCATGCGCAACGCAAATTCCTCCCGTGCAACAAACCGGTCGATATCAATGGCCAAAAACACATGCCCCGTATTCACGGGCCTGTCCCATGTGTTGTAAATCGAGCCAACCTCTTTGCCGATTGCAGCCCCGGTCAGAATGCCTGAGAGAATGTCGACAATCAAAGCAAGTCCGAACCCCTTTGCACCTGCTGCGGGGAGCAGCGCGCCTGTTGTGACATCCGAGGGGTTTACAGTAGGATTTCCATTCTTGTCAAGTGCAACGCCCGCGGGGAGAGTTTTGCCGGTTTCGCTACGTGTGCGTGTATCACTACCGGCAAGCGCACTTGTGGAAAGGTCAACGAGAATCGGATCACCCGATGGAGTCGGACATCCGAATGCCAAAGGGTTTGTTCCGAAAAGGGCCCGCCTGCCGCCGTGGGGCGCTACTTTTGCAACTGCGTTGGTGCATGTAAAGCTGACGCATCCCGTACCGGCGGCAATATCGCAAAAGTACGACGCCGCACCATAGAGATTGCTATTCCTGACAGCAACAAATCCAAGTCCCTGTTCTTTGGCGATTGAGACCGCCTTCTCCATTGCACGCTTGCCTGCAATGTGACCGAAACCATTTCCCGCATCAAGGCGGAACGCCGCAGAAGCGACCTGCTCGAACGTCATCGTTGCGGGAGAGGAAATGAGTTTGCGCCCCACTCGCTTTGCGAACACGGGAATGCGGCTCACCCCCTGTGGATGCCTGCCCCGCAAGTCAGCCCAGAGTAACCCCTCTGCAACCGCTGCCGCTTCGCCGCTCTCTGCGCCCGCTTTCGTCAACAATTCAACCGCAAACTGTTTCAGCTCTGTATATTTGATCGCCGGCATAAGTTCAACGGCCAAGACGTTTAAGTTGCCGCTGCCAGAACATTTTCGAGCCGATGATTGCGGGCATAGGATCCCACCATTTGAAGTAGAGAAAATGAACGGGACGAAGGACTTCCCCAAGCCATTCGCCCCACGTAATCTCGCCTTGTTTGAGCAGACTGCGAAAGGCAAGGAAATCCTGAACTGGCTTCATCAACACTACCCCCTCCCGGTACGTGCGGACGTCCGGTAATCGCCTGCCGGTCAGTTTATTGTAGACGAATAAGCCGAGATCTATTCCCGCAAGTTTGATTTGCTCGTTTGCCTCTGTGAAGCGGTGGTTGCACTCGATCAGTTTCAACATCCCATCACGCGGATCGCGTTTAAACTCAACGTTCGCCAATCCTCTTATCCCGATGCGTTGAAAAAACTTCAACCCAAGATCGGCGACGTCAGGACTCCAATCCGTCAAATGATATGACCCGAATCCGAACCCCGTCGGGTACTGCCTGATCTTACGCTTGGTGAAATGAAAGAGGGGTTCACCGTTCTCGTCCAGATAGGTGTAGTAGCTGCAATATCCTCTATCCCCGCCCGGAATCAACTCTGTCACAATCATTTCAAGCTTGTGGGCATACACTTTTGTAAACGCTTCGCTCAACTCATCATGATTGTTGACAACAAAGAGCTTCTTCGTGCCAAAGTATTTCTTGAACTCATGCGACACACGAGGCTTCAATCCGCACGGATATTTCACGGTCTCCATGACACGTTGAATATCCTCGGGAGTGTTGACGATCCACATCTCGGGACCCGGAATTTCCGCCCGCTTGGCAAGAGCATAAGTGGAGGCTTTGTCCAGCATCGCCGAGAGCACATCATCATTCGCTTCGTAGATGAGGAAATTATTCTTGAGGACTTGACGGTATTTCACAATGAACTCAAGCGCATCATCACCGCACGGCAGGAGCACGCTACCGTGGAGAGAGGCGCCTTCACCTTCGGTCAGCCAGTGCATCCACCGCGAAAGCACATCGGGACCGGCAGGAAGCTGAGTCCACTCACAAAAGCGTGAATAGCGCACATCACTCGCTGCATCGGCGGGCGCGACAACGCGTATTCCTTGCGTCCGCAGACTGCGTGCGACAGAGAGTGCGTTAGCTCCACCTCCAAGCAACACCGCCGGAGGAAGTTGAGGATCGATCTTTTTTTTGATCAGCAATAGATTTTTCGCTAAATACCCAGCAGACTCTTGAGTACAGGAATTGCCACGGGGTTTTCTTTGTCGAGATTCCTGACATTGTAGTGATGGTGAAGTCCGGGCGATGAATTGACTTCGATGATCGCTCCGCCGGCCTCCTTGAGGGACTTTGACGGATCGGGTGTGATGAGATCTATTCCTGCAAGCCGGATACCGAGCACGGTCGTGGCACGTGCCAGTTCTTCAACCAGAGGCTTCCCGATTTCGCTGACACACGAAATGTTGTCTTCGGCAGCATTGTCATTGACGGCGGTCTTGACCTCCACCTCTTCACCTTCCGCAGGAATGGTTCTGAGCGAAAGCCCTTTTCGTTCAAGCGTTGTTCTGCAATCCGCATCAATCTGGATGCGGGTAAGAGTGGCACCCTCAGACAATTGTGAACGGCGCGCATTCTCCTTTTCGATCAGATCAAGAATGGAGTGCTTCCCGTCTCCGAGGACGACCGGCGGACGGCGGCGCGTTGCATCAAGCATCTTCCCGTCGAGAAACAGCATCCTGTACGAAATCCCCTCGATCTGCTCCTCGATGACGAGATCAAGACTGTACAGGGAAGCGTTTATCGCAGCCCACAGCAACTCCCGCTCTGTCCGAACGTTCGTCGTTACACCATGCCCGGCCGCCTCACCACTTGCTGGTTTCACGACACATGGCTTACCGAGGCGCTGCAGAAACGCATTTGCATCTTCGATATTCTCCAGCATGAATTCACAGTATTGAGGAACGGCGATTCCGGCCGGCTGAAGTTGCTTGTGCACAAACGGTTTCACTCGCACGAGTTTGACGACCAACGGATCATCGATCTTGACGATGTTCTCATACATTCTCGTCACCGTGCCGTTGAGACCGATCTCAACGAAACCATTCGGCATGCGTGTGTATTGAGCGTTCAGCTTTTCAGCCGCATCCTTCCAGACACGATAGTAAAAATCCCTGCGTCCCCCGCCGTCGAGCTTTGCAGAGGGATGACGCAACTTATTCCACCCTCTTCGCAAGTGACCGAGAATGCGCAGGAGTTCAATATATTTCTTGTTCAAGCAAATCTCCGATTGATAAGAATTTCAAGCTTCAACCTTGCACCCCGACTCGTTCAGCGTACGGTCCACCCACTCATTCGAGAATTCGCCGCGTTGAACGGCCGCAACGTATGCCGCCTCCGAGTCTTTCCTCTCCTGCAGCTGAGCAAGCACATCCGCCGCCACCTCGCGTGGGACGATAACAACGCCGTTCATGTCGCCCATGACAACATCCCCGGGGTTCACCACAATCCCGCCGCATTGAATCGGATAGTTCACCTCACCCGGACCGCGATGCAAAGGTCCGATCGGTGTTATGCCGCGGGCAAAGACGGGCACTTCAGCGGCAATGATCCCCTCTATGTCGCGAATCAATCCGTCGACAACAAATCCTGCGATGCCTCTGTGCTTCGATTTTGTTGCAACAAGATCGCCGAGCACGGCATTCATCGGTGATGAGCCTGCATCAACCACTACAATGTCACCCGGTTTGGCGATGTCGAGCGACTTGTGCACCATGAGGTTGTCTCCCGGAAACACTTTCACGGTGCATGCCGGCCCGCAGATTCGCCACTCCGGATTCGTTACATTCCGGATTGCCGTCGTCATGGTGTACAATCTGTTCATGATGTCCGAAACATCAGGCGTTGGGAACTCGCTGAGTCCCTTCACCACCTCCTCTTCCGGACGCATTTTGATATTATGACGGACCCGGAAACCGGGGCCGGGGTTCATTTCGGATGTTTTCGGTTTCTTGACAATCATAGCGGTGCCTCCTGGATCATGTTCATGAGTTGAAGTACGGTGCCTTGAGCGGCACAGAGCAACACTAGCACAGCATCCAGCGCTTTGCGATACATTCGTATAGTAGCCTCGGCGACGGCGGCTGGATGCCATCGGCGGGCAGCAATGCTCCCGGCTTCACCAATCTCCGTACACGTGTCAGGATTTGTGAGAAGAACGATCAATCTGTCAGCCAGACATTGTTCGTCGCCGGGCTCAACGAGGAAGCCTGTGTTACCGTCATCCACCATTTCCGGAATACCACCCACCCGCGACGCTACCACTGGTGTCCCGACAGCCAACGCTTCTGCAATCACACAGGGTACATTCTCGTGATGTGAAAAGACAACAAGCGCACAGGCGTTGCGCATAGTAGCGGCAAGCTCCTCCGCCTTCTTGCTCCCGGCAAAATTCACATCCTTTACTCCGAGTGTGATGATTAGCGCATCCAGTTTCTCCTTATACCCGGCATCCGGACATGGACCAATTAGATCCAGTCTCGCATCAGGAACAACTTCTTTGACGCGCGCAAAGGCCCGGATGATCCCATCAACATTCTTGATCGGAATAATAACTCCTGCGAACACAATGCGCCGCTCTCTGACCGCGGAGTGCTGGCCGAAGAACTCCGGATGAACGGCGTTGGGAATTCGGACAAAACCCTTTCTGCGCATGAAACGATAATACTCGGCCGAAAACCGCGAGGGGACAATGACGGCACGCGCATAACGCATAGTAAAGCGTACCAACATTTCTGCAACTGCTGCCTTCAGACAAGCAACCCAACGACGCTTTGTCGCATAGAATATTTCCGTCACACCAACTCCGTGTACGGTGGCCACGGTCGGACGACCCGTAGAGATGCCGAGAAAGCCTGCCGAACTTAAACCCTGGGCGTGCACAATGTCCGGATTTACTTTCTTGACAAGAGCACCCAAGCGCAGCCCGTCCAGGATATGCAGGGTCAACATCGTCAATCGCCTTTGACCCGGAATATGGTGCACCGTGAGTGTCCCGCTGTGTTTTTCTACTTCTACTTGCCGGATATCGTTGCGGAAAGAGACAACGTCAAGAGATTCGATCTCGGGATGCCGGGAAAGTGATTCGCAAAGAACGGAGACTGCAGATTGAACCCCGCCGACAACGTTGCCATTGCGCGGATATTCAGACAGCATAAGAACACGCAGAGGTCTTGCGGTCCTTGGGGTGACGTTCGCGACCGCCTGAGGCTTAACGTCCTTCACCATCTCTGCAGTAAGCATATCTTGATTCGTTCGATCCCCCGTTCGAATTGGCTACCTTGTTGTCGGTGTGAAAGTTACGTATGCGGATGCCGGCACTCTGTGATCTGCCTCCAGCTACCCAATCTGCGGACGGGGGACCAAGTACGTCATTTGTCTGCAATGTTGCCGTATGAGTATACGGAATACCGTTACAATTGACAATAAGCTGATAAGAGATCCGGATTGCGGTGAGGAGTGTCATGTTGCAGATACAAACACGGGTGGTGAAGATGTAAACACATTGTACTCAAAGAAGGGCGAAAAAAACAGAAAGTCCCGGGCCAAAGCCGGGACTTTCGAAATGCTACCGCCTGTTACTATCCTATTTCACGAATGCCATCTTCTTCGTTTGTGTGAACCCTCCGGATCGCATCGTGTAGAAGTATGTTCCACTCGGAAGTGATTGTGCGTCGAAAGCGACTTTGTAATTCCCCACTTCTTTCTGCTCGTCAACAAGCGACGCAATTTCCTTGCCGAGCACATCATACACTTTGAGGCTTACATGGCCCGACTGCAAAATTGAGAATTCGATGTTGGTGACAGGATTGAACGGGTTGGGGTAGTTCTGCTTCAGCACATATGTTTCGGGAAGGGTGCCGCCAACTTCCTCCACACTCGTGATAGTCGGAAGTGTGCCGTTGTAGCTCCATTTCTCCACCGTCCAGCCATAATATGACTGCGTGTAGAGGTTTCCCTGACTATCCCACTTCACATCGAACGTCGAGGTATAGCCCGAAGCGTTGCCCGGGATTGTGCCGTTCACCCGGTTATTGTACACACCAGTCAGCGCGAAGGTCCACGCCGCCTGATCAACAATCGAGAGACTTGTATCGCTCGAGATCAATGCGCCGGTGTTCGGATTTACAAGGTAGATCCTCCCGAACGAATACGACGCGCTGCCTCCGAACAACGAATCAACAGCGACGGCAAGAATGTTGTTGGGAGAAAGGTATGAAACTGCCATGGGACGCGTGACGCTGTTCGGCGAATTCGGAACAGTGTCGCGGGCGCCGAGCTGGAAATTGAAGGATGTATTCAACGTGTAACCCGTGGTTGTCGAACCGGTATACTTCAGAACTCTACGGTTCGTGAAGTCGCAAATAAAGATATGGCGGCCGTCCGGCGAGGTCGCGATACCCTTGTAAATACCGTTCGGCAGGTCGATTGTAGCAAGAGGTGTCTCTACGTGGGATATATCCCACTGCGCCGCAGGACGATAAATCTTTAAGTCCTGGGGCTGGTTGTTTGTGGTATCGTTACAGATGTAAACCCGTTTATTTCCATCTACCGCTATACCCCAGACACTCGATGTGCCGGTTGCGGTCCTGGAGTACGGAGGCACTACCGTGATAGTGTCATTTGTGTACTTGAAGACAAGGATGTTATGGTCAGGATCGTTATTGAGCGTCGCACTATTGTTGTTGGCGACGTAAATGAAGCTATCCGGCGTTGCGGTAATGGCAAAGGCATTGAACATCTGCACTTGATCAAAGCCGCCATCGGACCAGACTTGATAGAGGTTGCCGATCTGCGATGACCCGTAACCGTACGAGTACCGCCGGCCGTTCATTGAGTCTGCATTCACATAAGGTATCATAAAACTCCGGAAGTTTCGCGTAGTCACAAGCGCAACGAACATATTGGGCCTTATTACCCCCACGCCGATTGTATTGTGGCCGGTGGCGTTCGTGTACGGAGGGTCGTACATGTCCCATGTTGCATACTGACATCGCCATTGGGCGTTGGCATCAGCGGCCATCGCCAAGACAAGAACGCCAATAATGAGTAACACTTTTTTCATACATACCTCCTAGGGTTGGTAAGTGAAGGGACTGTAACGAAGTTTACAGGGATAGTGTGAACAAAATTTACGATAAAGGACGAAATAGTCAAGCCTTGCGAAGCAATCCGGCCGGATTAGCTCCAAAGCACAAGACCGGTACCCGGTCGTATTGGTGCGCACGCTACCTGCCGAATGAAGGATGTTATTCTCCTTGACATACGCAGGGCTATTCTCTATATTTTTCACAGCATTTCAGTGTCCGTTGCAAACTCGGAGGGCACAGCGCGACGGAAACCCCCGGTTTCCAATCTTTCCTGCAATCAATCACACTTCCTTACTAACAAAATAAACACATAGGTACTGCATGAAGCATCTGTATAGAGTAAGCGTTCTTTTGCTTCTCGCCGTTTTACTGCCGCTGGAAATGTATGCAAGCGGAAAAATCTCCGGCGTCGTACGCGATGCGAGAACAAAAGAAACCCTGCCCGGCGTCAACGTACGGGTCGATGGAACAACCCTCGGCGCATCGACCAACGCAGAGGGAAATTATGTGATTTTAAACGTGCCGCCCGGCCTTCATTCCGTCGTGGCATCCTATATCGGTTACAAACGGGCTGTTGTCCGCGATGTTCGTGTGTCGACAAACTTCACGACAACACTTGACTTCAGTATGCAAGAAGGGGACATCCAGGCGGATGAAGTAGTTGTGCAAGGCGAACGCTCGCCGCTCATCCGCAAAGACCTCACCAACCCTGTCGCCTCCATCTCATCAGAAACCATCACCGAACTCCCCGTCACGGAAATCAGCGAAATCATTGGACTGCAAGCAGGCGTGACTGTCGATGACGGCGGTGGTATTCATATCCGCGGCGGCCTCGGTAATGAAATCGCCTACACGCTGAACGGCATCAACATCAATAATCCGTACGGTAACACACGCTCCGTCGGGCTTGCGACAAATGCCGTGCAGGAAGTTTCGGTATCAAGCGGGACCTTCAACGCCGAGTACGGCAATGCCCTGAGCGGCGTCGTGAATTATGTCACAAAAGAAGGAGGGTCGCGCTGGACGGGCAGCCTGAAGGTGCTGACCGGCGATCACGTCAGCTCCAACAAGGATCTCTTCTTCAACATTGACGATTTTAATCTGAACAACGTCAATCGTTACGAAGCCTCGGTCGGCGGACCAATTCTCTCCGATGATCTTACTTTCTATGCTTCCGGTGTTTACAGTTGGTTCGGCGGGTATTTGTACGGAGAACAGTATTACGCACCCACAGATGCACATCTTCTCCGATCAGCGTTCCCTTCCGGTGACCCGCGCCGGGGAAGCTCAAGTGACCCGCTGTATTTCCGACCCTTTAATAGTGATACATCCAACCGCATCGGCAGACCGACGGGAAACAGGGACATCGTGCCTTTAAACTGGAGCCAGTCCTACAACCTGCAAGGCAACATACGGTACCGGCTTGCCCCAACGATGAGGCTGAAGTACGAGATCGTGTACAACAACGGACTAAATCCATCCTCCAACTCGATTGCATACCGGTTCAAGCCGGACGGGCGATCGATGAGCCGCAGTGAAGGGTACTTCCACTCACTCGAATGGACACACTCTCTTGGGGAGCGGGCGTTCTATACACTGAAAGGATCGTATATTCTCGACAAGGGCAAGAGCTACGCGTACGAAGACATCAACGATCCCCGCTATCTCCCGGCATTTTATCAATCAACACTCCCGAACACCAGCTTCTTTACCGGCGGCGTGGACTTGGGGCGGTTCTTCCGAACCTCGACCGCAATCTCCGGCAAGTTCGACCTCGTGGCACAGGTTCTCGACAATCATGAAATCAAGTTCGGCGCGGAAGTGCGGAGCCACAAGTTGCAAGTGGAATCCTATACGCTTCGCTTCGGCGATCCGACGAATCCGGACCGGACATTCACAGTTGAAGACCTGGTGCGGGGAACCAAGCTTCTCCCGTTTGTCCCCAATGTCAATGCGGGGTACGTCAACTATACGCGCAAGCCCTGGCAGATCACATCATACCTTCAGGATAAGATCGAGCTCTTCACTTCCATCATCCTGAATCTCGGCCTGCGCTACGAGTACTTCGATCCAGCAGCTGAATATAATCCCAGTCTGACCCAGGAGTACTTCATAGGAGACTCCCTCGGCTTCTATTCGAAAGGAAACGTAAAGGCAGGCAAGAAGCACATGGTTGCTCCCCGTTTGAGCGTTTCGTATCCCATCACCGACCGCGGAACAATCCGGTTCTCGTACGGACATTTTTATCAAATCGGCTCGCTCGCAAGCCTCTACAGCAATCCGTTCTTCCGCGCCGTTGCGGGGACAACACCGTCGTTCGGCAACCCGAATGTCAGTCCCCAACGCAGCGTACAGTACGAATTGGGTTTGCAGCAGGGACTGACGGATGACTTGCGCGTTGAAGTCACCGGCTATTACAAGGACGTAAGCGACTACATTGTTACTCAGCGGATCGAAACGGCGCGGGGCGACAAGCCTTACTTCCTGCTCACAAACCTGAACTATGCCAACACCCGCGGCGTCAGCATCTCGCTGCTGAAACGGAGGAGCCCCGGCGACCTCTTCTCTGCTACGCTCGATTACACGTTCCAGATAGCGGAAGGAAACAGAACGGAGCCTTCGGAAGAGATCTTCTTCAACGAGCAGCGGGGCCAGTTGAGCGAAACGTTCCTCGTGCCGTTCAGCTTTGACCGCAGCCACACACTCACCTCAACACTTACGCTGAGCGAACCGAGCGACTGGTCGGTGAGTTTCATCAGCTATGTACGTACAGGCACGCCATACACGCCCGGCTTCCCGTCCAACGTTGTACCCATTACGTTCCAGCAGAACAGTGACCGGCAGCCGTTGCAATGGAATGTGGATATGAAAGTTGAGAAGTTCTTTAAGTTCGGCGGATTCGGTGCGTCGGTCTTCGTTCAGGTCGACAATTTGTTCGACACACAGAACGAGCTCGACGTCTACGCCAGCTCGGGAAGCGCTTTGTATGACATCAATACCGTGCTCAATCCGAACCGCTTCTCCGATATCCGCAACCGGATACGGCGAGGCGATCCCGGCCTGATACCCGAAAGCGTGCTGGACAACATCGACGCCAATCCGCGCAACATCAGCGCGCCGCGTCTCGTCCGCTTCGGCGTGTCGCTTCTCTTCTAACGGAACTGGAACGCAGTAATCTAAAAGGAACAGTATGAACATAGCACAATACCTCATATCCCTTCTACTGATAAGCAGTGTTGCGGTCGCCCAGCAGAGTCCGCTGATGAAGGAGTTCAAGGACTTCGACTGGCAGAACTGGAACTCGAAGACCGCATCACCTGCGATGAAGGACAAGGTGAACCAGTACATGACGATGGTCAATGGCCTGCAACCGGGACGCCTCGCCGGCAGCCCGGCAGAAGTGAAGAGCCTGATCATCAACGGCAACAAGATAACCACCAGCGTATACAACTACGGATCGATCACGCGCCCAAACACCGGAGGCAACATCTTTGACCTCGTATGGAACCGCCTCGGGTACGGATACGAGTTCGCTCCGCTCGTTGCAGGTCAGGTAGTGAATGACCGTGGAGATACTCTGCGCATTGTCGATGACGGACTCTGGCTGGCAAGTCAGGGAGATTACTCCCCTACCGGTTTGAAGTGGGGATGGCTCCCGACGCCGGGTTACTCAGCTCCTGGACAGCCCGACATAGCGGCGTGGAGTCACCGCGCCCGCGTTGGCGGGGACCTGACACGACGTCCGAGCAGTTGGCCCGAATCATTCTACAACTCTGCGGCGGGCAGATATGTCTGGCCGGCATTCCTTGGAAACGACGCAACGTCGCCCGACGAAGAAGTCTACTTCGTAATGGATGACTACACCAATGCCGAGTTTCCTTACTATCCGTTCCCGAACGATACGCTGAAACGGGGTCTCGGCCTCGAAATGGAGTGCCGCTTCTTCCAGTTCAACAATCCCCTTGCTGAGGACATCATCTTCCTCGTCTACCGCGTCACCAATAAAAGCCCGAAGCTCCTTCCCAAAGTCTGGTTCGGTATGTATGGTGACCCTCACGTCGGCGGTCCCGCCAGCTTCAATGACGACCTTGCAGGCTTCTATGGCCCCAAGGATTCCAGTGTCAACCAGCGCGCACGCAACATCGTGTACGCATGGGATGCGGACGGGCGGGGTGATGGAGGATTGCCGACCGGATATTTCGGCTTTAAGTTTCTTGAAAGCCCGACAAATTCGGTCGACGGCCGTGACAATGATGACGACGGCATTGTGGATGAAAGCCCCTTCAACGATGCAGGATTCTTCATTGATGGCGTGAATTACCCGTTGCATTTCGGTATTGCAGACACCACAAAATACAAACGCCTCTATGGATCGCCGAAACCCCGTTGGTCCGGCGATGAAAATGGCAACTGGGATCCCGCAAAGGATGATGTCGGACTTGATGGCATCCCAGAAACCGGAGACTTCGGTGAAGGAAACGGTCGTCCCGATATCGGGTTTGATGCGAATGGCAACTTCACAGCCGAGCCCAACTTCGGTATCCGTGACGTGAATGAATCTGACCAGATCGGGTTGACCAGCTTTTGGGCGTTGCCTTGGGGAAACCCCAATTTCCCGTCCAATGATCCTCTTTTCTTCCAGCTTCTCTCCGCAGACAGTATTGACATCAACCAGCAACTTTTCGGAACGCCTGGCGATAACATCTTCGTCTACGGCTCCGGTCCGTTCTTTCTCGATCCCCAGACCGGAACGCAACGGTTCTCCATTGCTCTTCTGATGGGCAACGACCTGCGCGACCTGCTGTTAAACTCGGAAACCTCGCAACGCGTTCTTGAGGCGAACTACCGGTTTGCACAGCCGCCGCCGAAGCCGAATGTTGTTGCGGTTCCCGGTGACAAACGCGTCACCCTCTACTGGGACGATGCTGCAGAACGAGGAATCGATCCGCTGACCGGGTTGAATGATTTCGAGGGATACAAGATCTACCGCAGCGAAGACCCGACATTCGCGGACATCTTCACCATCACAGATGCGAACGGTGTTCCGTTCCTCGGCAAGCCGTTTATCCAGAATGGACGGGCTGCACAGTTCGATCTTGTCAACCAATGGCAAGGCCTCCACCCCATAGAATACCAGGGTCGTGGCGTGAAATTCGATCTCGGCAATAACACCGGCCTCGTCCATTCGTACGTTGACTCATCCGTCACTAACGGCAAGCGTTATTACTATGCCATCGCATCGTACGACCACGGCTTCGATTCTCTCGGCGTGCAGCTCCCTCCGACGGAGTCGCAGATTGCGATCCTTCAGGATCCGATAACGGGCGAGTTCACATTTGATGTTAATACAGCAGCTGTCACTCCGGGCCCGCTCGCAGCCGGATCAAAGAAGGCTGGGCTTGCAGGAACGGGCATCAGACGCATCAGCGGCATCTCAACCGGAACAATCAACGTGAGAGTCTATGATGATCTTGCCGTGAAGGATAACCTCGAGTACTCCATCTCGTTTGACTCCGTCGGCGGCAAAGTCATTTACAACATCAAACCCGAAACGGACTTCTCCGAGACAATAACGTCCCGCGATACAATCTTTGTGCCGCTGACACACAAAAACATTGTCGAGGGAACTGCCACTGTGCTTGATAGAAACGGCGCTGTGGTACCGCCGGCAAACTACAGACTTGATGCAAAGGCAGGGCGCATTCGCAGCACAGGCCCCGGCTTGCTGCCTGCCGGCCAGACGTTTACGATCAAGTACCAGTACTTTACAGTCTTTCAGAGCACACGTGTGAACAATGAAGACGACAATCCGACGTTCGACGGCATGCGTGTATTTGTCAAGGGGGAAGTCCTCGGACTCGACTCGGCCCGCAGCGGCTGGGTGCTGAAGAACAATACGAACCTGATTCCGAAGGTACAGCGCTCACGGGCGTTCCCGAACAATCAATTCCAGCCTGTGCCGCTCGACTTCCACGTCATCTGGAACAACACTGCCCGTGATTCAGCCGGCAGATGGCTCTTCCCCGGCGACACACTCTACGACCAGAGCCGGAGGAAAAATGTGGTGACGCCATTCAGAATCGTCAATACGATTGACACGACTATGCCTGTTATCATCGTCTCAAACACCACACTGGAAAAACTGTGGAGACCGGGACGTGAGCTGGCGTTCCTGACACCGCCGAGGTTCAATCCCCCGAACTCGTCTACGATCATGATGACGATCAACTTCTATCCTCCGGGCGACACCAACGTTCCAGTCATCTACCCCGCGGAGGGTAATATTTTCGAAGCCAAAACGACCAAACCCTTTAACAAGGGAGACAAGTTTGGCTTCACGACTTCCTCGGTGAAGTTCGATCCAGTGAAAAAAGATTCCGTACTCAACAGAATCTATGTCGTGCCCAATCCCTACGTTGCGTACAGCGGCACGGAACTTCCCGGAGTCACCTCCAGCAGGCGTGGCGAGAATGAGCTGCAGTTCCGCAACCTTCCCCCGAAATGCACGATCCGCATCTACACGATGGTCGGCGAACTTGTCGCCACCATCAACAAGGATGACAACACCAGTATCGCCCGCTGGAATGTCCTCTCGAATGAGGGACAGCGGCTCGCCTACGGCGTGTACATCTACCATGTTGATGCGCCGGGCGTTGGAGAGAAAATCGGACGTCTTGCACTTATCAAGTAAGGAGAATGAACATGAAACTGATACAAATGAAAACAACGTTCATTGTCATGCTTGGTGTGATGATGAGTTTGGCAACGGATGAATCTACTGCGCAGCTTCTGCGCAGCACGTCAAAAGTCGGAACAACCGCGGCGCAGTTCCTGAAGATCGGCGTCGGTGCGCGGGCACTCGGGATGGGGAGCGCGCAAGTCGCTACAAGCCGGGACATCTCGGCAATCTACTGGAACGTCGGAGCCCTTTCCCGCATCGAGCAGAACAGCGAAGTCACATTCACGCATGCAAACTGGCTTGCGGACATTTCGTACGACTTCGCCGCAGGCATGATCAAGATCGGCGACCTGGGCACGTTCGGCCTGTCGATCATTTCACTCCGCGTTCCCGAGGACATTGTCCGCTCGGTGGATTTTCCGGAAGGCGATGGCCGCCGCTGGGACGCAAGTTCGCTTGCCATCGGCCTCAGCTACGCGCGCAACCTGACGGACAGGTTCTCGATCGGGTTCAACGCCAAATTCATTCGTGAGAGTATCTGGAGCGAGAGCGCAAGCGGCTTTGCAATGGACTTCGGCACGCTTTACCGGTCGGAGATCAAGGGACTCAGCCTCGGCGCTTCCATCTCAAACTTCGGCACGAAGATGCAGCTTTCAGGGCGTGACCTGCAGTTCAATCATGACCCGAACGGGAATGTCGGCAGCGGCCCGAACAACATCCCCGCAGAATACCGGACAGGCGAATTCGACCTGCCCCTCACCTTCCGTGTAGGGATCGCATATGATCTATACCTTACGGATGACTTCCGGACGACGGCTGCTGTCGATGCCACACACCCGAATGACAATGTCGAGTATGTGAATAGCGGGCTCGAGCTTGCGTGGAAGGAAATCCTATTTGCCCGCGTTGGCTACAAGTCTTTGTTTCTGCGGGATTCGGAGCAAGGCCTGAGCTGGGGATTGGGAATGAACTACACTATCGAAAACACGGCAACATTCAGACTCGATTACGGCTTCGCCGATTACGGCCGGTTGAAGAACGTTCAGTACGTGACGATTGGAGTCGGGTTGTAGGGAAGGTTGAGGCTGTTGTCGTCCAACAAAAAAACCCTTCCGGGTGACCGGAAGGGTTTTTGTTTTGATGGGTTCGCCTGAGATTACTTGACCAGCATCATCTTGTTCGTCTTCTCGAAGTTGCCGAATCGGAGCTTGTAGAAGTAGGTTCCTGAAGCGACACTCCGCCCAATGTTATCTTTGCCATCCCATACAATTTCCCTCCGCCCTGCCTCAACATCCTCATTGTTGATGAGCGTCCGGACTTCGCGTCCCAGCATATCGTACACCTTGAGCGATATCCTGTCACGGATCGGCAGATAGTATGCTATCGTAGTCGTCGGGTTGAACGGATTGGGATAATTTTGTTCGAGTTTGTAATCGTCCGGCATGATGATCGTGAGATCTTTTCCGTCAACGGAGTTTGAAGGATCGCGCTCGATGATGCGGAGCCCCCACCGCTTCGGGTTGGCAATGGAGGACTGCACTGTGTCAAATTTGCTCTGAGCTGCGTTCCACGTCAGCCGCCGGATTGTGGTGGAATCATTCAGGGCCTGATACGGAAGAATGATGTCCTCAAGTCCGTCACCGTCGAAATCCGTGTTGCGCCCCCAGATCTTTGATGCGAATGCCGTGTTGACTGAGCGAATGGTATCGCGGACACCAAGTGAATCACGATAGGTGATGGCACTGTAGATAGTGGAATCGCCGGCGTATACAAGCCTCGCTATCCAGTTGGCAGTATTCCGCTTGTCGCCCCCTTGATATTCCAGCGCAACGACGTTTGTGCTGTAGGAGGTGGTAAAGTAAAGTTCCTTCTTGCCATTGTTATTTATGTCGCCGTAGCCGTAGCCGAAGATATCTCTTGCTCCGGAAACACTGTTGAGGTTAAACGTAGTGACATTCGTGCTGTCGATAATCGACGTGCTTTGACCGGCATTGTACGAAATCATATGCAAAGTACCACCCAACGGTCTGTTTGTTTGGTCACCGTTGTACGTGGGAAGATAAACCTCGTCCCTGCCATCACCATCTATATCGTAGGCGATTCCTCCAAACAACGCCACATTATCCTCCGGGGCACTCAGCTGGTAATTTTGCTTGTTGTTTGTCGTATCGGAAAGGACATAGGTGTTGGGACCGGTAACGCGCAACGGTACGACATTCTTGATATTCCAATTATGAAGCAAAAGTTCCTTGCTACCGGTTCCATCAAAGTTTGCACCGATCATTGCATACGGCGTTCCTCCTGCAAGGCCCCACTTGGTCAAATTCGTACGGATGCCTTCATACTCCACATTGAATGATGAGAACCCGGGATCATTGGTGCTCCAATCTCCAACCGCACTGATAATGTAGTACCGGTCATTCTCGTTGGGACTGGAATTATATGCAATTGCCAGTTCGGGCTGGTTATCACCGTCATAATCTGCTACCTCAAAATACTCAGCATTACCTGACACGCCGGAGAGAAACGGCGCGCCGATAATCTGTGAGGGGGATGTGCCATAGTTGTCGCTTCCGACTACGCCATCCCATTCAAAAATCAAGACACCGACATTGCTTAAGGTGTAGATGATTTCTTGGCGGCCGTCATTATCAAGGTCTGCGAACAGGACATAGCGCGGAGTCGAGCCTCCGCCTCCGGTGGCAGTCCGTGGTGATGTCCAGACAAGCCGCATGGAGTCATTCCCGACGGCCTCGAAGATATGCACATGGCCTTGGTTATTGTAGTTTGTGACTGCCAGTTCTTTTCTGCCGTCTCCATCAACATCGTTTCCGAAGGCGCACCCTCTGATACTCTTCAGTCCGTTGAGAATGGAATCCTGTGCAGAACCTGGCAGCAATGGGTAATTGTACTTTGCAGAGAGTTTGACTTGCGCGTCACTTGTTGCCACAAGTGAAATCAAGGCAAAAAGAAGTAGGAATTTCTTCATGTAGAGAACCCTCCCGGAGTGATTGTGATTTTTGGTGTATTCGAAATGCCGAAGTGCTGGCGAGAATTGATGTTTTTAATCTACCAATTCAACCTATCTGTGTCAAGCAATAGGACAAAAAATGGGCGAAATTGGAATAATTCTCCAAACTTGCATTTGGCCATGAATTCTCTAAATTAGTATCAGTACTTTTTGCAGCAATTGGCGTGAAAGGTACACCAGTCTACTATCTTCACTCACCCGCCGGACGGCGGGGACACCGTAATTCACCAAAATATCACTATCGGAGGCACACATGAAGGCATCCCGTACAGCTTTTCTGCTTGCGCTTGTCGGCGTGCTGTCGTTCTCCCTGTTGCAACGAGCCGAGGCAAAGGTCTATGCCTCATACGTTCGGGTGACACAGGAAGGATCGATGGCACCGTTTGACGGTAGCTTTGCAGACAGAACCGGAGCCGCCATCAGGTTCATGTTGAACCACGCGGCAGACTCGGTTGTCGTGAATATTGTTCCGGCAGCCGGGGGCGCAGCCGTTAAGACGATTCGTGCGACGAATCTCACCGGCGGCGACAACAGCGTTCTGTGGAACGGAAGCACAAACAGCAACACCGCTGCGCCGGCCGGAGCGTACAAGATCCAGATTACCGCGTACCATCGCGGTTTCTCATCGTATACCGAATACCACCTTAGCACGCCGGCTATTTTCACGCGCGGTGTCGGCAGCGTCAACAATCCCGCGCTACGCTGGTTTGGATTTATCTACTCAGCGAGTAACGGCGGATATGTTACAGGCGTTGCGCGCCATGCATCCAATGGCCAACAATGGGGTAATGCGCCCGATACGGCCCAGTTGACAACAACGGGTATCGCTATTGGGCCCAGCAACCGGCGTTACGCTACCCTTCCCGATCATGACGGGTATGTTTACGTCATCGGACGTGATGAACGCCGGATCTTCCGGTATCACCTCGATACATTGAATGTAGCTCTGTTCGATTCGAGCACATACGGCATGATTATTCAGGGACTGGACGTTCGTGGATCCGGAGCAGGCAAAGTACTGTATGTCACGGGCGACAGTGCCGTGTTCAGAATTCCCATCGGCACGCAGTCATTTAACACAATCCCTCCCACGACGATTGCACGGGTCACCCCGGGCAAGCGTATGGTGTTCTGGGATGCAAAAGTCAGTCAGGACAACTCTTTGTACGTTGTCTGGCGTGCTGATTCGGCAGTGGGCCCGTGGGGTCCCGGCTCGCGCGGCGTCATGAAATTCAACCTTGCGACCGGCTCTCTCCCCAAAACACTTGCCGATACTGTCTGGACGGACAGGCATCCTGACGGAGATCCTGTGACATTGGCCTTGTATGACGGCGCAACCGCCGGTCCGAGCGATGATACGCTCTACTTCTGCACGGACCTGGCCGCACCGAATACATTCCTGAGCGGCATTTATGCCTATACCGGGCTGAACAATACACAGCCGACAAGAACGCCTGTGTGGATGGATCCCGACAATAACACCACATCGTTCCGCGGCGCAGTCGCCACGGACGTGATCGGTAACATCATTTATTTTGAGAACTCGAACGAGCAGGTTGTGCTCGTTTCTCCGCCCAGCGGACCAAATTCATACACTTACACCGGTTATGATCAGGTTACTATCACTGCTCCGGGTGTTGTCCCGACGTTGATCAGCATCTCGGCGGCTCGTATTGACCTTGACGGAGATCGACGGCCGGACCGCCTCGGCGATACGGTGAAGGTTATCGGCATCATCAATTCCACGAACGTCCAGACGACGAATTTCGGCTACTTCATGCAGGATGACAGCGCCGGAATCCAGGTATTTGCGTTTGGCTTGACCGGAGCACCTGCTGTGCGTCCAGGATACCGTGTTCAGGTAATCGGACGTATTGGTTATTTCCGTGGAACAACGCAAATCGAGCCGGCGAGTCTGGCGAACGATATCACCATTCTCGACACAGGACACGTGCTCACGCCGATTCCTTTGAGCATCACACAGTATCTCGCAAGTCCGGAAATGTATGAGAGCCGGCTGATTCAATTCCCCGTGGCGCATCCCTCAAGCTTTACATCGGCCAACTGGCCTGGTGCGGGCTCCAGTGCGAACCTGATGATCTGGAACGGCA
>CAZBWR010000070.1:0-22241 GCA_964495695.1 uncultured Chitinophagales bacterium | reverse complement strand
TGATGATAAGCTCGCCCAAGATTATCCGACCTCCTTTCTCCGTAGCGCCCTAACGGACTGCGGCTAACCCGCCGCAACGAAATTTCTCCGCCGCGCACACAACGCGGGGAGCCATGATTGATTTATTTCTGTGCGATGGCATTTGACTCGCGCTCCGTTCCTACGGTCGGGTTGAGCCGCTGGTTAGGCAACCCTGATGTGAATAAAGATTATCCTACCTTCAGTCCCGAATATCGTAAGAGGTAGAGCAATACGGCTGCGCCTGCACCCAACGCTACAAAGAATGAGGTTGCAATCCAATCAAACTGTTTGGTGTGAATTGTTTTGATTTCAGCAAGCGGGATTAACTGGATTGAGCCGTCTGCGCTATGTCTCTCAATGGTTGTGTCTCGTAACATAGCATAGCCTAATGGGTCGGAGTCGAATCTGATAACTCTTCCATCCAGCATTTCTATTTTATAGATTTTCTGAAAATCTTTGATTTTGTCTCTTTCTTCAGTGACAAAGTTTCGTGTTGAATAACAACCAATCGTCGACATCGCGAAGAGCGTCAAAGATAGAAGTATCGCAAGGGCACTGCTGAATTTCGTATTTCTCACATCAATCCTTTCGGGGTTGCCTAACTATGATTATGCTGTTCGCCCCCCATAACACTCCTGACAAGCATGTTATGACGCTGAAATGTTACCTGATTTCGTTCATACTATTAGGGGGCTTTGGCAGAAAATTCCGCATAACAATCATCAAAGTCAACCATTATGAGCCAAAAACCGAAACTTCTCGATCAGCTCAGGTCTTACATGACCTTGAGGCATATGAGTCCCCGTACAATCGAAGCCTACACCCACTGGATTCGCAGATTTATTCTCTATCACAACAAAACACACCCGGAGTTGATGGGCGGAAGAGAAATCGGGGTTTTTCTCACGCATCTTGCCGTGGACCGTGGTGTGGCGGCATCCACCCAGAACCTTGCACTCAACGCCATACTCTACTTGTACAAAAACATCCTGAAGAAAAATGTCGGAGAGATCGGTTCGTTTGCAAGGGCGCATCGTCCCAAGACTCTCCCCGTCGTGCTCTCTCATTCTGAGGTGATGACTATTCTTAACCGGTTGCAGGGGGTCCAGAAGTTGCAGGCGTGTTTGCTCTATGGCGCCGGACTCCGAGTCTCGGAGTGTGTAAGGCTTCGTATTCAGGATATCGATTTCGGAATGCAGAGCATTGTCGTGCGCGAATCGAAGGGGAGCAAAGACAGGGTTGTGCCTTTGCCGCAGGTGCTTGTTGAAGCGCTGCGTGAACAAATCCGCTCTGTCAAGCTTCTGCACCAAACCGACTGTGCAGCGGGCTTCGGAAGTGTTGCGCTGCCCTATGCCATTGCCCGTAAATACCCGAATGCGGCAACTTCTTCAGGCTGGCAGTTTCTTTTTCCGGCGGGGAACCGTTCGGCCGATCCAGAAACCGGAACCATTCGCCGCCACCACGCAGATGAAAGCACGCTGCAGAAAGCCTTTAAGCGGGCGGTTCTGGCGGCGCACCTGGACAAACGGGCGAGCTGTCACACCCTGAGGCACAGCTTTGCAACACGATTGCTGGAACGGGGATACGACATCCGCACGGTGCAGGAATTGTTGGGACATCGCGACGTGCGGACTACCATGATCTACACGCACGTGCTGAACAAGGGCCCGCTCGGCGTGCAGAGTCCGTTGGATGGGATGTGAAAGCGGTTACCCCGCGTTTTCGTACACTGCGGAGATGTATCCGGGATAGGGCTGGTAATGGATGGTTTTTCGGAATGTGCCTGAGGCGAGCACAACATCTTCGTGCAACGGGTTCCCGTACACGATTCTTAGCTTCCGCGGCTTCCTCTTCAATGATTCTTCGATGTTTGCCAGCACACTTGTCATCACCGGGGCGGGAAACGGGTTGTACATGAATACGTACGTGTAGTCATCAAGTGCATTGGTGAACGTCGTTGCATCCTGCAGGAACATCGTGCATTGTTTCAGGCCGAGCTTGGCGATGTTCTTCCGCGCTGCTTCAACAAGCTCAGGGGCAATCTCAACTCCGTCGACAGCCTTGAAGGGATATTCGGCCAATGTTGCCATTGCCCCGGCTTTGCCGGCGCCAAAATCCACCACGGCATCAGATGAGCTGATAGGAAGTTGGTTCAGCAAGTCCCGCAAGAGCGGACCGCCGCCGTCCTTATGATAATTGGATTTGTCGGGATCAAGTCCCAGCTTCTTGACTGAAACGATTCCGAAATCGAGTCCCCGGAGCCTCCATGATAGCCTGTATAAGGGGATCGAGAGCAATAATCCCGCCCGTCCCGTTGCCACAAGGCGCATTGCTTTGAACAGCGCCTGTATGTATTTCGACTCGAACTTCTCCTGCATTGCATCGAGTCGTGTTACAAAAGTTGATGAACTTGTCATGACGGGCTCTCCACGAAACCGAGTTTGTGAAATTCCTGCTTCTTGAATGTCCTGAGCGCTGCAAGTACGACGGGGTTCATGCGCAACACCGCAGGCCTGGAAATAATCTGTGCCCCGCGCCGGAGATAAAACTCATCCAGTCCCCGCTCCATTCCAGCCATGCTTGCGTACACCATCCGGATAGTGCCGTCGTCCGCTGCTCGCTGACGCAGCGCGTGCAACATCAAATCAGATACGTACTCGCTAAGGGCTTCGCTCTTGCTGAAGAATGTCGCGGTAAATAGCACATGGTCGACAACGTACGACACGCTTACGGACATCAACTCCTCGCCGCTGAATGCGCCGCATACCTGAACCTTCGGGAATCGAAACAATGTTTCGGCCCACGCGGCAAAATGCCTCTTGTCCAGACGTTCTTTCTTGTACTGGTAGCGGGTGCGGTTGTAGAACGAAACGTACACTTCATGACCGTTGTCGATGAACATTGCCAGGTCGCTGATCTGCCGTACTTCAAACGATCTCATTGCTCTTCGCACGTGATAACGATCGTTCGAGGATAATTTCTCCAGCGAGTAAGTCTGGGGAGACTGAAACAACAGGACCTTGAGCATCGAGTTGTGTTTAACCCCCTCGGGCACAAGATGTTGGAATCCGCCGATGTGTGCTGTTGCAGGCGGGGTTACATCTTCAGGTTGAAATTCTCTGAACCAGGGAAGCGGCCGGAAGAAATAGGGACGGACCTCGCGCCACCATGTCGAGCCTACCTTCAGCACGTTTACGCCCAGGGCCTTCTCGAGAGAAGCAAACTCGTCTGCCGACATGCTCTGCATGGGTTTGCACAAGCCACTCATATCCAAGACCGCAATAAGTTGTGAACGGTAGAACAATTTTGAGGATACTACTGCGGGGGGAGCGTCGAATCCGTTGCAGACGGTTGCCACAACCCGCACAGGAAAAACTGAATACAATCGCCAAGGCTCTTAATGGTGATAGTCCAGTGCTTTCCCCTGTGCCGGCAACGTGTGTTTCATGCTATGGCTGCGGCGTAGAGCAAGGCCTACCTGTGATTTGAACTGCCTGCGGCTTGCGACCTCACAGTAGCGAAAGAATCTTCCAGAAGCAACGAAAATCGGAATGTAACCTATGTTGGCTCCTTTGCGGTTGTACGGAGCCAAAAGCTGGCCCCTCGTGCCCCTCCCATGTTCTCGGTGATGTTCCAGATATCAAATTCCGCGAAGCGCTCACGCAACTCTGCTTCACGGGCACGGGATAACGCGTGTACCGGAAGCACCACTTCAATTCCGGGATTTCCCGATAGATAGGCCAGCAAAAGGTACTGTTCGTTCCATATGATGCAGATGTCATCATACCATCGCCGTGGGTACTCATGCGGCAGGAAAATATCATGAACATGCACATACACGCCGGCCTTGAGTCGTGGAAGAATGTTGAAGATGAGATGGTTGACGTCTGAACCCGGCTTTACGGCATGACTCGTATCGATAAAGAGGAAATCACCCTCCTCAAGTTCATCGAATCGCTCGATCGGCACGTCCTGCAGGCGAAGCTGTGTAAGTGACGCTTCACCGCTTGTGTGTGAGAGGAAACGCCGGGTGGGATAGGGCTCAATGCAGTGAACCGCGGTGTGCGTATGGCGCGCAGCCATCAGCGCGACTTCGGTTGAGAATCCTGAACCGACTTCAAGCAAGACCCGCGGTTGATGTTCACGGATCATTCCGTAAAGGATCATTGCATCAAGTGGAGGGAACATCGGGTTGTTCCAGTAGAAGCCTGCGTTCTGCCCGGCAGGGACGTTTTTCAAGTCTTCGCTCCAGCGTAGCACGGTCGAAAATTCCTGTTCAATGTCCACCTTGCGAAGCCGGCTGAATGCCTCTGCGTACGCAGGGGCATCCCACCATTCATCTTTGAAGTGGCGAGTGTCGGGAAGTATGCCGTAAAAGTGATTCCGTACGAGATGGAATCCATGTTCCTGGAATAGTCGATATACTTCAGGACGTATCCATGAGTCGTTGATGGAGCCGTGCCGCTCGAACCAGACGGCCAGTTCGGGTATCAAATCCGGCAGATCGTCTGTGGTAAATGTCGAAAGTATGCGGCGGAGTTCTTCTCGCTTCATGTTCAGCAATCCGGATAGTGGTTAGAAGTGTTATCTGTCCATCAAACGCCGCACGGTTTCTTCGAATGCGAGACGGTTGCGCATTGTCCGTTCTCTGTACATCTCCTCCGATTCCACCTGGATGGAAACGAGATTCTCAATTCTCTCCGGAAGCAGTTGTGATGCCTGCGCAAGGATGGAAACAAGACCGGATCTCAGTTTGTCTCGCTTGCCCGGTGCCAGCCATTCTTCCGGCAATTCATCAATCGGTGAATCGACAGAAATCTTTGAGGCGAGACTGACGAACCGTGCAGTGTCGGGTCGCTGCGAATAGAAAGGGTGTTGTCTGAGCAGGGATACAAGGGGTGGAATACTAAGATCCGTTCCTTCCACGAACATCTTCACTCCGATTGCCGCAGCGAAGTCAATGCAGTACACATCTCCGTTTGAGATCAGCATATTCGGGTTCTTGCCGGTCCGGTCGATGTTCAGGAACAGAACATCGAATATGAAGATCCGGTCGCGCGTAGCGCTATCTATTCCTGCGAGGTCTTCGTTTTGAAGAGGGCGTGACTCAGGAATGTAAGCAAGTCCTAAATTCACGCCGATGCTTCGCTTGATCAAATCAGTGATGTCGGGATCCATGCCGGGCCGGGCGAGTTCAGGGGTGACGAGAATCTTCACCGGTTCAGGGACCTTGATGCCGAACATCCTTGCGAGATGCAGGCAAACCCAATCCGTTGCGATTGCGGCCGGCCCCTCGGCTGTGCATTTCCACTTGATGACGATATTTTCGCCATTCTCCGTCTCGACCAAAACGGGAAGGGAAGAGCCGCCGCGGAAGTCGGCGAGTACGTGTCGGGCGGTGAGAGTCCGGTTACTCATTTGTATGAAAGGAAAACGTACAATTGGCGGAAAGAACGCCGTTGCCTCTCTGAGTGCAACCTGTGAGGGCCACCATTACGAAGTAGGAAAGCGTTGTCCGGCTCACGAACGATCCCCGCCTTTCCGGATGCTCTCGCCCCATGTGCGGAGAGATTCTATCAAAGGAATGGTTGTACTGCCGAGCGTCGTGATGCTGTATTCCACTTTGGGGGGCACCGTTGCATACACTTTGCGCTTTACCAGGCCGTCCCTCTCCAGCTCGCGCAGTTGCTGGGCCAGCATTTTATGTGTCACTTTCGGGATGTTCTTTCGCAACTCGCCGTATCGCCTCGGGCCGTCCTTGACTCTCCAAAGGATCGGCATCTTCCATTTTCCGCCCAAGAGATCCAGCGTCAACTCCGCTGGATTGTTGTAGGTCTTCCCCCTGAATCTGAATGCCGGCATATTTATTCTGAGATGAATTCTGATGAATGTCAGCAGGAATCGCCAATACTCACTTTACGGTGAGTGACTCACAGCTTCGTGCGTTCTTGCGTGAGGTCATATTTGGCCGTAATTTAACCGCTGGTAACATGAAAAGAAAGACTCATTTCACAAGTGGAGAATACCATGAGCGCAAGCCTCAATGTGATGAACCCGGACAAGCCGAAGAAGATTGCCATCATTGCCGCAAACGCTTCGGTGTCCAAGCAAACCGGCTGGCCTATCGGTTTCTGGTGGGCGGAGCTGACACACCCTTTCTGGGAATTCACGGAACGGGGATACAAAGTTGATATCTACTCGCCCGAGGGCGGGGATTTGCAGGCGGATGGCTTCAGCGATCCTGAAGATGCCAGCGGATACTCCGCGCATGACCTGATCTCGCTCGGCTTCAAAAAATCTCCACACACCTCCTCCTTGCTGAAGGGGACGAAGAGCATTGCGCATATCCGGACAGGGGACTACGATGCGATTTTTCTGACAGGAGGTCAATCGCCGATGTACACGTTCATCGACAACACGGCGCTTCATAATCTTGTCGTGGATTTCCATCAGGCGGGGAAAGTTGCCGCCATTGTGTGTCATGCCACGTGTGTTCTGCTCAAGGCGAAAACTTCGGACGGTAAGCTGCTTGTTGAAGGAAAGACCTGGACCGGCTTTGCTGATGCGGAAGAGCAGTTTGCCGATAATTTTGTGAAGCAGAAAATTCAACCCTTCTGGATCGAAACCGAGGCGAAGAAGATTCCCGACACGAATTTCATCACCGGTGGAATGTTCAAAGCATTTGCCGTCCGTGACGGCCGCCTGATAACGGGACAGCAACAATACAGCGGTGCCGCCGCCGCACGGCTCGTGATTGAAGCGCTCGGAGTATAGGCATGAGGATCGCAATCATTGGTGCAGGAAATGTTGGCGGGGCGCTTGCGGGCCAATGGGCCAAAGCGGGGCACACTATTGCGCTTGGTGTCCGTGACATTCAATCGGATGATGTGAAGAAGCTATTAACTGCGTACAGCGGAATTACGGCGACGAGCGTTGCCGATGCATCAGCAAAGAGTGATGTTATCGTAGTTTCGATTCCCATTGGGGCTGCAAAGGATGTCGCTGCGCAGCTTGGCAGTGTAAGCGGCAAGATCATTATTGATGCAACCAACGCTGTCATGAGCAAGCCCGCCCCGTACGATACTGTCTTTGAATTGCTTAAGAAAGAGACTGGCTGCGAGGATGTTGTCAAATGCTTCAACTCCACGGGATTTGAGAACATGGCGAATCCCCGGTACGGTGATTTAAAGCTGGATATGTTCATGGCGGGCGCGAGTCAGAGAGCGAAACAGACGGCGAGACAGCTTGCGCTTGATGCAGGGTTCGAAGAGTGCTACGACTTCGGTGGCGACGACAAGGTGCAACTCCTCGAGCAGTTTGCATTGAGTTGGATCAATCTCGCAATCATGCAAAAGATGGGACGCGCTATCGCCTTCAAGCTGATCAAGCGGTAATTGCCTTTTTGTCGGCTGTCATTATAAAGAGCAGGATTCGTTTTCGGGTCCTGCTCTTTTCTTTTGAGGGATGGCAGCCGGAAGACTGCATTTTCTTGAAACTGAGGCCTCATTTCGTTACCATGTAACCACTTATGAATCAAGAATTTGTGGGAATCTGGCGCGTCTGATGATTGTTCTCGGCATAGAAACTTCATGTGATGAAACGTCAGCAGCAGTCTTGCACAACGGCAAGGTTCTTTCTAACGTCATTTCGTCGCAGCTCGTTCACAAAAGCTATGGCGGCGTTGTGCCTGAGCTTGCGTCACGTGCGCATCAGCGTCTGATTATTGAAGTCGTAGACGAAGCGTTGCGTCGTGCATCGGTTTCCAAAGATCAACTCGGCGGCATTGCCGCAACGCAGGGGCCGGGATTGGTGGGCGCGTTACTTGTGGGCTTGAACTTCGCAAAAGCAATGGCGTACGGATTGAACATTCCATTTGTCGGGGTTAACCATATGGAAGGGCACCTGTATTCCGTATTCCTGGATGACCCGCAGCCCTCGTATCCGTTTGTCTCATTGATAGTGTCCGGGGGACACACAATGCTTGTGCATGTTACGGCGCCATTCACACACACTATCCTCGGCCAAACAAGAGATGATGCGGCCGGAGAGGCGTTCGATAAAGTGGCGAAGATGCTGAGTATCGGGTATCCGGGCGGACCGGTCATTGACAAGCTTGCGCGGGAAGGGAATCCTGCAGCTATCAAGTTTCCCCGCACATTTCTGGATGAGGGCTCGTTTGATTTCAGCTTTAGTGGTATCAAGACCTCCGTCCTTTATTATCTTCGGGATAACGGGTTTCTTGCCGACCCTTCCAGTATCGATCCGACACTGCTGGCCGATATCTGTGCCGGATTTCAGGAGGCAGTGGTTGATGTCCTGGTGCGAAAGACAATGAATGCTGCGTCGAAGCTTGCTGTGCGCGATGTTACGCTGGCTGGCGGAGTCTCGGCGAACTCCCGCTTGAGGCAGAGACTCCGGGAAGAGTGTGAAAAGAATACTCTCCGTTTTTTCTCCCCCCGAATGGAATACTGCATGGACAACGGGGCGATGATTGCATACGCCGGCTGGATGAGGCTTGGCATGGGACAAACATCGTCGTTCAATATTCCCGCCGTCGCAAATCTGGAATTAGTGTAAATGATTGGATTGTTTGAGCGTTACCGGTTTATAATCCTGCTCGTCATCCTTGCTGCCGGCGCGGTGATGGCATATGTCATCATCTCGCACGCTTCAAGCGTGAACGGCAGCAACGGGTTTCCGTTGGATGATCCGTGGATTCACTTGCAGTTCGCACGTAATTTCCACGACTTCGGAACATTCTCGTATTTCCGGCGTGAGATGGTTACTGCCGGTTCCACATCACCTCTCTATACGTTCCTTCTTGCCATCGGGTTCGTTTATAAACTCGACGAGATGATGATGAGCTACATCCTTGGCATACTTTTTCTCGCTCTATCGGGATGGTATATCTTCCGGATTGCCTCGTGGCAAATGGGATCTGCGATGATGGGGCTTGGAGCGGCCCTCTTGCTTGTTCTTGAGCCGAGGATACAGTGGGCAGCCCTCTCTGGCATGGAAACCACGCTCTTCATCTTCCTGTTGCTCGGCACCCTCTATCACTATCAAGCGAAGCACCCGATACTATTCGGAGCTTTTGCGGGACTCCTCATTTGGTCGAGGCCCGAGGCGGTTATCCTTTATGGTGTGCTCGCTGCGGATCTGCTTTATCACCAGTATGTTGTTCCTCGTGTGCGGAAACGCGGCAAATCGTCTGAGCCGGTGGAGTCGCCACTTGCGTGGCTGAAAAGGTCCGTACTGATAGGTGGCGCGATTGCAGGGTTGTATCTGCTGTTCAACCTTTCGTTGTCCGGCTCCATATTTCCCAATACGTTTGCAGCGAAGTTGGCATACTATGGCCGCGGGGCGGCAACGGGGTTCCCTTCATCCGTCTATCACTTTCTTTCCGACGGGCATATGGTTGTTGCAGCCATTCTTGCGCTCATTGGTCTCAGTGCCATCACTGCGTCTATCATTCGCCGCCGGACGCAGCCGCACCTTGCCGTGCTGCTGTTTCCGGTGGGGCTCTTTCTTGCGTACTGGATGAAGCTTCCGTACCTCTATCAAGAGGGAAGATATATGATGCCCTTGTTGCCGTTTATTATTCTTCTCGCACTGTACGGTGTGAAGATGATTGTTTCGGCGGAGTGGGGAGGTTCACGGGTTCTGCGCAAGTGGAACCTGGCGGTTGTTCTTCCGCTGGGCCTTATTGTTGTTATGGCAACGATGTTCGGTATGAGTGCATACGCTAAGCGTGTCGAGTACGCTGCAACGTGCAAGTACATCACCGATCGGCAGGTGAAAACAGGGCGCTGGCTGCTTAACAACACGCCAAAGAATGCAGTCATTGCAACACACGACATCGGGGCGGTGGCATTTTATTCACGCCGCAAGATTGTGGATATGGTGGGATTGGTTTCACCCGAAATGATCGAGCGCATCGGCAACCTGGATGCCTTGAAGGATTTTCTTGTCAGAAATAACGTTACACATATTGTCGTGCTGCGAAACTGGTTCGAGGTGGTGAACCAACGTCCCCTCTTCGTCACCGGCGATCGGGAGCCGGGGGAAATCATGGAGGTCTTTAAGTTTGACGCGGAGCGGATCCACTTTGCTCCTCAGAATATTACTCAAGCCGCATCAGTGGCGGGACAGTACCTGTATCAGGGACAATTCGATAGGGCGGGACAGATTCTCCAGCAGGCAATCCGGATTGACCCGAATAACTCCAAACTGCGTCACCTCGCCGGCACGCTGTTCCTCGGCACCGGAAATCCTGACGAGGCGGCAAGACAATTCAACGAGGCGCTCCGGCTTAATCCGGATTTCATCGAGGCGCGCATCGGACTTGCCCAAGTCGCCACAAGCAGGGGTGAAAAAAATGAAGCGGTGAACCGGCTGAACGCGATCATTTCGGAGTACCCCGATTTTCCCGCAACCTATCGCGTGATAGCCGATGTGTACCGGACGTTCGGTCTCGACAGTCTTAAAGCTCGCGAGTATATGTCAACCTACAATCGCCTCGAAGCGGCCGAAGGGAAGAATTGATGGAGGATAAAGAGGGGGGATGAGAGGTTTCTTGACGCACATACTCAAGGTTGTAGTGGTCCTTCTGGTAGCAGCGGTTGTCGGGGCAGGGCTGTTCTTCTACAATATCTTCTACGGCGGAAATTCCTTTGATGTAGAGAAGAAAACGTTCTTCGTCAACAAGGGGCAGACCTGGAGTCAGGTCGTTGATTCTCTTGATGCCAACGGTATCATTAGAAATAAAGAGTGGTTCATCTTCGTGACCCGTGTTCTGAATAAGGGAACAAAGACGCACGTCGGAAAATATGTGTTCGACAGCGGCATCTCCAATGTTGCCTTGTACGATGCGTTGCGTCTCGGGAGGGACATCGTACCCATTACAGTCACGTTCGGAGAAGGGAGGCGCTCCACTTCGTTTGCTCGGGCCGCTCGCCGCACACTTGGCGCCGACTCTGCACGGTTTATGGACCTTGTAAACGACGGACAATTTGCGCGTTCGCTAGGGGTCACCGCACGAAATCTCGATGGTTACCTTTCTCCCAACACCTATTTCTTCAACTGGCAAACGCCTGAGGAGGACATCATCGAGCGGCTGGTACGACAGACGACAGAGAGGATTTTCAATGATTCTCTCATGGTCCGAGCACAGGATATCGGGATGAACATGCATCAAGTCCTGACACTTGCTTCAATCATCGAGGCAGAGGCGTTTCTGAGGGAGGAGCGGCCGACGATCTCGGGGGTGTATCATAACAGGTTGAGAAAAGGGATGCGTCTTGAAGCCGACCCGACAATACAGTTCATTATGCCGGACGGCCCACGGCGGGTGTTGTACCGCGATCTGAGGATTCCGAGTCCCTACAACACCTACATGCACTACGGCCTTCCCCCGGGTCCTATCAACAACCCGAGCAAGGGGTCAATTATAGCAGCATTGTTTCCTGAGAAGCACAATTATTTGTTCTTCGTTGCGGATGGGAAGGGGGGGCATTGGTTCGCGAGGAATTACGCAGAGCACATGGCGAACGTGAGAAAATTCAGGGCATTTCGAGCGCAGCAACAAGGAGGATAAAAAAAGGGCGCCCGGAATCCTCTCTCATCACCACCCACCATCAACAACCGCTGTCCTCAACACTGATTCCGGAGCGCCCAAACACACGCTTCATTTTATCATCTCTTCAGCATTAAGAACTATGATTAACCTGAATAGGTTCCATTTCAGTGCGGGAGAATCGACTTTTTTTCAGGTCCTTTTCAGCCTCGCATTACCTGCCGTAATGCTGTCGTGTGCCGGGCAGATTCCACCGGGTGGTGGTCCTCCGGATACTGAACCTCCGGTAATTATCCGCACCCAGCCCGATAGCGCAGCGGTCAGGGTCGATACGGACCGCATAATTCTCGAATTTGACGAATATGTAGACCGTCGGTCGGTAGAAGAATCAATCTTTATTTCGCCCTACGTCGGACAGCTTGAATTTGATTGGAGCGGCAGAGAAGTCGAGATCCGCTTCTCCGAGCCTTTGCGGAAGGACAGAACGTATGTGCTGAATGTCGGGACAGACGTGGTTGATGTCCGCGCCCGCAACCGGATGGCGTTCGGTTACACTCTTGCGTTTTCCACAGGGGACATGATTGATCAGGGGGCAATGCGGGGACGGGTTTTTGACGAGAAGCCGGAGGGTGTCATGATGTTCGCTTTTGCGCTCGATGGAATCGATCCCGATACCCTCGACCCCTCACGCACAAAGCCCGATTATATTACGCAAACAGGTAAAGACGGCAGCTTCTCTTTTTCGAACATCGCCTGGGGAAAATACCGCATCATTGCCGTGCGTGATGAGTACCGTAACTTGATCTACGACAGGCAAGTGGATCAATATGGCATGGCGGCGAGAGATGTTGAATTGGATGAGCAAAGTCCGTGGGCGGCCGACTTGTGGTTCAGGCTCACCGCAGAGGATACGACCAAGCCGTTTCTTTCACGCGTCCAGCCAGTGAACAATACGAAGATCCACGTCCGCTTCAGTGAGTCGTTGGATACGGCGTCGTTCCGGAGGGCGTCCATTCTTATCTCAGATACTCTCGGCGATGATATTCTGCCGGTGCGACTCTCGGTGCTTTCGCCTGCCGACTCGACCCTTGCTATCATTGTTACACAATCTCACCTTGACACCCTGCGCGGATATCGGCTGCGTGTGGACGGAGTTACAGATAAGGCCGGCAATCCTATTGACACAGCCAATAACTCGCTTCCATTTGGCGGTGTAAGTACGCCCGACACTGTGAAACCGCGTATCACGATTGCAGGAGTTGGTGACAGTACGCGGGATGTTCATGTCCTGCAAAAGTTTGAACTGAGACTGAGCGAGCCTGTCCTCGAAGGGCCGGCAGGTCGTGGCATACAACTGCTGGACAGTTCAGGGGTGCCGGTTGCTGCAAACCTCCGTTGGATGAATGCCGCCGGGGCAGTGCTTTCACCGGAACGCCCCCTGTATTCGGCTGCATGGTATCGTGTCCGCATTGCAGGCGATTCGCTCGGTGACCTCGCCGGGAATTCGCACCGGGATTCAACCATCGTCATTCGATTCAGAACCATTGACCTCCGCTCGACGGGCACGATCGAAGGAACTGTCGTTGATGTTGATACGACAGGGAAAGGAGCGTTTTTTCTGAGCGTATCGGGGATTACGGGACAGCGCTCCCATTCAAGAACAATCAAACTGAGCGAATCGTCAAGGTTCCTCTTTGAGCAACTTCCGGAGGGAATGTACACATTGGACGGCTTTCGTGACAGAGACTCTTCCGGTGCCTACAGCTATGGAAGGCCGTTTCCGTATCTGCCGTCGGAGCGGTTTACGGTCTATAATGATACGCTCAAGGTGCGTGCGCGTTGGAGTGTTGAAGGGGTGAACGTAATCTTCAAGTGACCGTTTAGCGGTGCGGCGGGAGGTCGGAAGGAGAGAGCTGTTGCCGCGGTTTGATATTCTTGATAACCCTGTCGGGTACAGTCCACGCATCGGGGAATCCCTGTTCCGACATCGCCTTCGCATATTGCTCGGCGTCCGCACGGTTCACGAAATTGCCGGCGCGCAGCTTGTACGCCGGCGCATCAAACGTAATGTAGAACCACTGTTCGGGAAACGCCGCCTCGGCTTCCGCTTTCCGGGAATTCGCTTCGTCAATGCTTGTCGTTGCCAGCAGCTGTACACGGAATCCCTGGACGACCACCGGCGCTTCCGTAACTGCAGGGTCGTGAGGCAAGCCTTCCTTTTCCTTTTCCCTCTTCAACTCCGACAGGAATATTTTAGGGTCGATGTCATGATCAGACGGCCGGAAGGATTGCTCATACCTCTTGAGTTCCGCTTCGGCTTCGGCGTCGCGTGAGCGTTCTGTTTCCTTGGTGCTGCTGCAACTCGCGAGAAGCGCGCTCCCCAATGCGATCGATATGAGAGAGAGTAATTTCATTTGCTGATCTGAACCGCCCATGCGTCCCAGTAATCGCCCCGATGCTCCCGGATGAGCCGGGCTTTGAAAGCCTGTGCCTCAGCTTCCGTTTCAAAAAAACCTATACGCACCTGGTAAAGCCTCCGCTGTGCATTGTAGTCGTTCACCACCGGCAGCTCGTACCGCTGCCGCGCCAGTGTCTGCACGGCTGTTGCGTGGTGCGCCTCTTTGAAAGCTCCAATCTGAACCATATACCGGATTCCCGCTCCGGGCTGCGATCCTGACGTATCATCGAAGCGCTGCGCAGGAGTTTGTGCAGTTACAGTGTCCGTTCGTGTTTCGAATGCAGGTGTACGGCTGGTGACACGGATCGAATCGGTGCTGGCTGTCCAATCCTTGTCTGCTTCCGAGGAGGAACCGCAGCCGGCGATTCCCGCCAGGAGGCATGACGAGAAGAAAAACAGAAGGGAAGGTTTCACTCAATATCCTTTCGTTACGGTCGCCGGTTCAGGCGTGACATCCGCGTTTACAATTTTGACGCTGGCACTGGCTCCGATTCTATCGGCGCCATGTGCGACCATCGCCAGGGCATCCTCGCGGCTGCGAACGCCGCCCGAGGCCTTTACCCCCATCGCCGAGCCCACTACACGCCGCATAAGCGCAATATCTCCGACTGTTGCGCCCCCCTTGCTAAAGCCGGTTGAAGTCTTGACAAAATCCGCCCCGGCCCGCTTCGAGAGAACGCACGCCTTCACCTTCTCTTCATCGTTCAGGAGGCCGGTTTCGATTATCACCTTCGTGAGCACTCTGTACCGCTTGGCTGTGCTGACAACTGCAAAGATGTCGTTCTCAACAGATTCATACTTGCGTGACTTGAGCATCCCCACGTTGACAACCATATCAACTTCCTGCGCTCCGTCCCTGATGGCATGCTCGGTCTCAAACGCCTTTACCGGTGTCGATGTGGCTCCGAGCGGAAATCCGATGACGGTGCAGACCTTCACACTGCTGCCTTTCAGGAGCTTTGCGCACAGGGAAACATACCCGGGATTGATGCACACACTGGCGAAACTGAACTTTCGTGCCTCGTCGCAGAGTTTCTCTACCTCGCCCACTGTTGCATCAGGTTTGAGCAGCGTGTGGTCGATCATTCTTGCCAGATCAGGATCTACACCGCCTGCCGAGTCCACACCAACGCCCGCCGTGATTCGGGCAGCGCCGCCGTTTACAATCGCCCGGACACCTTCCTTGTTGTGTACCACGCAGAGATTATCGGAGCAGACCCCATCTTTGCAGCACAAATGCGGGTTGCCCTTCAGTTTGTCCTGAAGTATCTCGTTGATGATTCTGTCGATGGTGTCTCGATTCATATTTGCGCGAAGGATGTCCGGAAACAAGACTCTGCGGTCGCTAGATTTATAGGGAATATACGCCTTTCAGCGGAAAATGACAAAAAACGGAGGGCCGCTTCCTCACCCAAGTCTCATCATATCCAAAAAATAAATTCTCGGAAGCTCTTGGAATCGGACTTGGGTCGGATGTATATTGAATCAGCTTTCCCCTGCAACACCACTTCTCAATCTCTCAATACTCGGAATTTGGACAGAGACCCGGATGACCTTTCAAGCCAGTCGCGCACGCTTGCGTTTTGCAGAATTCAGCTTGATGCTTGCGAGCATACTCGTTGTTCTCGTTGCGGTCGAGGTGGGGTACCGCGCATTTCTCGGCAGCAGTACCGTCCTGAGCTATAATGTGGCGAATAAAGCGCTGTACCGATTCGACGATCACACGGGCTTCACATACGCCCCCGAGCTATCGGCTGTGATCGCCAATGTCCGGCGCGGCATACCCACGGTGTACGGCAAAATCGAGACCGGGCCGTACGGAAATCTCGGAAACGGCGTGACGAGCTGGACGGATGAAGACTACAAGATCATGGTATTCGGCGACTCCTTTACCGCTTATCCGTACAACAACCACTCATGGGCTGACCAAGTCGGGCCTGTACTGCAAAGAAAAATACAGAAGCCGGTGCAAGTTATGAATCTGGCCAGGGACGGGTTTGGTGTGTTGCAAATTTTCGCCGCCGCCGCGCACTCGGCAGCGATCCGCGATGCCGACGCTATTCTCATCGCTCTTATTGCTGACGACATGGATCGTGCCCGGACATGGCGCACGAACGTGCTTGTGGACGGAACGGAGCGTATTCTAATGTCCACCGTTGCCACGGATTCCCCGGCGGAAGATATCTCGCAGGATGTTCTGCTGGTGCACAAGAATGTCTCGCTGGAGTGGTGTGAGAAGATTGAAGCCCGGGGCGGGGGGAAAGATCCGTTAGTGGAAGAACTGAACAGACAATACAAGAGGCTCCTGCCGCAAAACTATAGAGCTTCTCTGTGGTCACTCCGTGTTTCGTTCCTCTACAAGCGGCTTGCTGCAGGTGACCCGTTTGCCGGCCTCCGAAACGTCGAGCATATCCCTCGTATCGAGATAGCGGATTTCCGGGAGGATCCGGAATTCATGGGGCACCTGAAAATGTTGAAAGAGAGCGGAATTCCACTTCAGGTGATCTTGCTGCCGAGCTATGAAGATTTTCTTGCCGGCGAGTATGTGTTTACCGGCCATCAGTTGGAGCTGTTCAATAGCCTGGAGCGGCTTCTCGAAACGCCTGTTGTGAAGGTGCTTGACAGAATTGCTACCGGCGGCACCAACCCCGGTCAGTTCTACCTTCTGCCTCTTGACCATCACCCTTCGAAACGGGGGGCAAAAGCGTTTGCCGCTGTGGTTGCCGATGTTCTGGCACATCCCGCTACGCAGTCCGGCGGACAGGTGCTCGCAACGGGGAGAACGACGGTCCGTCGAAACGGTGATGATTCAGCGGAGTAACACGAGCTTTTTTGTCTCCGAGTGGATAAGTCGACCGCTCACATCCGTTGCTTCCAGACGGTAGAAGTAAATTCCCCCGGCAAGGTTATGACCTTCGAACATTCGCTGGTGACTTCCTGCGTCCACCACGCCGTTGACGAGCAGCCCGATGCTTCGTCCCAGCAGGTCCACCACTTCCAGCTTTACTGCAGCACTAAAGGGTAGTTCGAATGTAATCATCGTTTGCGGATTGAACGGGTTCGGGTAGTTCTGATGTAACCGGAATTCACCCGGAAGAGAAGTACTGCTCACACTCGTTCCCAGCCTTCCGTTACGATAGTAGTGGATGCCTCCCTTTTTTGTTCCCACAAACAAATCCCTATCCCCGTCGCCATCGACATCGGCAAAAACCGGGAACGATTCGAGTGTGTGCGCAGCACCGGCATAACGATCAGTCCGTTGGACGAATTGGTAAACTGCCGGCGTTCCGACGTTCTCCCAGAATTCGACCCGGCCATCGGCGGCCCCGAAGAAGAGATCGTAGTCTCCATCATTGTCGATGTCAACAAACGTGGGAGTTGTCAATCCGTCGAACCCCGACATGATGCCCAGCCAATTGTGGGTGACGAGTGTAAAGACAAAATTATTCGGGCCGCCGTCATTACGATAGAAGCTAATTCTGCCGTTGCGCCTGCCGACAAAGAGGTCCAGATCGCCGTCATTATCTATGTCAACGAAATATGGAGATGCATTGTTGATCACATCAATGGCGTCCGTGGCAAATGGCTGCCGGACGAACTGGGGTGATTGCGGCGTGCCGGTATTGCGGAAAAACTTGATACTGCCATCGTACATTCCCGCAAACAAATCCATGTCTCCGTCAGCATCAACATCAAGGAATACAGGCGTGAAGTAATAGCCGTTCGAAACGCTAAGATACACCGAATCTTGAAGCGTGAAATCGGGAGCGGCTGGCGTGCCCGTATTCCGGAAAAACACCAGTTGTCCATTCAGATTCCCCACGAACATATCTAGGTCGCCGTCGGCATCGATATCCACGAACGCGGGCCGGGCGTTCATTCCCACATCAATTGTCGAAAGGAAATTGGACGTTACGAACCGCAAGTTTTGCTGCGTAGCCGTTCCCTCGTTTCTGTAAAACAGAAATCCGTTCGACTGAACAATTCCACCCAACACACCCACAAGCATATCGAGGTCGCCGTCCCCGTCAATGTCCACAAATGATGTTTGGTTGAAGCCCACGGTATGCACAGGGTTGCCGGGAGGGAAGTAGGCTGTCCCGCACTGCATAACAGGGTTCTGTGCCGTGCCCGTGTTCGTGATCGAGAAAATACCCGTCCAGAATAGATCACCTACGAACATATCCAGGTCGCCGTCCCCGTCGATGTCGGCGAAACTGTATGCGGCGGCACCGTGGTTCGGGTTGACGGGGCGGGATTGTGATTGCGTGCATGAATCTCCGAGGATGAGAATGTTCTGCCAGTTTCCCGGAATGTACGCGTAGCGCGGTTGCGATCGTGTGCCGATATTTCTGTAATAATTGGCCGAACCGATGGTATTGGGTGATATGATGTCGAGATCACCATCGCCATCGATGTCGACGAACACGGGTATGCTGTTACCTCCCGCATAAACCGCCGCCCCCGTTGTGTCGAGGACAGGTGAGATGAACGGAGAAAATTGAGGTGATGCAAACGTGCCGGTGTTACGGTAGACTTTGATGCCGGTATAGGCGGAATCCTCCGTGCAAAGATCGATCTTGCCGTCGCCGTCGTAGTCCACTAATTGGAACCAGATCTGAAATGGAGGGAATGCGATCGCATCATGACGAAGCTTGAACACGGGAGCAAACCGCGTCCCTTCGTTCCGGTAGTAGTCGACTGTAAGATCTGCATCAAAGATAAACAGATCGTAATCACCGTCGTTATCGATGTCGGCGAAGTGATGTTGGGGGGAATTCACACCGCCTGCAAAGGGAAGCGAAATCTGAGCGCCGTTGGCACGGACAGGAAACGGCTCAACCTGGCGGGTGAACGGTTGCGCTTGCGTCACCCCGGGAGCCGCAAGCGCTATGATCAGGAGTACTAACACCGCTTTGGTCATCATCCACCAACGTCGCATTCTCAGTCCTCAGTTCTTCAGGTATTTCGCAAGCCAGTCATGGACTTCAGAGTAGAAGAACTTGCTGTTCTCTCCCTTCATGATCCAGTGGTTCTCATCCGGAAAGACCACAAGTCTGCTCGGTACTTGCAGACGCTGCAGGAAACTCCAGTATTCGATTGACTGGTTCAGCGGCACCCGGAAATCATTCTCACCAATAGTAACCAGAACCGGAGTCTTGAAGTTCGCCGCAAGCCGTGCGGGATTTTGCGTCCGCCAGACCTCGCCCTGTTCCCACACCGGACCGCCGTTATTTACTTCTCGATGGTAGATGACGTCGCTCGTACCCCATTGTGATTCCAGGTTGATAAGTCCGGCATGACTGATCAGACATTTGAACCTGGTCGTTGTTCCCTGCAACCAGTTCGCCATATGGCCGCCATAGCTTGCGCCCATTGCCGCCATGCGCGTCGTGTCGATAAAATCAAACATCTCGATTGCTTTGTCTATTCCCCCGTGAAGATCCGCCGCAGGTCCGGCAAACGGGTCGCCTTGAATCAATTGTGCGAACTTCTCGCCATACCCAACGGAGCCGCGGTAATCGGTCATCAAGATCACATAGCCCGGCGAGGCGAGGAGGAAGACATTCCAGCGGAGGTGGAAATTATCGTTCCACATGCTATGCGGTCCGCCGTGAATCATCGTAATCAACGGGTATTTTTTTGTCGGATCAAAGCCGGGAGGGACGGCGAGCATGTTATGAACCTTGTGCCCCTCTTTCGTTGTGTGCCAGAATTTCCTCAGCGTCGGCAGGTTGAGTTGATTGGCCTTGGCGGTGTTGAATTCGGTCAGGAAGCGGTGAGATTTATTCTTGAGATCAAACGCAATGATCTCGGAGGGCCGGGCCGTACTCTCCCATTTTCCAAAGAGCATTATTGAGGAAGCTCTCTCCGCGACGGCAAGACCTGAATATACGCCGGAGTTAAGAATAATGACGGGCTTTACAGATCCCCCGGATGACGGCAGCATGTAGAGATTCTCATGTCCCGCGTCTTCCGCGAGAAGATATATGGACTTGCCATCGGGGGAGATGACGTAGCTGCCCACTGACCGGCCGAAGGACTCAGTAAGCACTACTGGGACACCTGCATTCGGCCAGCCAAGCTTAACAAGTCGAGTGTCGTTATACACCCACTGGTTGGCAGGGCTATGGCTGGCGTAAAGTGTTTTACCGTCGGGGGAGAAGGTGGGATTGCCGTAGCTGCCGTTATCAGGTGTGAGTTGTACGGGCTCGCCGCCTTCGACGGGGAGTCTCCACAGGTGGAAATTCACCTCGGCGAATGCAGCGGTGTTGCGCTTCGTTGTCGCAGAGAAGACAATGCTCTTGCCGTCCGGCGACCAGATCGCTCCTCCGCCGGCGTAGCCCGGCTCGTTCGACATTTTTGTGCCCGCCATCAGATCCTTCGCTTTTGAGCCCTCATCGAGTGACTGGACGAAGTAGTGCGTCTTCGTGTCATCAAGCCACTTGTCCCAATTCCGGATTGGAAACCCCTCATACACGCGGGCCTTGTACTTGCGTGCCTTTCGGTCGGCCGCGATTTTTTTGTTCAGACTGTCATTGTCCCCACCGGGGTAGACACTGCTGGTAAAGAGAATCGCTTTTCCGTCGGGACGCCATTGCGGCGACCCGGCTCCTGTTGAGAGATTCGTTAAGCGCATCGCCTCGCCTCCTTCGGCAAGGTTCAGGATGTATACCAGCGAAACTACATCCCCTTCGCGCTTTGCGGTAAAGGCTATCTTGCGTCCGTCAGGACTCCATGCGATGCCGCCTTCTCCGGCAAGACTGTTAGTGATTTGCCTGGGCTTCGCTTTACCATCTGTTGCTACGATCCATAAATCTGAACGTTGTTCCTTTTCGTCGTACGACGGATCAGTGAGGGAGAAGACGATCAGTCGTCCGTCCGGACTCGGTACCGGATTGCCAACCCGCTTGAACAGCCACATGTCCTGATGCGAGAAGAGTGGTTTTGTTGTATCGCTTTGCCCGAACGCGAGCTGGGCATACAGCAATGCACCGATGATGAAAATCTTACGCATGCGAACCTCATTGGTTAACGATGGGGGGATGATGAAATTTACTGACTAAAGTTCGGCTTTCTGGGGGGAAGATGCAAAGGGTCTGCTGAAGAAGACGGGTTTTCTATTATTTCGACATTGCAGTACTTTTTCCTACCTATACCACACCCAGCCGCACTCAGCTGGAAGCACAATCGGTTCTGTCGGTTTGGGTCCTGTGCCTTGCGTCATTCTTCCGGCCCTTAACGCGTTGTAGCTATAGGTTTTGGCAGAGGGGAGACCCCGGATACTCCAACTTCCCGCCTCCCGGTTCCGGTTTACGTACACCACGACACCGTTGCTGTATTCTACTCTCACTCTCCCCATGAAATTGCGGGAGTTGATATCGGCAAACCCGTCTGGATGCTCGGCAATGTACTGTGAGGCTGTTCGGCCAATCCCGCGTGTATCATAGTAAATGATGGTCTTGACCGTTGCGTCGGCAATAATTTTTTGCATCGGCAGTACATGTCTCACTTCCAGCGCGATATGCTTGAGGGAATGATCACAGTCGGTCTCATTCATACAATTGTGTGCGCTTTTTGAAACCAGTCCGCCATGGCCGTAGGCAAGCTCAGTCGCCACGAATGTGAGGATCTCCTGTTCATTGAAAAATGTTCCCCAACCGCGACCGAAGAATTCATAGATATGTCCCGCCCCGTGATACGAAGATTTACCACGCAGCTTGTTCAGGTGGAAGTTCAGCAATAGGGGAGCCTTGTGACCCTCAATGTCAGTTCTCGCAGTCTTGATCCTTGCCTCGAGGTCATCAAAATATCCGGCGTACAAGAAGTGATTGCCCCCCTCTCCCTGCACAGGCCCGCCAGTGGTTCTCTGCCGGACGATGCCCGGTACCTCGCGGTATTTCCGCAATGTGTAGAGGAACATCCCCGCGCTGTCGCGTCCGGGATTTGCCGGACCCGCGTCGAAATCCACAACACTGTTAACGGGACCGTGTCCTACCAGCGGCAAAGGGCCGGATGGATTGAGTGCGCTTGTGACATCAAGGTAGTTCCAATCAAGGGCGTAAGCACCATAGATGTCCGACGCGACTTGTCCGGCGAGTTCGACCACGCGCGCCGGTTTTACGGCGAAAGCATTTTCGCCACGGCAATTGCCGGGATAGGCCCATGCCCGCTCCGTCCCGACGT
>CAZBWR010000069.1:0-23075 GCA_964495695.1 uncultured Chitinophagales bacterium | reverse complement strand
GACCGGTTGGTTCACCGCATTGGCTGGAACTTTCAAATTGAAACTAATCTCAACGTTCTTTTTGCCGATTGGGTCATAGTATCGGCTTTTCAGATCAACTTTCCCCCCCAAGGCGGGCGTAGCGACTGCGGATGCGGTAATTATCGACTTGGATGCATTGCTCTTCGGCTGCTTGATTAGTTCGGGTTCCCCCGTGTTGTCGAGGCCGGTCATACCTGAGTTCTTCGAGCCCGCAGGTACAAGTGATGGCGTATGACCTGTCTCCGGGCCGACCGGAGTGTTTTGCTGCGAGCACCCGATCACGGCGAGCGAAACGAGTGTTGCTACTGCGATTGCGAGTTTGTTCATGTGTTCCTCCTCTTGAGATGAGATTTGATGATTTGATTATCGTTATCTACATCTACCTCTACTTCTAAAACTCTGGGGGTAGAACGTCAGGGGGGTGACGGTGTGACTACAATCTTTGGGGGATGCTGCGTGGGGTTTCGCTTTACACTTTTACATGATTCAACGGTTGTGCCAGAGTCGGCAATATTGCGTAAGTGGGGTTCGGGGTGTAGTTTGGACAATTTTCAATTGCAGGAGATTGGTGACCCAAAAACTGCGAAGCAGATTTTGTATCACTTGATACACCGTGTTGTCACGCAGCATTACACTCGTGTGATCAAAGTATTACATGGATACCATGAGTTGTCACGGAAGGATACACATCGTCCACACATGCAAGTGTGCGGGTGTGTATGATGTAGAGTCATGGCGCACATGAACTGCACGTCTTGCGCAATGCAATGAAGGGGTACGAACGTTGCGGAGATCAGAGGCGGGGTGAGCCGAGCATGTACATGTCGCCGGTTGGTTGCGGCACGCCACCCTTCGGTTCGAGTGTGACAGCAAATGCGGCAATCTCTTTGGGATTGGTGACGGCAAGCCCGTCGATCTTGTAGAACTTGTCACCGGGCTCGTCAACAGCAAACACGCCCGCGCTTATCGGTTTCTTGTCCTTGATCACCCAAAGCTGGTAATCTTTGTCCGTGGGAACGGCAGGCAGGTTCGATACCTGCAGAATTGCCGAGCCCTTTTCGGGATCCCAGATGATTTTGCCATACCCGACGGGATTGACCTCAAGTCCGCTCATAATCGAGATGTGAATCTCTTTTGCGGCAAGGACTTTCAACTGTTCCTCGCGGCGGGACAGTTCATCCTGCAGTGCCACAAGCCTGGTATTCAGTGTCTGAGTCTCTGTCACGATCGCTGCCAGTTGCTCGTTCTGCGTTTCAATTGTGCCGAGCAGCCTGATGACAAACAGCGAGAATACTGCCACCATTGCGAGCGCTGCTGCAATGCCCCAGGGAATCCAGTTGCGCGATTGCGCTCCCTGTTGCAAAGCGGAGGTGCGGCTGCGTGCGGCCTCCTGTGACCGCGCAGAAAGGGCCACCCGCTTCATCAAGGCGCTTTTGACGGAGGGTGATGGCTTCTGCATTGACAATCCTGCAGGCAACAGTGATGCTGTGGCCATCAACTCAGAGGCAAGCTGTTTCTCTTCCTCTCCGGCAGTTGCAAGATACTGCTCAAACTCCCTTGTTTCCGCGGTGTCGAGCGCCCCGAGTGCGTATCCTGTGCAGCGTTGTATGAACTCTTCTCTATCCAACAATATCCATTCTTCCCTGTAAGTACTCCCGGAGTTTCATGAGTCCCTGGCGCTGGCGGGTCTTCACCGTACCCAGCGGGACGTTCAATTTCCGGGAAATCTGTTCCTGCGTGTATCCTTCGTAATAACTCATCTCTATTGCCGCCCTTTGGTCGGGATTCAACAGTTCAAGTCCTTCACGCATCATCTCCTCATATTCCGATCCTATGGTGGCGTGCAGTGGATTGGCTGCGTACGCTGCGTCGGGTATTTCAATCGAGCTCTCGTCATCGTTCAGGCTCGATCCTTTGTTTACCAGTTCCTTCGAGCGCAGCTTGTCGATTGCCTTCCGCCGTGCGATGGTGACAACCCATGTGTACACACTCCCTTTGTCTTCTGCGAACAGAGAGGACTTGTTCCAAATTTGCATGAATATCTCCTGCAAAAGATCCTCTGCTTCATCCGTAGCCTTCACGACCTTCACCACCATCGAGTAGAGGAGTGGTGAGTAGCGGTCGTACAGTTCGCCCAATGCCGCCTGGTCGCGTTCCTTCACCCTGAGAAGAAGCCGGAGGTCCTCCTCATTGCGCGCCGCCTGGTTGGCGATTACCGCCAGCAGCCCCATCATTTCTGTAAGGAACAGACTCATCGCGTGTTAATGATACGTAAAGCGTGATTCAATGGATTATCAGACAAACTATGATACGCTAATAGTCTGAAATGCGCCATTATCGAACGTAAAAACCGGCGGAGCTTCCAACCCATGCCATATTCTTGTTATGATCGACCCCCATCATCTTGCCGCGTCCCATGCGAACAAGGTTTGCGGCGGGAGTGAGTTCGCCCCCTTCCGGCCAGATATACATGATGCGGACTTCAGCCTTTGTGCCGCCGTGCGGCGTTTCGACGAACGTGCCGTATTCGACTTTTTCCTGCAGCACGTAATCCCCGCGATGTTCTTGCGGCACGGCATCGAGTTCCCCCTTTGTCGGGCCGATGACAACGCCGCTCCCTGCGAAGGAGAAGAGTGGTTTTAGAACCATCTCATCAAGATTCCCAGGGAGAGAAGAAAGCTCATTCAGGAACGTCGTCTTCGGCACCGTGGGATGATTGATGAAGGGCAACGAAAACTTGCTGATCAGAAAGAACCAGTTCGGGTGCCCTGCCCATTCCACATCCAGTTCATCCCTGAAGCTGAAGGGGAGTTCGGCGCCTGATTTGATCAATTCGTCGGCGATTGCCCTGTTGTAGATTCTGTGTATCGGCACGAGATTGCCGTCGCGCCAGTAGAACAGCTGCTTTCCCTGTTTCACAACGTCACGGATGTTCACCGTCTGCGTTCCGCAAATTCTGTCCGTAAGGATGAAATCGGGACGGGTTTTTTGTTTCACCGGGTCGAGTTCAAGCAGCACGACATGTTCCGGTGAGTGATTGCCGAGAACGGCCTTCCGAAAGAGTATGTAATACGATTCAAGATCAAGGTCGCCCATCAGATAGCGTAGCTCGCGCGGCAGTCTGAAGACCTCTTTGAACATCATTGATTGCATCGGCTGGAATGCAAACAACGTCGGGAACCCCTGAAGTTCAATCAGGCGGGGGACGTAAGATCCGTCGGGCAAGCGGACGATGCCGAAATCCACCGCAACAAAGACGGGGTGGGGTGTTTCATTCGGGACATTGAATTCATGGGGGATTGTTGCCGCGGCGCGAGAACGATACGCCGTGTTGCCCATCAGTTGCATGATGATATCCTTCCCCGCCGCCACCATCGTATCGACGAGAGGGGTTGGGAGAAAGACCGGTGTCTCGGAGACCCGGAACTCCACATGCATGCCGCATACGGCATCGAGGCGACGGAGGAATTGCCGGTAGCGTTCCTCAGTGAACGTGGCATTATACTGCTGACGGAAATGGGGGAGCATATATGCTGTTGCAATTGGTGGAATTACGGCAGGAAGCCTGCCCGGTCCGGCACCGTGCCCGGTTGCTTCAGATCAGAAATTCGCCGCGCTGCATCACCTGCACCTCATCAATCCAGATATCGAACTTCGTTCCCACAACATCGATGTGTGTGGAGGATGTCCAGTCCGCGCCGGTGTGCTCGGAATAGGGATGGCCGAAGGCGATATGCACGCCGGGGATTTTCTCATCCTGCAGGATATTGCCGATGACATGTTTCACGCCGATATTCGTGCCGATGGCGAATTCGCCCACGCGGTCGCTGTTCTTGTCGGTATGACAGTATTCCCAGAACTCACGTTCCAGTATCTTGTTGTCGCAGGTTGCGCTCGTCATCCGGCTGTCTTTGATCTGAATCGTTACCGGGGTGCGATTGATGTTGCCGTACTTGGCGCAGAGGTAGTCCCCGACGACGCCATCGACGACGAATGTTCCGTTGAGATTGGCGGGTGAAGTGAAGATCTCGCCTCCGGGGAGGTTTCCCCACTTGTCGGGGGAGATGATGCCGCTGGTTTTCAGCCATTTGATCTTCGGACTCAGCTCGGCGACGATGTCCGTACCGGCGGGCGTTGTGCATTTCACGCGTTTGGCGACGCGGGCAAGGTTCCAGGCCTTCGTGCTGATTTCATCGATCTTGTTGAAGTCGGCACGCATTCCTTCTTTCATGACCTGCTTGTCGATATTGATCATGTGGCCGTGGCGGATGCGGTTTTCGGTGACGACCTTCGTCATTTGCATGCGGGTGCGCAACTCGCCGGTTTGTCCCCACACGGCGTATATGCTCACCTGGCTTGAGGCGAGATCATCGAGAACGGGTTGCGGCATGTCGACATGCGGGCGGGGGGCAAAATGTTCGAGGACAAACGTATTGCAACGGGCGCCGAGCTTGCCCACTTCGTGCGCTATTGCAACTGCGATATCCTGCGACCGTTCATCAGTGATGACGGTGACTTTTTCATACGGCTTGACACGGAGACAGACGTTGACAGCATTGTACGCTCCCTCAACAAGCTCGTCATCTACCAATACCTCATTCACAACATAACTCATGGAAATGTCCGACGTTACGATTGTGCCGGGACTCCGAGCCCGACGCTGGTTTCTTCGATAATATAATCGACAACGGCTTTCAAGTCGTGCGTTTGCTCAAACACCCGAAGTTGCCGCTCGGCTCCGGTTCCCATTTCGAGGATCTTATGCACGTAATTCACTTCGTTCCGGCTTTCAAGCTCATCCACCACATCATCAACAAACTGGAGCAGCTCATAGACGAGTTCTTTGGCGGGGAGTTCTGTCTGCCGGCCGAAATCAATGAGCTTGCCGGCGATGCCATAGCGGCTTGCGCGCCATTTGTTCTCCATAATGAGCGCCCGGCGGTAGAGTCTGAACCCCATGTTTGATGAGTAGAGTTTGTACAGCTTCACGATCACGGCCTGCATCAGCGCGGCAAGCGCGATGGTTTCCTCGGCGCGCATCGGAATGTCGCAAATGCGGAACTCCAGCGTCCCGAAGAATGGATGCGGACGGATATCCCACCAGATTTTCTTTGCGTTGTCGATGCAGTTCGTTTTGATGAGAAGGTTGACAAAGTTCTCGTACTCGCCGTAGCTAGTGAAATAGTCGGGGATGTTTGTGCGGGGGAACTTGTCAAACACCTTGCACCGGTAGGACATGAGTCCGGTGTTCCGTCCCATCCAGAAGGGGGAGTTGACCGAGAGTGCAAGAATGTGTGGCAGAAAATAGCGTGCCGCATTCATCAGGTGAATCGCCGCTTCCTTGTCCTCGATTCCGATATGCACATGCAGCCCGAAAATCAGGTTTGCACGCGCCACCTGCTGCATGTCCTGCACTATCGTATGATATCGGTCATCAGGGAAGATATGCTGGCTGTGCCAGTCGGCGAACGGATGAGTGCCGGCGGCGGCGAGCCGTAATCCATTCTCGTGCGCGAGCATCACCATATTTCGGCGCAGCTCGAACACTTCTTCTTTCGCTTCCGTGATGTTGCGGCAAATTCCGGTACCGACTTCCACAACGCTCTGGTGCATCTCCGGCTTCACACGTTCCTGCAGCCTGAGTTTTCCTTTGGCAATAATCTCTGCGTTGATATGCGAGCGGAGGTCACGTGTAATAGGATCGATCGTCTGAAACTCTTCTTCAATACCTAACGTGAAACTGGGGCGCATGGGGGATGCTCTTCTTTCCTGCTCTTTAATCAGTAGATTTGTGGGGGCCGGCGACGGGAGTTAGATTGATGACCGCCGAAGTCATAATATCCAAAACACCATCTATTGTCAAGAAACGTGCCTGCGGCAAGAAAAAGGGCCGTTCCCGAAAGAAACGGCCCCGTTTCAACGCGGCTTTCTACTTCTTTGCCGGAGCTTTTGCTTTCTTTCCTCCGGCGGCATCAAAGTCGCCGTTCAGGAATCTTGCCCATCGGTACTCTTTCACTTCCCGCGTATTCTCCAACGCTTTTTTGATACACATCTCTGCCATTGCATTCACCATCCAGGTGAAATTCTCCGCCCCGACCGAATAGTAGTCGGCGTCGGGAGCCGGATTGAGGTAGTCGATGGCATACGGCACCCCGTCACGCACAGCAAACTCGATCGTGTTCATGTCGTAGCCGAGTGTCTGGCAGATTGTCAGACAGTCATCGATAATTTTTTTCTCGAGCTTCGGTTCGGGTGGCGTGTTCGGCTTTACGTAGCGAAGCTCATGCGGTTGCTTCGGGTCGTATCGCATGATGTGCACACGCTCCTGACCGATGCAATAGCAGCGGTAGTAATCCTCGAACTCGATCCCTTCCTGCAGCGTCATCACGATGTCGCCGGTTTGATGATAAAAGTGAAAGAAGTCCCCCTCGTTATGACATTTGTAGACATGCTTCCAGCCGCCGCCGCTGTAAGGTTTTAGGAACGCGGGAAAGCCGACATACTCGAAAACATCCTTCCATTCCAGCGGGTAGTGGAGATTGCGGAATGACTGTGACGTGGTTTCCGGCGGATGTTTGTAGGAAGGGAGAAGTACGGTTTTCGGAATTGCGACACCGATCTTGGACATCAGCGCATAGTTGAAGAACTTGTCGTCCGCGCTCCACCAGAACGGGTTGTTGATCACCGTCGTTCCGTTGATCATTGCATTCTTGAGATAGGCACGATAATACGGAACATCCTGCGAAATGCGGTCAACTATCACGTCGTACTTAACGGGCTGCGCCATCATCGTAATGCCGAGGTCGACGAATTCAGCGATGACCCCTTGATTCAGTTCATTGATGCGGGCGACCAGCGCACCCGGGAAGGTATTCTCCATACCGAAGAGTAAGCCGACGCGTTTCATGCAAGCTCCGTAAGTTGGTTGGTGAGAAGGACTTGGCTTCCTGTGGAAACCGCCACGATTCGGGCAGGAAATCGGCCGTAGCCGCAGATATTGTAGGAAATCTGACCGGAAGAAGCAAGGCGCAACCCGGGCAGTTTTCCCCTCCGGCCTCAAGTGTATCGCGGAACACGGCATCTAAATTGCCGCTTGCCCTTAAGGCGCTTGCCGCGTACATTAAATGCCAATTCGTTGGATGCCACTTGCAAATTTTCTTAGAGGTTTACAGATGCTGGCTCTTCTTGCTGATACATGGCAATTGACTATGTTCCATACATCCAAGAGTTCAAAAGACTATTCATCCGAACGTGACCGGTCGAAAATTCCCGATACGTACAAATGGGATCTCGGCGATGTTTATCCCGATGATGGCGCCTGGCGGGAAGCAAAGCAACAGTTGCTTTCGCAGATTCCCGGCCTGGGACACTACAAAGGGCGGGTGACAGAATCCGCTCCGACCCTCCTTGCATGTCTTGATTTGCTGACCGCGCTGAACAAGGAATTTGTTCGCCTCTATTGTTACGCGCATATGAACTCCGATCTTGACACGCGCAACTCCACCTATCTTGCCATGGAGCAAGAAATGAGTTCCATCGGGGCCGAATTGGGGGCGCAAGCATCTTTTATTGATCCCGAGATACTCAAAGTCGATAAGAACACGATAGACGCGTTCATTTCTGCAGAGCCGCGACTCGAAATCTACCGCCACAGCCTGTACGACACGCTTCGCCGCAAGGCGCACACAGGAACTGAAGGTGAGGAGAAGATCATAGCTGACGCAGGGTTGATGTCGGATTCTCCCGGGACGGTGTACGGCATTTTCTCGAACGCAGATTTTCCCTTCGCCGGGATCACGATGAGCGATGGTAAAGACGTCAAGCTCGATCAGGCCGCGTTTGCTTTGCACAAGAGCGCCCCCAACCGTGAGGACAGGCGGAAAGTCTTCTCGTCCTACTTCGGCAAACTTGACGAATTCCACCGGACATTCGGTGCGAATCTCTTCGCGGAGATCAAGAAGAACATGTTCTTCATGAAAGCGAGGAAGTACCCCTCATGTCTCGAGCATGCGCTTGACGGGGGAAACATCCCTGTTGCGGTGTACAAAGGGTTGATCGACAACGTCAACGCCAACCTTCCGACGTTCCACCGCTACTTAAACCTCCGCAAGCGGATGCTCGGCGTGGATCAGTTGCATTATTATGATCTGTATGCTCCCCTGGTTAAAGACATTGACATGCGGTACACGATCCAGGAGGCGTACGACCATGTGCTCGCTTCGCTTGGTCCGCTCGGCCCAGAATACCTCGACGTTTCGAAGCGCTGCTTCTCGGAGCGCTGGGTTGACGCGTACCCGACGGAGGGGAAGCGCTCCGGGGCATACAGCAACGGCGCCGTGTACGATTCGCATCCCTACATCCTCCTGAATTATAACGGCAAGTATGATGACGTCAGCACGCTGACGCACGAGCTGGGGCACACAATGCACAGCTACTTCTCGAACAAGCACCAGCCGTTTGCCACCTCGCATTACTCCATTTTCGTCGCGGAAGTTGCCTCGACCTTCAATGAGGCCCTGCTGATGGACTACATGCTAAAAACAATTACGGATGACAACATCCGGCTTTCGCTGCTCGGGAATTACCTCGACGGCATCAGGGGGACGGTCTTCCGGCAGGCGCAATTCTCGGAGTTCGAGCTGAAGATTCACGAGCGTGCCGAAAAGGGGGAAGCGCTCACCGGAGAGTCTTTCAGTGAATTGTATGCCGATATCACCAAACGCTATTACGGACACAACAACAGCGTTTGCGTTGTTGATGACGTGATGAAGGTGGAGTGGGCACACATTCCCCACTTTTATTACAGGTTCTACGTGTATCAGTACGCGACGTCGTTTACTGCGTCGGCGGCGCTTTCCGAACAGGTTCTGGCAGGTGACAAGGATGCGTTGCGGCGGTACATCGATTTGCTCTCAGCAGGCGGGTCGGATTACCCGATCGAGTTGCTGAAAAAGGCAGGCGTTGACATGACAACGTCGGATCCGTTCGATCTTACGATGAAGAAGATGAACCGCGTAATGGATGAGATTGAAACCATCATCTCGAAGCAGGGGAGCTGACAGATATTTTCCGTTCTCCTCGCCGTCCGTATCGCTCTCGCGATGCGGACTTTTTTTATGCGGCTTCGAGAATGCTGTACAACTCCACCTCTTCTTCCTTCCCGCGCAGCTTGATGCGCCCGATACTCTCCGGGCTCAGGTAGTCGGTGGGAGGGAGACGCTTCATCAGATCCGCCGACAATAGAAGATCCTTCTGTAGTGTTGTGCATTCCGTCCTGATCCTTGCCGCCGTGTTCACCGTGTCCCCATGGTACACAATCTCCCGCTTGATGTCGCCGATTTCCCCCGATACGACGGTGCCGTAATGATATCCTGCCTTGAATTCCGGGATAATTCCGTACTTCTTTTCATATTTCGCCGACTTCAAATGAATTGCCGCAGCTATCCGGAAGTAACAGGCGATGCAGTTGGCATTCCGCAAACCGTCATCCTTGCGCCATGTTACCACCACCTCATCTCCCACATACTGGTAGATGGTTCCCTTGCTCGCCACAATCGGCGCAGAGATATCATGAAAGAAATCATTCAGGAACTTATGGTACCGGACGTTCCCCAATCGTTCGGCGATTGTGGTTGAGGATTTGATGTCAAGGAACATGAATATACGCTCTTCCTCGACAGGCTTGTGGTATCGTCCTGCCACATACATCAGCAATGCATTGTGTCCGAGCAGCCTGTTGACCTGCCGCACGAAGTTGATCAGGAAACTTGCAACCAGCGCGTAGATGATAATTCTGAGGAACTCGCCCTTCCAAAGAAACTCCTGGAACTTCGGGTCATTGTACGCCTCGACGAGTGACACGTCATGCATCCACGATGCGTGAAAAAGGATAACGTAAAACACTGTTCCGGCTATCAGCACGACGTAGAAGAGGGTCCGCATTGCAATGATAACGCTGAAGGAGAGCCGTTGCCGGTAGCGCGAAAAGAAAAAGACATCGGCCGCAGAGGTTCCAAATCCAAGAATGAAGCCGATGATGATCCCGTTCAGTACACTGTGTAGATGCCAGTCCGCGAAAAGCAGCACATAGGTAATCCCGACGAGGATCATGATGAGAGTCGTGTTCAGTACAATCCGGAACTGCTGCTGATGTTCCGGAGTGGGGCGGAAGCGGGGAGGTATTCGCATCAGCGGTCCATCCATTTGTCCGACAACGGAGTTTGCGGCGAGCGCAGGCGCTCGAGGAGCGTGGTTGCATCCCGTTCAATAAACACTTTGTCGATATGCTCAGCCTTTACAAAATGCTGTGTGACCGTGTGCCGCAGAAAAGTCCCCAGCGCGTCAAAATATCCGTCAACGTTCAGCAGCCCGACCGGTTTGTTGAAGTACCCGAGTTGATTCCATGTGATGACCTCGAACAACTCGTCGAGCGTACCGGTCCCGCCGGGGAGAGCGGCAAACGCGTCAGCAAGACTGTACATCATCGCTTTGCGTATGTGCATATCCTTCACCACGTGCATCTCCGTCAGCCCCTCGTGGGCAACCTCCTTCCGCATCAATGCTTCCGGGATGACGCCGATTGCCTTCCCGCCGCCGGCAAGGACGGCATCTGCAAGATGGCCCATCAGCCCGACCTTTCCTCCTCCGAAGATGAGTGTGATTCCTTCTCCGGCGATAATTGTGCCGAGTGTGCGGGCCGCAGCTGCATAGTTGCCGTTGGCGCCGGGGCTTGAGCCGCAAAATACACAGAGAGATTTCATGATGTTGGAGAGAATTTAGTGTTTCAGGGTCTATGGGATGGAGGAAAGCAGATCCCCACGCGCATCCTGAGAAATGCATTATGCGTGGCTTCACGCAACATGAATTCCGCCAGTGCAGCAGTCGTGATGCGCTTCCCTTCGGGACGATTGGTCGCCTGCGTGATATATCCTTCAATTTCATCCCCTTCGATGATGTCGGGGGGGCAAACGAATGTCCAATCCAGCCCGCTTGCTTCGAGTTTCTTGCAGACTTCCCAATGCGCAACCGATGTTTCCTTGAATCGTTCCGGGAAACCGGGCGACTCGTGATAGCGGGTATGCTCGTCAATTTGTAAACAGCCGCTCCCGCCAACTGCGAGAATGCGCCGCGTGCCGGAAGAGTTCATTCCAGCAATGATATTCTCGATGGCCTTGACGCGGTCTGACGTGTCCCGGATCTTCAGGGCCGAAAGGACAACACTATGGCCGGACATTGCGCGAGCGACTGAATCTGCATCGAGTGCATCGCCCTGCACAATGCCCGCAAGAGTATCTGTAAAGTCCAGGCGCAAAGGATCCCGGACGAATGCCGTAACGTGATGCCCCTCGTGAGCTGCACGCATGATAAGTGCCCGCCCTGTTCTTCCGGTAGCACCGAACACGAGAATCTTCATGTGGAGGGGTATGCTTTCCGCATGCGCGCAACCGACTCCTTAATGAGCCGTTCAAGCACCTTCATATCAATATCTTCAAGCGAATTGATGTAGAGGCATGATTTGCCCGTTTTGCATTTCCCGAGCTTCTTCATCAATTCATCATATCGGTCGAATCCCGCCATGATGTAGAGCGTGAGATTCTGCTTTCGTGGTGAGAAACCGGTCAGCATCCAATCCCCCTCGCGTCCGCTCGCGTAGACGTAGTGATACGTTCCGAATCCGACAATGCTCGATCCCCACATCGCTGGGCGGGCTTTAGTGACGCGCTGCATCAGAGCTGCAACTTTCTTGCAATCATCGCGTCGCTTCTTGTCGGGGATGGCGTTGATGAAATCCCTGACACTCGCTTTGTTCTTTGTGGTCTTGAGTTCTGCCATGAGCAGCTCCTTGGATGATGGAGGGGGGTAAATGCCTGATAAAGTAACATTCTTTTGGGAGGAGAAGCAACTTTGCAGTGAGGGCGGGTCGAAACGACAAAGGATCGCATCACTGCGCGTAATGCGATCCCTCACGTTCGAACAATCAGGCAGTTAGAAGACGACGGAAACGCCGAGATGGAATGTCATCAAATCTGTCTTTGACCGAAGCGCGCTGTAGCGTGCCGTGCCGTTTTCCCGCTTGATGGAGCCCTCTTTCAGGTACTCCGCCTCGCCGCCGACAAGGTAGCGCGCGCCCACATCCACCAACACCTGCTTTATGCCCGAGCCATCCTGCTCCGGCGCGTCGTACACCTGCACCATCAGTCCGCCGCCTCCCCCGTAACTGAAGGCAACATCACCGAGGTTATTCGAGCTGGCGATTTCTTCATCAAACCCGCCCCGGTTCTTTACTGTTGTGGTTGTAAACAAGTAATGCAACCCCACGAGTCCGTCGGCGTACGGACGAACCGTTCCCGCATCCGGTTGTAGCCGGAGAAGGAGATGGGCGAGAGCAATGCTGTTTGTGGTTGAGACGTTCACAGTAACATCGGGAACTGTAGTGCTGAAGGACGTACGTCTTTCCTCGCTGCCATACTGCAAGTACCCGAGAGCGAGCCCGACAGTCAGCGGCGACCCCGGAACAAGATAGCCTATATCGCCCGAAAGGCCGAACCCTTTTGAATCAACCAAAGAGCCGAACTGTCCCTTTGGTACGCCGTATGTGAAATTAATTCCGCCCCTGAAGTTCTGTGCGAATGACTGTGTCGTGATTACGAGAAGCGCTGCCGTAATGACCGTAAGAGATGAGAATTTCATCAGGAATCCCTTGAGATTTGGAAGATATTCGAGTGTGGTCTTGTCTTTTCGGGGATGTGTACGGCAGTCGAATGACGCGGTTGCGTTCTTAGCTAAATTTAATGAGAGAGGAGAATATCAGATTTTCGAGAAGTGTTGTATGGGATGGCTTCTGAAAATGGGTGGAACTTGATTAGTCGTAGGACTCGATCGCTTTCCCAAGCCACTCGTTGATCTTGCTGAAGTCCTTAACGGGGCTCAGCATCACCATGATGCAAGCGTTATACATGACAGCAATGCCGTTCTTTTCAGCCAATCCAATCGCCTCTGATGACTCTGCGCCGGGCTGCAACCAGATACCGGTGATTCTTTTTTCAACACACTCGCGGACAACTTGCTCCGTGACGGAGGGTGGCACCACAACGATAACCGATCGTACGTTACCCGGCAGATCTTTCACGTTTGCATAGCACGTGTCACCTTCGACGGAAGAGAGATGCGGGTTAACCGGGTACACAGGCATACCTTTATCCCGCAACATGCGGTAAGCGATGTTTCCCCATTTTTCCCTGTTCTGCGAAACACCGATAACGGCATACGCTGGCGATGAGAAGAACGTTTTCAACGTTGCATTCATTCGATTGTCCTTATTGTCAGAATCAGTGTAAGGGAAATCGGAATAAGTGGCAAACGGAGGAGGTCACACCAGCTTTCGGTCGATGGCGGCGCGCACGGCAGTTGCGCGGGTGTGTACGTGCAGCTTTTTGTAGATATTCTTGATGTGCGTCCGGACTGTGTGGGGACTGATGAAAAGCTTCCCGGCGAGCTTCGTGTACGAATCTCCGGCAACGAGGCCCTGCAGCAGTTCCAACTCGCGGTCGGACAACCCGGCGTCCTGCTGAGGTGCCGGAGTTGCAGCGGAGGTTGGGCCACGCATTGCGGCGAGAACCTTGCGGGCAATTGTCCGTGACATAGGAGCGCCGCCGTTCCGCAGTTCACGGATTGCCGATGCGACGGAATCGGGCGCATCGTCTTTCAGCAGATATCCGCTCGCTCCCGCCTGAATGGAGCGGAAGATCCAGTCATCATCCTCGAACACTGTGATCATCATGATGTCGATGTCGGGATATTCGTCGCGGATCACGCGCGTAGTTTCAACGCCTGACATTCCGGGGAGAGCGATGTCCATGAGAATGACCTGCGGGATGCGACTTGGCGGCCATGTCTTTAGTGCTTTAAGTGCCGCTTCACCCGTAGCGAACGCGCCGGCAATTTCGAAGTCCTCAAACAACTCCAACTCCTGCTGCAAGCGTTTGCGCAGCGTGGAGTTGTCCTCAACAATGGCAATGATGATCTTCATAGTATCAGTATCGTGAGCCTGTAATGAGCGTTCAATACCTCACTTGAGGTAATTTCACCCGATGTGTTTTCCATTCATCGATACAGGAATTTGTACGATGACGCTTGCGCCGGGCCTGTTGTTCCGGAACTCAAATGTCCCGTCCATCTCCGCGGCGCGCTTCTGCATGTTGAGCAAGCCTTGTCCCCCCGAATCGGTATGCGGAGCGGGTGTACCATTCCCGTTGTCGTGCACTGACATGTGCAGCACGCCGCCATCTTCGATCAATTCTATATGAACAGACGATGCCCCGGAATGTTTTACGATGTTCGTAAGTGATTCCTGGACAATGCGATACAAGTTCAAGACCTGGTTGGGTGACAGTGTAAACCCGGAGGCTTTGTTGGTGACCGATACCGCCGGAGCGTCGGGATACCTGAGCTGCCGGTCGGCGTAGGACTGAATTGCGTCGGCAAAGGATTCGGTCGTCATCGAGTCAGTTTTCAGCGCCCAGATGGTTTCCCGCAGCCGCATCATTCCCGAGCGGGCATCATCGCGCAACGAGGCGATGAGGTTACGTGTTTTTTCGTCGGACAGCTCGTTGTACTTTTCGGCTACCTCCAGCCCTGTTATGATGCCGGCAAACTGCGCGCCGGCGTGATCGTGGAGGTCACGGGAAATACGTTCGCGCTCTTCCTGCAGGGCCCGCTCTTTTTCAAGTTCTTGAAGTTGAGCGCGCAGCTTACGGGTGGAGAAGTACCTGATTGCTCCGGCAAACACTGCCGCGAGGAAAACTCCGGCCATGAGCCTGAACCACCAGCGTTGCCAGTACGGCGGAACGACTATGATGCGAATTGTTCGCCCGGTATTGTTCCACACACCATCGTTGTTCGAACCCTTTATGCGCAACGTATATTCGCCCGGATCGAGATTCGTGTACGAGGCGTACCGTCGTGTCCCGGCTTCAATCCAGTCGACATCAAACCCTTCGAGTTTGTATGCATAGCGGTTCATCGCGGGGTCGACGAAATCGAGAGCGGCAAACTCGAACGAAAAGAAGTTGTCCTTGTAAGAGAGCGTCACCGAGTCGATCGATGCAAGGTCTCTCCTGATCTTCACATCCTTGTCAAACACCTTGAACGACGTAAGAACGACAGGGGGGACGTGCGGGTTATCCCTGACATCTGCGGGGAAGAATCTGTTCAGTCCGTTCACCCCGCCGAAGAACATCTCTCCTTCCGGGCTCTTGTAGTATGCGCCGGTATTAAACTCATCGCTCTGCAATCCGTCGCGCGAAGTGTACACTCTGAACGTCCTGTTCACGGGGTCGAACAGTGTAAGCCCTTTGTTTGTGCTGATCCAGAGCTTGCCCGAGTCATCCTCAATGATGCCGTAGACGAAGTTGTTCCCGAGTCCTTCGCGCTCGGTGATCCGGATGAACCGGTCGCCCTCAAGCAGCGCAATGCCGCCGCCGTAGGTTCCGATCCAGATTTCCCCGTTTCGCCTTACGCAAATCGATCGGACGTCGTTTGAAGGGAGCGATGAGGGGTCTGCGGGGTCATGAGTGTAATACGCAAAGCGCCCCGTTAATGTATCGAGCCTGTTTAATCCCCCCTGGTATGTTCCAATCCAGACATGTCCCTTTCTATCCTGTTGCAAAGCCCACACGAGCATATCCGATGTTCCCGAGCCGTCTCTGACGTTGAAAGGGAAGGTTCTCCACTGTCTTGACTGCCTGGAATATTTCGCCAATCCTTTTGTCTGAGTCCCGGCCCAGATGTTGCGGTTGCGGTCTTGCAGAAACGCTCTGATCGCATTGTCAGGTGGGAAAGACGGATCGTTCGGGATGCTCAACATCACCCGCTCCAATCCTCTCGCTCCAATCACAGCAATTCCCCTGTCCGTTCCCGCCCACACAGTTCGTTCATCAAAGTTCGTCAGGGCCCAGATGATTTCTTTTTCAAGGTGGGTTGCGACGGGTTTCATCCTGCCATTTGTCATAGTGTAGAGCCCGGCTCCGTATCCGATCCAGAGGGTTGAATCCGGATCCTGCATTACGGAGAGGACAAAGTTCGAGCCTGTATCATTTCGAATGATGCCGAACTTGCGCCGGCTGAACTCGAGCACATTGATGCCGCCTCCCCACGTCCCCGCCCAGATATTGCCGTGCCGATCCGTTGCGAGTGTCGAGATGTTGTTGTGTGAAATGCCCGTCGGAGCTGCGGGCTTGTGCTCGTAATGTGTGACCGCCCCGGTTGCCGGATCAAGAACGAAGATGCCGTTTCCCGAGGAAAGCCAGAGCTTGCCGTCGGTATTGAACAACATTGGAAGAGCCGCGTAGTTGTTGCCGCCTTCTTTTCCGTTGAAAAATCTCGTGACATGTCCCGAGCGAGGATCAACCCTGTTGAATCCGACGTCACGAGTTCCAACCCAGATCATCCCGTCAGGGGCGACGAGTACGCGTCGTGCAAACCTGCTGGTGAGTGTGGACGGATTGCGGGGGTCGTGCTGGTAGCGAATGCACATACCTGTTTCCGGATCCATCTTGTTGAGTCCGTTGTCCGTGGCGACCCAAAGCAATCCGCCTTCATCAAAATCAAATCCCTCAATCAGGCTGCTGCTGAGAGAATGCGGATTCGCCGGATCATTCCTGTGCACGGTGAATATCCCCGTGCGCGGATCGAGGACATTCAGGCCGTCATCGGTTCCGATCCACAAATTGCCGGTGCGGTCTTCGAGTATGCTTCCGACTTTATTGTTGCTCAGACCGGTCGGGTTGGCGGGATCGTGTTCGTATCGCGTGAACTCCCCCGTACCGCGGTTGAACGCGTTGATACCCCTGTCCCGTGTGCCGATCCAAAGCGTCCCGCGGGAATCTTCGTAGATGTGATGAAGGAAATTCGTTGAGATGGACGTTGAATCGGAGGGGTTGTGGCGGTAGACCGTGAATTGATATCCATCGTATTTGTTCAGCCCGTCGATCGTCGTGATCCAAATGAAGCCTTGAGAGTCCTGCATCAGATGGCTGACGGTATTGTGCGAAAGCCCGTTGTCTGACGTGATCTGACGGATAGACACATCTTGCGCCATTGACGGTACAGCGATGACGATGACAACCAGAAAACGGAAAATCCCCCCAAGCATCACAGATCAAGAAATGATGATACGCGCCGTTAGAAACATTCGTGAAAATGTACATGAATTGCAGTTGACGGGCAACGCTTGCCGGGTCAGGCGTGATACGTAGCAAATGGAGATTTGCCGGCGCATCCACTTCTCCTCCGGTAATGAGCTGGACAACCGGCTATCAGACTTTACACGCCGGGTGCTTTTGCCGCTTTCAGTTTTATTCCCAGCGTACCGCCGAGCCACGCCATCGGCAGATATGCCCCGACGAGGTCAAGCACATTGAACCACATCGGCGAGGGAAGCATGGCGACATTGGCAATCCCGCCCGCAAGAAAGAAGACACCGACGCCCAAAGCAAAGCGCATGGCGTGTGTTGCGGCAATTCGTGCCGCAACGAAAGCACCGGCCAACGTTCCGAGCGCATGCGCAAGAAAGGGCATAATAAAGTGCTTCGGCTCAAAGAGATGCATAGAGGCTTTTAATCCCTCCATCGTTGTGACGTCGGCACCGGCAGGAGGGGGAATGAGAGAGCCGCTTATCGCTATCAGTCCGCCGTTGACGATCATGCCTGTGACAACGCCGGCTATAAGCGCGAGGATGTTTCTGATTGTTGGACTCATGGGTAATTCCATGATTTGTTGGGGGATGTGCCGGTGGACACCACCGGCTTGAGTTATACAGCAGAATGCTATTGCGCGCTAATTGGAATACGCCAGACGCAGCGCTTGTAAATCCAGTTTGCCCATACCGAGCACGGCCTTCATCACACGGTCCAACTGAGCCCTGTCGTTTGTCGTCATCATTGCCTCCATCTCCGCCGGCACGACTTGCCATGACACACCAAACCTATCCTTGACCCAACCGCATGGTTGCTTCTGCCCGCCGGTTGAGAGCTTCTCCCAATAGTAATCAATCTCCGCCTGATCGTTGCAATAGACCATCAGCGATACAGCCTCGTTGAAATCGAATCCGTGGTCCATCGGGCTGCTCATGGCGTTAAGCAGATAGCCGTCAAGCTTGCATTGGGCGAACAGAAGCGTGCCTTCGGGGAGATTGGCAGAAGCGTCGTGAGGTGCTTCGACGAGCATCTTCGACCCGGGGAACACCGAACAATAGAGCTCCATTGCCTCTTTCACTTTGTCTGACTTTTTGCCATTGAAGAGGAGGGCGGGGACAACCTTCTGTCCGGAGTTTACGTCATCGATGTCCAGCTGCCATGTCATCCCGAACCTGTCCTTCACCCACGCGTATTTGGCACTCCATGGGTATTTGTCCAGCGGCATCATTGCGTTTCCCCCTTCGGAAAGCGCGGCGTAGAGCCTGTCGACTTCCATTTCGGACCCGCAGTACACATAGAAAGAAATGGAAGGATTGATCTTGAACATCGGTCCCGCGTTGATGGCCATGAACTTCTGTCCCTGCAGCGTGAAGCTAAGAATATCGATTTCACCCGAAGGTGTGCCGCCGACGGCACTCTTGCCGGTGACGCGTGCATCGGGGAACAGGGACACGTAAAACTCCGCCGCGGCGATTGCTTCCTTGTCAAACCACAGGTGGGGAACGATGGGGGGATTGTTCATGATTGCCCGCTTTTGTAACACACAATGATTTGATGGCCGGTGCTACTTCAATCTCTTTAACACGCCCTTGCGCTTGACAATGTTCTTGTAATCCCACTGGATGTCACGCGCCTTGCGAAGCCAGCGTCGGAGTTCTCTTACGCGGACCTGTTCTACCTCCATGTATCGGATTTCGGCGGCCTTGAAGCTTCCCTCGCGCGTCAGATGTTCCTCGTCGAAGGACTGGCCGCTCCAGAACAGGAGCCGTATGCACTGCTTGAGTTTGCTGTAGCCGACGACAGGATTGCCGTCGAGGAACCAGACGGGATGGGCATGCCAGATTTTGGATTCGGCTTCGGGAAGTGCCCGGTTGATTTCCGTGAAAAGCATGTGGCAGATTTTCTTTTCGGCAGGAGAACGGGAATTATTGTAGGCACCGATGTCATTCACGGATGAATGTAACACTTCGATCCTCCTGAAGCAATTGCCGCCTGATGCGTGACGACTATCTGAAGAAATCGAGAATCCCCAGGATGAACTGCTCATCAAAGCCGGCCGTGACGTTGCAGGCCAGGGTCGCAATCCATCCTTCATCCGGGTAGAGCAACAAAAAAGCCCGTCCGCCGATGGAGCTGCCGCTGTGAAAGACATACTCCCGTCCCCGGCTGTCCCTTCCGGTTTTCCAGCCTATGCCGTAGGACGTTCGTTCGCCATTCTCCAGCACGAAGGGCTTCCAAAGCAGGCGCAAGGTTTCTTCGCGCAAGAACCGGTATTGCAACAGCTGCTGTGACATCCGGGCAAGATCAAGCGGTGTTGAAAGATACCCTCCTCCAGCCCATTTGTTTGAATTGTCGACGTAATACGCGTTGACATTCGAGGCGTCCGACACATCGTAAAACCGCACGCGGCCGGGTATGATGCTTTCGTTCTTATCCGCCCGCGTGTTTTTCATGCCGAGAGGAACAAGCACGCTGTCATGCATGTACGTCAGGTAGTCCATCCCGGCGGCTCCCTCAATGCCGGCACTCAGCAGAACGTAACCGTATGTCGTGTATTGATACTGTGTGCCCGGCTTGAACAGCAGGGAATCGTTCTTGAAGATGGCAAGAGCGTCGTTCACCGAACCGTATCGTGTTCTGCTCAGGAACTCACCTGCCCTGAAATTGTAGTCGCGTATCCCCGCCGTATGAGAAGCCAGTTGATGAATGGTAATGGGATAGCGTTTCCGCGGGAAGCTCGGAACGAGGGCGCCGATGGTGTCGGTGATGCGGAGTTTCTTCTGTTCGAGGAGTTTTCCCACGGCGAGCGATGTCAACGTCTTGGATATGCTCCCGACGCGAAACTGCGATTGCAGTGTCACGGGAACGTTCTGTTCGATGTCGGCAAGGCCGAACCCCTGCGCCCATATCATTTTCTCGTGTGTCGCAAAACAGACCGCAAGCCCCGGAATGTTGTGGGCACGCATGAACGAGTCCACCATTGTTTGAGCTTGACCAATGGCGGCCGCATGCTTCGCATCGACGAATATCCGTTGTGTCGGGTCTATTGTCTGGGTAAAAACGGCCGAAGAGAAAGCAGCATAAAAGAGCATAGCTGCTGAAAACGTTGAAGTGCGGTGTCTCATGCGGGAATTGATGAGTAGAAGGATTCGTCCTGCTGCTTGGCTGCTAACAAATGAAGAATTTTTGAAAGCAAAGTCAACCGTGTGATTGCTCGCCCAGCGCAGCGGCGATTTGCGCGATGGTACTCCAGCTGCGGATTGTAACGGGAACCCCGAAAAGATGCTCAAGCTGGTTCAAGCAGCCGATGACTTTCATCTCGCGCCGGTGCGTGCCAATCAGAAACCGTCCTTGCCGGGCAAGCACGTTGACGAGCCATCTGCCATTCTGCGGAAGAGTGAAGGGCACACGGGGTGTTGAGCGGGGGAGGCGGGAGAGAATGCCAGCAAAGCGGATGATATCCGGTCGGCTTGAGCGGCCGTGGAATGGGCAACTGGCGATCAGAGCGCGGATCTCCACTCCATTGCACATCATGATGTGTGCATCAAACGGAAGGAGACGCCTGATCATTGCGCGGAGTTTGGCACGCGTGGCCGGACGCCGTATGACAAGCGTTCCCGCGGCGCCGATATTGACAGCATCCAGATGCTTCAGGCGTTCCGCAAGCATTGACGGGCGGAATGTGCGGTGGCCGCCGACATTGATCCCTTTGAGAAACACTACAAGCGCCATAGCTGTGCCGGGATATCGTTATCCCGTGAATTTCTCATAAATCTTGATTGGGTTCCCGAGGACATTGAAGCCGTTTGCCAGATATCGCCATCCCTTTTTCTCATAGAAGTCTGCGATATCAGTGGAGAGAAACAATGTGTCGAACCCTTTGTTTCGCGTTTCGTTGAGTCCATGGTCGAGCAATTGCCCTGCAAGGCCTTTGTTCCTGTGTTCCGGATTGACGAATAGACATGCAAGCCACGGACACAGGTCCTGTCTGCTGATGACGTCATTGGTCAGGAGGGCGTACGAAGCAATAATCCTGTCATCGTGAATGCCAAGATAAAACTTGGGGAGTCTTTTTGTGCCGTCAAGAGAATGTGTAATGCAGTCCGCATAGAATCGGAAATTATGCTCATTGCCCCAACACGTCCAGAAGTAGTTGATGGCAGTATCAAGCCTGTGGCTCTCCGTTGACAGCTCAACAATCTTCATCTGCTCTTATCCTTGAAAAATGTCCAGACCTCCCTTGCCATTTCGATGTCACCGTTCTGGCCGGCACTTGCTGTTCTCTCCTGTATACTCGGATCGGCATGACCGCCGTTCGTAATTTTGTAGAATACTACTTCAGTGTTATTTCTTCCATTTCTGTAGCGCAGTTGTTCGACCGTGCTGCTGGGAGCGTTCCTGCCATCACTTGTGTGTATGTCCGGGAACGTCCTTGTTTCAGGATTGGCATCGGCCCCGTTCCTGTTGACCCAATACTCAACCGTGGCTTGTGCGGAAACAACCCGGCCCCGGTTTCCAAACATGTCACCGCCGTTATATGGAAGAAGAGGGTCCGCCGTACCATTCATGAATAAGGCTGATACGGGTGTGGTAGAGCCCGGACACTGCGAGTTCACTGCGTTGGCAGCAACGATTGCTGCAAAGGCGGTTATTTTCTGCGGTATCTCATGAGCCAATCGAATGCACATGTGACCACCGTTGGAAGTTCCGTTTACAAAGACCTTTGAGGCATTGGCCTGATACGTTCCAACTACGTGATCGATGAGTGAGCTGATGAACAGGACATCATCTGCCCGGGAGTTTGTCGGTGCATCTGCCCTGCAATCATTCCAACCTTTCTCGTTGTCGGAAGTGTACAGTCCGTTCGGAACGGTGAGGATGATGTTCTCCTGTTGCGCCAAATCCAGCCAGACCTTATATGGCGCCTTTTCGCCGTTAAGTCCGATGAGCGCACTGTTATTGAGACTGTGTCCATGAAAAAGAAAAACTACGGGCGCGTTGCTGTAGTTGCCGGGAATGAAGAGATGATAACTCCTGCTCAGTCCGGATATGGTGATGGTTTGGTTGAGGATCAGACCTGTCTTTATTGACGGGGTAGGCTCTGGCGCTCCGTTGTCCTTTTTGCAACCGGTAAGAATCAGAATGGCTATGACAAGCATACCTGAATATTTCATGGAAAGCTCCCCGTGTAGAAAACAATAGCTTTTGCCCCAAGATAGTATTCTCTTTGAGAAAAGCTAACGTTGATACTCTTCAGGGTATGGGGAAGAAGTGATTCGGCGCCAGTCAATTACGTAGCAGTTGTACTAACCGCGAGAAGCTAAGGCAAGGCCACAGATCATCAGTTGTGTCATGCGACCTCCTTGGTCGTAGTTTAACGATGAGAGCGATTTTCCAGGATCACGGCTCCCGCAATCTGAATCACTTGATTTAGCCCTCGCGTCCGTCACCCATTGGTGGGCAATTTCGCATAACGTTTACCAGAACAACGCCACCCCGCCCGCCCAGAATTCTATAAATGACGAGCGTCGTTGTTTTGGTTGTTATGTAAAGTTGCCCACCTCATTTGCTGTGAACCAACGTGGTGGTGGCTGTGAAATTCCGAACGGTAAACCTGACAAAGTACACACCACTCGATAGGCCCTGCGCCTCGAAAGAAACGGAATGGGAGCCCGCTCCTTGATGTTCATTCACAAGAGTGGCTATGGTTCTTCCGAGAAGATCATAGACTGAAACATGCACGTTCCCATCTTCCGAAAGGTAATATGAGATGTTCGCGGATGAGTTGAACGGATTTGGAAAACACGGATTCAGTCTGTGCGATGATTGCATGTTGGAGGACTGACTTCGTTCATTGAC
>CAZBWR010000068.1:0-23104 GCA_964495695.1 uncultured Chitinophagales bacterium | reverse complement strand
CGGGGGGACGACTTCTCAGATTTAGGAAGCGCTCTCCCTTTTTAGAATGACTATCGAGAGATCATCGTGAGGGATTGCTTCACCAACAAACTTGTCCACAGAATGGACAATAGTTTCTCCTAGCCTCTGAGGGGTGAGTGACACGTTTGCTTTAAGTATGGCGACAAGGCGGTCGTCGCCGAAAAATTCCATAGACTGGTTCCTTGCCTCGTTCAATCCATCGGAGAAGGCAAGAAACATATCACCTTCCTCCAACATGATCCGCTGCGATCTGAACTTGATGGCATCATTCAGTCCGAGAGCGGCATCACCCTTCGGAAGAAGTTCGACGCTGCCTCTGCGGATGATGAAAGGCGGCAGGTGTCCGGCATTGAGCACGTCAATCACGCCGGATGCAAGATCAATCTCGCAATACACCAACGAGGCAAATACGCCCGGCGGAGTATCTCTGAAAAAAATCTTGTTCATGCGCCGGGCCAGTTCATCCACGGAGCCGACATCCGGAGCAAGTGCCCGGAGGCTTGATTGCAGTTTCGCCGCCAGCAGGGCCGCACGCAATCCCTTCCCCGAAACGTCGCCCAGCAGGACACTGCATTTCTGGTCGTGATAGCGTATGAAATCCACCAGATCGCCCCCGACATCGAGCGCCGGACGTTCAAAAAGCCAAACACTCCAGCCGGGAATTTTTGGAGATCGCTCAGGCATCAGCGCCTTGTGAATCTCACGGCCGGCCTCAAGTTCTTTTCGGGCGACGAGTTTGTCCTTCAGTTCCAAAGCCAGAACGAAGAGTATCAGCAACACGCCGATGCCGCTGAAGTCGTTCGTGACGGCAAAATTCTCCCCTTTGAAGACAAATGAGTGTGAGAAGAAAGAGAGTAGAATGCCCGTAACAAGAATAATCCTCCGCGCAGGACGAAGGTTGAAAAACATGCTCTTGAGAAGCCAGAACATCGTAATCAGCCAACGCCGCCATGCCCCCATTTTCATTAGTCGTTGACGGCGTTGCTCATCGAGCATGTACTCACGGAGTTCGGTATATTCACGGCGGACAGAGCGCCAGAAATCCCCGCGACGCACGTCATCCCGCAGAGTGTGGAGTATTTTGGGTTCGGGTTGCTTCATATGGCCTGGAGTGAATACGTAGAAAGTGTACTCAAGATACACAGTTCCGGATTCCCTGGCCAAGAATAATTAGGTGTGTTCCACCTCGACGAAGCGGCCCATCTCCCTGCGTGCAAGGTTGAGGAGTGATGGAATCGAGCGCACAACCGACATCGACAATCCCACACCAGCCGCGAATGTTTCTGCCTCAATGCCGATAATGCGAAGCGTGCGTGGAAGTTTCTCGAGATGACGGGAAAGAGCGATAGCTTCCGCTACGCCAAACGAGTGGGAAGATGACAGCCCGATCCATCGGGGTAATGGTTCCCGGATGGGGTCGAGACGGTGAAGTGTGCCCGGGGGACTGCCGGACTTAAGAGCGTCAACGAGTAAAACGTCGGACCAATTTTCCCACAAGCTCATCAATGCCGTCCCATCTCCGGACAATTCCTTAACGGTAATGTTTGCGGGTACGGATTTCACCAATTCACGAGCGACGAAGATTCCGAGGCCATCATCACCGCGGAATTGATTTCCGATCCCCACGACTAATAGATTTTTATCGCCGGAAGGGCACATTCTCGCACCTTGCTTGTCACTCTTACCCTGCTATCCGCACAAAATGTGTCGCGCAGGAAATACACGGGTCATAATTCCGGACAGCTTGCTCGGTCTTCCAGGTCAACTCTTCCCGGGGAAGATCAATGTTCGCGGAAACGAACATCCGGAGGTCGTTTTCAATTGTCGGCTGGTTCTGTGCTGTCGGTGGCACGATCTTGGCGTCCAGAATTGTTCCGTCGTCACTCACACGGTAGCGATGGTACAGCGTTCCCCGCGGCGCTTCGCTCGCCCCGAACCCGATGCCGCTGCGCGGTGTAACGGCGATAGCAGCCGACTCAGGAGGCTCGTAGCTCTGAATTATGCGGATTGCCTCCTCGAATGCGTGAATCGTTTCGATGCTTCTGACGATAATGCTCTTGAACGGATTGCGTACCGGAGGCAGAATGCCGATATCGTTCGCCACCTGCTTTGCAGTCGGTGAAAGGGATTCGAAATTCAGATTGTAGCGCGCCAGCGGTCCCACCGTATATGCCCCAACACCCTTTTCAATCGAATGCAGCGCGTTTGAATGCTGTATATGGCGTTCTTCAAAATGAAATTCATATTCCTTTATAGAAATATCGAGTCCCGAACTCGTCACGAAGCGCCCTCCGATGAGCGGATAAGTGTCGGGCGAGCGAAGCGAAACGAACGCATAATCCACTTCAAACTCCGGGAACTCGAATGTCTTGACGAGATGAGCGGTCTCGATTGCTCCTTCAAGTCCCCACTTCAGCCGGTCCAGCATTGCGCGCAAGTCGCCCCGCGAGGGAAGCTTGTAGAATCCGCCGACCTTCACATTAATCGGGTGAATCTCCCGTCCACCCAGAAGAATCATGACGTCGTTGCCGATCTTCTTGAGGGCAAGTGCCTTCTTCACGACATCAGGCTTGTCATTTGCCAGCAATAGCGCGTCTTCGTACCCGAGGAAGTCGGGTGCGTGCAGCATGTAGATGTGCAGCACGTGACTCTCGATCCACTCGCCGTAGTAGAGAAGCTTGCGCAACTCATGAAGCTGGCCTGTCACCGCAATGCCGAAGGCATCTTCCATGGCGGTTACGGCGCTCATCTGGTACGCAACAGGACAAATCCCGCAGATACGTGCGGTAATGTCGGGGGCTTCGGAATAATCCCGCCCTCTCAGGAATGCCTCGAAGAACCGCGGCGGTTCAAAAATCTTCAACTTCACGTCGGAGACTTTCCCGTCCGTGATTTTCACAAATACCGAGCCCTCACCTTCCACTCGTGCAAGCTGGTCAACCTTAATCACTCTATTTTTCATGGGAATCACTCTCTTTCCGGAAGGCCTCTGCATAGGCGTTGAATCCTCTGAACATCAGCATCACGTCCTGGCGGTCGACACCAAGCCCCGCAAATTGTTTGCTCAACGACGGCGGATTCGGGTTTTCCTGCGGTCCGAAGCATCCGTAGCATCCTCTGTCGAACGAGGGACAAATTGCTCCGCAGCCTGTTTGCGTCACAGGCCCGAGGCAGGGCATGCCCTTCGCTACCATGACGCAGACATTCCCCTGCAGTTTGCAATCCAGACACACGCTGTGCAGCGATACATTCGGTCTGCGCTTATTGAGGAACGCGTTGATCACTTCGATGAGCTGGTGTTTGTTGATGGGACACCCTCGCAGCTCAAAATCGACATGCACATACGACCCGACCGGCATGGACCGGTCCAGCGTGCTGATATATTCGGGTGATGCGTAAACGAGCTTTGCATATTCCTTCACATCCTTCCAGTTGCGCAGCGCTTGAATACCGCCCGCGGTCGCGCAAGCGCCGATGGCAATCAGTACTTTGCACTCCTTCCGGATATGCCGGATGCGCTCCACGTCGTGGGGCGTGGTGATGCTTCCCTCTACAAGTCCGATATCATAGGGGCCGCGCAGCACGCGCCGGCTGGCTTCGGGGAAATTCGCAATCTCGATTGCGCCTGCGATGAGCAGCAGTTCATCCTCGGCATCGAGGAGCGAGAGCTGGCAACCGTCGCACGAGGCAAATTTGAAGACGGCGACTCTGGGTTTTTTGGATGGCATACGTAATCCTTTTCTTACTATTTGAGTAACAATAAACGCTTTGTGGATGAGTATTGGCCTGCGTCCATTCGATACAAGTACACACCGCTCGCGAGTTTGCTTCCGTCCAACATCACGTGATGATAGCCGGCTGATGTTGTATTCATTCCGAGAATCCCATTCCACCCGTTATTGCGGATCACACAGTTGCGGATGAGATTGATGTTGGCATTGTTGATATACACGCCGTGCGTTCCATACTCAATCGTACAGTATTCAAGCGTGTCGGGACCGCCGTACAGTGCTATGTAGTTCCAACTGTTCGGAGCTGGAGATGATGTCGCTGTTGAAAACAGAACAGGTTGACTCTCAGTGCCCTGTGCAATGAGCTTGCCGTACACGGTGAGTCCTGAATTTGAACCGAACAGAAGTTGAGCGGGTTGTTCAATGCAAAGCGTTGTGTTCGCCGGAACTGTGAGCGTGACATTACTTGCAGCGTAGAGTTTTGTTCTGAGCGTAAGCGTCGCGCCGGGCATGAGCTTGATCTCTCCCGTCGCGCCAACGTTGATTTGACCTGTACCTGTGATGGTGACATTGCCGTTGATTTCCAGCGTGCCGTTAATCGCAAATGTGCTGTCGACAGTAATCGTGTTGGAGATTGCCTTAAGGTATTTTCCTTGGGGAATCTGAACGTTGCCGTCTAGCTCGATATTGTTTTCCCATCGGAAAGCGTTTTCCGGTCCAGAACTCCACACCTTCCCAATGTACTTCTTGCCTGAGAAGTGGCTGATGATGTTGATTGTAATAGTTTTCATGCGGACGACATCGGCGGGGTCAATCGTACCTGGCTCATTCACGATGCTGTACACCCACCCGCCTCCCTGTGCGCCTTGGGCAAACACCCGCGCATTGCTTGACGTGTCTTCGTAGTAGACCATCTGGTGGAGAATGTCTCTGTAACGCTGAATCCCACCAGAGTCAGCCCGGCTATACACCCAGCGTTGAGCCAACACTTCCAGTGTGGGAAAGTCCGCACTCCCTGTGATTAGGTTATCCACTTCACCGCTCACGAGGCCTCGCTGTCGATTTTTCTTCATGATGCCTTTGCCAAACTGTTCCGATGACTCCAAACCCGTGTTCCGGAATATCCAATGCGATGGGTTCGTAAGTATTGCCGGCGGCTGCTCAGTTGCCGGGTCGGAGTTAATGTCGTTCCATCCAGTCTCGTACTGCGAGCCAAGGAACTTCGCTTCCGGCAGTGCTGCCCGCCCTGTTGTGGCGTCAGCCAACCGCCACAGATCGTAGCGCGGTCGAACTGGACCAGGGTAGTTGTCCTTGCGACATTGCAGCTTGGTGTATTTGCTGCCAGTTCCTATCCACCGAACAAGCCAATAGCATGAGTTGGATGTGAACCGAGCGATGTTCCCATGATACCGGGGAAGATTTTCAGGGAGTTCATTCCCCTTGAAGGCTTCAATTGCATCCCGCTCCCCCTTGGACCAATACTCATCGTGAGTCCAAAGAACGAGGCATTGATAATGCCCTAGAAAGTCGACGCCAAGACTATCAATATCAATGTTATTACAGTATTCCATTGAGTAGCCACTGTCTTGAAGCACGCGTTCAAACGGAGCGACGTACGATATCCACCGGCTGTAATCTCGTCTCAATGGTCGGTCAAGCGCAATGATACTGTCGGGTGTCAGCGTTGCAGCATCCTGATCCATCGAGTAGAGCGACCCGCCTCCCCAATAATTGTATGCTTGCAGCGTCGTCCAGTCGTACTTGAACAGAATCTTGGACGTCGAGCCTGGACTTGTTGCGCGGACGATGAACGGAATGTAATAGTACAAGCTCTCCACATTGGCAGAGAGATGGATGAGCCGAGCAAAGTACAAGCCGCTTGTCCAACTCGATGTTTGTGTGTAGGTACGAGCAGTCGGAGACCAGTAGGCTCTGCATCCGATGTTGTAGTCAATCGGTCGTTTCGTCGTCGGGACGCCGGGAAAAATCGAATCACCATCCGCAGCCCGTAACGGATAGAAGTGTCCCTCTGTCGGAGGCAGCGAAGCGACCTCATGATCAAAATCGGGACTACGAAAGATATGCACCTCGTATGTTTGTCCTTCGGAACTTTGAGGCACCAGGTCCATAACGCTGACGTAGAACGTAATCGGCTGGCCGGGGCGTATGCTCGTGGGCCAGGCAAAACCTTCGACGGGGTAGCGTTCGTACGCCAGATTCGTTGTCTGGGAGGGCACTGAACCGCCCCATGGGTTTTCCGATTGCCCCTTGACGCTTTCACCCAAAATCATAAGCCCAACAAACAATGCCAAGAATAGTGTGCGACACAATGTGGTCATTGTGAATCTCCTTTCGAGCGGCATTATCTGATGATGATCATCTGCCTGGTTTCGGTGAACGAGCTGGTTTTCATCGTGTAAAAATACACGCCGCTGGCAAGTCCAGTTGCATCGAATCGAAGGCGATAGACTCCCCGCTCGTGTTCGCTGTTGACAAGCGTTCTTACCTCTTTCCCCTGTGCGTCGTACAGTTGGATAGCAACACGCTCGCGAGTGACGACTTCATATTCGATTGTTGTTGATGGATTGAACGGGTTCGGATAGTTCTGCCTGAGCGCAAACGATTTGGCCATGCGCTCCATCCGTTCGGGTGCGCTGGAAACAATCTTGTAGGCGTACACGCTTCCCGCCGTACCGATTGCCCAGCCATGCGTGCGGTCGAGCATCATGCCGCCAAATCCACGAGAGCCGCCTAAATGCTCGCGATACCACGAAACACCACCATCGGTGGTCCGGTAAATCATCCCCACCACATCTCCCCAATAAAACATGCTGCCGAACGTCCACCCATTCAGACTATCCACGAACGTGAAACCGATCGGTGTCAGATCACCCCACATCGGGTCTTCAATACGGCCAAGCTGCGTCCAAGTAATGCCTCCATCTGATGTCTTAAAACAATATGTAGGAGAGTCCCTCTTTACACTCCAACCATTCACTGAATCAGTAAAGGATACCGCTTGGTATCCAACCACAGTGCGAATCACTTGCCAGTTTGTTCCTCCATCTACTGTTCGGAGAACAGCATACACACCATTTAAGGGTGAACCGCCCACGATCCACCCGTGTAGCGAGTCAATGAACTGCATGATGCGCAGATCCATGAGGCTATCGAGTATCGTTCGCTCCGTCCACGTCACGCCCCCATCGGCTGTTTGAACGACATTGCTTGTGTCGGGGGAAAAGTTACGAGTTCGTCCTGAGGTGATGTTCTTATCCGTTCTGAGGGACGCCGTACCATTGTACGCTCTATCAAGCCGCAAGCGCTGTTGGATCCAAGTCCGACCACCATCGGTTGTCCTGCCTATGCCACCTTCGTTGAAGCCATTCCCCACCGTCCAGCCGCGAAGAGTGTCAACCATTGAAATACTTGTTGCCGCAAATCCAGGACTCACTGCTTGTACCCAACTTGTACCTCCATCCAAAGTGTACATATAGTTCACGCCCGACCCGTACAACCATCCATGGAGCGAATCCACAAACTCGACAGCCTTAAGTGTCGTGTTTGCGTTGCCCACTTGCGCCACTCTCACCCAGCCGTACTGTTGCGCGTAGGCAACTGGGAAGCTTATTAGCAGCAATACTGCGAGAAGTGTTCTCTTCATATCATCCTCCGTTGGTGTGCTTCCAAGCTACCGAGAAGCAAACAGAGTCGCAATGTTACAACTCTTTTTTGTCGAGGAGGGGTCGAATTCGAGGGAGCGGATACACTGGCCCATCCTTGCAGATGAATGTCGGTCCGTACTGGCAATGCCCGCAGAACCCGATCGCACACTTCATGTTCCGCTCCATCGAAAGATATACATGCTCGTTCGGCAACCCTCGCCGCTCGAGTTCATCCACCGTATACTTCATCATGATTTCAGGACCGCACACATATGCGAGGGTCTCTTGTGTTTCCAGCTTGATGTAGTTCAGCAACGAAGTGACGACGCCGATATGTCCCTTCCAGGATGAATCACCGCGGTCGACTGTCACCAGAACTTCAACACCCAGTTCGTCCTCCCAGCGTTCAAGCTCGACCCTGTAGAGAAGGTCCAGCGGACTTCTTCCGCCGTATAAAATGACGATGCGCCCGTATTCATCACGGGACTTGAGCAGCGAATAGATCACCGGGCGCAACGGGGCAAGTCCGATGCCGCCGGTAATGATGCAGATGTCCTTGCCCTTTGCCACATCAAGCGGCCACCCCGATCCGAAGGGTCCACGGATTCCAACAACATCACCCCGTTTCACTTGTGACAAAGCGGTTGTCAGAGAGCCAACCCGGTGAATCGTATGGTCGATTGTAGAGGTTTTGCCCGGATCTGAACTGATCGAGATTGCCGCCTCTCCCATGCCGAACACATACAGCATGTTGAATTGACCCGGCAAAAACGAAAATCCCCCGGGCCACTTGCTTGTGTCGAGCGTCAGCGTGAATGTGTCGTCATTTTCCCAAATCGTCTTCCGGACTGTCACCGGCGTGGTGATCATGGGATCACCGATCACCGCCTGCGCTGTTTCGTCCCTCATGCTTCCGCTCCGTTGGTCATGCCGTACAGGTCCAGCAGCTGCAGCCGTGTGGCCTCGAGTCGCCGTTCCATCACCAGCGCAAGGCGCTTGAGCATCTCATAGCCAAAGGCCTTGTCCGTTTCACATTTTGTGCGGAGGCACTCCCCGTCGAGGGCGATTGCCCGTGTATCCGTGACTGCAACGCCGCTGAAATGCCAACGGTACGGAGAGATCAGCCACGACCATCCCAGCACTTCGCCGGGTCCGGAGGTCTGCACGCGGATGGCGCCTTTCCCGGGAATCTCGGTCTCCAGTGCAACGCGCCCTGCGCGGATAAGGAAGAATTTATTTGCAAGCTCTCCTTCATTGATGAGACGCGACCCCTCGGGAAACCGGACATTGGATGCGCATCCGATCAGGGTCTTCATGTCGACATCCGACAAGCCGTGGAGAAACGGATGCTGCCGGAGTATATCAGTGAGGTTTTCTTTTTCCATGGGGCACCTTATGCGGTTGATGTTGAAAGACTGTTTTGACGAATCGCAGCGAGTTCCTTGGTAATGTCAATGCCCGCCGGACACCAGGTTATACATTTGCCGCATCCGACGCAGCCGTACGTACCGAACTGATCCTGCCAATGAGCAAACTTGTGGGAAAGCCACTGCCGGTAGCGTGTGCGTGTGCTCATCCTGATGTTTCCCCCTGCAATCTTCGTATACTCAGCCGTGAAACAGGAATCCCAACGACGGATGCGGGCGGCTCTTCCCCCGTCGAGGTCGGTCACATCCTCCACGGTCGAACAAAAACAGGTCGGACACACCATCGTGCAGTTCGTGCAGGCGAGACACCTCTTCGCAATATCATCCCAGTGTGGATGCTCGGCGTTCTCATTCAGCAGTTGATTGATATTTGTAAGGTCGACGGATTTCCTGAAGCTTTTGGTCGCAGCCTCGAACAACTCCTCCACGTTCTCGATTTCCTCAGTGGTTGCCTTACGATGATTCAGCTGCGCCAGGACATCGCGTCCTGCCTCGCTTCCAATCTCGACCAAGTAGCTGCATTTCGGACCGTTGGTCAACTCGGTCAGGGCAAGATCGTATGCGGCATTGGCGCGCGGCCCCGCATGCATTGATGCACAGAAGCACGTGTTGCCGGGATGAAGGCAATTCACAGCTACGATGAACGTCTTCGATCGCGCAGCTGTATATGAGGCATCGGCGAACTCGCCGTCCATGAGAACGTCGTCGAGTATCGTCAGCGCACGCACTTCACATGGACGAATACCGATGAACGCGTAGCGTACGTCGTTGGATGCGGGGCGCGGCTGAACAACGAAACCCCTCCCATCTTTTTCGATCGAGAGGATGTTCTGTCGGGGTGGATAAAGATACCTCTTCCATGACTGCGGACCGACTCCGTAACCGAAGCGTGCGGGAGTGTCTGATCGTCTCAATCCGTACGATGCAGGCCCTTGCTCGTCCACAATCCCCGAGGGCAAGTCATCCACTGTCTGCAATTCGTCCAGGATGATGGCACCGTCACGCACTGCCGGGCCGATTGTCGTGTAACCACTGTTCCTGAGAGTTGTGAAGAGGTCGGAAAGAACATCGTGTTCGATGAGGTGCATTGCGGTTCCTTCTTCAAGTAGTAGGTGTATTGCTCCCAATCAGCGCGCAGTTTATGTGCCATCAGAATGCAGCAGATAGGCGTGAAGAAATGTGGTTTTCATCGATGCAGCTTCCCACGAATAAGAAAGCGCCCGTCACGCTTCCCACATTTGAAAAAGGGGCATCCGTCATGTATATTTGTTCTACAACCGCAACATCAACTTCTCAACAATGTCAGACACAAAACTCGACATCATCCATCCCCTTATCAATCAGTATCTGGCAGATGTCACACCGGACCGCGATACAATTCACGAGGAGATGGAAGCATATGCAGCAGAGAACAACTTCCCCATCATCGGGCCTTTGGTGGGACGATTGTTGTTCACGCTTGCACGAACAATAGGTGCACGCCGGATTCTTGAGCTCGGGTCAGGTTTCGGCTACTCGGCGTATTGGTTTGCGAAGGCAACAGGAGATGACTGCCGCATAGTGTGCACGGAAGGAAGGCAGGAGAATATCGACAGAGCAATGACATGGCTGACAAGAGCCGGAGTTGCGCACAAAGTTGAATTCAGGAAAGGAGACGCACTGGACATTCTCGGAGAACTTGAAGAAACATTCGATATTATTCTCAACGACATCGACAAGCACGAGTACCCGAAAGCTCTCGCACTTGCTGAACCGAAATTGAGACACGGGGGCATCTTGATAACCGATAACGTGCTCTGGAGCGGACGTATTCTTAACGACAAACCTGATGAGGCAACTGCGGGCATACTAACATTCAACAGACTGGTTTACGCCCATCCCGAACTCTTTACGACCATTCTGCCGTTGCGTGACGGGGTCGCTCTCACCATTAAACTTTGAGGCAGAAATGACTCTTACCATTCTCGCCTCGATTTTTCTTGTTCTCATTCTTCTCTTCGCCTTTATCGGGTTCCGGGTTGGAATGAAGCCGGCACCACCTGCCGCTGACATCAACACGGAAAAATGCGCCGTCTGCAGAGAGAAGTTCAACAAGGCGACATTGATTGAGCGTCAGATTGGTGACTACAAGCTGATGTACTTCTGCCCCTCCTGCATCACCAAGCTGCACCAGGAACTGATTCAGAACAACTAAACCCCGGGACGCGCGACGTTAGTCGATACCGGGCCCTTTGTCTTGAGCCCGAGAACCGGTACGCGATGCGGGGGGAAGCAGTATGCTGAGCAGGAGACTTGCCGTGATTACACACAACCCTATCATGAATACGGCGTGTATCGCATCGGTAAATGTGCGGAGGACAATGTCCAGTTCGGCGTGCGTCATAAGTGACCGGACATGTTGGCTTAGCAATTCTTGCGGCTCGTTGAGATAGGATCTGATCTGCTCCGAAAGTCGTGCCCCTCCCTCCTCACCCAGTTCTCCAAAATGCCGTGTCATCGACCCTGATAATACAGCACCGAGAATACTGACGCCAATCGCTCCACCGATCGTGCGCGAGAGCATCTGGCTTGATGTTGCCACTCCGAGATTCTTAAGTTCGAGGCTGTTCTGAACAGTCAACAGTAACGCGGGAGTTTGACATCCCATGCCGATGCCGCAGAGGGTCACGCAAAGCACCAGGAACCAGACCGGTGAATTCTGCTCGAGGAACAACGCGGTGAGAAGAAAGCCGCAGAACATAATGAACATGCCGAACCGGATGAGATTTCTCTCGCCAAGCCTGTACGCGAAGCGTCCTGCCAACACGCTGCTGATCGACCATCCCAAAGACATTGGAGTGATAACGAGTCCAGCCTGAACTGCCGTGCCTCCCTGAACGCTTTGCGAGAACAGAGGCATAAACGCAATCACGCCGTACATCGTGAAACTTGCGAGGAATCCCAGAAGATTGCCAAGCCAGAACTTCCGAAGACGGAAGAACTCGATATGAAGGATCGGGTTCTGCGCTCTCCGTTCGTGTATGACAAAAAGGACCGTGAAGAGAATGAATGCTCCAAGATATGCTAACGATGAAAACGACAGGTGGGTCCCCGTTTTTCCGAATGTCACACTCGTCATCAACAATGAGACGATAGACAGAGTGAGAAGGACTCCTCCCGCGTAGTCAATGCGCTCTTTGTGGTGCGGGATCGTATCGCTATAGTAGCGCCAGACTATGATAACGGCGGCAACACCAAGTGGAATATTGATATAGAACACCCAACGCCAGTCCATCTGCAGCGCGATAAAACTTCCGAGCACCGGACCCAGCACGCTCGATACTCCCCACGTTGACGAAATGAACCCTATAGCCTTGCCACGTTCGTGAGCGGGAAATACAGCGCTGATCAAGGCAAACGGAATCGCCGACAAACCGCCTGCACCTATGCCCTGTATCCCGCGGAAGATGATCAGTTGGAGCATCGAACTCGCCACACCGCACAAGACCGAGCCAAGGAGAAAAACCACAACTGAAGCAACAAACAGATTGCGCCGGCCAAACATGTCCGACATCTTCCCCCACAGAGGCATCGATACCGCCGTCATGATCATGTAGATCGAAAACACCCAACTGTATAGACTCAAGCCCCCCAAATCGGTGACTATTGTGGGCATGACCGTGGCGAGGATTGTCGTATCAAGGGCGGCAAGGAACGCGCCGAGGATTACACCGAGGATGATGCGGAATCTGTTGCGGCGTTGTTCTTCAGATCGATCTGGCAACGGGAGTACTTCCTATCTTCACTATTCAAGTCTTGGACGATACGAATACCTGGGCGCTCGGGCAGAGCGGGGCAACGACACACGAGTTGCATTTCGGAGAACGGGCAGCACAGGTCTTCCTGCCGTGAAGGATCAGCACGGTTCCAAGATCAATCCATTGCTTTTGGGGAAATAGTGCCATCAAGTCTTGCTCGATCTTCTCCGCCGTCTCTGCGGTCGTAAACCCAAGGCGTTGTGACAGACGATGGACATGCGTGTCAACGACGACCCCTGATGCAATGCCGTACACTTGTCCCAGCACGACGTTTGCAGTTTTTCGCCCGACTCCGGGCAGCGTGACGAGTTCGTCAATGGTCTTCGGCACCTCTCCACTGAACTGCTCCACTAACGCCTTGCTGCAGCCGATAATGTTCTTTGCTTTCATCCTGAAGAACCCCGTCGATCGGATTGTTTCTTCCAACTCAGCCTGATCGGCTGCGGCGAATGCTTTTGCATCTTTGTACTTCCGGAACAAACCGGGAGTGACCATGTTGACACGTTCATCGGTGCACTGTGCAGAGAGGATTGTTGCGATCAACAACTGAAATGCCGATTGGTGATGCAGGGCTGTGATCGGTTTGGGAAACTCCTTCTTTAACAGCTTGAATATTTGCTGTGAACGTTCCTTCTTCTCTTCGTCGGATTCCTTGCGGACGGGAGGTTTCTTTGCCATTCTCTTACAACTCGAGTTTCTTGAACTGCAGGCTGTCGGGCGCGTAGCGCTGATTCGGTATCAGTAGCCGTTGAACTATTTCGCCGTTGATAACGGTGCGGTCAATGATCTCTTCGACGTCTTCCTTCTTCACTCCCCCGTACCAGATTCCTTCGGGATAAATGACCATGGTAACGCCATACTCACAGGCGTCGAGACAGCCGGCATTGTTCGCCCGGACAATTGAGGAAAGCCCTCTTTTCTTCAATTCATCTTTCAGCGTGTCACGAACTTCCGCGGAACCCTTTGAGAGGCAGCACCCTTTCGGGTGGCCGGCCGGACGTTCGTTTATACATACAAACACGTGACGTTGAAATCTGCTCATGCGTTATCCTGTTTTTGGTTTGGCTTCGCTCGTATTCCCGTAAGAAGAATCAGCACGCCGATGAAGATCATGATGATTGGAAAATAGTCTGTAATCAAGGCTCTGATGGTCAACAAACCAGCAGAATCAAGAAGGAACAGCACCCCCAATAAACACATGATCAAGCCGGTCAAAAGTCTCTTCATCTCACCAATAGGTAGTTGTGACAGTAATGTCGCCTTTTACGACGGCAAGACATGCCGCCCGTTCGTCCGGACCGAACATCTCCCCTTCCATCAGTTTCTTTTCCAGAAAACCGGGAGGAGCAAGATTTTTCTCACCCTCAAGAATCTTGACTCTACACCAGCCGCAAATGCCGTCACCACTGCAAGACTGTCCAATCGGGACCCCCGCCTGGTTTGCAGCAGCAAGTATCGTCGCACCCGGCTTGATGCTCCGGGTCTTGTTTAGTCTCTTGAACGTTATTGTCGGCATTGCTCTTCTTCGTAGCGATTATAACTTCTTCTGCAGAAATTCCAGCACCCCCTTCAGAGGGCGGGCGTTGAGGACATCATTCTTCTCGAGCCACCCTTTGCGGGCAATCCCTACGCCGTAAAATACATCACGCAATGCCTCAGTGTTGTGTGCATCCGGGTTGATGGCAATTTGCACGCCTTTTTCCCGGGCGTACTTCAGAAGCCGCCAGTCTAAGTCCAGACGCATGGGGTGAGCATTTATTTCTATTGATTTGCCATAATCGGATGCACAGTTGATCACCTCGATCATGTTCACGGGATATCCGTCCCTCGTGAGGAGCAGCCTCCCCGTTGGGTGCCCCAGCATGGTAACGTGCTTGTTCTTCAGAGCCTTGATGATTCGCTTCGTCATTTCTTTTTCATCGTTTCTGAAGCTGCTGTGGACAGATACAACAACGTATTCGAAGCTCGAAAGGACTTTGTCAGACCAGTCTAACTCACCATTTGGCAATATATCACACTCGGTTCCCTTAAGTATTCTAAAGCTACTGAACTTGCCATTGAGTTGGTCAATTTCTTTGAACTGTTGCTTTACTTTCTCTTCAGATAGTCCACCTGCATAGGCGGCGATCTTGCTGTGGTCGCCAATGCCGAGATACTCCCACCCAAGCGCTTGGGCAGCCTTCGCCATTTGCTCGAGAGAGTTCACGCCATCACTATACGTCGTATGGCAGTGAAACGTGCCTCGGATATCCTTTTCTGTAATGAGTGCAGGCAGTTTGCCATGCTCCGCAGCCTCGATTTCACCCATATTTTCCCGCAGTTCAGGCGGGACGTATTTCAAATCGAGCGCCTCATAAATGTCCGACTCGTCCTTACACTTTACCAAGCGCTTCGCCTTCCCCCTTTTTTCCTCCGACCCGATTTCAGAGAATCCATACTCGTTCAGGCTCCAGCCATACTTCTTCGCGCGGGATCGCATTTCAACATTGTGTTCCTTGCTCCCGCTGAAGTAGTTCAGTGCAAAGGGAAATTCACCATCTTCCACTATACGCAAATCACAATTGATACCGGTAGTAAGAACGACACTTGACTTTGTTTCCCCCTGCGCCACAATTGTTTGTACGTCCGGATGGGACACGAATGCCTGCATGATTCCTTCCCTGTTCGCATCCTTTGCGCTGACGACGATATCAATGTCGCCGATGACCTCCTTCTTTCGCCTCAGGCTCCCGGCAATTTCGGATCTGATGACACCTTTCTGCTTTGTGAGATGAGAGTGGATTCGGCTTGCGGCATCGAACGCCTTGGGATAGAGATGCTTGTCCGTGCGGATGCGGAGCGACTGTATACCTTTCAGGATGTTCTGCTCTGTCTTCTCCCCGAACCCCGCAATGTCGGCCAGCTTATTTGCCTTTGCGGCTTCCTCGAGTTCTTCAAGAGAGGTGATCTTCATCTTCTCGAACAGAACCTTGACTTTCTTCGGACCGAGCCCCGGAATACGCAACATGCCCGGCACACCGGGCGGAAATGACTTCTTCAGCTCATTGTACTCTTTTGATGCACCATTCTGCACCAGATCTGTAATGATCTTTGCTATGCTTGCGCCCACACCCGCAATCTCGCGGATTTCGCCCGATGCCGTAAGCGTGTCCAGATCGTCTGTCACACCCTCTAAAGCACGCGATGCATTATGGTATGCGCGGCTCTTAAACGGATTGGCACCTTGAAGTTCAAGGAGCGTCCCCATTTCATCTAGAATAGCTATGATGGATTGTTTGTCCATGAGGAAAGTGGATAGTCGGGTCGCAAAATTGATCGAAACTAACAAAAAGCGAGGCGAGATTCAATTTTCGACTACCATTTCAGCAGAGCCGCCTCGATTGCGAGTCCGGGCCCCATTGCAAGCATAACGCCAAGGTCTCCCGGAACCGGATTCGCTGTGCGTATGGTTTCGTCCAGAACAAAGAGAACGGTCGGCGATGACATGTTGCCGAAGTTCCGAAGGACATTTCTGCTGTGAAGGAGTTGCTCCTCCGTCAGCCCGACTTCTTCCTTGATTCCGTCAATCACTTTGCGGCCGCCTGAGTGGATGATCCAATGCGAAATATCAGATTTGCGAAGGTTGGAATTCTTGAGAAGAAGCTCAATCGTCTTTCCTCCAAGCGCGCCAGCGGAATCACGGATATCCTTCGACAGAACGATCCTGAGTTTTCCACTCTTGAATTGAAATCCCACTGTGCCGATATAGGAAGGCTCGAGAACAGTTTCGAACCGTTCAATGCCGGGATGCTGTGTATTTTCACTCTGACCGACAAGCACCGCGGCAGCACCGTCAGCGCAGATAGCGTTGCCGACCACAGTCTCCAACGAGTCGTCGACATAGTAGCATGCGGAACAAATCTCGACAGTAATAACAAGCGCCTTCTTCTCGGGGTAAGCCTTGACGTAGTCATGCGCACGCTGCAATCCGGGCATAGCCCCGGCACATCCCATCCCGATGAGGTCAGCCCGCTGGATGTTCGTAGGCATCTCCATTTCCTTGATGAGAATTGCCGAAAGGCCGGGACAGAGATACCCTGTGCAGGAAACGGCAACGACGTATCCGATATCCGACACTGAGTGCGCTGCATCATCAAGGCACCTCTTAATTGCGGATTTGCTGATTGCGACCGAGTGTTCGGAGAATCGTGCGTGCAGATCGTCAGCTGATTCCTCCGGGTCAAGCGTTGCCATATCGAATGCAAGATGGCGATGCTCGATGTCGCTTGTCATAAAGATATGTTCAATCCGGCGGTTGCGGTAGGATTCCACATGCTGTGCGGCAAAATCGTAGATGTCACGTTGCGAGTAACGTGGCGCGGGGTTGGCCGTGCCGATGCCAAGAATACGGGGAGATAGCATTGGTCTTCACGGTATAGTGGATGAGAATGAACTACTTCCGGAACGCTCCAAACCGGCAGGAAATTCCCTGCCTCTCAGGCAGCGACATGTTCTCCGGCAGGTGCAGCGCTGGGACTGTAGAGTTCGAGGAATTTCGTGAGATGATCCAAAATCGGCTGCGCCTCGGTGAACTGCATCAACTCCATTCTGATCTTGGAAACATGCGGCATGCCGCGGAGAAAGCCGGAATAGTGCTTTCTCAACTCGATGACACCCGTCCGTTCGCCCTTGAATTCCACTGCAAGCTTGAGATGCTCGCGCAAGAGATGAACTCGTTCTTCGATGTTCGGCTCCGGAAGCAATTCTCCGGTCGTCAAGAAGTGTCGCGCCTGCTTGAATATCCAGGGATTGGTCACGGCGCCTCTTCCGATCATGACGCCATCGCAACCGGTTGTCTCAAATACATGCTTCACATCCTGTGGCGTAACAATGTCGCCGTTGACAATGATCGGAATAGAAACGGCCTCCTTCACCTTTGGAATCCAACTGTAGTCTACGTCGCCCTTATGTCCCTGGTCGCGTGTGCGGCAGTGGATGGTCAAGGCTTTGATACCAACCGCCTCGCACATCTTCGCCACATCGACTATGCGGATGCTATTCTTGTCCCAGCCGAGACGCGTCTTCAGGGTCACCGGCTTTCGAACGGCGTTGACGACAGTTGAGGCAAGCTGTTCCATTCTCGGAAGATCACGTAGCAAGCCGGCACCGGCGCCGCGCATCGCCACATCTTTTACCCAGCATCCGCAATTGATGTCGATGATGTCGGGGTCGAAGCTCTCCGCCATCTGCGCCGCTCCCTCCATAGCATCGATATTGCCACCGTAGATTTGGATGCCGAATGGACGTTCTTCTTCCCAGAACAGCATCTTCTTCTTCGTCTTTTCAGAACCACGCACAAGTCCGTCTGAGTTGACGAACTCAGTGTAGACAATATCCGCACCGAGCCTCTTGCAAATCACACGAAATGGCAGATCCGTAACATCCTCCATCGGCGCGAGGAGAATCGGCTTGTCGAGTTCAATTTGGTCAATTCTCATGATGCAAATTTATCCAAATTCTCTGCCATATCCAAAGAGAGGTAATGCGCGCTCGTCCCCGTAGAGCTACGGGGAAAAGAACAGGTAGTAAAATCACGTAGTTCCCGCATTGTTTCGGCGCAGGAGGGAGGATATATTCAACCCATCATTTCAGGCGCGCTAAGCCCCACCACTCCTGCAGGTTCTCCGGGGCCACTATTCTACCCACGAAGAAAGAAGTAACATCTACAACACACCTCACTACCACCAATCAAGGAGAAACGCTATGAAGCGTGTTTCTACCATTGTTGTTCTCTGCTTTTTCGCACTGATATGCATGCAAGGGACAAATGCATACGGCCAGGCAAGCACCGCCAATTATACTTTCTCCACGGGAGTGGATGGCTCGCTGACCGACATGACCGTCAGCTCGACGACGCTTCTGGCGGCAGGGCTTGATGACATTCCGGGCACGGTTGCAAACATAGGTTTTACATTCTATTTCATGGGGCAGGCGTATTCCCAGTTTTCCATCAACGACAATGGAAACATGCGCTTGGGCAGCACGGGAATTCAGGGGGGAACACCGTACTCGATCCCAAACACCACCGTTCCCTTATTGAATCCATTCGGCAACGACATGCGCGTCGGGACGGACGGACGAGTAGCGTTCAAAGTCGTCGGCAGTGCCCCAAACCGCGTGTTAGTGGTGCAATGGAGTAAAGTGATGATCCGGTTTTTGGCTCCGGCAAACCCTGGCACAGCCTCTTTCGAAGCCCGCCTGTACGAAACCAGCAACACGATCGAGTATGTGTATGGTGAAATGGCAACCAACTCTGCAACTCCTGCAACGTACACGGTGGGTTTCAGCGTCAATACGACTTCCACGAACGTGATAAGCGTCGCCGTTGCGACTCATACTGCAAGTACTGTGGCGCCTGTTACAACGAACTCATATGTTGCAAACTCAACTGTCGCAGATCTGCATTCGACAGCGAATGGTTCCCGCAGATGGTACCGGTTTGCCCCATCACTCACAGCACCAACAACTCCAGGCGGACCCCTCTCCTTCACGTCAGTTGGCCTTAGCGCAATGACGCTCAACTGGACTGATTCACCTGACGAAGCCGGGTACGCGATCTTCAGGTCAACTGACGGTGTAAGCTACACGTTATTTGGTAATGCATCAAAAGATGCTATCTCATTTGTCGCTACGGGACTGAACCCTGGCACATTATACTTCTGGAGGGTTGTGGCAATCGCAGAGGCCGCCACAAGCGCTCCGTTGAGCGGATCAATGGCAACCACCTCCGCTACGCTTACCGGTACGCGTAAGGTTGGCCCGAACGAAAGCGCCCCCAACTATCTCACGATTGCAGCAGCTCTCACAGACATTGCTGCGATGGGATTATCGGGAAATTTGACGCTTGAGCTCAAGTCGGACTATGCAGGTGAGGTCGGGCCGATCACTATCGGCAATCTCCCCGGTTCAGGACCAAGCAGTGTTCTGACTATCCGTCCTGAAGCAGGTGCACCACTCCTGACAATCACATCCGCAGCCGCTCAGACGTTTGACCTGAACGGCGCCAGGCATGTCATCATTGACGGTCAGCCCGGCGGGACCGGATCGACAAAAGGTCTTGTGATTGAGAATACTTCGACGACCGGCGTCGCCACGCGGTTTATCAATGATGCAATGAACAACATCATCCGGTATTGTGAATTCCGAGGCGTCAATACCGCAACTACCGGAGGTGTCATAGTTTTCTCAACAACGACAGGCCCGAACGGCAACGACAACAACACCATTGACAATTGCGATGTTCGTGATGGCGCAACGACACCCACGAATCTTATTTTGTCTTCTGGAACAAGTGCATCGCAAGCCCAAAACAACAGCGGGAATGTGATTTCGAACTGCAATATTTTCAATTGGTTCCACGCAACCTCAACGACCCGCGGGATTTTCCTCTCAACAGCATCCACAGATTGGACTATCACGGGGAACAGTTTCTACCAGACTGCCTCACGCGCAGCAAGCGCCAACACGGTAAACGCCATTGATATTTCCAATACGAGCACCGGGAATAACTTCGTTGTTTCCAACAATTACATTGGCGGCACAGCCCCTCTTGCTGCAGGCAGCAAAATGACCTTCACGGGCTCAGGTATCATCCGCCTTGTCTTAGTCTCAACGAACATCGGTACGGTGTCAACCTTTCACGGAAATGTCATCCGCAACATTTCGATTACCTCATCCGGCACATCAACCTCGCAATCCTGTATCTCCCACCTCAACGGCTCCTGGAACATCGGTGTCGGCGGCGGTAACACGATTGGAAGCTCCAGTGTGAATGGAGATATCACCGTCAGCCTTACAGGCGCCTCCGGGACATTTTCCGCAATGTTGCTGGGCACAGGTACGACCGGGCAAGGCAGCACCGTAGTAAGCAACAACTCCATTGGTGGAATAGATGTAACAGGCACGGCATCGTTGACACGAGGACTCAGCATTCAGTCCAGCGGCGCTATTCCTAATATCTCGACATACGAAGTGAGCAACAATACCATTGGCAGCACGACAGTGGCCAACAGCATTTCCAATGCTGGAAATCAGTGGATCATCGGCATCATGTCGTTTGTCGGTGGTTCGGCAACTATCCCGAACGTGCCGATCATAATATCAAACAACACCGTTGCGAATCTTACCGGCACGAACGCCGGCACAAGCGGTCTCGCAGTCGGTATTCAGGCACAGGGTGCTGGCACCAATCCGTACTTTGGCAAATATACCGTTACGGGTAACACCATTCGCAACATCACCAATGCAGCACCTGTACCGGTCTATGGTATTAACTTTCTACCAAACACTGATCTTGGTCAGACGGCATCAAATAACCTCATTCACACATTGGCAAGTACAAACACTGCCGCGGCTACTCACAACATGGTCGGGATCTGGTTCCTTTCACCAACTACCGGCACAAACACTGTTATGCGTAATCGGATCTACAATATCAGTTCCAGCGGCACGGGCGTCGGGGCGGCCGCACCAGCAATAGTCGGGATCTTTGCATCAACGGGCTCGGTGACTTATGCAAACAACATGGTTGCGCTCGGTGCAACTGCGGGCAACGAGTCGAGTGTCTTCGGTTTGTATGACAACAGCACCGGAACAAACAGCTGGCTGTTCAACTCCGTTGCCCTCAAGGGAAACACTGCCGGCACGACAAACACGTCATACGCATTTCTGCGGGCAAACACATCCACAATAACGCTACGTAACAACATTCTCTCAAACTTGCGTACTGGCGGCGCAGCCAACATTGCTGTTGCCAACGGAAACGCTGCATCAACAGGATGGGCGGCCGATGCCTCGAACTACAATGTGCTGAACGCTGCGAGCACGACGCAGATCGGTCAGTGGCTCAGCACCGGAACCCCGGTGAGCCTCGCCGACTGGAGAACCGCATCTTCCGGCGATGCAAACTCAGTCGAGAAAGCGGTTACATTCGCCAACGATGCAAATGACCTGCATCTTGCAGGCAGTTCATTGGGCGACTTCGATCTCAAGGGAGTCCCCTTTGGCGGCATTACCACAGACTTCGACAACGATGCACGTGACTCGCAAGCGCCGACCATCGGCTGTGACGAGTCGGTCCCACCGCTTCCGGTGCAGCTTGCCTCGTTCGGTGCCCGCATCAATCCGAACGGCGCGGGCGTCAGGCTTGATTGGCGGACCATCAGCGAGCTGAACAACTACGGCTTCTACGTCCAGCGTAAGCTGGATGGTGAAGAGAATTTCGTCGAACTCGCTAACAGCTTTGTGTCAGGCAACGGCACGACCAGCCAGCCGCATGACTATGTGTATGTCGATGCGTCAATTCAGCGCGCCGGACTCTATCACTACCGTCTGCGTCAGGTTGATCTTGACGGGTCGAGCAACTTTACCGAACCCGTCACCGTCACTGTGTCTTCCGTGACAGGTGTGAATGAAGAAGCGCCACGAGTCTTTGCGCTGTTCCAGAACTATCCAAACCCGTTCAACCCTTCAACGGAGATTAAGTTCTCTGTCGAGAATAGCGGACGGGCAACGCTTGAAATCTACAACCTGCTCGGGCAGAAAGTCGCCACACTCTTTGACGATATCGCAGATGCAGGAAGATATTACCGTGTGCGTGTGAACGCCGCAGGCTTTGCAAGTGGTATGTACATCTACAAACTGCAAAGCGGATCTCGCGTTGATGTCAGAAAAATGTTGCTGATGAAATAGGTAGTCCGTCATGAACCCCCGGCAGAACTCCGGGGGTTCATTTCTTTTGTTTCCGTTGCTCTCGATAACCCCACAAGCACTCCTATCAGGGAACACTGTATGTCGAAGTTCGACTGCCTTTGTATTGCTTACATTGTAGCGTTGTTGATCTTCGGATTCCGCGACAAAACATCCGATGCCGTTATGTTGTCCCCCGGAAACCAGGTTCTTGTAGACTCGGTGGCAGCTGCACCGGCATTGAATCCGCGCGATCACTCAGCAAAGGAGAAACACCGACAACCTGTCGTCCTTTTGCCACATGTTGCCGGCTTTCTTCACTGAAACTGACAGTTGCGAAGATCACCCTCTAATACCGAGACACCAGGTCGGAGTGATTGTTGAGAAACGCAAAGAATGTCGTTTGATCCCAGCATCGTATACCGCGTAGAACTACGAGGCTAAAAACCCGTAGTCGATTTCGACCCTCTTGCTTGACATTGAATAACTGTTGGTACTATCTTCCATCGGACGTCGATCTCTCGACTGTAGGGGGGCCCACCAAGAATATCACGACCTCAAACATCATCCTTGATTAGTCCATTTTCGGCTGGATCGTTTAAGCACACATTCGAATTCCGCAGACCAGTTCGTTATCACATACACGTGACACCGTTAGAAATTAATTAATTCCATCATATCCCCCATCACCCACAACTTCATCAGGAGGTCCCCATGAAAATGCATTTCGTCATTGC
>CAZBWR010000067.1:0-23725 GCA_964495695.1 uncultured Chitinophagales bacterium | reverse complement strand
TAGCTGAAAGGCAGCAAAATGCGGATAGTTGTGCCGTTTTCGGGGGATGAATCGAGTTCGATGGTTCCATTATGGTCTTCCACTATCTTCTTCACGATGGCGAGCCCAAGCCCGGTGCCATGCCGCTTTCCTCTCGTGAAGAATGGCTCAAATGCTTTTGCCCTGACCTCTTCTGTCATTCCCGTTCCGGTGTCCGTGAATTCGAAACGGATTCGGCTGTCATCTTTTGAAACTCTGATGGTGAACGTTCCTCCATTGGGCATGGCGTCCGAAGCGTTCCCTGCCAGATTTTGAAAGACACGCATCATCTTCTCCTGGTCGATGCGGATCGGGCCGGTGTATTCGAGTTCTTTGACAAGTACGATGTTCTTTTTTTCGAAATCGTGTTCGATGAAGCTGAACACGGCTGGGAGTACTTCCGACAAAGCCACGGTCTCGAGCTTGATATCACTGACGCCCCTCGAAAAATCAAGAATCTCCTGGGTCATATTCACAAAGCGATCGACTTGCCTGATCATCATTTCGGCGATCTCTGTTGCTTCCTGGTTTTCCGCTTTGCGCTTGATGACTTGCGCGTAAATGCGCATTGTTGCCATCGGGTTCTTGATGTCGTGGATGATCGTGCTCGCCATTCTGCCGATGGCGGAAAGGCGCTCGCTTTGCACAAGCTGCTTCACGAGGCGCGAATTTTCCAGGGCAATGGCTGCGTGCACGGAAAGTGCGTCAATAAACTGTTCGTCGTCACTGCTAAAGTAACCGTTCTTCTTGTTGAGGAGTTGAAATACCCCGACAATCACCCCTTCCTTGTCCCGCAGCGGCATGCACAACACATTCCGTGTTTTGAAGCCGCTTTTCTTATCGATTTCAGGATTAAAGCGCGGGTCCTTGTATGCATCTGAGATATTCACGGTCTCGCCGGTCTTTGCAACATAGCCTGCAAGCCCCTTGCCTATCGGAAGCCTGATCTCGACAAGGTTCTTCCCCTTCAGCACTTTGGACCATAGCTCATTTGTCAAAGGGTCGATGAGATAAAGCGTGCCCCGCTCTGCTTTGATGTTCATAGTTGCCGTCTCGAGGATCAATTCAAGGAGACGGTCGGTGTCGATGGTAGAGTTGACGATTTTGCTCGCTTCGATCAACTGTTCCAGTCTTGTGACGTGCGCGTTCAGCGCTGTTGTGTGGCGCTCCAGCTCGCCTACAAACATCCGGTCAAGCGTGCGGAGCCTGAGTGCAAGCCGCTGCATCAGATTTTGTGAAAAGACCTTGCTGTCGGCAAGAAGTCGCTGATAATGCTCGTATCCAAGTTGTGCGATGACGCAATCGCTTGCTGCCTCGGCCTTTGCAGAGCGCGGGTAATTCCCAATGAGAGAAAGTTCCCCGAAAAAGTCACCATCCCTGAGTACGCCCAACAGCGATTCAATACCCTCTTTTGTATATTTCTTGAGGTGGACTTTGCCCTTCAGAATCAGATAGAGGTCCCGTCCCTTCGAATTCTCGTCGAAGATTGTTTCGCCGGAAGGATATTGTCGCACGAGAAGATGCTTCTTGACGGATGAGAGTGTCCTGGCGTTGAGATTTGAAAAGAGGATGTTCTTCTTGATGAGGTCGGCGGGTGACACTGTGACGGACGAACGCCGGGTTGTTCGTCGTTTGGTACCGTTGGAGGATTTCGCTTTCACGCCGCGCCGGGGTAATTGGTGGAGATGAAACATGCTCGCAGAACCCGAGTAGTATAGCTAATTCAACAGGTAGAATCAACAATCCGGATTAGGGATGGCGGCCGACATTGTGCTGCACACGCATAACCTTGGGAAACGCTACAAGAAGCGCTGGGCTGTACGTGGCGTCGATCTTGAGGTTCGCAGGGGAGATGTGTTCGGCTTCCTGGGGCCAAACGGAGCCGGCAAAAGCACGACTATCAGAATGCTCCTCTCGCTCATTACACCGAGCGAGGGTGATGTGCTGTTATTCGGAAAACCGCTCAAGAACCACAGAGAGGAGTTGCTTGCGCGTGTCGGGGGATTGGTGGAACGTGCAGACTTCTACTTGTATCTCTCGGCCCGCAAGAATCTCGAAGTTGTCGGGGCGTTGAGCGGCGGCGTTCCGGGCGTTGAAATTGAACGTGTACTGAAACTTGTGGGACTCGCATCGCGCGCAGGCGATAAAGTCAAAACCTTCTCACACGGCATGAAACAACGGCTCGGGATAGCGCAAGCCCTTCTTCGTTCGCCCGAGTTCGTCATTCTCGATGAGCCGACCACGGGGCTCGATCCACAGGGTATCAAAGAGGTTCGCGAACTCATCAGGCATATTTCAACCGAAGGCATCACCATTTTCCTTTCCTCGCATCTGCTTCACGAGATCGAGCAGACTGCTACCTCCATGGCAATCATCAACAAAGGCAGGCTCGTTGTGCAGGGCAAGGTACACGAGTTGCTCAATGACGGCACAAACATCGTCACAATTTCTGCCGATCATCTTGACCGTGCCGAGCAGCTGATTGCGTCAGACCCTGACGTTCTGCAGGTCAAGAGGGCAAACGGCTCGCTCGAAGTGCATATGTCGGCCGACGGTGTCGGACGTTTAAATGCGATGCTTGTGGAGAGCGGCATCAAGGTGCGGGCTCTGGTTCCGAAACGTACACTCGAGGATTTCTTCCTCCGCATTACTGAAAACGCAACCGAAATCGACTAGCACATGCACATGCTTCTCCGGGCGGAAATCGGCAAGACATACAGAAAGTGGCGGACATATATCGGCTTCATTGCCATTGGGGTGTTGTTGCCCCTTGTACTCTTTGCGCTCAAACTCGACGGGGGACGGATGGTACAGCGTATGACCCGTGACCTCGCCTCGGATTTCTTCTTTGTCGGAAATCTGTTCAATGGCTACTTCGTCACTTATTTCATGATGAACAGCCTCTGGGTACACGTTCCATTTCTCATCGCACTCGTGGCGGGAGACCAGCTTGCCGGAGAGGCTACATCCGGGACGTTCCGGTTGATGCTCATCCGCCCGGCATCAAGGACGAGGATTTTGCTGGCAAAGTATGCAGCCACCCTTTTCTATTCGCTCACGCTTGTTGCGTTTCTTGCCCTTGTAAGCCTCGGTCTCGGCATGGCATTGTTCGGCACAGGGGAATTGCTTGTGCCCGGCCAGACCCTTGTAATCCTGCCGCAATCGGAGCTCCCGTTCAGGATGTTGCTGACCTTCTCGCTTGCAACACTCAGCATGTGGTGTGTTGCTTCGCTCGCATTCCTCTTTTCCTCGCTTGTCGAGAACGCCATAGGACCAATCATCGGCACGATGACAGTGATCATCATGTTCATCGTTATATCGAGCATTCAGATAGACTTTTTCGAGTCGGTCAAGCCGTATCTGTTCACGTCGTACTTCAACGTCTGGCAGAAAGCATTTGAGGACCCAATTCCCTGGCAGACAATTGCCCGTCATGCAGGCATTCTCGGCGGGTTTTGCATTGGCTTTTACCTTGTTACTTGGTATATTTTCGTCAGAAAAGATGTGTTGAGCTGATAACTATCCCTCCACCCGATCCGATCATTTTCAAAGGATTCTTCGATGAACATCACCTCCATTCAGCAGGCGCTGCGCGCCCGCAAAATTGACGGCTGGCTGTTGTGCGATTTTCACAACCGCGACCATCTTGCCTACCGTGTACTCGGACTTGAGTTGAACAAGATGACTACACGCCGATGGTTTTACTACATTCCCGCAAAGGGAGAGCCACGGCGGCTTGTACACAGCGTCGAGTCACGCAAGTTGGACGCTCTTCCCGGCAAGAAAGAAGTCTACCTGCCTTGGACTCAGTTGCACGCTTCCTTAAAGAGAATCCTCGGCTCTCCGAAAAAGATAGCGATGCAGTATTCCCCGAAGAATCACATTCCTGCCGTTTCGATGGTGGATGCCGGTATAGTCGAATTGGTCAAGAGCTTCGGGCACAAGGTCGTTTCTTCCGCCGATCTCGTCCAGATGTTTGAAGCAACAATTTCCGAAGAAGGGTACCGTCTGCACAAAGAGGCGGGAGTTATTGTCGATAAGATCAGGGCTGAGGCATACGATCAGATTCGTAATGCAATCGAGGGGAATACCGGATTGACAGAGTATCAACTTCAGCAGTTCATCATGCGGCGCTTCGCCGAGAGCGGACTCGTCACTGCCGACCCGCCGATTGTAGGTACGAACGAGCATCCCGCCGACCCGCATTTTGAGTCAACGCCTGAAAATGCCCGCCCTTTCAAAAAGGGGGATACCGTGCTCATCGACTTGTGGGCAAAGAAGAATGTCCCCGGCGCCATCTACTACGACGTCACGTGGGTCGGGTACATCGGCGACACGCCGCCTGAAAAATACCGGGAGATTTTCACGGTTGTGAAAAATGCGAGGAACGCCGCCGTTGCACTCGTCAAGGACCGCTTTGCGAAAGGAAAACCCGTTGGAGGTTGGGAGGTGGATGATGCGTGCAGGAATGTTGTGAAAAAGGCCGGGTACGGAAAGTACTTCGTTCACCGGACCGGACACTCAATCGGGGAAGAGGTTCACGGCAACGGGGTGAACATTGATAACCTTGAGACGAAAGATGAAAGGCAGATTCTTCCCGGCAGCTGTTTCTCAATCGAGCCCGGACTGTATTTTGAAGGTGAGATGGCGGCTCGCTCGGAGATCAATATGTTCATTCGGCACGACGGAGTTCCCGAGGTCACCGGAGCAATTCAGGACGAGCTGATTCTGGTTTGACGCCACAGCCGAGTGCGTTTGTGGAGAAGAAGGGATCCCGCGTGGATCCCTTCGCTATTTCGGCCTGTGTGCCAGCTGTATCAACACAATTCCTACAACGATCGCAAACATCCCCAGCCCCGTCTTCAAGTCTATTTCTTGTGTCCCCTTGGCCAAGCCGATCAAGGTGCCGGTGACGGGTGACATCGCGAATGCGATAGCCAGAGTGACTCCCAGATTCTCCGTTGTTGCAAGAGAGGAGTAGAAGCTCCACATGCCGAGGCTGCCGGCGATGATTCCCCCTCCGATGATGATCATCAACCATGCACTAACGTTTTGGGGTGGCGTGAAACTCTTCCACGCGGGGATGGAGATGAGTCCCAGAACGATAACTGCAACAGCCGTCCTGAGCGTGATGCCTGCAATCGGGGCAATGCCGAGAGCGCGCAATCCCGCCTTCTCAAAATACCCTCCCAGGCCCCACAGTACCCCGGCGGCGATGGCAAACAGCATGTATGTCTTCATGGCAATGAGATTTCTAGTGTGATGAGGTGATTGGTGATTTGAGAATTCTCCATTCATCGGCGGTCAGCCGTCGCTCGGGTGTAACAGGAGCAATCTGCTCAATCCGCTTCCGTAAATTCGTGATCCGTTCGTCAATATCCGGATGGGTGGAAAGGAACATCGGAATCCGTGACTCATCCTTGGCGGCGGCCTTCAGCTTCTTGAACAGATTGATCATACCTTCGGGATCGAACGATGCAGCGTGCATTGCCTGCAGGCCAAACTCATCCGCTTCCCGTTCCTGGTGCCTGTCGTATGAGAGATTCAGCAACATGCTGCTATTGGAGATATAGAAATCCGCCAGACCGGAGGTCTGCCGGAGAAACAGCGACAGCACGACGCCGAACAATACTTGCCGCGTCACGTTCTTCATACCATGCCGGGCGACGATGTGTCCCGCTTCATGTCCGAGCAAGGCAAACAACTCGCTTTCGTCCTCCAGCGATTGCAGTAATCCACGGTAAATGATAATGGTCCCACCGGGTAATGCGAAGGCGTTGACAACGCTTGTATCTTCTACAACATGAATGATGAACGAATCGGGCTGAGCGGTTGGACGGAATTCACCGATGATGCGGGCGCACTTGGCGAGCACATGCCGCAGCGAATCGCTGCTGTTCAGGGATACGTCAAGTGATGAGAGTGCACTCTTTCCAAGTTTCGCATCCACCGTATCGGGCACAAGCGCAACACACGCATCGACGAGCAACGGTACTCCCGCGTAAAAAAAGAGCAACAGCCCGGCAATGCTTCCGATGACAACACCCATCATTCGCCTGTTCCGGGTCAATTCTCCCCAAACACCGAACCGCACTTTGTTGTTCGCCGAGAGGGTGGCAGTGGCATCGGGATTGTGGATTGTCAGGACGGATCCTGCAGGTGAGGAGAGTTCGATGCGGACGAAGGTTTTTCCCGCGGGAATAATCTTCATCTCATCCCACGACACATGCTTCTCCGAACCTTCATTGATGATGGTAATGCCCGAGGGAGTAATAACGGCTTCGACGGTAAGCGTTCGCGAAGTTCCTGCATCAAAGTAGAGTGCCTGGCCCCGCCAGGTGAGTTGTGCGGTCACGGGTTTCCGGATATTGTGCGGAATAATGTGGGAAATGCCGGCGAGATTTTCAATCAGAGAAGTTCTTTAAGCCTCGCAAATCCGGCCCGGCTTACCTGCAGCCGTGTGCCGTCGGTCAAAATCGCAACGCGGCTGTCCTTTGCATACGGCTCAATCTTTGCGAGCCGCTGTATATTGATGATGAACGAGCGGTGAATGCGGATGAATAGTGCAGAATCGAGCTGTTCTTCGAGTGAACTCAACGTGCATTGTTTGAGATGGGTCTTGCCTTTGGTTTTTATAGCTGCATAGTCGTCCTGCGCTTCGATGTAATCGATCTCAGTTGCGGGGATAATGTGTACCTTGGACCCATCTTTAACAAGCAGGCGATCTGCCGGCCTGTTGGATTGACGGTTGGCGTCGACGAGGGCATCGAGTAAAGGAGTGGAGGAGAGCCTGTTGAGTGCTTGCCCGACGGCATCGTCGAACCGTTGGCGGCTGAACGGTTTGAGTAGATAGTCTGCCGCGTGGACTTCGAACGCCTTTAATGCGTATTCGTCGTATGCAGTTGTGAAGATGACGGTGAGGTCATGATCAATAAGCTCCAGAACCTCGAAACCGGTCAGCTTCGGCATCTGGATATCGAGAAACAGAATATCGGGCTTCAACTCGTCAATGGTCTTGACAGCCTCAAAGCCGTTTGCGCATTCTGCCGCCACGGCGATGTCGGGATGTCCTGACAAATACTCACGCACCACCTGACGTGCCAAGGGCTCGTCATCCACAATGACGGCTGTGATGCGCTTTCCGCTCATCGTTCGACTCCGGAAATAGGGATTCTCAGCTCTACTGTAAAGTGATCTGGCCGGCGACCGATTGTAACAAAGGCATCTTCGCTGTACAGGGTTCTCAACCGTGCCCGAACATTATCAAGTCCAACACCGGTGTTTACCCGCCGTTCACCCTCGGGGTCGCACGGGTTTGTGATCCTCAGAGAAAGCGTGTCGTGTTCCCGTTCTGCAATCAGCTCGATCGTTCCTCCATCAAGAAGATGTGCAATGCCGTGATTGACCGCATTCTCGATGAGGGGCTGAAGAATCAGTGAAGGGACTTGCAATTGTGTACAGTCATTGCCGATGGATTTGCTGAAGGTCAATCGCGGACCGAATCGGATTTGCTCGATGGCGAGATAGCTCTCCGCCAGTCTGATTTCCTTGTCCAGCGGAATCAGTTGCTGTTGCCCGAGTTTGAGCGTACTGCGAAAGTAATCGGCAAGCTGGAGGGACATTTCCCGTGCGGCGCCTGGATTGCTGGCTGTCAAAGCGCTAATGGAGTTGAGACTATTGAAGAGAAAGTGGGGTTGGATTTGAGAGCGAAGAGCCTTGAGTTCGGCCTCGCGGGCGAGAACCTGCAACTCCAAAGCCCTGCGCTCGGCGTAACGGGCGGAATCGAACGCAAGCAACAAGTAATGAACTACAACGCCAAGAACAAACAGCAATACTCCGCCGCCGAAAAGAAGGGGGATGGCGGCATCATATGACGAACCCTCGTCAGCGAACAGCCCGATTACCCCCAACGCCAAAGCAATTCCCTTGCCGATGAGAATCCACACTGATGCCGAGACGAAAGCCGCAAGCAGTACACTTCCTGCAACTGTCAAAAATGGTGTGTGCTGCAGGGGCAGCGCGCGGCACAAGTACAATGAAGAAAGGGTTATGAAAGCATAAAGCACAGACATCGGGACAATCAATGCAACGGCTTCTGTCGTCCCGAGTGTTCCGGTGACGACAAACAGCACGCACGACAGCCCGGCGATGACCAGCCAGGCTGCCATGTACAACCAGAGTCGCTCACGTTGTGCGAAGATCGGGTGCATCAGTTTGAGACTTCAACGCCACCCATGATGATAGTTCCGCGGATGATTAAGCGCGGGCCGGATTCGTTCTGTTGCCGGAACGTCTTGTCATCAAATCCGCCGAGTACGGGTGTCCCCTCGAATGACACGTTCCAGTTGTTCGGTACCTTGATTTCAATGCCACCCCAGAATGCGAACACATCGAGCACAGCGGGACTGTTGCTGATTTTGGAGTTACGAAAATCGATGTCCACTCCTCCCATGATTGCGGTCATTTCTCCTCCGCGGAAGTCATCGGTATGGACACTGCGCTTCGATCCGCCGAGGATGGCAGAAGCGTTGACTGTTGATGTTTTGTCGATCCCCCGCTCCCCGAGGATCGGGGAACCAACTGGTGATTGAGTACGCGACCGCGCCCTGTAGATCATCATGCCTCCCAGACCGACAAGAATCAGCGGCCAGAAATCCCACAAACTGAAATCAAGAATCCTGAGCTTATCGACGAGGAGCGCTGTGCCCACAAAAATCAGTACACCACCCCAGAAGCGGCTTCCCTGCGTTTCGGGTTGGAGGACTTTGACGATGCCATATACAATGAGCAGCGCGGGCCAATAACGAAGATACTCCCGCGCTTCAATCAAGTACAGATTGTCGAGCGTGAAGAGTACTCCGACAATGATGATGAGCAATCCCAGCACCAGCTGGGGGGTAAAATTGAATGGTGATTTTTCTTTCATGGCAGCCTCTTTCCTTACAAAGATTGTGAAGATGATTGTGACATGACCCGGGCGTTTTGGTTGCGCATCGCCTGTTTTTCTACAGCGCCCCACATCCAGAAGATACCGAGTGCGATCAGAAGGACGGGCCATGTATCACCAAAGCCCATTCCCCACAGCCTCAGGAAACTCACTTGCAGCCACGCGCCGAGCGCAAAGAGCCAGAATCCGTCAGCACGCCTGAAGGGTTGCGTCATGCGTGCGATGCCGAGGACGATCAAGGCGATCGGCCAGAATTTCCAGACGGGAAATCGTTCGATAATCCCTACATTCATAAGTAGCAACACCCCCCCGATTGCAATGAGCGATCCGCCGATGATCCATTGCGGCGAGATTCTCCGGGTTGTCATTGTATCCATGATATATCTCCTTGGTGGTTGGTTCTGCCCCAAGATACGGATGCATCCCCCCGAAGTTATGGATGAATAGGTGAACGGTGGTTGGGGGTCGGTAAATGGCGAACCCCTTGCCTTTGAACTCCCTGGAGAGTATTGTGTGTGGTAAAAGTGATGACTTCTCCCGCGTCTATAGTGCCCAAAACCTTGCGCCTGCGTTGTCCGCGGTGCGGCCTCGGCCGGTTGTACCAGCGCTGGAATGTGCTGTGCGAGCATTGCCCGTCGTGCGGACTCGACATCCAGCGGCGTGAACAGGAGGCATGGTTCTTTATTTACATGTCTACTGCCGGCCTTACGGGGATCGTTATTCTCCCGATGCTCTTTATTGACTTGACGAGCATTGTTTTCGGATATGCAGTAGCGCTGCTTGGCTGGCTTTTGCTGATACTGCTCACACTTCCGGCGCGCAAAGCGCTTGCTATCGGCATCGACTATTATCTTGAAGAGCGCTTGCGCAACTCCATATCCCCGCTACATAAGTCCGACGGGATCGATATCAACGATCAATCTGATTGATGATGGATTCCGTCCGGCATCCGCCATTGCCCGTCTGATGCCGTAGCGCAACTCGACGGCCGCAGGATCTTTAGCCCTCGGACTCTTGATAATGATGTGCCAGCGATAATAGTTTTTCACCTTGCTGATTACCGCCGGAGAAGGTCCGAGCACGAGAAACGTCGAGAGAAAACCGCGCAGAGCCTTCGCGTAACGCTCGGCGGCAACGCGCGTCTTGTCTTCGTTCTTTCCCTTGAATTCGACGAGGGCCAGCCGCGAAAAAGGTGGATACTCCAACTCGCGCCGCTCAGCGAGTTCTCGTTCAAAAAATGCCTTGTAGTCATGATCGACTACATGGGCAAGCACGTAGTGTCCGGGTTGATGAGTCTGGATTACCACCTCTCCCTTGCCGGCGGACGGGCTTCTGCCGGCACGGCCTGCCACCTGCGTCAGAAGCTGGAACGTCCGCTCAGAGGCGCGGAAGTCCGGCAGCAGTAATTGTGTATCCGCCGAAATTACGCCGACAAGCGTCACCCTCGGAAAGTCGAGTCCCTTCGCTACCATTTGTGTCCCGAGCAATATATCTGCTTCACCATCTCCGAATTTGCGGAGGATCCGTTCGTGCGAACCTTTGCGGGTGGTTGTATCCATGTCCATGCGCAGTGACTTCGCAGCGGGGAATGCAGTGGCGATTTCTTGCTCGACTCGCTGTGTGCCGGCGCCGCGTTGCGCCAGATTCATGGATCTGCAGTGGGGACATTCAGAAGGAGGCTTCAGTGTCAATCCGCAGTAATGGCAACGTAGATGCTTTCGGGTGATATGATATGTCAGCGTCACGTTGCAGTTCGAGCACATCAGCGTGTGGCCGCATTCCACACATTCGAGGAGTGGAGCAAATCCCCTGCGGTTCTGCAACAGAATTATTCCGGCTCCTTCCGAGAGCCGGCTGATCATTTTCTCGCGGAGAACGCGTGAGAACGACGACTGTTGGAACTCACGCAGCGTCATCCGCTTCTCATCCGGCGTTTGTTCCTTTGCCTCGAAATACTCCCGCTTCCGCTCGTCGGTCATGTTCACTATCTGAATCGAGGGGAGTGACACCTGCTCGACGCGATCGGGCATTTCAAGCAGCGAGTACTTTCCCTGTTGTGCATTGTAATACGATTCGATGGATGGTGTTGCCGAGCCGAGCACAACAATGGCATCACAGAATTTTCCACGGACAATAGCAACATCTCTTGCATTGTAGCGGGGTGTGGCATCAAATTGTTTATACGAAGGCTCATGTTCTTCGTCCACAATGATCAAGCCGGGCGAAACGACAGGGGCAAAGACCGCCGACCGCGGCCCGATCACCACTTTGTACTCACCCCTCCGTGCGCGAGTCCAAACCTCGTGGCGCTCGTTGGCGGACATATTGCTATGTACGACAGCTACATGTTCACCAAAGTGGCTTTTGAAACGCCGCGCAGTTTGTGGAGTGAGAGAGATTTCGGGGACAAGAACAACGGCCGTTCTGTTTCGCGCAAGGCAATGGCGGAGAGCCTCGATATACACCTGTGTCTTGCCGCTGCCGGTAACTCCGTGCAGAAGAAACGTCCGGGCTTTTCCGTCATCGAGCGCCCCGCTTATGTGGTTGAAGACATTTTGTTGTGAATGGTTGAGGTTGAGGGAAAGAGTCTGCTCTTCGGTGCCGTACTCCTGTTGTGTGGAAATCTCACGCTTTTCAAGAGCAAAGTACCCCCTAGGCAGAATTTGTTTGACGGCTGCCGAGGAACTGGCGTACTTCTTGAGAAAATCCTGCAAGAATATTTCCCGGACATTCTGTTCCTGCAAATGCAGCAATCCCTCGAACAGCGCGCGGGCTTTTTTCTTCCGGCCAGACAGTGATTCCATTTCGCGCCGAAGCAAGTCAGTCTCCGTCTTTCGTATCACCAGAACATCGCGGGTTTTAAGTTTCACCTTGTGTTGTGGAAGGACTTCCTCGGTAATGATGAGACCTTTCTTCTCCAACTCATTCAAGACGGTGTTGATATTCCGCAGGCCGGTGGCTTTCTGAAGGTCGGATGAGTGTACAATGCCCTTGACGGCAAGGATGTCAAACAATTTCTCGCGTTGACGTGATCCGGTGCGGGCACCCGAAACGGCCTCGGGCGAAACATCCGGCGCAAGACGTACGCTTCGCTTGTTGGAGGAGGCGAAGCCGTGCGGGAGAGCCGCCTTGATGACTTCGCCGAGTGGCGTCATGTAATAGTCGGCGATCCATGTGCAGAGTCGAAGCAGCTCCGTTGACAACACGGGAGCAGCATCGAGAATGTCCTTGATCGGCTTGAGTGTTGTAAGGGCCGTTGATGCCGGCAATTCAACGATCATACCGGTAAGGTAGCGCCGCCCGAAAGGAACAACGGCGCGCGCGCCGATGACGGCGGACTTCTCCAAATCAGGGGGGATGAGATATGTGAAAGTTGAATCGACTCCGACGGGGAGCGCAACGTTGGCGAGTTTCTGCATGGCGCAATATCCGCAAATCAGAAGTGAGGGGCAAACGAAGAAGGCGCCCTCTCGTCCCCCGTAGAAGTACGGGTTGTTGCAACTAAAAATCGTCTTTCCCGTTCAGCGGTATGTCGTTTCTCCTTGAACGAGCGCCGCAAGTTCTGCATATTTAGACGAATTGTTGGATTAGAATAGGATGAGGGCCATATGAAACACATTCTTCCCCTGATATTGTTTGCGTCGATGCTCGGCGGTTGTGCGGCATACAAGGAGTTGACTCCCGAACCGCCATTGTCTCCCGCAGAGCGCGGATACGTAGAGCTGAAGAACGATCAGGAGAATTTCAAACTTGACAAAGACGGCAAGTATTTCATCAAGTTTCCCCGACCCGAACGTGATCAGTTCGTCCTGGTCTTGAAAACGAATGCCAAGAGTTTTCTCCGGTATTACTTGACGAATGCGTTTGATGACGGAAAGGAGCCTATTCAGAGGATTCCTGACGAGACAGCCGCGAGTGACAGCATCAGCGTGTATGCGTTCGATGCCGTCTCTCTGCAATACTATTGGGTGATCGATAGCGTCAGGGCGGATATCGAACTCGCTATGTCGTACCGCTACGCCCCGCGCTGGCGTTGGACCTTCGAAAACAAGTACGAAGAGTACCAGAACGTGCTTGCAAACAACACAATAGATCGTTCGGTGTATAACTCCATTAACCGGAGCTTCAGTTTCTCGGGGTTCCCGTTCACTGAACGGATGGCGCAACTTGATGGCAAGACCGGCAATATCCGCAGCATGCGCGAGGAGCTTGCCAAACTTGAACGCATCTTTCCGTCGAATATTGCAAGCAGCCGGGACACTGCGTATCTGAACTATGTTTCGCTGCGCGACCGTACGCAGGATGAGCTGCAGTTCCAGGAGAACTATACGAACGTATTGAAGGTCTTCAAGAAAGAGCAGGAGACTGCCGGAGATATGAGGGCCTTCCTTGATGCGGCGCCGATGTTCACCGACTTCATGAACCAGCGCGGCCGGTATCCCGTGCCGATTCAGGAAAAAGCGGCGGATGTGTTTCTCGGACGGCTCGTCGGTGCAGCGGGCTTTTTCGACGATCAACTTCGTGCGAAAAATGACACACGCCGCATCACGTTCACTCCGCCGCTGGAGAATGCTGCGAAGCTGTACGAAGCATGCGGTTCGCGTCCTCCCGCCGAGTTCAATGCCATGTCCGCGTTTGTGGACCGCTTCAACGCTGAAGCATCGGCAATGGGTCTCATCAGTGAGCGGTTCAGGCAAATCGACCGTGGCCTTGATGCCAACACATCCTGGGGCTCCGAGGCGTTCTACACAGATCTGGTGAGCAAAGTTAATGAGATTCGCACAAAGCTCCCGGATTCACGCACCACCTCTTTCGACAGATACGGCCGCTACCAGTGTGCGACTCTGCTCGACGCGGAGATTCGCAACGCTGCCGCACGAACATCGGCATCCGAAGTCTTGTTCAGCTCCGGATTGCAATTCGCCCAGCAGTTGAATGCCAATGCCTGGTCGGCAGCAGAGGGGACTCTGCGTTCACTCTTCCACAATACGGCATTTTCCGGAACACCATCTGTCAACGAACAGAAGAACCGCGTTGTCCGCGGCGGCGAGAACGAGCTCTTTAATCGCGTAAAGCAAATATCTCATCAACGTGTCGACGCGTTCGTGAAGGCGAACGAAGCGGCGATTGATAATGTGCCGGCGTTGTATCTTGATTCGGCATTTATTCCCGTGCACTCCATCGGCTGGTCATCAATGGGCGAGACCGAGGCCCAACGCCGCCGCTCCGAGGTGCAGAACTACATCGACAAGTTGAAGTTCAACGATTTCCCCGCGGCGTCAATCCGGGCGATTTACAGAGACTTCACTCGCAACATTAATGACCGCGGCGTTGACCGGGCGCGGGCAATTGTAGAACATGGCAAATACTACCGTGGCGACGACCGGCAAATCAAATCCATGGTGGACGAGTGCAATCCACAGACCGCCAAATGGATTACAAAGCCGAAAGAGTACCGCAAGTTGTATGCGCTGCCTGTTACCAGCAACACCCGCGGCGTAAATGAATATTTGTTCCGTGTCCTGCTGCGCATTCCGTCCGAAGCACAGTTCCCGGTGTTTGAAATCAACATCAAGCTGCCGAAAGAAGTGGCGGAAAAAGCCGGCTCGGAGCAGTGGTACGAGTCAATCAGAATAAACAGGACATTGATCAAGAACGAGGGGCGCTTCACCATTACCGCTCCAACGGCGTCGAATGAGTATGAATCGCAAGTCTCGCCTGTTCAAATGGACAAAGACGGCAACAATGTGCTGGAGGTGCGCTTCAAGTTCCCCGGCTACAAAGTGTTCGAAGTAAGCACAATGGCGCAAGTCCCGATCATCAGAAAGAACTGACGTCCAGCTCAACGCATTGCATAAACCGAACTGAATTGAAGAGGAATTGAATACGATGGAGAATACTACACAAGAAGGGGTCATCTCGTCCTGGACACCAGCGAAACAGGAAGAGAAAAAGACAGACAAGAGGAAGTTCTGGATAATCGGAGGCGTAGCGTTGTTGCTGCTCGCGGCAGGCCTGGTGTACTGGCTCACCCTGGATCGGCTGCGCGGGATGATCGTCATCCCGTACATCTCGCACCAGAAGCCAATGATTGATCCGCATCTGCCGAGTTCTTACGCTCTTTCTGATAAGTTGGAAGAAATACAATTTGACGGACTCTTCAACATTTCGGCAAATCCGAGCGGCATTATCTATGAGGATGGCCTCGGTGAGTTCCTGGGGATTGATGACAACAACGTGGTGAGTATCAGGCTCAAGACCAACAAGTACTGGCACGACAGTTACACGGCCACGATGAAAGATGACGAACTGAAGTCCATTGACAAGACGAAAGAACATCTTTTCACGGCGGCTGACCTCGGCTTCACGCTGCGACGCATTCAGGCTCTCGGAAGCCTCTCGCCCGATTACATTCTTGTCTCGCAGGCACTTGATCCGATTGCCTTTGACGGACCGGACGGCGGAAACGTCATCCGCATGCGGTTCAGAGGCGACCGCATCTGGAAGGAAACAGACATCAAGGAAGTGCTATCATTCAAGATGTTGCCTGACGGTTCGGACATCAATGCTCTGAATTATACGAACGGCACAGCCGCGTATCTGACACTTCCGCCGAAAGATGGCGTCTCGAACTATCACAAGAGTCCCGACGGAACTGCAAACATCGCCAGCGTGATCCTTGCGCCGTTCATCGACAACAGCACATTCACAACGGAGTTGAAGAACAACCGGATAAACGTGCTGCTGGATACGCCGTTCGGCAGCCTCTCTCCAATCCTTTCCGACACGGCAAAGTACTTCACGAAATCGAATGTCAGTACAACGTTCTTCGCCGTGTTGTTTAACACGCAGCGGCTGAACCGCGCCCAACGGCATGAACTCCGCCGCATGATAGACCCCAAACAGATTGTAGACGCGTTCTTCAAGGTCGGAACTCCCCAGCAGCGCAACATCATGGACTACAAGGGCAACCGGAACAATTTCTCCGACTATATCAACCGGAGCGTCTTTCCCTCTTCCACATATTATCTGGAGGAACAAGTTGTCACGCCGGTTATCGACAGCTCACCAGCGAATCCCGGCATCCTTCCCGATACCGTTCGAATTAAAGCCTGCATGAATTTCGGCTTTCGGGAAGAGTACGCGGAATTGATCGATATTCTCAACAGCCCTGGTGTCTCACGGGGCAAGCTCAAAGTATCGGCCATCCCGAACGAAGATATCCGCAGGGGCGACTATGATGCTATCATCGTTGCGTTTAGCGGGTACCGGAGCAATTTCCTTTTCGATTTATATGATATCTTTCTCCGCGAGCCCGATCTGCAAACGTACAAGATTAATCTCGTAACCTTGACCGATGCCACGGGGCGGCAGGTTGTCAACCCGAACTCCTTCAAAGCGGAACGGAATTTCTTCCGTCTCGACCCCGACATGAGTCCGGCCGAGCGTACGGACATTCTCCAATTGCTCGAGTACCTCTACGGCTTCATGTCAACGCGGCAGATCGGAGACAAGCAGGAGTTTGCCCGCCGCATAGATGCCCTCGAACATGACATGGCGCTCGGTGCCTGGCTTTTCTCGCTGCCGTCATTGGCGTACTTCAGCACCCAGTTTGAAGCATCCAGCATTGATCTTTACGGTGTCGCTTCCCAACTTTCCACAATCAAGAAATGGAAAGAGAGGGAGAAGTAGAGAAGTCTTGAAACACACGACAGAGGTGTTTTTGATTCACAACGACGCATTACGCCGGCAGGCATGGTGCGTCGTGCTGTTTCTGTTTGCGGCATGCGCGGGGCAGGCGCAGCAACGCGCCGATGTGTTCATCATCGAGCGGCCGGAGGCACTCTCCCTCTTCAATCAGTACCAGCAACAGTTCACTGCCGATGAGCGCAACGCGCTGAAGCCATTTACACCTTTCCGCATTCTCAACGAGAACGACGTTCTGGGCGACGGGTTTACGGAATGTATCCGCGCTGAGTTGGCGGGGCGCCCTGTCTTCATTTTGAAAGAAGATGGAGTAATGGTCGGTGCCGGAACTGCGGGACGAATTCAGCGGCTTCGCGACGTGAGAGCGTTACATGACACGATCGAAATTGTCTCAAGCCGACTTGTCGTACAGAATCCGCAACAACAGTCGCAACGCAATGGTAAGCCCGGGGAAGTGTTTGTTCGTGTATTCAGGGACGGAGGGAAGACGTACGTCCGTGCTTTGGGGGGAAGCTACGGCTGGTTGAATCTAGATGCCGCAACCGAAGGGCAGGACTGGGTTGTTGTCAAAGAAATCAAAGCGTCGCGGGGGGAACAACTGCGAACGGCACTTCCACGCATTCAGCTCAGAGTGCAGGAAACGAACAACAAGCTGGAACTATTGTTCCAACATATGCTGCGACAGGGAAGAAGCTCTCACGAAGCACCGCAATGGCGTGTCCGTGAAACAGCCGTAGGCATCGAGTGCGTGATGGATCGAACGCCTCAGGACTTTCCGGAGACGTCGCAAGCACTTGCAAAGAACATTGAGACACTTCTCTTTGGAACATCACTGCGGGTGAGTGTCAGTCCCGGCAAGATAGAGATTCGCTGAAAGCATGAAGCAAAAACTTGCAGAACATATACTGAGCATCCTGGTTGTCGGGGGACTCCTTGTTTGGCTGATTATGACCGTTGCAGACGAGACGCGTGGCGTAAAGCCACCGCACGCAGAGGCTCTGGGCGGGTATCTCGAGTGGGAGTTCCTGGATTTCGGCAATCCGCTGGATAGGGCGATCTTCCGTGAGTCAGTCAACGCTCTCGGCGGTGCAGGCGACTCACTGCTGCAGGCAATTGACGAGTACCGGCGGGAGCAATTTACTAACATTCGCTATAAAACAGGGGCCGAAGAGCGCGGCCTGACGCCAAGCAAGCTGCTCACCCTCGGAATGATGTACGCCCAGTTCATTCTGGTATACGTGCTCGTGATGGCGCTAACGTACTACGGTGCCCAGACGCTTGGAGTGTTGCGCTTTGTGCATATGAAGCAACACCGCGAATCACCGGTAGACAAGTTTGCCGGCATTCGGGAGGCGGTGCGTTCGAAGCGTTTGTGCCGCCTTGATGCAATACTGCGGTATTTGGGTACGGCAGCACTAAGCCTTGGCAAAGGTGTGTGGCTCTTCGTTTTATTCTCTCCAGCCTATGTCATAGCTTACTCAATCAAGACGGAATTCAGCACGGACTCGCTTCTGTTCATGGCCGCTCTCGGTGTCGTCTCGAACGGGCTGCTAATCAATTATGCGAACCGTTTCTTCACGCTGCTCGTCACGGAAAGCCGGAAGGGTTACGTCGAGACTGCAATGGTAAAGAACCTGATGCAATCGTATGAATGGGACACCCGCGACGGCATATCGCGCCGCGCCGTGTATCGTGTGATCAAGGAATTCCCCTCGCATGTGTTTCAACACATCTTTCTGAATGCAAGTCATCAATTCCGTCTCACGCTCAAGGAGCATGCATCGTTTCTCATTACAGGACTTGTGATCATCGAAATGGCACTGAATATACAGGGACATCTCAGCTACGAGATGTTGAAGAACGTCCTTTTCAGGCAGTATGACGTTGTTCTTGTGATTATTCTCGGCATCTTTCTTTTAGTAAAGGCGACGGAGATTGCTGTTGATATCCGTGCGGCGAGAGACGCAAAGCGTTTGGGAGGGCGGGAAGAGTAATGGCTCTGCAGGCACCGGCAAATAAATTTCCGCGCGATACTCTCTGGCTTGTCATCTGGTTGACTGGGCTCGCCGCCCTCTGGATCTGGAACACGCTTTTTCTCAACGACGCTGCATTCGCCATGCTGAGAACCGCTTCGTTGAATACGCTGCTGGTCGGGCTTTCGGTTGTTCTGCTCGCGTTCGTTCTCGGATGGATCGGCGGAGTGGGGGTGCATCTCTTGCAGGAGTCCCGGTTCAAGGGGGGGTACTATCTTGCCACATTTTTCTTCAATATCATCCGTTCTGTTCCCCAGATCATTGGTGTGCTTGTCGGGTATGTTGTGCTGACAATCCTGATCAAAGAGGACGTTCTCCGGTCATCGCCTTCACAGCTATTGTGGATGGCCGGCGCCATTGCGGTAATGTTGTTTCTTGAAGTCGCCGACTTGATCAGGGAACGGATACGTTGGTATCAGCAGCTGGACTTTTACGACGCTATGCTTGTCTGTGGCATCAGCGAAGGACGCATTATCAACACCGAGATTCTCTGGAAGAACAGCCGCGCACATTTACTGCACAAGATGATAGCAGTTTTTGGGGGTGCGGTGTTTCTGCTTTGCAGCATTGACTTCATTATTTCCGTCGGGCTTTCCACCGACGTAAGTCTCAGCAACTTTCCGACGACACTCGGCGGATTGCTTGCCAAGCTGGACAGCAAGCAGGATATTCTCGCTATCAGCACCGTGTTCGACAAGCCCTCGAACTTTACGACCTTGTTTTTTGAGCATCTTCAGGGAATCAGCACGGCGTTTCTGATTGTCTTCACGCTGCTCTGTCTGTATCAGATCTCCAACGGGTTTGTCCGCAGGCATAGGCTATGAGCATCAGTCACAGGATTCATATCACTGCCGGCCAGCGAACGCTCGTTGCGATTGACCGATTTGAAGTTCCACAAAACCGCATCACGCTGCTTCTTGGCGAGTCAGGCATCGGGAAGTCGTTGATGGCAAAAGCCGTCTACGGACTTCTTGACAGTGATGAACTGAATGTTTCTATTGACGGCCGGCCGTATCACGAATACAAGAGTGACAACGAAACGATCCGGTTGCAGCAACAGAGCTTTTTCGTGTTCCAGGAGCCTTCAACGCATTTGCATCCGCTTCTTACGCTGCGCGAGCAGTTGAACGAAGGTTCGCTGGGGGATGCTCCGAATGAACAGGAAATTCTTGAGACGTTGTGGCGGGACGCATCCACGGATGTGCGTCACCTGCTGGATGTATACCCGAAGCCTCACCGGCCGAGCGGAGGCGAGAAGCAACGCATCCTTCTTGCGATGGCATTCAAGAAGATTGACATGCTTCAGCAAAATGTATCTGTCCGTGAGCGGCCGTTCTTTGTGTTTGATGAGCCGACGGGAAGTCTCGACAATGTGTACAGGGATTTGTTCATCGATATGCTGTTGAAGCGGTTTCGGACTAAACCGTTCACGTGCCTGCTGATTACGCATGACTACTCGATGATTGGCAAGCTCAATGAAAGCCATGCGGATTTGATGGACAGGATTTCCTTCAAGGAAGTGCATCTCCGCAATGGACATCTGGTGTTGGATGATTTTGCCCCGAAGCTGTACCTCGATTGGTTGAGGGATCAGAAGCCTTCGGAGGATGCGAAGCCATCGCAGGGGGTGGTGCTTTCTATCTCAAGCGGAGCGGTAATATTCGGGCGCCGACTCATCATCACCAGGGAAAAGCAGGGAGCTGAGACATATCCCCTCGAACTCCACAAGGGAGAGATTGTGTATCTCAAAGCTGCGAGCGGGGTGGGGAAAACGACTCTGGTCAAACTGGTGATTGGATTGCTGAAAGCAAAGCATTTTGAAGCCCGCCTCGATAGCATCACTTTGTCGGCGAAGACCCCGCCATCATTGTGGCACCACAAACTGTGGGGCAAGCGGATGACAATGGTCTTCCAGCATGCAGACGAGGCGCTGAATGCCGAGTCAACCGTGGCAGGAGTTTTTGCGGGCCTTCCGACGCTCCACAACACCGATCCTGCGAACCTGTTGAAACTGATGGGCGAGCTTTTTGACGAGCCCGAAAAAGCGTTTCTCACGAAAAAAGTGAAACATCTCAGCGGCGGGCAGAAACAACGCCTTAATCTTCTCCGCGGGTTTGCCCTCGATACGGATGTTCTGATCCTCGATGAACCGCTCAACGGGCTTGACTTCGAGAGCGCCGGAAGAGTAATCGCGATGCTTCAACGGAAACAGCGTGCGGGAAAAGGAATTCTCCTCATTTCTCACAATGAGGAAATTTTCGATCGCATCGTACATCCCCGAAACATCTATTACCTTCGGGCGGAATTTCCGTAATCCGGAACGTTTTCTGATTCCTTGCCCGATTTTCGGTAGAATCCCTCCACCGTTTGTTGTAGATTCTCTGCATGAAATTCTCCCTCGATGAAATGATCGCTGCCATGCAGCGCAATGATGCGACCTACAACGGCAAGTTCTTTGTTTGCGTCAGAACTACCGGCATTTATTGTCTACCTTCCTGCAAAGCAAAACTTCCAAAGCTGGAGAATGTGGTGTTTCTCGGGACTCGTGAGGAAGCCATAGCCTCCGGATTCCGCGGCTGCAAGCGCTGCCGCTCGGAGTTTTTTCCCGATACTCAGCCGGAATGGCTCGGGCGCATGATGGATGCTCTGCATGAAGCTAAAGAACGCAAGCTTGACGAGCAAATTCTTGCTGCAATCGCAGGGGTTGATATTTCCACTATTCGAAGATATTTCAAGGCGTACCTGCGAACGACACCGCTGGCGTTGCACCGCCGGATTCGCCTTGAACATGCGCACAACCTGATCAAGTCAGGAACCGACTGTCTGACCGCAGCCCTCACGACGGGGTTCGAATCGCCCAGCGGTTTTCGGGATGCGTTCATCAGGCGTTATGGCTATCCGCCATCCGTGCGGAGTGTTGCTGGAGACTCTGATATTGAAAAGACTATCTGAAAAGTTAAAGGGAGCTCGAAAGCATGAAACAAAACGAAGAACAGGAATATGCATTGGGAACTCACGACGAGGAACTCGTCCGCCTGGGTATGCAGCACAAACTCTGGAGTGCTTCAGCATTTGATATCTGGGAACGGGCACGAGTCTCCCCCGGAGTAACTGTGCTTGACCTTGGCTGCGGCCCCGGTTATACGAGTGTGGACCTTGCCGGACTCGTTTCTCCCGGGGGCAAAGTCATTGCCATCGACGGATCCGCCCGGTTCATTAATCATCTGCGCTCTCTTCTCGCAGCTGATCCCAACCTCGCAGTAGAGCCGCGCGTCGCCGATGTACACGAGATGGATTTCCCGGAGGCAAGTGTTGATGTAGCCTTTGAGCGATGGGTGTTGTGCTTTGTTAAAGATCCCGGGGCGGTGATACGCAATGTAGCACGGGCACTGAAACCCGGCGGGACGTTCGCTCTGCAGGATTACATGCACTACGAGGGTGTGTTGTTGGCACCTCATAGCGAGCCATTTAACCGCTTTATGAAGTCAGTGGCGGCAGCATGGAGAGATCACGGCGGCGACCCGCAGGTCGGGTTGCGGCTGCCGTCGCTTCTTGTGGAGAATGGATTGACACCGATCGACATCCGGCCTCTGCACAGGATGGCCCGCCCGCAATCTCAATTCTGGACATGGCCGTCAATCTTTATCAAGTCGTATGCTCCAAAGTTGGTAGCTGAAGGAAGGCTCGCTCCCGAAGACCATGATGCTCTTGTAGCGGACTGGCAGGCGCGGACGAACAACCCCTCGGCGTTTTTCTGCTCGCCTCCGATGGTGGAGATCCTCGCAGTGAAACAATAATCAGATTAATTAAAGTGAAGGGCATGGTCACGTACACCACAATTCACACTCCCTTGGGGGAATTCCTTGCAGGAGTCACAGAGGGTGGTATTTGTCTTTTCGAGTTTGAAGACAGGGGGGGACTTGAGCGCATCGCAGCCCGCATCAGGAAGCGGTATTCCCTCGAGATGCGGCCCGGTTCAGACTCCCTTCTCGACGAGTTACAAGCACAAATCTCCGGGTATTTTTCGGGCGAGAGGACGACGTTTGATCTTCCACTCGATCAAAGGGGGACAACATTCGAGCGGGCTGTGTGGAATGAACTGATGCAGATCCCCTGCGGTCAGACAAAGTCATACGGTGAAATGGCCGCACGGCTGGGAAAGCCCGGGGCGGCTCGTGCAGTTGGGAGGGCAAACGGCGCGAATTACATTGCGGTTATTGTTCCATGTCATCGTGTAATCGAGGCGAGCGGGGAGCTGAGAGGATATGGTGGAGGATTATGGCGGAAGAAGTGGCTCCTTGATCATGAAAAGAAAATGACCGGAGCCGCTCTTGTGATCGATGCTTGAGTTATCGCACGGCGCTTTCGAGGAGACGAATCGTCCCCGCAGTTGCGTCAATCTCGGCATCGGCTCCGATAGGGACGGTGAATTTGTTTTCGATGTGCCCGATCATGGCACCGTACCAAGCCGGAATACCCAGCGGACGGATGTGATCGCTGAGCACTTCGGGGAGGGTCAGTGACCCGTACCCCTCGCCGGGACCGCACTTTGTGCATTTGCCGAACACGAAACCGGAAAGTTGTTTCAGAATTCCTGCAAGCTTCAACTGTGTCAGCATCCGGTCAATGCGATAGATGTTCTCGTTATCATCCTCCACAAAGAGAATCACGTTCTTCCAGGAAGGCAGATACTCCGAGCCGATCATTGCCGTCAACACAGTCAGGTTCCCGCCAACGAGTCTTCCCCGTGCGTTTCCCGGTGTAATTGTCTCGACTCTGTCTTTTGTTTGTGCAAGGTTGTCCCCGATAGATTTCGGGTTCGTCATCGTGACGGCTTCACCATCAAACAATATCCGTTTGAAATAATCGAGCGAAAAACCGTTCCACGTTGATATTCCTACCGGCCCGTGAAATGTGATGAGTCCGGTTCTGGCATTGATGGCGACGAGCAGAGACGTGATGTCAAACCAGCTGCTGGGCATGATCGTCGGCCTCGAGATCGAGGTCACGAAAATGGTCG
>CAZBWR010000066.1:10549-24272 GCA_964495695.1 uncultured Chitinophagales bacterium | reverse complement strand
AGAAGCCGGTGTTTCTTGTCATCAATAAGATCGATACGGTGGACAAGCGTGAGCTTCTGCCGGTGATTGATTTCTACGCAAAGGCGTTTCCCTTCAAGGAAATTTTCCCTCTGTCGGCGTTGAAGGGGGATGGAACGGCGGAACTCCTTGCCGCATCGGCCAAGTACCTGCCCGTTCATCCACCCTTGTATCCAATGGATATTGTGAGCGAGCAGAACGAGCGGTTCTTTGTGAGCGAGATTATTCGTGAGAAGATTTTTCTCTCGACGCAGGAGGAGATTCCCTATGCCACCACCGTCGAGATTATTGAATTCAAAGAGCGGGAAGCGGGGAAAACATTCATCAGCGCCGAAGTGTATGTTGAGCGTGAATCCCAAAAAGGGATTCTGATCGGCAAGAAAGGCGCAATGCTGAAAGAGATTGGCCGCAAAGCCCGCCGTGACATCGAGGCGTTCCTCCAGCATCCCGTGTTTCTTGAGCTTCACGTCAAGGTGCAGAAGGAGTGGCGCGGGAACGCCTCGGCGCTTGCGCGGCTCGGGTACAAGGCGTAGGATGGTGACTATTTGAGAAACACAAGATAGTAGATCACATAAAGCCACGAAAAGAATCCGTGCACAATCGCCCAGAGCACGGAGCTGTTGAGCGACCATGAGATGCAGATGGCGAGGGCGGTTCCAAAGCTGACGCCGTTGCGGATGATCTCTTTGCGGATTTCCATTTATTCCTCTCCTATATCTTCGTTCCAGATGTCCGAATGTGATTGAATATATGCAGCGAGCATGTCGATGCACTCGTGCAATTGCAAATCAATAACTTCTACGCCGTTCTCGCGCAGCCAATCGATTCCTCCGGAAAAATTCTCCGACTCCCCGACAATCACTGTCCCGATGCCGAACTGCCGGACGAGTCCGCTGCAATACCAGCATGGCGCGAGGGTTGTGACCATAATCGTATTGCGATAGCTGCGTTGCCGGCCGGCTTTCCGGAACGCATCGGTTTCACCGTGAATCGACGGGTCCCCTTCCTGGACACGGCGGTTATGTCCCCGCCCGAGCAACGTGCCATTGCCATCAAACAGCGCCGCCCCGATGGGAATGCCCCCTTCGGTAAGCCCGAGTCGGGCCTCCTCGATCGCAATCCTCAACATCGATGTATAATCAAGTTCCGGCTTCATCCTGCAAGATACTTGTCGTAGAAAACTTTCAAGATCATGATCAGAACAACGGTGAGAAAGATCGGGCGAATGAATTCTGCGCCCTTCTTTATGACAAGTCCCGACCCGATGCGCGCTCCGATGATTTGTCCCGCCGCCATTGCAAGTCCGGATGTGAACCAAACATGCCCGCCGATCATGAAGACGATCAATGAAACGACGTTGCTGGTAAAGTTCATCAGCTTGGTGTAGCCGGTTGCCCGGCTGAGGTTGAATCCCATCAGCAGAACAAATGCGATAGCCCAGAACGACCCGGTTCCGGGGCCGAAGAATCCGTCGTAAAAGCCGAGAGCAATACCGGTGGCTGCGTAAAAGGGGAGCCGCTTCATTCGTGCCTCACTGTCGACGGCTCCGAGTCTCGGCGTGACGAGTGTATACAGGAAGATGCCTGCCAGCATGAAAGGAATCAGTTTTCCCAGCGCCGCTGCATCGATCTGCTGGACGGCGTATGCGCCGCTCGCCGCGCCGATGAGTGTGAACACGACGCCGGGCCATGCATTCTTGATATCAACATTTTTTTTGTGGATGTGATATGCCGCCGCAGTGAAGCTGCCGAAGCTTGCCTGAAACTTGTTTGTGCCGAGGGCAACCTGCGGGGGAAGCCCAATACCGAGCATGACCGGAAGCGTGATGAGGCCGCCTCCACCGGCGATTGAATCAATGAGTCCGGCTGCTATACCCGCCGTGAACAACAGGGGAATTAACCAGAGTGATTCAGGCACAAGGCACTAATGTAAGGTGATCATTCAGCTTGTGTTGCGACATGCACATCCTCCACGTCAATGGCCTTGCGGATGTCCTTTGGATCGATGCCCACAAGGAATCCCCGCTTGCCGCCGTTTATGTAGATCGTAACGAGGTCAAAGATGCTTGCTTCGGCATAGACGGGGAGCTTCTTAATTGTCCCGAACGGACTTGTCCCCCCGACCATGTAGCCTGTATGGCGTGTTGCTACTTGCGGGGCGCAAGGAGCGACAGATTTAACCCCAATGTGACGCGCAAGATTTTTTGCGGAAATCTCCATATCGCCATGCATCAGCACAATCAGAGGCTTTCTCTCGTTTGTCTCCATTACGATTGTCTTTATTACAGCATGTTCCGGAACGCCAAGCGCCTCTGATGAAACACGCGTACCACCGTGTTCTTCGTATGTGTAGAAATACGGCGTGAAAGAGATCTGTTTCTCGCGCAGGACTCGTACGGCATGGGTTACGGGAACATCGTGTTTACTCATTTCTTCAACAAACCGTGCTTTTCAATCATAGCAACAATCTGCGACGCAACGTGTTTGTGCCCTTTTGCATTTATGTGGCCGTCGGTTGAATAGTACAAGTCAGGTCGCTCGGCGGCTGAAGCCATAATAATCATGTCGGCGGAATATCTTGCCGCAATCTCTTTTATGTGGAGAGTCCATTCATCCTTCATGTCAAACAGCAGCAGTATAACCGGCCATGAATTGTCGGTGCACTCGGCAAGCATTTCGTTCACGATGCGATAGGTGAGTTGCTCACCATTCTTCTGCCTGTCGATTGCCGCGACGGTTTCCCCGTCACCTTTGGTCAGGACCCAGGATAACTGCCGGGTCAGCCCGATGAGCCGTGAGTATGACAACCCCGGAATCGATTCTATCGCCGTTTGTGCATAGCGTGAAAAACCGGGTTCTGGTACTGGATGCTCAATCAATGAATCACGGTCATTCAGCGAGAACAATCCCTCATATACGTTATCAAAGAAATCATTTCCAGTCAACTGTAGCACCACAAGCCGCGGCTCGAAGTGTGAGGCTCCGCGTCGCAGAAGTTTCAGACAGCGGCCGTTGCCACTGTCCCCCACTCCCTTGTTGACAACAGGAGGTGCCGAGTCACCGTACAGTTTACGGAGGCCCTCGCCAACCAAGGCGGGAAACTCTTCTCCATCGTTCACTCCGTACCCTTCGGTATAGGAGTCGCCAAGGAAAAGGATCGTATTGCGGGGGAAGGCGTCGGGCTCGGGGCCTCTGAAACCGAGTGAATTAGTTGAGAAGCGCATCGTGAACTCGGGTGTGATGCGCTCGCACCGGAAATTTGCCTTGAGTCGTTTGCCGTACGTTGGATCATGCTCGGAGAAGGAAGGGCCGACGTTCCTGACGGGGACAAACAGGCGGACGATCAGCTCGGCGGCGAACAACGTTACGAGCATGCTGAACGCAAGCAGCGTCAGGTTTTTTGCAAGGGATTTCATGCGGTTAATGATGGTTGGATAGCGGTTTCAGGGGTCCGCTCGAATATAGCCCAAATCTTCTACTCTATCAATCCTCTTTTCTCCGTTGCCGATTCTTCGTACCTTGTCATGACTTCACTGGCACCCATCATACTTCACCATTGTCTGAAAAAGTAAAAATCTGGCTGGCATTTGCCATTTCGTGTCTCGTGTGGGGCTCGACATGGCTTGCGATCAAGATCGGACTCTCAAGTATGCCCCCGTTCCTCGGAGCAGGCATCCGGTTTTTCATCGCCTCCATCATCTTGTTTGTTATCATCAAGGTGAAGAACATTGAGATACCGATGACTCCCGATGCCCGGAGGCTGTACTTCGTATTGGTGATCTTTTCGTTCACAATTCCGTTCGCATTTGTCTATTGGGCGGAGCAGTACATACCGACGGGACTCGCAAGCATTCTGTTTGCCACGTACACATTCTGCGCGGCGATCTTCTCGCAGTTCATGCTGAAGGACGAACCGTTGAACATCTGGAAAGTCTCTGGTATCGTGATTGGATTCATCGGGCTGGTGATTATCTTCTTCGGCGATATTCACATCGATAATCCGCAGGCATTTCTGGCGATGATCCTGATCGTTGCGAACGCCGTGATGCAGGCTTATGCCCTGGTTTTGACGAAGAAGATCGGCCAGCCATTCAGTCCGTATGCGCTGAACTGGGTCGGGATGTTTTTCGGGGGGATTGCGTTGATTGTGCTGAGTCTGTTGTTTGAATCGCATGATCGCGTTGTGCTTGACGCTGCATCTGTTGGTTCCATTCTGTACCTGTCGACAATTGGATCGGTGTTGGTGTTTGTTGCGTACTATTGGTTGATTAAACGAATCGAGGCAGTATATCTGTCCCTCGTCAGTTTCATCACGCCGATTGTGGCGGTGATTTTGGGGGCGATTGTTCTTGATGAAGTGTTGGGGGTGAATGTCTTTGTCGGTGCAATGTTCGTGCTGGCGGGACTTCTGGTCGCAAACGGGAAACGTCTTTTCGGGAGGATGCGTGCGGCATTTGAGTAGTGTTATTTTGACCGTGGTGATGATTGGCGTGTGTTCGGGAGTCGTGATCGGACAGAACCGGTTTATGTTCGAGAAGTCCGGTAAATTCGTGGCGCCTGATCAAGGATTGTCGTTCTCCACCATACACCAAAAAGTAGCGTACGAGGGGCCGCAGCCGTTTGATATGCTGCACTACCGTCTCGACATTTCGCTTCCGATGACATCACATGCCCTGCAAGGCCAGGTCGCGATGCACATGAGGCTCAAGGAGGGTGTGGACTCTCTTGTGTTGAATGCCCTCGGGCTTTCGCTCGATACTGTTCGTGTGGATAATCAATTGAAGCAAGTACGCGTCGACACAACGCGGGAGACATTTACAATCTTTTTGGGGGGGCGCAGGAATGCGGGAGACACGCTCATCATTGCAATCAACTATACCCGAATCGAGAGTTTCAGACGCACATCCTCCCGGCAAGGCTACTATTTCTTCAGGGACACGATAGGATTACCCGCCAATCTCGGATACACATTCTCCGAACCTTCGGATGCGCGGCTCTGGTTTCCGTCCTATGACGAGCCGTGGGAGAAGGCGACCGCAGAGATCAACATCACCGTACCCGCAGGCTACGTGGCCGCTTCAAACGGCAGGCTTGTAAGCCGTGAGAATCACGGAGCGACGACAACATGGCGCTGGCGGCAAGACCAGCCGATCACCACATACCTGATGTGCATGACGGTTTCACGGTTCACCATTTCTGAATTTCCCTACGTGAAGTCAAACGGCGACACGATTCCACTCCAGTATTACACGTGGAACGCTCCGCCGTTCACCGATTCGGCATGGACAGCACAGTTTCTGCCGACTGTTCGTGCAATGGTCTCGGCATACGCGGGGTTGTTCGGAGAGTATCCTTTCGACAAGTATGGCATGACGGCAATTGTGCCGTTCGGTTATCTCGGGATGGAGCATCAGACCATCACGACCATGAACAGGTATTACGCCACAAGCCATTGGGTGGTATCGCATGAACTTGCCCATCAGTGGTGGGGGAACCTCGTTACCTGCGGCACATGGGCGGATATCTGGTTGAACGAGAGTTTTGCAACGTACGGAGAGGCGCTTTGGCGAGAGCATTTATACGGCTTCGACTCGCTCAAGGCGTACATGCGCGATACGCTTGGCCAATTCTACTTCGTGTCGTGGCAGGGAGCAATCTATAATCCCGTTGCCCAAGGCTTCGATCTCTTTACGCGTTCGGTGTATTCGAAAGGTGCCTGGGTACTTCACACGCTGCGTGGTGTGTTGGGAGATTCCTTATTCTTCAATTCGTTGAGAGCTTTTCAGAACAAGTACCGTGGACAAAGCGCTGTGACGGCAGAGTTACAGGCTGTTTTCGATTCGGTAACCGGCAGTGACATGAGCTGGTTTTTCAACCAGTGGGTGTACGGACGGGGCTGGCCAAAATATGCCTCACGTTACAGTTGGTCCGGCGGGACGCTGTCACTGACAATCCAACAGCAGCAAGAGGCGCACTGGCCAACATTCAGAATGCCGATTCGGGTGAGGGTGTACACCGGTGCTACACATCATGACTTTGTCGTCATGGACTCTATGCGGGTACAAGTCTTCAATCTGCCGCTGGGGGTAAGTCCGGATAGCGTCGTTCTTGACCCCGATGGCTGGATTCTCAAGCAGATCGTCTCCTTCACGGACGTAGCGGAAGAAAACACGCTTCCTTCGGAGACTCGTTTGTCGCAGAACTACCCTAATCCCTTCAACCCCTCTACAACAATCGTGTTTCGTATTCCCGAGCGGCAGAACGTGAAGCTGGCGGTTTACGATCTGTTGGGGCGAGAAGTGATGGTGCTGGTAAATGAAGTGATGGAGCCGGGAGAGCACGCCGCCGTTTTCAGCGGAGACGGACTTGCATCGGGTGTATTTTACTATCGCCTGCAGACGGGAGATGTATCATTGACTCGCAAGATGATTCTCAACAAGTGAGGTATCATGTACAAACGCTTGACCCACATCGGCATTGCGGTTAGAAGCCTGGAAGCATCAGGTGATCTTTTTTCAAAGCTCTTCGGCATGAGAGCGGGACATACGGAAGAAGTGCAAGAGCAGAAAGTAAAGGCGACGTTCTTCAGCATTGGAGAGGGAGGGATTGAACTGCTGGAGCCGACCTCACCGGACTCGACCATCGCCAAGTTCATCGAGAAGCGGGGAGAGGGAATTCATCATCTCTCATTTGAAGTGGATGATATCGAGGCGGAGATTGCCCGATTGAAAAGCGAGGGATTCCAGATGATTGATGATACGCCCCGCCCCGGCGCCGATGGATATCGCATTGCTTTCATCCATCCCAAATCAACAAATGGCGTGCTTGTGGAGATCAGCCAGAAACTCAAGTAATGGAGCAAAAAACCCTCAACATCAAGATTGCCACGGAAGATGTGTCCGTGCAGGAGAAGTTGGAGGCATTGCCCGCAGGACCCGGCGTGTACCAGCACAAAGATGCGGAGGGTCGTGTTCTGTATGTGGGTAAGGCGAAGAACCTGCGAAGCCGGGTACGCCAGTATTTCCAGAAATCGAGAAGCGTTGATCCGAGAATTGACCGGATGTTGACAAAAGCGACCGATCTGGAGATCATCGTCACCGACTCCGAAGTCGAGGCCCTCATCCTCGAAGCAAACCTCATCAAGAAACTCAAGCCCCGCTACAACGTCAACCTTAAAGACGATAAAAGTTATCCTTACATCGTCATCACAAATGAACCCTATCCCCGCGTGTTCATGACGCGGCAAGTCCGGCGTGATGGTTCACGCTACTTCGGCCCGTACACGGATGTCAAGAATGTGCGGGCGGCGCTGAAGACTGTGCGGGATATCTTCATGATCAGAAGCTGTAATTTCTTCATCGATGATGAAGTTATCCGCAAACGGAAGATCAAAATCTGCCTCGACTATCACATCAAGAAATGCGAAGGTCCATGTGAAGGCCTTGTGTCGGAAGCCCAGTACAATGCAATGATCGATCAGGTGGCGCAACTACTTCAGGGGAAGACGGATACCCTCATCCACATGCTTCGTGAAGATATGGAGCGGCTCGCCGCGGGTATGAAATTCGAAGAAGCGGCTGTGCTGAGAGATAGGATCAAAGGACTTGAGGCATACACCGGGAAACAGAAGGCCGTCGATCTCGACCTGATTGACAGGGATATTTTTGCTTACGCTACCGAGGGTGACGATGCATGCGGCGTGATATTCAAGATACGGGATGGCAAACTTATCGGGCGGCAGCATTACTACATGAGCACGGTTGAGGGAAAACCCCCTGCCGAGATTCTCGAAACGCTGCTCCAGCAGTATTATCTGCAGGCAGATTACATCCCTCAGGAGATCTTTCTTTCTGACAGTCTCGAGGACGTCGAGGCTGTCCAGCGTTGGTTGGGAGAAAAGCGGGGGGGCATCGTGACGGTGTTATGCCCGACGGAAGGAGAGGAAGCGAAGCTAGTCCGGCTCACGAAAAGTAATGCGAAGTTCCTGCTTGATGAGTTAAAGATACAGAAAATGAAGCGGGCGGATTTTGTCCCCCACGCCGTGCAGTCGTTGCAACGTGATCTTCGTCTCTCGAAGCCACCTCGCCGGATCGAATGTTTCGACAACTCTAACATACAGGGTTCCGATCCCGTTGCCTCGATGGTGGTGTTTGTTGATGGAAAGCCGAAGAAGAGCGAGTACAGAAAGTTCAAGATCAAGACAGTGACAGGACCGGATGACTTTGCGAGCATGCGTGAGATCATTCGCCGCCGTTATACACGTGTCCAAAAGGAAGGCCTGGAGATGCCCGACTTGATTATGGTCGATGGCGGGAAAGGACAGCTCTCGAGCGCACTGGACGTGCTGAACGAATTGGGCATAAAAGATCAACCCGTTATCGGACTGGCAAAGCGTCTCGAAGAAGTCTTCATCCCCGGCAAGCCGGACCCCGAACTCATTCCCAAAACGTCGACGGGCCTCAGGCTCCTGCAGCAACTCAGAGACGAAGCCCACCGGTTTGCCATCACATTCCACCGGTCTCTAAGGTCGAAACGGACGTTGCAAACAGAACTTGACCTGATAGAAGGGATCGGGAAGAAGAGGGCGAAAGAACTCCTTGAAGTGTTCGGTTCAGTTCAGGGCGTCAAGTTTGCAACGCAGGAGCAGATTACTGAAGTAGTAGGTGAGAAAGTAGCGGGAAAAATTGCCGACTACTTCGGTACAGACGTCGGGGAAATTACCGACCTCAATGGGACCACAGGCCCCCAACAAGCCTGAGCAATTTTCGTTCATTAACATAAGGAACATCGTATGAGAACTGCGCTATTGTTCGCAGCCCTAATTAGTCCGGTTACCGTGTTCGGACAAGGATTCTGGAGCGTGCATTCACCCAACGGCGTGGATGTGTGGGCTGTCGGCAATCAAGGGAACATCTTCCGGTCGTTCGACGGCGGGGCCACCTGGTCAAGTCAGCAACAAGGTTCATCAGCGTTACGTTCGGTTTTCACTCTGGCTACGGACGTCTGGGTTGTTGGTGATAACGGCGTAGTTCTCAGAAGCTCCAATGCCGGCGGCGATTGGGTTGTGACTTCCGCCGGAACTTCGGAAAACCTCAGATCGGTGTTCTTTATCTCTCCCGCAAAAGGATGGATCGCCGGAAGTAACGGGATAATTCTCTCCTCGACAAATGGCGGAACCGTCTGGGCTCCACAATCTTCCACAACAACAAACCGACTTAACTCCCTTTCATTCATCGACGAGCTGACCGGTTATGCAGCGGGCGAGTCGGGGACATTGCTCAAGACAATCAACGGTGGACAGTCATGGACCTCAACGGGTGGTGGCTGGACGGGAGACTTAACTTCTGTCGCAGCAAAGGGGCAAACCGTGTATGTCACGGCGACAGACGGACGTTCTTATATAAGTGTGAATGGCGGATTCACATGGTCATCTCTTAACTTTATGACTGATTCAAAATCCGACGTCGTTGATGTGTTCGTTCAGAGCGAGTCTCGTGCATTCTTCACAGGGGGCGGAGGATACATTCGTGAGACCCTTGATGGAGGCAAGACTTTCCGATGGGCCACACACCCTCTGAATGCAAGGATCTCGAAGATCTTCTTTTTCGATGGTCAGAGAGGGTGGGCCTGCTCTGAAAAGTTTAACGTGGTTATTCGCACAACCAACGGCGGGCAGGAATGGCATCTGCCGACCGGCACGACAGTCACTGCCGCATGGACACAAAAGCTCTCTTCTTCCGGTTCCATTGGCAATACACTCACGCTGAGTCCCTGGGAGAAAAACAAGATCTACTGCGCCCTCAGCAATCGGATCTTCATGAGCACGGACCTGGGTGAAACGTGGGTGCAGACCTCGACAATAGCAAGCATAAGCGGCTCAACCCATTCGTTCTATATTTCCCCGAAAGACACGAATCTGTATGTTGCGGCGTTCACCGGCGGCGGCGACCATATCCGCCGCAGCACAAACAGAGGGCAAACATGGACCACGACAATCAGCAGGGCATTCAGTGCCTTCGGGATGCCACTGGAGATGGATGCCTCGCATCCCGACACCCTCTATTTTGCTCCTGAGGACGGGCAAGTCTACCGTTCAACTGACTTTGGGGCAACGTGGGCAAGCATCTCTTCGCCCGGCTTTACGAGTCCGTGTGATTTCGTGGTAGTCCGGGATAGCGCCAACATTCTCTGGTGCGGAGATAGCGGGCCGTCACGCATTTCCCGCTCAACCGACGCCGGGCTGACCTGGACTCTCGTCTACAACGGCGGAGGCGCAGAGATTCCGACAATAGCAAATGGCAACATGATCAACGGCGTCGGGTTTGCCACTGCGTGGAGCTCGGGTGGTGTTCAACGAACGACAAACTACGGGGCGACGTGGGAGAGGGTGGCGACAACGAATTCCGCGTGGGGAGTAGACATCGCGAAGGATGATCCTACCGTGGTAATGTTCGGTGTCTACGGCGGTGGTGCGACGTATTTGTCCAACAATTCAGGCTTGAATTTCAGCAGCTCGACAATTACAGGGGCAAATTATGCCATTCTGGCCTACGACCGTTCGACATTTATCGCCCAACAGAGCGGAGGCATTTTCAAGTACTCGTTCTCTTACTCGGTTCCTGTTAGCAACCAGCAGGTTGTTGGCGTGATTTCTCCGAATGGCGGGGAAACATTTCAATTCGGTACATCGAGGAATATCACTTGGACTTCAAACAACTTCAGTTCGGTGAAACTGGAGTTTAAGACATCTCCGGCCTCCCCGTGGCAACTGATCGCCAATAACGTGCCGGCCGCATCGGGTACATACGCGTGGCTCATCCCCAATGCACCGACCTCACAGGCACGAGTACGGGTGAGTGATGCTGTTGATGGGATACCGAGCGACACGACTGACGGTTTCTTTTCGATTACTGCTGCCGGATTTGCGTCATCTCCTTCATCTGTCAGTTTCGGACAGGTCGGGACAGGGCGCACGAAAGTCGATACACTGAGAATCACAAATAGCGGCACGGCACCACTTGTGATATCAAGTGCGCTGACTTCCTTGCCACAATTTGAGGCGGGGCGATCATCTTTTTCGATTCCTGCAGGATCCACAGATACGTTAACGGTCGTGTTCCGCCCCGCGTCTGTCAGGAATTATGTTGATACGCTAAGACTCGCCACGAATTCACCTTTCGGAGTAGTGCGTATTCCTCTTTCCGGCGAGGGGATGCTCGTCCCTGCAGTTGCCGTCATCTCTCCAAACGGGGGAGAGATATGGGGGACCGGAACTATTCAGCAGATTCAATGGACCTCGGCGCTTGTTGATAATGTGTCGATTCATTACCGCGTTCTTCCAACAGTGAACTGGAGGGCAGTTGCTGCGAACGTCCCGGGGTCGACAGGATCGTTTTCCTGGCAGGTGCCCAATACCCCGGCTCAGCAGGTAGTTGTACGAGTTGTGTCGTCTATTGATGGTGAGGTCGTTGACGAGAGTGATGCGCCGTTCAGTATTCAGGCAACTACTTCGGTTGGTGAGCCTCAGGGCATTCCAGCTGCATTCGAGCTGGTGCAGAATTTTCCGAATCCCTTCAATCCATCAACACGAATTCGGTATGGAATTCCCCGTGAGAGCAGAGTGAAAATCAACGTCTTCTCCACCCTCGGCGAAGAAGTTGCTGTGCTGGTGGATGATTATCGTAGTGCGGGCTGGCATGCTGCCGAGTTTACTGCGGCGAACGCACTTGCTTCCGGAATCTACTACTATCGTCTCACGGCAGGTGATGTTGTGATCACGAAGAAACTGGTGTTGCTGCGTTAGGTCCATTCCCTTCATATCAGGGTAGAAGCGGCTATCAGGCCGCTTCTGCCTATGTCTCCGACCTTTCCTATTTGTAAGATAATCTTCTCAATTCCGACAAGGCATCATTACCGGATTTGTCTTGTTTTGTCTTGTGGGTCCGCTTCATTCTTCAACAGTGTTTGAAAACTCGCCGGTTTCGGCACTAAAGCTACAGTTCCGGATAGTAGATTTATAACCATGTCCGTCAGATGTAATATTCGGTTGGCACAACTCTTGGCTGATATAAAAGACAGTTGAGGAGTTGTACTGAAATCCTCCGTTCTTTTTCACCTTGCCGTCTCCGGGTAACACCCGGACACAACCCATAAACAACCGAAAAACCACGAAAGGAAACCAATGAAACGTCTTGCTTCAGTTTTTGCTGTGATGACAGTACTTGTTCTCGCGGCGGCGACGTTGACCGATGGGTTTGCACAGACCATCAAAGTCAAAACGATCGGCAGATCGTTGAACAGCATGACTGCTCCCGTTCGGGGCGCGGCAGCTCCTGCCTGGAATATCTCCACGGGATTGCGCGCTGTAGGTATTCAGAGCAGAGTATACTTTAGAGTCGACACAGTAGGATCGGGACAAACAGGCAGCCCGACCTGGAACATAGTTGCGAAGCCGGCCGGCTCCGCAGCAGTACTGGATAGCAGTGCTGGTAAGTTCATCAACAGCGTGAAAGTGGATGTGGTTGGTGAGTACATTGTCAGTGCAACTGTTGGTGCACAAACTGCCCAGGACACGGTGTTTGCAAGTACGTACGCCGGAGTCACAACAGACGCCCAGGCAGGCTGCTTCTGTCACCCGACGGCTGCCGGTATCAAGACAAGCTGGTCGGCATCGAAGCATGCTACGATGTTCAAGAGAGGCATTACCGGAGAACTCGATTCAGAGCGCGGCCAGGGGCAATACGGACCGGCGTGCATCAAGTGCCACACGACAGGATGGGATGACCAGGCCGCCAACAACAACTTTGGACGTCAAGTTAAGTCCACAGGTTGGGATACATCATGGTATGCCGGACTTACTCGTTATGGTAACTACTATCTGATCAACACAGGCGACACGACCAAATGGGCTATGCTAAGCCAGGCTCAGAAAAATCAGGCAAATATTGGCTGCGAATCCTGCCACGGTCCGCTGGCGGATCATAAGATGACCGCAGACAAGAAGAAGGCCGGCAAGTCGCTATCGGGTGACATGTGCAATCAGTGCCATGATGGCTCACGGCGTCACAGCCTCGGGACCTTCTACGAGCAGTCAAATCACTTTACGCTTGCGGCAGGTGCAACGGCCCCGACACGAACAAACTGTCAGCCGTGCCATTCGGGCGCAGGGTTTGTATACTACACACGCAATGCCCCGGCCAGCTATGATACTATCGGCCTTGCTGCACAGTGGGTAACCGCCCGCGACGGCATGACTTCCATCAGCTGCCAGGCGTGCCATGATCCGCACGGAAGCAACAACCCGTATCAGTTGCGCGTTACACGTCTTGATTCGCTACGTAATGGCTTCCAGATTCCTGCGCAATACAACAACACCCCCAGCATGCTGTGCGGTCATTGCCACACTGCACGTTACGCTGTCAACGTCCGCATCACCAACATACCTCCGTACTATGGCTGGACAGACAGGTTCTATCCGCACTACAACATGCAAATGGATATGCTGCACGGATCAAACGGTTACCAGTATGGCGATGAGACCTTCACAGGTCAGCAAACGCATGCGTCGGTTGGTTGCGTTGGTTGCCATATGCAGCCGCGCGCAAGCCGGCTCGACGGCAGCAATAACAAGCTGGCGAATCACTCGTTCAGTATGCATGACACTCTTCATGCAACCGGTTCATACAAGCCGGTGGATGCCTGCAAGA
>CAZBWR010000066.1:0-10449 GCA_964495695.1 uncultured Chitinophagales bacterium | reverse complement strand
ATGCATGACACTCTTCATGCAACCGGTTCATACAAGCCGGTGGATGCCTGCAAGAGCTGCCACGGTGAAATCCAGACCTTCAATGACATCCGTGCATTCTATGATTTCGATCGCAACGGCGTTATCGAAGGCGTCCAGACTGAAGTCAAAGGTCTGTTGACCCAACTCAAATCCCGGTTGCCCATCGATTCGACAACAGGTGAGCCCGTCACAATGCGCCGTGACAGCTTGCGTGTGAAGAACCGTCCGGATCTCATCCAGGGTATTTGGAACTACTACTTCGTAAAGTATGACAGAAGCTACGGTGTTCACAATACGAAGTACGCCGTACGCCTGCTGTACAAGGCTCTCGGCTGGACTCCGCTTGCCGTAAAGGAACTCCCCGGCATGCCGTCAGGCTTTGACCTTGCGCAGAACTATCCGAATCCGTTCAACCCGACGACGAACATCCGCTTCTCGCTGCCGCAGGAGGAGCATGTCAGGTTGCATATCTTCGACATCACGGGCAAGCTGGTGAAGACGTTGATCGACGAAGCGATCACAGCCGGCAACCGTGAGATTGAATGGGATGGCACAAACATAGACGGACAGAAAGTTGCCAGCGGATTGTATCTGTACCGCATGCAGGCCGGCAACTACGTCATGACAAAGAAGATGGTAATGATGAAGTAAGATATCCCTGTCGGGATTTCTGATGTACACCTGTGCAGGGACGTGGATCACGTCCCTGCATTTTTTTTGTGAGATGAATATGGCGCGGTTGACAACCCTTTTCCTTCTGATGTGTTCCGTTTCTTTTACGTCGGCCTCGGTCGGCTCTGATTCAGGGAAGCGGCTTTGCGGAATTTCGAACACTCCCGGTCAGTACACAGCCGTAACTGATATTGGTGGCAGATACATTCCGGCTGAAGCAACCTATCGTGTTCTGGTTGTGTTCGCCAGTTTTCCGGATGATCTTGCGCCACACCCGTTCTGGCCGGCCCGCCAGGCTCCTCTCTTCATGCAGCAGTTCATTGATCCTGATACGATCACGCGTTCGCAATCCCCCTATAACCTCACAAATTATTTCAGGCAAATGTCGATGGGGAAGTTCAATCTCATCGGCGACGCAATCTGGGTTGAAACAGGTCGTTCCCAGGAGGAATATCGCAATGGAGCCTACGGGAGAGCGAACAGGGATGTCCTGATGGAGAGGGTGGATCCCGTGGTAGATTTCGCGCTGTATGACCAGTGGTCACGCCCGGCAGCCTATCAGAATAGCAACACTCCTGATGGTATTGTTGACATGATCATCATGGTGTGGCGGACGAATATGTTCGAGTTTGTGGGGGAAGCCTCACTCGGGTACCGGGCATCATTTGTTGTTGATGGCAAACGTATCGAGATGGGATACCCGGAATACGCGCCGATGCCTCTTGGTTCAGGAGTCACGTGCCAATACCTCTACACGGACTCTCCTTACAATCTGATGCAAACGATGGTGCATGAACTGGCACATTGGCTCCTCGGCGGCCCTCACCCCTATAATGGCGAATCACCGCAAGGGAAGTATGCGTATTGGGGGATGCTCTGCAATCCGCAGCGAATGGCATCATGCGCCAATGCGTATGAACGTGAACGGTTGGGTTGGATTACCGTTCCCGAAATCCCGCATGACAGTACGATCGTCCTCGGCGATTTTGTAACAACCGGAGCAGCAGCGAAGTACCGTCCCCCGAATGGAGAAGGAGCCGAGTTCTTCTATCTGGAATCCCATTTGAAGATCTCTCCGTTCGATGACGTGACCGCAAACCAAAATGACACGGGAGTTTGGATACTGCATCAACAAGGCCCGTATATGGAGTTGGACAATCTTGGTATCCGTCCCGCGGACGGAAATTGGAATTGGACAAGCACACTATCGTCAATGGCCTGTTTCTCGCAATTCCTGCCATTGTTCCAGCGCGGTGCGCCTGCCGTTGTGGCCGGAAGATCACACAGACAGCAGATCCCTACGGCCACGAGTGCAGTCAACTGGATGCTGGCATATAAAGACGAACAAGGAATTCTCCATTGCGGAAAATTCGCTCACGGTGATCTTTTCGCCGGAGCTTTTACCGGGGGGATGGTATTCTCCCCTTACAGCAACCCGCCGAGTCATACGTGGCGAAGATCGCCGTCAGGGTTTTCGCTTGAAGTAGGAGAGAGCCCGGACGGGTATACAGTTCGATCATACGCCAATCCACTTGAGCCGCCACCCGCTCGCCGCTTTCTCGGGAGCGATACTAATCTTCACTCCAATAACCGGCTTGCACTTGCGTGGGGAACAGGTTGGCAGGATGGACAGCCGCTTGAACCCGATGTTATAGGATCGGAACTACAGATGAGCATCGGTTCGGGAGGGAACTGGGTGACTGTGTATAATGGTGGGGGGATGAACTGGAACGATGGTTCGATTCTTCTCGATAGTGCAGGAACGCCCGCCAGGTTCAGGGTGAGAGTACGGGATTCAGACGGAAATACTTCGGGTTGGTCTAACACCTACTACACACGTATTTCGGTTGTTAATTCAGTGAACAGTGATGCGAGGTTGTCAGATTCTTCGCTGTTGAAGGTTTATCCAAATCCTGCCAATCCGGCGGCCACCGTTCAGGTCAATCTGCCGGCAAGTGGACACGTTCGCCTTTTGATCAGAAACACTCTCGGACAACAAGTCCGGCAACTTTTCTCGGGTTACGTTTCCAATGGGATTCAAGCAGTTGAGTGGGACGGACGTGGAGAATCCGGAGGGGAGATTCCGAGCGGCGTCTACTTCCTCACCCTGGTCTCCGAGCAGGCGACTGTTACACGAAAGCTGGTCCTTATCCGCTAAGTGGTGAATGTGCGCTGAAAGTTGTTGACATTCATCTGAAACCTCCCTACGTTTATCTGCAAACCCACCAAGAAGACCCTAACCCCAGGAGGTATCATGAAGTCTTTGTTTCTGTCTGTAGTGGTGGCTTTTATTCTGATGGAAGCAACAGGTGTCGCGGGGACGCGCATCTCATTCGAAGAACTGGTTCTGCGCAACGAACAGAGTCCGCAACTCGGTTTTGAAGCCAAAGAACTTGCAGCCCGGCTTGGCCTTCCCAAGACGGCATATTTGGCGAACGGCGTACTGGTTGACGCGCTTGGTATCGAAGATGGCAGGCCGGTTTACTCCGTCATCACCAATGCGGCGCATCCATTTGATGGCGGGATGGCGATGTTCTTCGAGGATGTTCAGGATGCCTTTCCGTTTGATGGCGCCAGGATCAATCCAACTTCTGCGATCTTTCATTACCCGATGCGGGGCAGCGCCTCCGGCGGGTCATCGGGCTATTTGCTGGTGCCTGATTGGACGGCTGACAAGGTAATGGCATTCGATCCTCTGACGGGCGATTTGATTGATACGGCATATATCCACTCCAGTCCCGGAATCCTCGCCTCCCCCAAAGAGGCACGCCTCTCTCCACCAGGCACGATCACTGTTTCGGATCAGATAACAGACCTTGTTCAGAACTTCGACACGGCAGGGACATACATCAATTACTACGCTCCGGCAGGGGGCGTTAATACTGCCATCCTTGACAATATACGTGGACATGCATATCGTCCGTCAAACAACAATCTTGTCGTTGCGGTGGCAAGCGGCGCCAACCAGAATTGCGTAGCAGAGTTTGATGCCTCCGGAACGTATATCGGACAATTTATTGCGGCTGGAGCGGGAGGGTTGAACAGTCCTTTCGGGATTCTCTTCCGGACAAATGATGTGCTGGTCACAGCCAGCAGTTCTCCGGCGGGTGTTCATCGGTACGATCATAGTGGCGCTTCGCTTGGCCAGTGGGCTTCTATCACAAGCTTTCCACAGCAGATCATCCAGCTTGCGGGGGGTGATATAGCGGTTGCGAACTTCTCCGGGACGGGAAGCACAGGGATCAGGCTCTACAAGCCGGATGGCCAGTTCATCCGAGTCCTCACGGGTGCAACCGGCAACCGTGGCGTTTACCAGCTCCCGAATGGAAGATTCCTCACAACAAACAGCGCCGGAATTCATGAGATTGATACGAGCGGAGCGTTGGTCCGAACCATCGCTACAGGGTCGAACATGCAGTACATTAACCACGTCCCCCGTACTCTTGTCGATGTTAAGATCAGACATTCCATCCCGCAAGCGGCAGTATTGTACCAAAACTATCCGAATCCGTTCAACCCGACTACAACAATCCGGTACACTATTCCACAAGCGGCAAATGTCCGGCTTACGCTCCATGATGTGCTCGGACGGGAAATCAGGGTTCTTTTGAGCGGTGATCGTGAGGCAGGAGAGCACTCATTGACGATATCCGGGGAAGGACTTGCCTCGGGAGTGTACTTCTACTCGATTAAGGCGGGCAATTTTGTCTCGATGAAAAGAATGGTATTGTTGAAGTAGCCAAAAACTTCCGGTGAATAGAGTTCTGTTCCGGAGGGGAGATCAGGTCGGTTTAACCATGCGAATGAAATTCACAGTTGTTTTGCTGCTTGTGCTTGCGGCGACTGATGCAGTCCGTACGCAATGGCACCGCATTGCCCAACCCACGACACGGGATTTTTTACGGGTCAGTTTCATCGACAGCACGTCAGGGTGGGCATGCGGCAGGGAGGGGATAATCTATCGCACGACGGACGGCGGCGTGAATTGGACCGAACAGAACTCGAATGTCACTTCGGACATCAATGCCATCTTCATGACGGATGCCCGGCACGGGTACGCGTTGAGTTGGATTTACTATCAGGATGACACGACATTTCACGGAAGCAAGGTCATCAAGACGACAAACGGAGGCAATTCCTGGGTTGCTGCGGAATTCCCGATAAAGGGAAAGTACTTCCATGCCATTACATTTTTCGACTCCCTCAACGGATGGATCGGCGGAGAAGAGGGATCAATATTCAAAACGTCTGATGGCGGATTGTCATGGGAGCAGGCCGCGGTTGATTCGTCGTTCCATATGAACTTCAGCGTCCTGAACATTACGTTTTACTCGAAGCAGTACGGCTATGCGATGGGGGGAGCGCTAGATTTTGCTGGTGTTATCTGGCGGACGACGAACGGCGGAGAGCGGTGGACAGCCTTTGGTATCAGCCCTGAACCTGTTTATGAAGTGCACTATGTTGATTCAATGCATGTAATCGGGATAGCGGGGGATTTCGATTTCGGCGCAAGTATGGTCCGCAGTTACGATGGCGGTAACAGATGGGAATGGATTTACCTTGAACACTTCGGCCAGCCGAAAGCAATGTCGTGGCGGACATACAAGGAAGCGTGGGTTCCCATCGGCAATCAGCTCATGTACACGTACGACACTGCGTATACCTGGCAGGTAACGGAGCCCTTCGGCTGGCGGACGTTCTTCGACCTCGTCTTCACTGATTCGAGCACCGGATACGCCGTCACTGACTCGGGGTTCATATACAAATACTCCAATAATGTGACGTCGGTCGAGCATGCAAGCGAACAGTCTTCACCGCTCGCGAGCCGCTTGCACCCGAACTACCCGAACCCATTCAATCCATCCACTACGATAAGTTATGTTGTCGGGAACGAAGGAGTTATCGATCTCGGAGTGTATGATGTTCTTGGCAGAAGGATCGCTACCATTGCGCAGGGTCCAAGGGGGAGAGGTACATATCTGACGTCATGGAATGCCTCGGCATTTTCCAGCGGTGTCTATTTTCTGAGATTCACCGCCGGAAAATATACCGAGGTAAAGAAGATGCTGCTTGCACGATGACTTTTATTTCAATACGACCATTTTGCGGGTAAGTGTTCCCGTACTCGTACTGAGGCGGTAGAAGTACACGCCGCTGCCGAGTGCATCCGCTGAAAACTCCCGCTCATACAGACCAGCCTGTAGTTCTCCCTCCATGATTGTTGCCTGCTCTTTTCCCGTGAGATCGAAGACCTTCAGTGAAATGACCCCGGCTGTCGGAAGAGTGAAACTGATGCGCGTTGAAGGATTAAAGGGATTCGGATAATTCTGTTCAAGCGAGAACGAGAAGGGGATGGAGGCTTCCGGTGTGCTCGTGGTTTGAATCGTGACCGGTACCGTCCATGCCTGGTAAAGCCCGGTGGAGTTGTCCATCCATACAGGCCATAGGGTGTTTCCGCTCGAAGTCATCGAGATGTTGTCCCCCTGATATCCTTGTCCCAGTCCTCCAATCGGCGTCGGCTTGAAGTGATAGTTTGTGAGTCTGTAGTCTGTCCAGGTTTCCCCGCCGTCAGTTGAGCGCGCCATGTACACTCCCGCCGAGTCGGCAGAGGTGTTCCGGTCGTCATAGTAAAGCACGTTCACGCCTCCCCCGTTATCCACATGGACCGCTGGGAAGTATTGTGCCTTTCCGTTGTTCAGGGGGTCTGTGTTCACACGGACCCCGGGGAGCCAAGTTTGGCCGTTGTTGGTTGACCGATGAATGATAACGTCCGGATCTGATCCAGCCGGAGGGAGGTTACGTTGCGTCGTGACGATATAAATCCAGCCGTTCCGAAGCCCTCCTGTTACATCAGTGTCGATTTTGGGAAGGCCGTTCACGCGGATATTTGTCTTCTGTGGAAACACACCTTGAATGCCGTTCATATCAAACGCATTTTCGGAGATCGTCCAGCTGGCGCCTCCATTAGTTGATGTTGCAAATCCGACATAGTCTTCTGTGAATGGCGATGTGTTGATGACACCAGCCCAGCAGAGGTTTATTCGACCACCGGGACCGATGGAAATCTCCGCCCCCTGACTTCGTTGCGTTGGTGAATTGATCTGGGCCGGTGCTGACCACGTTGCCCCACCATCGTCTGTCCGAGAATAGTAGACGGGATAAGGGGGTGCAAAGCGAACCCAGGCGGTGTACGAGCGTCCGTAAAAGCTGCTTGTCGGATCGCCATCCGAAGCAAGGGTAGCCCGGTCTTGATCGTTATTCGCAATCGTCCGCTGTCCCGCCCATGTCAATCCGTTGTTAGTGGAGAAATGTCCATATAGTCCTGGCGACGAGCCAAGGCGGACCAGTAGAAACGTTCCGTTTTTGTCAATGGCGATTCCGGGGTCTCCGCGGTGGGCAGTGATCAGCGCTCCATTGCACGTATCGCTCCCTCGCCAGGATTGCCCTCCGTTTGTGGAAACGTACACCCCCTCACTGATGAAACCGTTCGCCGGATTGATTGTGTTGGCGCTGGCGAAGAGGAGTGACTGGTTGTGAGGATGACGAGTGATGAATGTTTCCGTCTGTGTCACGTTGCTTGGATAAATCCGGAACGGCTGGCCGATTGTCACAGTCGAGAGGGACGAGCCAACGCCGACCTTTGCACGGACTGTATCAGCCATGCCTGCAATGATGATGGCCGCAATCACTGCGGCCCTGGAGAAGATGAACATGGAAACCTCCGTTGACAACAGACCGGAGCCTGTTTGGCTCCGGTGTGAGATGAAATGCTGAGATCGTTCTACAAGGTGTACCCGAGTGTGATGCCGCCGAAATAGTTCCTCGGCTCGCCTGCCTCAAAGAACTCCTTGCGAATCGAATTGATATTGATGAATGCGATGTAGCGTCTGTCCGTAACGTTGTTGACTCCTCCCGACAGGAGGATATTGAACTTGTTAAACACCAGGTCTACGCCTCCGGACAAATTCAGAAGCCGGTAGCCGGGTGTTTTGGCGGAATTCAGATCATCAGCATACATTCCGCTTACGCTCATAAAATGTGTCTTGAGGAACCCCGTGACATTGTCATGCAATACCCGTGTGTACGATAATGCGAGGGAAAAATTGTGCTTCGGGACACTCGGGACGACATTGCCGGAGAACCTTCCGCGACGCACGACGAAGTTCCCCTGCTCAAGAACAATGTTCGTAGCCACGTATTCATCGTACTTGAAGTTGGAAAACGTGTACGCACCCTTCACCCTGAAGCCGTAGAACAATTCGGCGTCCGCACCAACTTCCAATCCGCTCCGGTTGGTCTTGGCGGCATTCTGGAAGTAGGTCGCGCCATCCACTTCGATCGGGACTATTTCATCGTTGATCGTCGTATTGAAGTAGGTGACTTCAAAAAACATCTTCCGGAAGAAATCAAGCCCGTCTGCCGAAACGGAGCCCTTGATCCCGATTTCGAAGTTCTTCGATGATTGCGGATTGAGGTCGGGATTCAACATCACGTTCGGGTTGCTGGTAAGCGGATAGTTGTCCAGCTCGTTTCCGGCAGGTGTGTCGAACCCGAGTCCGTAGGATGTGTATGCTGCAATCGTCGGTGTGAATTTATAGTTCAGAGCTGCTTTCGGTGTAAACTTGTTGAACGAGCGGCGATAGTTCTGTACAGCAAGCAGTTGATTGTTGGCAACAAAGAGGACGTTATCATACCGGCCTGTAAGGAGGAGATTCATGCGTTCCGGTATCAGGCTGAAGGAGTTTTGGATAAAAGCCCCTGCGTTACTGATCGTCTCGTCGGTGAGGTGAAGTAACAGATCCCCTTTCAACCCCGCGATGTTGTTGTACTCTTCGATCGGACCGTACTGGTAGAAGAGGTCGCCGCCGACTGTGAACTCGTTCCTGTTTCCGAGGATTGTAGAGCGGTTGATGAATTTTCCCGTTGCCCCGATTCCGCTTCTGTTGAAAATGCGGTATGTTGCCGCGGTCCTGTGGAAGTATTTGATGGTTCCGTAGCCGGTGATTTCGATTTCGTTGTTCCGGTCCTCGTCAAATGCAGTCTCATAGCGTATGCCGATGCGCCCCTTTTTCGAAATGCGTTTGGCGTCGCGATCAACGTCTCGCTTATTCGGCTGAAACGGATCTTTGTCATACTGCGCTTGTGTCAATGAGCCCGGAAGTTTGATAAGACCCGTTACGTAGTAGCCGAGGAGTGTCAGCTTCGAGAGGGGTGTCGGAGTTGTCTCAAGTGTGGAGTTGAGAATGTGCCAGTAGTCCTGGCTGTGGTCCCGAAATCCCTTCGACGCGTGGTAATTATATGTCGTGAGAAACCGGTAATTTCTTTCTTTCACAGCGACCTTGAATCCATTGCTGCTCAGCCCGAAGGACCCGTACTGGTTGAATTGTGAAACGTGCGAGCGGCTGAAGTTCAGGTCGCTGATGAAGTTGATTACCCCGCCGGGAGCATTCGTGTAGAGTGAAGACGCATTTCCTTTCACGATTTCAATTGTACCGATATTCTGAAAGTCCACGGCTTCGATGCGTGTCTGTCCGTCCGGCTCTGATTCGGGGATACCGTCCTGCAGTATCCTGACCCCCCGTATGCCGGTGTTGGATCTGCTGCCGAACCCGCGGATGGATATCCGTACGTCATGGTTGCCGTACCGCGATTGCATGAACAAGCCGGGTGTCCCGCTCATTACGTCGCTTACGCTGACTTTCTTCTCGAATTTGTATTCGAAGTTATTTATACGCTGTACGGAATAGGGGATATCAATCACCTTCGTGGGTGTTCGGGTTCCGCTGATGACAACCTCGTCGACCTGGTATGAGCGTAGTGTATCCACCTGCTCCGAGATCTCGATCTGGGCCGACGCCAAGAACGTAACGCCAAACAACAAAGGCAATATCCCTACTCCGGAAAAAAGAGAATAGCGACAATTCATATTCATTCCTTGAGTAGAAATTGAAAATTGGATTCCGGCGTAGCGTTTCTGCCGGAAGAATCAGAAAGTACACCCCTGCGCTTGCTCTGAACCGGACCGAGAATGGACCAAGGTATGAGTATGCGCGGAGGGTGAGCTCAAGAAATGCGTGGAGGAAGTGAAGGAACTTCGGGCTCGAAAAAGAGATATTCGTGTAAATCCGGAGGGAGCAGTTTTTCACAAGCAGTACCCGTAGGGGCCACGTAGGCTGCCCGGGCCAGGGAGTCTTTGAAGACATCCTTGAACGAGTCGAATTTTCCGGGCTGTCCGGAGTCACCCATGTGCCGTTGTACATGCGAGTCAAGATGAGCGAAGAGCCTCTCTTCCTGCACGTCGTTGACGCAGACGAAGTAGGTTGTATCGTGCTTTGTATGACTGCGAACTATGTCATACATACCACCGTTGTACCGGAACTCATGCTCCTCGATCCATTGAATTGGATAGTGTCCCGCCTGCAAAGAGTAGGTATGGAAAGCAAAATGATGAAGTTCGTGTTCGGGTACGCTCAGTTTCAGAGCCTTCTTGATCTCAGCCCGGGCGCGCTGCTGCATCACCGCAAACAATGCCAGATATCCGGCAATGTTGTAGACGTAAAGTGACAGAAACACTATAGCAACGAACTTCTTCATTCGAATTCTTAAACTCAGAACTTTGCGAGGGGGGAATAGCGCCTAAATGTGCCAACAAAAAGTACGTAGAGGGGGTGACATATTCAACCAATTGGCATACAAGCATATGCGCATTGACTCACAAATAATGTAACTTTGCGCGATTGTCAAGCAAGTCGTTGC
>CAZBWR010000065.1:0-25065 GCA_964495695.1 uncultured Chitinophagales bacterium | reverse complement strand
ATATGCTGTAAGAGAAGAAAATCGGGGGTCAAATGCAAAACAGGGAGACACAGCGTGAGGCCAATTGCCAGTATCCCGGATAAATCAGAAAGGGGCGACTCATCGGTCGCCCCACAGAGATTCTGCTTAACGAATGACCGGAACGTTGCGTCATGTTCCGGTCCCTGTACCGGGTCACGTACCGCAACGTCAACGTAGATCATCAATCGAATCCAGCAGCGCTATCTCTTCTGTCCTGACGGTTCGGACTCCTTGGAATTCATGGTCGAGAAGATCTTGCCAATGGACGCGACAACGCCCGCGACATCCGCCAGATTGGATGGAATAATCATAGCGTTGTTTTTCTGTGCAAGCTTGCCGAACTCGCCGAGATATGATTCAGCAATCCTGAGGTTGACCGCGTCAATGCCACCCTTGTCGTTGATGGCATTGGCAATTTCACGGATTCCCTTTGCTGTTGCCAACGCAACACGCTCGATCTCCTGCGCGCGGCCCTCGGCTTCGTTGATCCGCTTCATCTTCTCGCCTTCCGATTTGGCGATTGCTTCCTGCTTGTCACCTTCTGCACGGTTGATCTTTGCCTGTTTGTCTCCTTCGGACTCGGCAATGAGGGCCCTCTTCTCCCGTTCGGCACGCATCTGCTTCTCCATCGCATCTTTGATGCTTGTCGGCGGCAGAATATTCTTTATTTCGTGCCGCGTTACCTTCAGTCCCCAGGGCTCGGACGCTTTGTCCACCGCCGCAACGATTTCAGAATTGATTTTCTCCCGTTCTTCAAACGTTCTGTCAAGTTCTATCTTTCCCACTTCGCTGCGCATCGTGGTTTGCGCGAGCTGGGTCGAGGCGAATACATAGTCGCTGATACCGTACGACGCCTTCACGGGATCCATGATTTGCATGTACAGAATGCCATCAACCTCCACAGCGATATTGTCCTTGGTGATGCATGTCTGCGGGGGCACGTCGATCACCATTTCCTTCATCGAATGTTTGTATGCAACACGGTCGATGAATGGAATGAGAAAATGAAAACCGGCATCAAGTGTTTGGTGATACTTGCCGAGGCGCTCAATGATAAAGACGGTCTTCTGCGGAACCACCCGCGCAGTCCGCAATACGATAATGAGAATAAAGAACGCCAGGAGAATGAAGATTACAGTTTCGACGCCCATAGCATATGTCCTTTCAGGAAGTGAGTGGAGTGGTGCAGGATGCCAGTGTTACAAAGGCCGTACCACCAGAGTAAGGTTCCGCCGTTCAACAACTTCCACGTGCGTGCCTTTCGGGATGTCGGAGTCCGCCACAGCATTCCAGTTGGTGCCGTGGACTTCCACCTTTCCTCCGGGGCGTGAGCCCTGGATATCCGCGATAACAACACCTTTCGATCCCTTTAAATCGTCAAGAGTTGAGTCATCGGTTGCTTTCTGGGAGACGCGTCCCTGAAAGTACTTTTTCCCCTTCTTGCGAAACAACACAAGGGTGAGAAGAGACGACACAAGAAACATGACGAGTTGCGTATTGAATGCCTCTGCAACACCAAGGAAAATACACAATGCTGTAATCCATGCACCAATACCAAAGAACATGATGACAAAACCGGGCAAGGCAAGTTCCGCAAGGAAAAAAAACAGGCCCAGGAGGAACCAGTATAATTCAGCTTGTGAACCTTCGGTCATACGAGATGCCTTTCACTTGGTGGGTAAGCCGCTCAAATGTAGAAGAAAGAACCTGCAGAAGCAATCAACGAAAATTGTTGCGATTCATAGTCCGTGCTCACGAAGCACTCCTGCAACTTCCTTTCCCCACAGTGCATAGCCCGAGGCGTTTAAGTGAACGCCGTCGTAGGTGTATTCATCGCGCAATTGTTCTCCGGCGGACAAGACTGCGTTGAGATCGAGGAAGATAATGCCTGAGCGTTCAGTAAACTCCTTCAAACGAGTGTTAAGGTGCCGGACAAGCGGGTTCTTTTCGGCGGCGTTGCGCCATTTCGGGGAGACGTATAGGGTGGATTGGATGACGGGGATGATGTTGTGTGCCTGAAGCGTATCTACTATCCTCAGGATATTTGAATATACTTGATCGATAGTTACCCCGGCGTAGATGTCGTTTATTCCCCCCTCAATGAAGCAGATTTTAGGACGAAGGTTAACCACATATTGCATTCGGTTCAGGTAGCCTTCCGTGACGTCGCTCGCAATGCCCCGGTTTGCAATGTCTCTTCGTCCCAGTAGTTCATTCCAGTCCACCCATTGGGTGAGCGAATTGCCAAGCATCACTACGTCATGCTGGTTCCCCTTATACAACTCATAAAGCTCTGTTTGGAGATGGAAGTTGATGTTGCGGAGGTAGAGGGCCTCTTCGTGTGCGGTTCCGTTACTGACGTAAATCTTCACGAGCACGACGCCGGCCAATGCAAATGCTGCAGCAAGGATGACAATCGTATGCCGCATACTATAAGAGCCTCAACAGGATGATGATGATGGCAAGCCCCGCAATGATAAAGAAGGTAACCCTGAATATCTTCTTCACGATCCCGAAGCCAAGCCCGAGCGCTACGACTGTGAGTGCGGCAAGCCCGTACATCATGAGTTGATCATCGGTCATGGTAAACCTGCTATTGTTCCGGGAATGCGTGAGCAGCTTCGATAAAGTCCGCAGCAGTCAAGTTGTGCGCCTGGGCGAATCCGGCAACGAAGCGTCCAGAAACAGGATCTATCCTGTACAATCCGAAATCCCCAAGCGTAAACATCATTTCGGATTCCGGAAATCGGTTGATGTATGCCTGCCGGATTTCCGTGTATCCCTCCGATTCCGGCGAAAAGGGATTTGCTCGCCCCTGAACCGATACTCGTGGCAATTGCTGAGTGCGCTTGCTGTCCGATGAGCTTTCCATGATCATCAGGCTCACGCGGGGCTCGCGCTTGATGTTCTGCGTGTGATGCGCCAGTCCGCTGATGTGCATGAAAAAGGCTGACAAGTCATTGGCGGGCAGGTACAGTACCATGCTGACTTCGGGGGCTCCCATCCGTATGGTGCCGAGCGCTGCCACGTGCTGGCTGCGAATGAGGGAAACGAGAGTACGCTGCAGATCGCTTGAAAGGCTCATTTGAGAAACACAAATCGTCGGGTTATTGTATGACCGCCCGCTTGAAGTCTGTACAGATAAGAACCGCTTGCAAGTCCCTCCGGCCGCCAATGCACACTGTGTGTACCCGCCGGCATGAATCCGTTGTGAAGCGTAGCTACTTCACGGCCGAGAAGATCGAAGATCCGAAGAGATACAACCGCGTTAGTCCCTGTAGAGAATTGTATCGTCGTCTCGGGATTGAAAGGATTCGGATAGTTCTGGTAGAGATGAAAGCCCTCTGGTTTTGTCTGAACATCATCGACGGAGGCAGTCGTTGAGTCAAGGAGCCGCACAGCCCGGGCGAGCATGAGATGCATGTTGTGCAAGTGACGAAGATGGTCGGAAGCGGTCTCGCCAAGATAACCCTTCAAACGAAAATGCCCCGTGTCTGCGCGGGAGTATTGTGTTCCAATCTCATCAACGGCACTATGCGGAATCCGGGTGATACCGGTGTTTTGGATGAGATAATTTGCCGTTGCTGTCGTGCTTGCGTATCCGGAGGTTGGAATACTGGAGTGAGTGAGGAGAAACACCTTCCGCCTCGCTGCCGCATCCCGGGCAAACCGGAGAAAGTCCTGCATCTGTGTACGCATCGTTGACGAATCCGAGTTGCTATGCAAGCCGTCGGCAAGCGTCAGCGCATCAATCCGGTTGTAGTACGACTTGAAGATCTCCCGCACGCCGGCGTAGCCGGCACTGAATGAAGTAACAATGAGCTTGTTGATGACCGGCTGCGCAATGATATTGTTCGAGCGGAGAACAGCGATTGTTGTGTCGAGAATTCTCTGGAAATTCGCGTGGTTCGTGAAGTAATTCTGGTAGGGACTCGACAACGCCCCGAGGTGAATGTTAACGAGAATGGCGTTGGTGTTTGAGCGGTACACCTGATCTTCCGCAGCCCAGGACGCACTATGCAAGTGGAAGACAAGGGTAAATCGGTCGTCGACGGTCGGCCAGTAGAAATCAGGTACAAAGAGTTGGGCGAACTGCCCGGTGTTCAGATTGAGCTTCGCGGTCAGATCAATGCGTGTGCCTTGAGCGACTCCCTGGCTTCTTGCGGCAGGAGCAGCAAGAGTGCAGAGCAGAAATACCAGCGCGATGACTGCTACTTTCTGTCCGGTACCGGGGTGAGTTGTCCAGATACGCACTGCCATTGGCTCCGTTTGTTGACCCAGACGTCCGTGTACCGCACAACTCCGAGGATCTTGCCGGCGCGGTGAAACGTCCTGATTCCTGTGATGATTGCCGTGTTTCCGTAAAAGCGAATCTGTGAGTCTGAGACGGGAATGGAATCAAGTCTGATCGTCGCCATTCTAATCATCTCCACAATCTGCTTTTTGGTTTGCAACGTCCCGTCATGATTAATGTTAACAAACTCGTCCGCGTACAGCTTCTGCAGCGTCGTGAAATCCAGCATGACATAAGCCATCAGGATTTGCTTTTCCAGTGTTCTCAGGACTTTCTCCTGAGCCGGGAGATTTGCGGCCGGCAACAGCAGAAGTGCCAAGACGACGAACCTGCGGATGTATCGTGAATACGTGATGATCGTTTTCCCCATGAGACCTTACGGTTATTCCCAGACATTTCACAATACACAAAATACGGGGTTATCGCAAAAAGCACATTATGCCGGAATTATCCCCGTGCTGCACGCAACCGGATATAAGCCGACAAATTCCCCACCAGAACGGTAATGGCACAACCAATGAACGTGTACCACGTCCACGCAACAGATTTGAGAGAGAACACAACGGCCATAGCGAGGATTCCCGCCGCAAAGCCGATTATTGCATCAGCTTGCGCCGGACGCTTGAACAACGCCCCGAGGAGGAAGGTCCCCAGCATTCCGCCGTACGTTACGGATGCAATGCTCAACGCCAGCTCCACAAGCGCCTGCGATGTATTGGAGATGAAGAAGATGGCTACCGCAACAAATACGCCGCACCAGGCAAGCGAGAACAAACGTGATAGCAGGAGGTCTTTCGACTCGCTGTTTGATTTTCCGAAATACGGTTTGTAGATGTCATTCATCGTTGCAGCGGCCAGCGAGTTAACCGACCCGGAGAGGGTCGACATCGCAGCCGCCAGCAGTCCCGCGATAATGATTCCCGAAAGTCCGGTCGGCATCTGTTCGATAATGAATTTCGGAAAGATCTCGTCCCCTTTCAAAACACCGAGTGATGAAAGTGACGCGCCCTCATAATAGGCGAAGAGAAGAACGCCGATGGCAAGAAAGATCGCAAACTGGATAATCACAAGAACACCGCTGCCAATCAGGGCTTTACGGCTTCCCTGGAGGCTGCCGACCGTCAGGAGTCGCTGCACAATAATCTGGTCTGTACCATGCGACGCCATCGAGAGGAATGCTCCGCCAATGATGCTGGCTACAAGAGTATAGGGGGAGGAGAAGAATTCGTTCAACCCGAGGTTGAGGCCTCCGTTGAGGATTGCGAGCTTCTCCGCCGGGACAGCAAGATCACCGGGCGGAAGTTCCTGCAGAATCACAATCATCGCTCCGATTGCGCCGCCAAGATAAATGCACATCTGGACTACATCGGTCCAGATAACAGCCCGCACGCCGCCAATGTACGTGTACACCAGCGTTATCATAGCCATCACAACAATGGCGACGGTATAAATCTGTTCGTTAGGAACGTGTGTGAATGATTGCCATCCCTTCAGGAGAATCGCCAGCGGAATGGCAGTCGCAAAAAGGCGCACACCATCGGCGAACATGCGGGTAACCATGAAGGTGATGCTTGCGAGATTGCGCATCGCGGGACCGAACCTCGTGGCAAGAAGCTGGTACGCTGTTACGAGGTCGCCGCGCGCATATGCGGGCAGCAACACCCAGCTGATGACAATCCGCCCGAGAAGGTACCCGAATGTGACCTGCAGAAAATTCAGGTTGGTTGCGTACGCGAGGCCGGGAATGCTGATAAAGGTAAGCGTACTGGTCTCTGTCGCAACAATCGCAAAACAGACTGCCCACCAGGGGATTTGTTTGCTGCCAAGGAAGTAATCGCGGAGTGAGGTTTGCTTGCCGCCGCTCACTATCCCGAACACCGCCATCCCGATCAGATACAGGACGACGATGATATAGTCGAGCGTCGTGAATCCCATTACACCGGCTTAGTGCTTCTGAGTGTGATGGCGGGATTCCTCGATCTGGAAGACCCGGTCGAGCATCGAAATGCGCATGAGGCTTGCGACATTTTTGTGGACGTTGCGCAGAACAACCTTGCCGCCGTGTTCCTTCATCTTCCGGTCGGCGATGAGCAAGGCGCTTAACCCGCTGCTGTCGCAGAACTCAACGGCCTTCAGATCCACGTACAGCGTTTCGACCTTCGGCTTGCAGAGAATCAGGAACTCCCCCTTGAGTGTGGGGGAAACAGACGAGTCGAGCTTCCGCTCTTTGAGGATCAGCGTTACGCTGTTCCCGTTCTTTTCGGTTTCAAAATTCATAGGCTGCACCTCCCGGCTAAAACATCTCGAGACACTTTGCTACCCGGTCGTAAATACTGCTGCGCGGTTGTATGGGATCGGGCTGGATCTGGAAGTTGTAGAAGTAGTCCGCACGAGGTCCGGCAAATCCAACCCGGACACGTGCATTACTCTCCCTGCAAATATAGGCTGAGGGGAGAACTAAGTCAAGGTTGAGATCGATTGCGACATCAAAGGCGCGTGACTTTAACTGCGAAAGAAACTGCTGACGCGGATGAAAGAACGCGGAAATATCGTTCTGCTGCAGTTTCAGGAAATGGCTCTTCGGCATCAAGCGCTTGATTTCCTGACCGCGTTCATCGCCGACAACGGTTATGTCCTCCTCCCGGAACGATTTCTTCAACAACTCGATCATCTGGAACGCGGAGAGCAACTCGCGCTTGTCCAGCGGCAGGATAACCAGGACAGTCCGTGCCTTTGTTACCACACCGGAGAAGGAGATCACGGGGTCCTGCGTTTTGCGGAACTTCATGCGCGCCAGTCCGGCGCCTATTGTCATACGTAGTGAGTCAAACACGTCGAGTCCTGAATATCATATCATGTTGTGGAAATCATCCTCACTGATAATCTTCAGCTCCAGCTTCTTTGCCTTCTCCAGCTTCGAGCCGGCATCGTTGCCGACAAGTACGAAGTCCACACTCTTGCTGACGCCCGAGGCGACTTTCCCGCCGTTCTCTTCGATGAGTTGCTTCGCATCCTCGCGGGTGAGTGTGGGGAGCGTGCCTGTGAGAACGAATGTCTTTCCGGCGAGTTTACCTTTCGTTGCGACGGATTGTGCTTCAAGTGAAAGTCCCGCGGCTTTAAGCCGTTTGATGATTTCTTTGTTGTGCTTTTCTTTGAAGAACCTGACCACACTTTCTGCAATCTGCGGCCCGATACCGTTCACACTCTGCAGTTCTTCTGCGTCCGCCTGCATCAGCGCATCGATCGAGCGGAAGCGCTCAACGAGGAGTTGCGCAACGCCCTGTCCTACATGCCTGATGCCGAGGGCAAAGAGAACTCTTTGAAAAGGTCGCTTCTTGCTTTCCTGTATGGCGTCAAGAAGGTTTTGCGCACTCTTTTTTCCCCACCTGTCGAGGCTCATCAACTCTTCGGCGTGTGTGTGCAGGGAATAGAGATCGGCACAGTTCCTGACCCAGCCAAGCCCGACCAGCTGTTCGATGACCGCTTCTCCCAATCGCTCGATGTCCATTGCGCTACGCATAGCGAAGTGCTCAATTCGACCCTTCACCTGTGCCGGACATTCCGAGTTTTCACAGTAGTAGTTTACCTCTTCTTCGGGCTTGAAAAGCCGGGTATTGCACTCGGGGCAACGGGCTGGCATTGAGAAACGGGAAGCCCCTTTGGGCCGCTTCTCGGCAAGCACACCCGTGACCTTTGGGATTACATCGCCACCTTTTTCTACAATAACTGTATCGCCGATGCGGAGGTCGAGTTCGTTGATGTAGTCCATGTTGTAGAGACTGGCGCGGCTGACAGTTGTGCCGCCGACAAACACCGGCTTCAGATCGGCGACTGGCGTTATTGTGCCTACGCGTCCCACCTGCAGAGTAATGCCGTTAAGAACTGTTTCCGCCTTGCGTGACGTGAACTTGAATGCTATCGCCCATCGGGGGCTCTTTGCGATGCTTCCAAGCCTTGCCTGGTGCGCAAGTGAATCGACTTTAACGACGACTCCATCAATGTCGTAGGGGAGAGAGTCTCGTTTCCCCTCCCATTCTTTCCAGAACTCAATTACCTCGTCGATGTTCCTGCAAAGCCGCGAGTGTTCGTTCACCGGCAGTCCGAGCGACCGCAGAATGTCAAGACTCTTGTAGTGACTCGTGAGATCTGCATCGGGTGCCAGCAGGGAATATGCGAACATCTTGATCGGCCGGGATGCAACGATTTTTGGATCCTGCATCTTCAGTGTCCCCGCTGTCGAATTGCGGGGATTGATGAAGAGCTTCTCGCCTGCATCCTCCCGTTGCTTGTTCATCCTGACAAAATCATCATTGTGCATGAACGCCTCGCCACGCACCTCGATGGTAAGGAACTCACGTGCCGGGTTGCGGAGGCGAAGGGGAAGCGTCCGGATTGTCCTGAGATTCTGTGTAATATCATCCCCCTGGGTTCCGTCGCCGCGGGTGGCTCCTTGCACAAAAACACCATCCCTGAATTTCAGAGCAATGGCGACGCCATCGAATTTCAACTCTGCAACATAGCGCGGCATCTCGCTGCCGAGAAGGTTCCTGACCCGCCGGTCAAATTCCCTGATCTCTTCCTCCGAGTACGAGTTGGCAAGGCTCAACATCGGGGGCGAATGTGTTACCGTGGCAAATGTTTTTGTCGGCTGTCCTCCGACCCGCTGTGTCGGTGAATCGGGTGAGTAGAGTGCAGGATGCTTCGCCTCAATATCCTGCAGCTCGCGCATAAGCTTGTCATATTCCTCATCCGAAATTGCCGGGTCGGCAAGGACGTAGTAGCGGTAGTCATGCTCGTGCAGTTCCTTGCGGAGCTTCTCGACACGGGCGAGAATGTTCGGGGGGATGGCGCTCATCTGCATCAACGGGTCCGGAGTGAATCAAGTGTGATACGGACATCGCGCGTTACGAACCCGGCCCTGACAGGAATCGAGAGGTGTTTGTTGTTGAGCGTAAAGGTGACCGCTGTCGGATTCCCAACGGCGGCAAGAAGGAATTCTCTGCGTGCCTTCCAGCTCAAGCTCGTGTTGGGAAACATGAGATACTCCCGTTGCAACGTGTCGTCGATGACAATCTGCATCCAGACGCTGTCTGTTGTTGTTGCGGTAAGTGTCAAGCTGTCCGTCGGACTGAGCGCAGGTGCAGCTTTTCGACCGTAGACGGGGAGTCCGCGAATGCTATCCTCGACTGCTGCTTTTTCCTCCGACTCTCTTGCCCCTTCAAGAAACGGCTTTTCTTGCACCTCTTGCTGCGGTTCTTTATCCAGAACAGTCCAAAGTACAATGTCGACAAGAACGAGCAGAATTACCGCCGCCCCGATACGGAGAATCGAAGGCATCAAACGCTGGAGTTTGTCAGTCCAGAGCTCCTTAGGTTTGTCTCCGGCCTCAGGCGGTTGCTCTTCCTTCGCCGGCTTGCCGGATTCGGCCGATTTGCGCGCATTAAGCCATCGGTCGTATTTGTTCAGAGTTTCCTGCTTGTCGAGCCCGACGACGCCGGCATACTCTCTAATGAACGCCCGCACATACGCCTGCGGCAGCACGTCAACGTTACCCTGCTCGAGTGCCTCCAGCATCTTGAGATTAATCAGGGTTGCGTCTGAGATTTCCGCAAGGGTGATACTGCGGCTCTCGCGCTCCTGTCTGAGCTCTTCGAAAAAGTTCATGTCAGTCATTACTGATGGGCCGAAACAGGCTGATGGCGATTGTCAAGAACGTGGCGCACCTTTATCGCCAAATCCTCTAGCTGGAAGGGCTTCTGGAGGTATCCGTTGATTTCAGCAGGCCAGCCCGGCTCATCGACAATCGCTTTGCCGTGCCCTGTCACGATGAGAATCGGGAGAGCGGAATTCAGGATCTTGAGCTGCCGGAATGTTTCCCGGCCTCCCATAAGAGGCATATTCATGTTCATCATCACCAGATCAACAGAGGCACGACGTGTGCGATACATTTCAACGCCCGCTTTGCCGTCATGTACGTAATTCACAGAATAGCCGAGATTTGTGAGCATATCCTTGGCTATTTCGCAGACGCTCACCTCGTCATCGATGATCAGGATCCCCTCGTTGCCGCGCGGAATGCGCTGATGCCGCTTGCGCAGTTCTGACTTAGCCCTAGCATCGGAGCTCGGGAAGTACATGGTAAATGTTGTTCCCCGGCCTGCCGCAGTATCCACATTGATGAAACCGCCGTGGCTTTGCACAACGCCATAGACAACGGAAAGCCCCAAACCCGTCCCGAATTCCTTTGTTGTAAACCACGGCTCGAAGATACGCTCCTTCATTCTCTCATCCATGCCGTGCCCGGTATCGCCGATGCTGATTTCGACGAAACGACCCGGCTTGACGGAAGAGAACTGGCTGGCTGTCCGTGCATCTGCGATGGTATTGCGGGTGGATATCGTGACGATCCCCCCCGACTCCATTGCATCGCGTGCATTCAACAACACGTTGAGAATTGCCTGCTGGATTTGTCCGTCATCCCCGTTCACATGCACCGGCTCGGCAGTGAAGCTCTTGCGGACGATTATTTCCTTGCTTACGCTCCGCTCAAAGAGAATCAGTGTTTCCTCCAGCAAGGGGTGAATATCGACGGGTTTGATGATGTTTTCGGTCTTGCGGGCGAACGTGAGCAGCTGACGCGTGAGGGACGAACCCCGGCGAGCGGCGCCATCAATGATCTCAACGTACTTCGCAAACTCATGATCTTCGGGCATGTGCCTTCGCATAATAGAGGCCGAGCCGAGGATGGCGGCGAGGATGTTGTTGAAGTCATGCGCTATGCCGCCTGCAAGATTCCCGATGCTATCGATTTTCTGCGCGTGCAGTATCGCCGCCTCCATTTTTTTCCGTTCGGAAATGTCACGGGCCACGATGCGTGCATGAACAGTTGAACCCTTTTCATCGAAGACAAGTGATGAGTTGACATTCACATACATGCGGCTGCCGTCGTGCTTCACCATCTGTTCTTCGAGGTCGCTGATACCTTGTCCCTCGTAGAACATTCTGATCATGATTTCTTCGAGCTGCGGGCGCTGCTCTTCAACGAAGAGACTTTCAAACTTCCTTCCAATAATTTCTTCTTTCTGGAGGCCGAGCATCCTTGCCCCCGTGGTGTTACATCCGGTGACGACGTGGCTGCGATTGACACTGAGATACATGTCGGGCGAGTTCTCAAAGAGATCGAAATAGAGTCGCTCTGAACGCTTCAGCCTGTCGAATAACTTGGCATTGTTCAGGGCAACGCTGATCTGGTTGCCAAAGGCCTCCATCAGTTCAGCTTCCTTTGCCGAGAACATATCAAATTTTTCGCCCGCGACGACCAGTAGTCCGAGAACCCCTTCGTTCGAGGTCAACGGGATTGACGCCCAGAACTGGATGCCCATTTCTTTCAGCGTGCTGTCAATGTGCCCGACCGAATCCGAAAGATACTCTCTCTCGACGCGGGGTTGATGAAGCCAGGTCGAAACGGGGACTGCCGCGTGTGTCGGCAGTTTGAGGAAGTCCTCGAACGTGCCCTTCGAGCTTTTTAGTGTGAGATGATCTTCCTCGGGAAGGTATATCCAGCCAAAGGGGGTATTGAGCAGTTCGGTTGCCTTGTTGAGGGCGGACTGTAACACGTGGTTCAGTTCAACCGACCTGTTGACAGCTTCCGCAATTGTGGTGATGGCGAGGAGTTGCCGCCGTTGCTCGTCGAGTGCCCTTCCGTATTTGAGCATGAAGACGACGCTCGTAAACCCGATCACCCCCAGCGCTACGAGGTTTATTCCATCAATCCAACGCCATTTTTCGCCGGTCAGGATGATTGTTGCAGTAAACGTGGCCATTGCTACACAAATAGCAGTAATGGCAACCACCATGGCCTGCTCAACCAGCCCGAAACTCCCGATGTAGCGCTTTATGGTTTTGATCGGATTGCTCATTGCAGGGTCAATGTACAAAACATGCTCGGGACAGGCAAGGTGAGGAGAAGAGGGTATCAACAAACAAAAAGTCCCGCCGCTTGATGCGGCAGGACTCTTTGAAAACACACGCTGAGCGTGATTAGCGGCTGTTCTTCTTTGCGAGGATAGCGTCCTTCGCAGCCTTGGCGATGCGGAACTTCACAACCGTCTTGGCAGGAATGTGGATCTGTTCACCCGTTGCAGGGTTGCGGCCCATGCGCGCCTTCCGCTCAACCATCACCAGCTTTCCGATGCCCGGAATGGTGAACTGGTTCTTGGCCTCCTTGTAGGCGAGTGCTGCGAGCTCGTCGAAGATTGCAGCAACATCCTTGCGCTTCATTTCAAATTTTTCTGCGAAGTGTGCAAGGATTGCCGACTTGGACATTGCTTTAGCCATAAGTCTCCTTGATGATGTTGGGGTGATATGATTTTGTGAAACTGAAGCTTTACACAAACTCGTTAAACCGCTGAAAAGATAGGTAATTCCAACATAGAATCAAATAGCGTCATTCAAAATCACCAATAAAATCAAGGGTTTCTGAATGTTGAGGCTGTATCTCACTGTCCTGCAACGACTTGCAGCTACCACTCTGACGGCTCCTCATACTGAACTTCACCGTTTTCCTTAAGGATTTCGACCCTGCAGCTTGGAAGTGAGCTGATAAACACTCTTCCGTACCTCTTTTTGAGAATACGTGAATCAAGAACGGTGACAACTCCCCGATCCGCTGTTGACCGGAGTAACCTGCCGACGCCCTGTCGGAACTTCAACACCGCCTCGGGAAGCGTGTATTCAAGAAAGGAGTTGCCGTTCCGACGGGTGATCGCTTCGAGTTTCGCTTCGATCAGAGGATGATTGGGCACCGCAAACGGAAGACGCGTTATGATGACATGTTCAAGCGCTTCGCCCGGCACATCAACTCCCTGCCAGAAACTATCCAGCCCGAACAATACCGAGTCAATGTCCTTCTTGAACTCCTGCAATAGCTCGTGCCGTTGCTGATCGACTCCCTGTACCAACAGACGGATTCCGCGTTCTTCAAACTCCGGTCCCAGCCTTCGTGCGATAGTACGCATGAGGTTATTGCTGGTGAAAAGGACCAGTGCCCTGCCATGCGTGCGATCTACACTCTGCATAATCCAGTCGGGCAGAACGTCCGCATACTCTTCTGATTCCGGCTCGGGCATTCCGGCGCCGAGGCAGAGGGTCATCTGCGAACGGTGATCGAAGGGTGAGTCCAGCACAATGCCGCTAATTCCAATGCCACCGATGCGTCTTTGGAAATAGTCGAGCGAGTTGTTGACGGCGAGTGTAGCGCTGGTCATGATAACCGATGTTCCGTCACGGAACAGTTTCGGGCCTACGGTTTCGGCAATGTCGGACGGCGCCGCACAAAGAGTGAGGTTCTCTCCCCGCCCGCTGCCGAGATCGACCCAATACGTGAAATCGAACTCTTCCTGCTCAAGAAATTCGGTGATGAGTGTAGCCGCCTCCCAGATGGCTCTCCGGGCCGCGGCGATCTCGTTCTGCCCGGCTTCGTGTTTTGTCGCGCCCTGGACTTTCTCGGCTTCACGGTCGAGGTGGCGGAGGGAATTTGTAACAGTATCCTGCACAAGATACGGGTGCCTGACGCGGACTTCACGAGCGCTGCCGACAGCTTGTGCTTGCGCTGCCGTGCGCATCGCTTCAAAGAAATCACGGACAGTTTCTTCGGTATCTTCGCAAAGCGCCTTGAGCGCTTTCTTCTCCTTGGCGAAGAGTCCCTTCTTGGTTTTTGGATTGTAGAGTTTGTGGATGGCGGTGAGGACCTGATAACGGGATATGTTCTTGCCGATGCCGAGTCCTGCCACTGCCTCAAGTGTATGGGCTTCGTCGAACACAACAAAATCATCTTCGAAGATGAACCGGTCGTCACCCTCTTGCAGAGCCATCAGCGTGAAAAACAACGCGTGATTCATAATTACGAGGTTTGCCGACCGCACCCGCTCCTTTGTTCTCTGAAAGAAGCAGCGGAAGCCGCAGACAGTCGAGCTGCAAATCCCTTTTTCGGAGCATACCATCTCCCATACGGAAGGTGTAGGGGTGAAACCGAGATTCTCGACATCTCCATCGAGGGTTTCATGTGACCAGTCGAAAATGCGTTGCAATTCAAGCTGTTCGTTCTCGTTGAAGAGAGAACCTGTAAGGGACATTGCACGTTCGAGCCGGGTTGTGCAGAGATAGTTTTTTCGTCCTTTCAGCACGACTGCATGCACTTCGCCATCGCCTAACACGGCTTTTGCGATGGCGATGTCCTTGCGGAAGAGTTGCTCCTGCAGGTTCTTTGTGTGGGTTGAGATGACGGCTTTACGCTTCTCGCGTCGGGCGTACATAAGTGAAGGAACAAGGTACGCGAGAGATTTACCAACACCCGTCGGCGCCTCGACAATGAGATGTTTGCGACCCTCAATTGCCTGCGCAACTGCGACGGCCATCTGGCGCTGTTGCGGTCTGTACTCGAATTGCTGCAACGCAGAGAGGGCTCCTGTTTCGGAGAATATGGAATCAACCGTTTGGGCAAACAGCGAAAGGCTCATGACCGGAACGATTTGTAGATGCTCAGCAGCTCTGCCGGAACGGCGACAGGGCGATGCGACTGCAGGTTGATGAAAATGCCGGTCTGCGATGCTGTGGCAAGGGTCTTGCCGTTTGAGAGTAGTTCGTGCTGCACGCCCCACCGAACACCGTCGAGTCCGGTTACCCATACGTGTCCCGTGAATGTGTCAAAAAGGCGCAACGGCTTCACGTATTTTATGGAAGAACTGGTAAGAATCGGGCTGAATCCTTCGTTCAGGCAGCGCTCGAGCGGGTAATGTGCTTGAAGCATTGCCGTCCGCAGATCCTCCAACCAGCGGAAGTAAACGATGTTATGGACGTAACCGACGAAGTCAACGTCGTAGGATTGTACGCGGAATTCCAGAGTTGTTTCAAACGGGCGAGTAGGCATGAGGGAAAATACAAAAACAGAGGGAGCCAAACTACGGATTTGGTGCGAAAAGAAATCGTGTCCAACGCAGAAGCCCCATCCATAAGGATGAGGCTTCCGCTGAATGCTTCTTCCACATCACAACTTCAGGGCTTCCTTCACCAGAGTCTCCTGTTCGGCTTGATGGACTTTCAACGAGCCGGTTGCGGTGGAGGCACTTGCTTTGCGTCCGACATACCTGATCCGTTTCTCTCCCAGAAGTTCGTCGAAACGCGGCTGCACAAACATCCATCCTCCCATGTTCTTCGGTTCCTCCTGACACCAGATGATCTCTTTTGCATTACCATATTTTTCCAGCAGCGACTGCATTCTTTCGGAAGGGAAGGGATAGAACTGTTCCAACCGGATGATCGCAATTCCATTGTTGGGGTGTAGTCCCTGCTCGGCGAGTAGGTCGTAATATACCTTGCCGCTGCAGAACACCAGCCGTTTGACTCCCTCTGCGTTGCTGATCCCCGGGTCGTCGATCACTTCCTGGAACCGGCCGTTTGTTAGATCCTCCCGCGAAGAAACGACCTTGGGATGTCGCAAGAGGCTTTTGGGTGTCATGATGATGAGAGGCTTGCGGCGGTTGTCGCGCATCTGGCGGCGCAGGACATGGAAGTATTGTGCGGGCGTCGTGCAGTTTACCACCTGCATGTTTTCCTCAGCGCAAAGTTGCAGGAACCGCTCAAGGCGTGCGCTCGAATGTTCGGGCCCTTGACCCTCGTATCCGTGCGGCAGCAATAGGACCAAGTCGCATGGTTCCTGCCATTTCGCCTCGGATCCGGCGAGGAACTGGTCGATGATGACTTGCGCGCCATTGGCAAAATCGCCGAACTGCGCCTCCCACATCACGAGCGCAAGCGGGTCGGCGACGCTGTAACCGAATTCAAAGCCCAATACTGCGGCTTCGGAGAGGAGACTGTCATACACTGCAAAAGGGGCTTGTCCGTCACGAATGTTATTGAGAGGAACAAACTCTGCCCCGCTTGAGGCATCGTACAGCACGGCATGCCGCTGACTAAATGTGCCGCGTCCGCTGTCCTGACCGCTGAGGCGGACCGGAGTCCCCTCGGTGACAAGTGTTCCGAACGCAAGTGCCTCTGCGAATGCCCAGTCGATCTTTGTATCACCTTCAAGCAGCAATGCCCGCTCGTCGAGGATTCGCTGCAGTTTCGGATTGATAGCGAAGCCGTCCGGCAAACGCGTGAGAGCGCGTGTTACATCGTGCAGCTCGTCCATGCTCACTGCCGTGCTTCCTGCGGGTTGAGCCTGTTCCAATGCTTCAGGGTCAACCGCAAGAGGAACTTCGGGCTTAAAATGCATCTCGCGCTTCTGTGAGGCTTCAAATGCCCTGTCATATCTGAGCCGGGACTCGTCATTGATGCCGTCAACCTCCTCGCGCTTCATGAGTTTCTGGCGGACGAGGCGCTCGGCGTATAGTTGGCGAACGGACGGATGTTGCTTGATTTTCTTGTAGAGAAGGGGCTGCGTGTAGCTTGGCTCGTCCCCCTCGTTGTGCCCGTGGCGCCTGTAGCAGAACATGTCAATCACAACATCTTTCTTGAATGTTCGGCGATACTCAAGCGCAAGCAATGCAACCCGTACGCATGCTTCGGGATCATCGCCGTTCACATGGAAAATCGGGGCCTGCACCATCTTCGCAACGTCCGTGCAATATGGAGTCGATCGTGCATCCTCCGGCGTGGTCGTGAATCCGATCTGGTTGTTGATAATGAGGTGAAGCGTGCCTCCCGTCCGGTAGCCGTGTAACTGTGAGAGGTTCAGCGTCTCGGCAATCGTACCCTGTCCTGCGAAGGCGGCGTCGCCGTGAATAAGCAGCGGGATGATTTCCGCATGTGCGGCATCTCCGCTTCTATCCTGCTTTGCGCGGACTATCCCCTCGACCACGGAGTTGACCGCCTCAAGATGGCTGGGATTGGGCGCAACGGAAACAATGATCTCCTTACCGTCCGCATTGCGATGTGTGCCGCGGGCGCCGAGGTGATACTTTACGTCACCCGAACCCTGCGTCGTGCTGGGATCAACATAGCCCTCGAACTCCGAGAAGAGCTTGGCGAGTGACTTGCCGATTGTGTTGGCAAGTACGTTGAGACGGCCACGATGCGCCATTCCTATAACAGCCTCCCGGATGTCATGCTTCGCAGCTTCATCAAGAAGCACATCGAGAATCGCCATCATCGTCTCGCCGCCTTCAAGCGAGAAACGCTTGTGCCCGATAAATTTTGTGTGAAGGAATTTCTCCAATCCCTCGGCGGCAGTAAGTTTTTTCAGAATTTGCCTGCGCATCCCGCTCGAAAGCTCCTGCGAGTTGCGGACCGGCTCCATTCGCTCCTGCAGCCATTGTTTCTGCTTCGGGTCCTGAATGTACATATACTCGACACCGATGGTGCCGCAGTATGTCTCGCGCAGAATGTCAAGGATCTCGCGCAACGAGGCGCGGGGCTTGCCGCCTAATCCTCCCGTCAGGAATTCCCTGTCAAGATCCCAAATTGTGAGTCCGTAATACGCGGGATCGAGTTCGGGGTGGTTGTGCGGTTCATTGACAAGTGGATCGAGATGCGCAATCAAATGTCCCCGCACGCGATACGCGTTGATCAATTGCAGTACCCGCGCCTGCTTCTCGATGTATGCTTCGGTTTGATGTGCGCCGGCGATTGTCGGGTGTAAATCCGTCTGCCAGCGGACCGGTTCATACGGGATCCTCAGATCGGCAAAAAGCGAATCATAAAACTTCTCTTCGCCGAGGAGTAGCTTATGCATATATGCAAGAAACTGTCCCGACTCCGCCCCTTGAATAACGCGGTGATCATACGTGCAGGTCATCGTCATCACTTTGCTGATGCCGAGCATCGAGAGGGCTTCGAGAGACATGCCGTGGTTTTCAGCCGGATGGTCGATTGCGCCGGTAGCGATGATTGCCCCCTGGCCGGGCATCAGGCGGGGCACGGATGCGATCGTTCCGACCGTCCCCGGGTTTGTCAGGGTGATCGACGTCCCTTGAAAATCAGAAGGGTCGAGCGAGTTTGTGCGCGCCTTGCGGATGATCTCGTCGTACGCCTCTACGAACTGAGCGAAATCCATCTCGTCCGCTTTCTTCACGTTCGGGACAACCAACGAGCGTGTTCCGTCCTTGCGCGTCAGATCGACAGCGAGGCCGATGTTGACATGCGGGCGTTCGGTTTTGTGCGGCACGCCGCCGATGCGTGTGAATGAAGCGTTAAGGTTCGGATACTCTTCCAACGCCTTCACCATTGCCCACGAAATGATATGGGTGTAGGAGATCTTCCCCCCGGTTCTCACCGCAAGATATTGATTGAGAAGTCTTCTGTTTTCTTCGAGGACCTTAACGGGGATTGTACGGACTGATGTTGCGGTGGGAAGCGAGAGACTCGCCTCCATATTCTCGACGATCTTTGCTGCAACGCCGCTGATGGCTTTCGCTTGATCGGTCGGGAGTGGCGCTGGTTCGGAAGATTTCGGCGAGGGAAGAGTTGCTTGTTGGGGTGTTGCCGGAGCGGCGGGTGCCGGACGCGGCTTGGACCCGTTCCCGTTTGACGCGCCGATGATGTTTGCGAAGTACTGCTGCCACGTCGGGCTTACGGAGGCCGGATTCTTGAGGTACTCTTTCAACAACTCTTCGACGAGGCCGGCGTTTGGCCCGAATTCCTCGAAAATCGTCTGCAATTGGCCGGCGGGTGGTTCCATATCCTACTCTTCCTAATGAACAGTTTTGCCTCTCATGAGGCGAAAGATCGGTTTCTTTGCCTCAAAGATACAAAATCAAACTATGGCAATCCACACCTCCGAATGAGTCATTCGCTCGACACATCGCAAAGAGGAAGGGGGCTTTAGGCCCCCTTCAATGAGTCCAGCCGAGGTATTTTATCTCAGTACGGTCAACCGCTTTGTTGCGCTGAAGCTTCCCGCTTGCATCCGGTAGAGATAGACACCGCTTGCGAGGGATGATGCATCGAGATAGACGCTGTGCGTTCCGGGCGGATGGTGCGCATCCGTGAGAGTCTTGACCTCCCGGCCGAGGATGTCAAACAGCGTTATCCGCACGCTTCTTCCTTCAGGAATGTCGAAGTCAATCCGCGTTTCCGGGTTGAAAGGATTCGGGTAATTCTGCGCCAGGCGGTATGCGTCCGGAATTCCGTTCCGATCACCAACACCGGTCGGTGGAGTAAATGGCGTGCCGGGACTTTCGGATACAATATGAGAAACGTATCTTGGACGTCCGTGCCTGTGAAGGATCATCCGCCCGTTCGCATCAGTTGTAATTTCCGGATACTCCTGAACCGTTCCTCCGGTGTCTCCCTGTTTGATGTCGTGCTTCATGCCGACATATCGCTTTCCACTCTGTGTTTCATACACGCCCGTTACCGCCACAACATGGCCGCGCCACTGTGAACCATCCCACCACTTGTAAAAAAGCTCAACATCTTCCGTATCGGCAACTTCCTGTTTCAGATATTGCCATGTGGGATAGGCTCCGGAATTGTCGTTGCGCGCCATGGTCTGGCCGTCGGAGCCGACGATGTTACCGGCAACTCCCTGCGCCTGAAATTTCACTTGGATTGGGAGATTGTGTCGCCGGATGAAGTCCACCTTGCCTCTGATAAAATTCTCGATACTCACGCCACCGCCTGGTTGCCGCTGCATGTACCGGCTGAGCGAATCGAGCAGAGCTCTGTGGCTGAACGGGATGTTGATGTTCGGATAAAGGGATTGCAACCATTTCAAACTGTTGGACGCAGCCGTAGGGCCGCATGCATTGCGGTCACCCGCGTAACCGCCTCCGGCAGGATTTGTGCGGTTGTCGAGATCAATGTTCGGCACGGTGCAGCCGAAGTGCGTGCTGCTGGTGACGGGCGAGTTGAAATTCGGTTCAGGATTCGGCTGGGAGATTTGCGGCTCCTGTGCCGGGGTTTCGTCCGCGTAGCCGTTGCTAGCATCGTCATCGAGCGGCATGACGGGGAGATCATATTGGGCGAACTGCGGATGCGGGTTCGGGTTGGGATTCAACCCGTAGTGGAAATAGATCCTGAGCAGTGCCGAGACTGGCCACGGCGTTCCGGGAGTGATGCCCAGTGCCGCCATGTTGAATCGAATTGCCACAACGGTCGGGATTAATGCCGCAGCGATGTAAAAATTCTGCGCGACGAACGTAAAGCCGACACCAAGTCTCTCGGCCCCGATCGTCAAATAAAACGCAGTGTTTGCAACGTAGATAAAGTACAGCATCCCTTCGGGTGAGAATTGAATGGGAGGCTGCATGTTGAGGAGATGAAGCTGGAAAACGAGGATTTGCTCGATGGTAAGCGGCCCGTTACCGTCGAGCGTCACAGGCGGTGATGAGCGCGCGAGTATTGCTCGCGATTCCTCCGGTGAAAGCTGAACGATTTCGAACAAGGGTGCAGGCTGGTCCTGCGCGGACGAAGTTGACGGAAGGGCAAAAATGAGGAGGGAGGGGAGGATCAATAAGAGAGCAACGGTTCGGGCTGGCGTCATCATGGCCGGCTCCTTTCGTTAGTGGCTCTTATATAATACCCCCAAGGCCGGCTGTGATGGCTAGCTGCGTATTTCAGGAAGAACAGTCTGCCGCCCTGGGAGCGGCTACTTTGTGGTGCGCGCCTTAGTTTACAATCTTCTCGGGAGAAGGGCAAGTGACCGGCTATTTCCGCGGTGGCTATTCAACGGGGAACGCATACTTCACAAACACAAACACGCCAAACGCTCTCGCCGCCTCACCCTGTGCGTGGACAGTGCCGATCTCGCCTACACCATATCCATCCTCGCCGCCATGCAGGTTCCAGCCGTTGCGAATGCCGTGGTCACTTTCGCGGTGCAGCGTCACCGTGGCCCGGCCGTGCCCGTTCGTCCAGACGTGGTCGAGCATCCGCTCGATCTTGCCCGGCAGGTCGGAAAGTTCATCGGGGGCGATCATGTACGCATCGAGCAGATAATTCACAAACGCTCCGTTGCCGTCCATGTGAGTTTGATAGAAGTCCGTCTGGTCAACCCAGTTCGCTTCCGGACTCATGATATACCTTGCGGTCTCAACAGCGATACGTTTGTACTTCTCATCGTTCGTGATGCGGTACAGGGCTGCGGCAACAGCGCAGTATCCCGTGCCGTTCCACGGCAGTTCCTTGCCGAACGCCGCGCGGCCGGGACGTCCTTCCCAGCGACCTTTGCCACGGTACAAGGTCTTCTCAATGCCGGGTGATGTGCCGTCGCCATTCCAGACCAGCAACGCATCGTCGAGGTAGCGTTGTTGACCCGTTGCTTCGTACAGCATGCAGGCAACCGTCACCATTTGGTTCATGTTGCTGTTGGTAAAAATCGGCTCGTTCACATTGGCTCCCGGCTTCCAGTTGTACCATGTCCAGAAGCCCTCGTGATTTGAGAGGCGGCTTTCCTGGCGCGATTCATCATAGCGGCGGGCTGCGCTCCGGACGAGCAATGTATTGGCCTTGCCGGTAATCTTCCACCAGATCAATTCTGCGATAGCCGCCCACGCCCGGTCATCCACCCAATAGCCATCGTACAGCTTCGTCAGATTGTTGCGCCTGTGGTGATAATGGTAGATCGAAGAATCGTTCGTCAGGGCGAACAGGTACGCATCACCGATGGCGCCGTATGCACCTTCCCAACCGGGAGTGTAGACACGATGAAAGAGATTCATGACATCGTATGCGCGTTTCGTCCAGAGCTCTGTTGGCTGATAGCCGGCTTGCGGCGGAGGGGTAGGCACGTACGTGATTTCATTTTTCGGGAAGAAGACATAAGCCGCCGCCGCAAGCATAATCGCTGCTGCGAGAAGGAAGCGCGTCTTGTTGGCGGGCTTCCGCGTAGTGCCGTTGCGCGTATGTTTTCTGTGCTTCTTGCTCACACGATAATGTCAGGATGATGGGGGAATAATGCAATCGTGCGATGAAGGAGATCTGCTGCCCGTTGCCAACTCGGCCGTCACGGCAACCGGGTGCTCTCTGTGCGCCGTGACGGAAGGCTGCGGTCAAGAACGGACTTGCGAATCACGACCCGTCCCATGCGGCTCTGGTAGTGTCGCCGTTTGGACGGCGACCCCCGAGGGTATGGCTGTACGATACCCGGCTGTCACCGACCATTCGGTGACAGAAACCGTAATTGATTGGTGCATGGCCTCTCTCGAGACGATTCGGTTATCCGGAAGAAGAATCTGATATCATGCCCGATCACCCATCAACCAGTCTTGACTCCCTCACCGTTTTATCCGTAAACTACACCGGTACGATACCTATTCATTCATGAGGGAGTTATGGAAACCACCGGCTTTCTCCCCGTTCCTGAACACGCTGCCCGAGTCCTTCCTTTGGAGAAGATACGCTTCTCCCTGCATTCCCTGATTGTAACTTCGATGAGGACCCTATGCAACGCACACTGACGCTCGCGGCGTTAGCCGCGTTGTGCACACTTGCGCTCACCTGCAAAAAAGAGCCGCCGGTGGTGCCACCCAATGGCGGACCGGATACGACCAGCCACAATTGGACATTCACAACAGGCTCGATTGGAGAGTTCGGGAGTTACTTCAGGGATGTTGCCATATTGGACGACGGGACGGCGTGGGCGGTGGGACAGATTTGGCTCCGTGATTCAAGTGGACAGATTGAGCCACAAGCCTACAATGTTGCGCGGTGGAACGGGCAAGAGTGGTCTTTCAGTCGCGCAACAAATGTTGCACTCAACACAGTGTTTGCTTTTTCTGCTAACGATGCCTGGGCAGGTAGTTCAGCTCCCTATCGCTGGAATGGCCAGCAATGGATAGGGTTTAATGTTTCCGGAGTGTTCAATGGAACGATTAATAAGATATGGGGGGTATCGAGCAACAGAATGTTCATTGTTGGCACCAACGGCGCGATCGCGCTTTTCAACGGCACGACTTGGCAGCGCTTGGAGAGCCACACAACGGTAGACTTGCTTGACGTGTGGGGGAGCCCCGATGGCAGCGTGGTGTGGGCGTGCGGGTACCGACCGGATTACTCTGAGAGTATTCTCCTGAGATACGATGGCGCGGCATGGCAAACCATTTGGAAGACGCCTCCGCCTGTGTCGAATCAGCCATACGATGGTTTGTTGCAAACGCTTTGGTCACCGGGGAACGACAGCCTGTATGTTGTTGGTGGAGAAGGAGTCTGGCGGCACCATCCCGCCGGAGGGACAGCCCGAAAGGAGGTTCTCTCCCTTGGCAGCTTTCCCACTCGTGTTCGAGGAAACGCCGGGAACGATCTCTTCATCGCCGGATTTGATGGCATTGTGTGGCATTTCAACGGAAACACCTGGAGACGATTTCATTCCTTGTCGAATCCCTTGCACGTGTACAATGCTGTTGCCCTGCGGAGCAATACCGTCATAGCGGTTGGCGCAGATTACAGCGCAACCATACAACGGGGCTTGGTCTCTGTTGGGTCCCGGCCTTAACGACTCACACACTAGTCAAGGAGGTTGTTATGAGAAGAATGCGGATGTTCACTTTGTTCTTATCGATCCTGTTGCGGCCGATACCGGGCGTCTTTGCTCAACCTGAAAAGATTGGCGTCGTGGTCCATATCATTCGCGATGATTCAGGAAACAATGGCATCTCGCTGGATACAGTGTCCGCGAGTATTAGCCGAGTGAACATTGCCTTTGCACCGATCTCCATGGAGTTTTTTGTTGTCGCGATCCGGTACATTAACAGTACACGGTTTGCAACGATGGCTGAGGCGGACCTTGAAGACTTGTTGGCTCTTCACAACATTTATGCTTCAGATGCTATCAATCTTTACTTCACGCCCACAACAGTTTTTGGCGGTCTTGGCACACTCCCTCCGACCAGGGGAAATATGATCGGTCAACCAAATGTCGGTGCGGGAGTGGTGATTGCAAACCTTAGCGCTAACACATCAACTGCACCTCACGAGTTCGGACACTTCTTTGGCTTGTTTCACACTTACGAGTCGAGAATTGCACATGAACTGCCTGATGGCAGCAATTGTCTTGTTGCAGGAGATTTGATTTGTGAAACCCCTGCAGAACGGGATGGAGAGTTTTGGAATGGTTGCACTTATACTGTAAACGGCTATTCGCCCGACCCAACCAACTTCATGTCAAAAGCCCCTTATTATTGCCGGACGCAGTTTAAGCCCCAACAAAACGCCGTAATGAGCAATATGTTTCAGAGTGCCGAGAGGGCTCATCTAAAGAATGTTCGATGGGTGAAATTTACCAATCAGATAGGGGCTGGAAACGGTGGCGGAACACTCAACGTTGGAATAACGACGTTCCTGTCGGGAGAGTTCTATCCGTTTCCGACTTCCGCCGTAACGATAATCACTGGGCAGGAACGTTTGCAGACCACTTACAAACATCACGATTGGAACAGCCAAAACTCTGTATTCAAACTTCAATTTCCAAACTTTGTGGGAACAACAACAACACCGCCACAGTTTGCAAACTTCATCCAACTCCACTTCGTTTCCATCCGCACCCAATTGATTGATGGCGGCAGCGGCGGGAACATACGCTTTCGTGATCCGTGGTATCTGCACTCTGACGGAACTCAGCCTGATGACTTCTTTTCGTATCCATCTCCGTTCTCACCAACAGGCGCACACAACCAAACAAGCGGCGGTGTGTTTCTTGGACAAAATCCAGCCACGACACCTATTTACTATCGGGTCAACGCTCCGTCCCAGCCGCCCATCAACAACTTCACCTGGCACTTCATTGACTGGAAGGCAACAGGCACAACGCAGGT
>CAZBWR010000064.1:0-25344 GCA_964495695.1 uncultured Chitinophagales bacterium | reverse complement strand
ACGGCCGAGGGAAACGGTGAGGGAGTCAAGACTTGTTGATAGTTGATGGGTGATGAGAGACGACAGAAGTCGGCCGTACAAATTGTCAGTTGACGATTGACAATTATCAATTTGGAATGCATATCAGATTCCTCGTCCCTTCGGGACTCGGAATGACAATGACCCGGCTGTCACGGATACTGCGGAATGTCATTGCTCCGTGACAGAAGATTGGCCGACCCAACTCGAAACTCCTGGTGGAGTTGGGTAAGTACGAGAAGTCCCGCCGGCTTTCGACTCCGTAGGAGTCGGACGTTTGTAGAACCAGCAATCGATACTGCTTCAACAACTCCAGCGGAGTTGAACCGAATAAGAGCGCTTCGGAATAACGCTGTGCCAGGGGTGAGTCAGATCCCTCGTCCCTTCTGGACTCGGGATGAGAGACTCCTTCTGCACGGTGACTGTTCCGAGTCGGGCTGCTGCGAATAAGATTAACCCAATCCGAACGTTGCGAAATTACGTAGGAGTATTTGCCACCTCCTACAACAGTAAAAAACCATGAAGAACCTCTTTATTTCCGCCGACCGGAATGAACTTGAGGGACGTTTGCATCGCATTGCTCCGGATGCCCGCCCGCAATGGGGAAAAATGAATGCCCATCAGATGATCGTCCATCTCACAGATCCGCTCCGGGTCGCCATTGGTGAGCGGCACGCCACTTTGCGTAGATCCGTCCTTAGCATCTGGCCAATAAATAAGCTCGTCTCGCAAGTGATGCCCTGGCCGAAAGGCGCGCCCACCGCACCGGAGTTCGTTCAGGGACTCGGCGGCACGTTGCCCACGGAGTTCGAACGGGACAAACAGGACTTGTTACGGACACTCGGCCGGTTTGTGGAGCACGGCAACGCGAAGCCGTTCGCTCTTTCGCCGGTGTTCGGCGAACTCAGCAACGATGAATGGGCCCGACTGATGTGGCGGCACATCGACCATCATCTCAAGCAATTCGGAGTCTGAACTGCGGGCTTGCGTCTTGTTCCCCAATCCTCTATCATCTTGCAACACAGTTTACTGCAATAGCTTCCGATGACTTTCCACCAGAAACTCCGATCAGCGCAGCAGTCCGCCAACTCCCTTGTCAGCGTCGGACTCGATTCAGATCTCAAGAAGATTCCACGGCATCTGCTGAGTGCCGTGAATCCGGTTCTCGAGTTCAACTCGCGCATCATCGAGGCAACGCAGGAGTTCACATGCGCGTACAAACTGAATCTTGCCTTCTACGAGGCTCTCGGCGAATCCGGCTGGCGGACTCTACGCGATACGCTCGACGCAATTCCCCCTCATATCATCACCATCGGCGATGCCAAGCGCGGCGACATCGGGAACACGGCGGAGATGTACGCACGAAGCCTGCGCGATGATTTGGGGTTCACAGCATCAACAGTCAATCCCTATATGGGATTTGATTCGGTGGAGCCCTTCATCCGCGACGAAGAACATGGCGCGTTCATTCTTACGCTCACATCCAATCCCGGTGCAAAGGATTTTGAATACCTGAACGTGAAAGAGAAACCCCTGTACGAGCACGTCATTAACAAGGTGAAGAAGTGGAACACGCTGAATAATTGCGGACTTGTAATTGGCGCAACGCGCCCGAAGGAACTGAAGCGGGTTCGTCAATTGACGAAGGATATGCCATTGTTGATTCCGGGTGTAGGGGCTCAAGGGGGAGATCTTGCGGCCGCCGTCCGTTTCGGATGCGACACAAACGGAGAGATGGCCGTGATCAATGCAAGCCGGAGCATCATCTATGCATCGTCAGGAGAGAACTTTGCGGAGGCTGCGCGCGATGCCGCGCGCGCCCTTCGTGACAGCATCAATCGCATCAGAGAGTCATCGTTCTAGCACACTCTGCACGGATCAGGTTCACACCCGGAGGAATCGCCGATGGACCAACCCGCCATGCCCGAAATCCTGCTGCGCCGCATCTGGCAGGGACTGCTGTTCACCACCGATCATTTGAAGACCGCCGATGGGAAGGCCGTCACCATTCTCTCGCCCGGAACGCCGAACGATGATGCCGGACCCGACTTTCTCAACGCGAAGATCTCGATTGGAGGCGTTCAGTTTGCGGGGGATGTTGAGTTGCACATCAACGCCGCGCAGTGGCGTCAGCACCGGCACGATACTGATCCGCACTACAATACTGTCATACTGCATGTTGTGCTTGCCGAAGACCCGCTTGCTCCTCCTGCGCGGACAAAGTCCATGCGGAGAATACCGCTGCTTGTACTCCATCCGTACCTCGACGAGAAGACGTTTCAGGCATGGACATCGCCCGCCAACGATGACGGACGACCGGCTCCGCCGTATTGCAGGGACATGAACGAGCATGTCCCCTCCGAAGTGATACAACAATGGATTGAACGACTCGGACTCCAGCGGGTGGAATTGAAGGTGCGAAGATTCGAAGAACGCCTCAAGCAGCTGATCGACGAATCACGGCAGAAGGTCAGCGAGCCGTTTCCACGGTATTACGGCGATCCGGCGGAGATTCCCCATCCAGCGCGTGACTACACACGCAAGGATTTTTCCCGTGAGGAATTATGGGAGCAGCTTCTCTACGAGGGAATTCTGGAAGCATTAGGCTACACAAAAAACACAAGACCTTTCGCGATGTTGTCCCGCTCCGTCCGGGTTTCTGCTCTGAAGCAGATGGACGCAATCGATGATCACCCGACTGCGGCGGCTGTGCTGTTCGGCGTCGCGGGATTGCTGCCCGGGCGCGCTCTATCGAACGCTTATGACGACGAAGAGTATATCAACACCCTGATTAATATCTGGAATAGAATACAGCCGGAGTTTACAGGACAATACATGAATGAGGGTGATTGGCTCTTCTTCCGTCTGCGGCCGAATAATTTTCCCACGGCCCGCCTTGCGGCATTTGTCCACTTGCTCCCGCAGCTCTTCGGTGGCGAGGCACTTCATCGCTTCACGGCATTGTTCAAGGATGGCAATATATCAACATCCGAACGACTGAAGCTGTTGAGGGGTATGTTCCACTTTACCCCCAACGGATTCTGGAAGCGGCATTATCACTTCAAGAGCGCCGCCAGGATTGGCTCATCACGCTCGAACCCCATTGCGCTCGGATTAGAACGCATCAACGACATCATCACCAATGTCGTCATTCCGATCATGCTGTTGTACGCGCGCATCTTCCGCCAGCGGGCGATCGGACGGAACGTTCGTGACCTGCTCGCGATCCTCCCCGCTGCGCAAAAGAACTCTGTTATTTCAACAGTCACCCGGCACATTACAAAAGACAAGGTCAAACTCAGTTCAGCCGTTCGCTATCAGGGAGCGTTACAGATGTACAAGTTGTACTGTTCACCGTTCCGTTGCCCGGAATGTGCCATAGGACATAGGGCGAAGGTCCCCCCTCCTCCTCAAAACGCCTGAAATCTGATAGTTCCTGCCTCCAGAAGCTCGACGACGGTTCTCTACGCTGGATGCCGTATTGCTAATGCGGTTCCCTTTCAGTAGCTTCCTTCGGGTCTGTACCAATTCACACCTTTCCATAAAGGGGGTTCTATGAGTTTCCGCTATGTTGTTGTGGGGATGCTCGCGTGCATTCTTGCAGTGACATCGGTGTTTGCACAGAATACGCCGCCTGCTCCTACCAACCTGACGGCCAGCATACAGCAGCCGTCACCTGCAATTTTTGCCAGTGTCAAGTTGGAATGGCAGACGGCAGCAGGAATGTACGCATTCCGCGTGTACCGGTCGGCCGACGACACGACACACTTCCAGCCGATCGCTTCAGGTCTGCGGGACAGGATATTTCGCGACTATCATGTCCAGCCCGGACGACAGTACTTCTATTATGTAACCGCTTTCGGATTGAACAGCATCACCCCGGAGAGTCCGAGGAGCAATGTTGCAAGCGTGACGATTCCAACGCCGCCGCCCCCTCCCCCGCGCATACGGGGTTTCGTGAGCGGAACAGTTGTGGATGATTCAACATCCGCTCCTCTGCGCCGTGTCAGAATCAAGTTCTTCCGCTTGAGTGCCAACGCGCATCATGGACCCGAAACGATGACCGATTCACTCGGACAGTACCGCGCAGTTCTGGACAGCGGCCGCTATATCATCAAGGCGGAAGCAATGTGCACGAATCTCGCCGGATGCTACTATCCGGAGTTTTATGACAACGTGCGAGAGCCGGGCCAGGCAACAGTTGTCACTGTCGGCGACAGCACACACTTTGTTGCGAACTTCGCATTGTCGCGCATGCAGCCGCCATCATTCTCGACGATCACCGGAACTGTCACTGACACGCTGGGAAATCCTATCCGCCGTGCATCGGTTGCAATACTCCGGACGATGCAGAACATGAATGCGCTCGCCGCTTCGGGCTGGGATTTCAGAGGCGAATCAGGTGATGTTGAAGGTGTAGGCCATACACGCGGCATTGTCTGGCGTGGATACACCGATTCCAACGGCACGTACAGCGCCCGCGTTGTCGCAGGACGCTATATTGCCCTTGCATCGAAGATGGGACACATTCCACAGTTCTTCAACAACAAACCGACTGCGCAGCTCGCCGACATTATCAATGCAAGCTCGGATACAAGCGGCGTGAACTTCTCGCTCGCAGTCCGGCCGCTGCCGCAGAACAGCATTTCAGGTGTCGTGCGTGATTCGCTGGGCAACACCGTCCCGTCGCGGATTGCTCTGTATCCCGCAAGACGGCATCCGTTCCCTGTCCGTGTCCGCTACGGGCACACAGATTCACTCGGCGCGTACACGATCAGCAACGTGCATGAAGGCAAATACTTTGTACTCGCAATGCCGTTCCATGGCTATGCACCGGCGCTGTATAAAGCGGGAGCTTACGGCGTCCGACGTCGTGACGAAGCGGATACTGTCTTCGTTACCGGCAATGTAACGGGGATTGACATCGGCGTTCGTCCGGTGACAGGCAACGGCGCCGTGCAAGTTCGAGGCATAGTACGCAACACGTCCGGACAGCCCATTGGCGGCGTGACGGTGATCGCAAGCGATGCCTCCGGCGAGGTTCTCGGGTTCGGGTTCACCGAGCAGAACGGAACATACATGATTGACGATGTAACATCCGGCCTGCTGAACATCACGATTGACGGGGACGGCTACAGAAGTCAGTCGAACAACATCAACGTCCCGGCTTCGACATACTCGATGAACAACGTGAATTTCACGATGTCGCCGTCGGGTGTGACATCTGTCGGGCCGGTGAATGGCGAGGTCCCGTCGACGTTTGCCCTGAGCCAGAACTATCCCAATCCGTTCAACCCTGCCACGAAGATCGACTTCGCGCTTTCACATCCCGGCATGACGACACTCACCGTGTACAACATGCTCGGACAGCAGGTCGCGTCGCTGGTGGATGAGGAACTGAAAGCCGGATCGTACTCTCTAGCTTTCGATGCGGCGAATCTTTCGAGCGGATTGTACTTCTACACGCTCACATCAGGATCATTCACCGCAACCCGGAAAATGATGCTGATGAAGTAATTCTTGACGTTGTACTATGAATGCAAAAAGGGCGGGCCATAGCGGCTCGCCCTTTTGTGTTTTCACCCTGTGCCAGCGTTCGCTCCCATAAAGCGATAGGGACATCCAACGCGTGACGGAATGCCAAGCCTATCGCGACGAAAACTTCTTCTTCCTGTTCCGGATATAATCCACAAACACGAACTCGCCGAGATTGTTGAGTGAGGAGTAGTATGCCCGTCCCTGATTGGCTTTTGTCAGTTCTTCCACAAAGTTGATCAGGTAGGGGTCGCGGGCGACCATGAATGTGGTGATGGGAATTTTCTCGCGCCGGCAGGCCACCGCTTCATCCAGCGTTTTGTTCACGATCTTCGGGTCCAGACCGAACGAATTCTTGTACAGCTTTCCCGAATCGGTGAACATGGCGGAGGGTTTGCCGTCCGTCACCATGAAGATCTGCTTGTTGGCGTTGCCGCATTTACGCAACAGCTGGCGCGCAAGCTGGAGTCCGGCACGGGTGTTTGTATGAAACGGCCCGACGGAGAGAAAGGGCAATTCGTTAATGCTCACAAGCTGGGCATCATCGCCGAATGTCACCATCGCCAGGTAATCCTTCGGGTAGCGTGTCATGATCAGCTCGGAGAGGGCGAGCGCCACCTGCTTCGCCGGCGTGATGCGGTCCTCGCCGTACAGGATCATGCTGTGGCTGATATCGATCATCAGGATTGTGGCGCAGGTGGTTTGATGCTCGGTTTCGTAGACTTCAAAATCTTCTTCCTTCAGCGTAAAGTCATCAATCCCGTCCCGCTTGAACGCATTCGAAAGCGTTGACGTAAGGTCGATGTCCGTGGGCTGATCGCCGAAGTTGAATTTCTTTGTTTCGCTCAGCCGGTCAACGCCGCTTCCGGTATAGGGCGTTTCGTGCGCACCGGAGGGCGATTTTCTGAGCGAAGTGAAGATCTCGCGCAATGCCTCCTGCCGTATCCGCTGGATGCCTTTGGTGGTCAAGGTAGGAGTATCATTCACGTCTTCGATAATCCCCATCTCACGCAGTTTGTCGATGAGGTCATCCATCGTCATGTTCTCGTCGAAGAGGCCGTACTCTTCCGCCAACTGGCGCAACCAGTCCAGAGCCTCCTGCACATCCCCGTTCGTCTGAACAACGAGATAACTGAAGAGCGACACCATCTGTTGAAGGCGCTGTTCGTCAGTCGAGGACTGCGGCGTCCATTTTGAATAGCGGAAGCGCATCTACCTAATCCTCCTCAAATCCTCTTCCGGGTCCCGAAAAAATACTGCCAATCATGTCCTTGTAGGATGTGACGTGATCAACTTCGTCCTTTGCGATTTTTGAATTCTGGTGCAGGCCGTCAAGCACAAACTCCATCAGCGATGCGAGCTCGACATCATCAACGCCGTTAGGCGAATGCTTGCGCGTGAATTCACGTAATCCCTTCACCTTATCCAGCTCCTTGAAATACTCGCCCGAAGGCATGTCATCGGCAATGTCGATCTTGTTTCCCGATTCAAACCATTGGGTGATTTTTCCGTACTCGGTATCCTCGTGATGTTGATGCTGTCGTTGCCCTTCGCCACTTTGTGCGCGGGACTGCCTTTTTTTAAGAGGATCCGGAAAGTATGTTTTGAAGATTTCCCGAACCGCTTTGCCGACGAGCGCTTTGCTGACTTTCACCGAACCTTCCTGCTCCCCTTCAAACACCAGCTCAACTTTGCCCGTCATCCCCGGCAGCACATGCGGCAAGTCGCAGATGCGGGGAACGATGCAGGGTTCGTTCAGGAGAATGGCGCGGCGTTCGGCATTACTGACGAGGTTCTCCATCGCGGCGATAGTGAGCCGGGCACTGACTCCGGACTTCTGATCCACAAATTCGCTCTTGCGGGCCTCGAAGGCGATCTGTTCCACAATTTCTTTGAAGAAATAGGGGATCTTCACCTCACGGCCGTCACGACTGATAGTCGCTTCCTGCTCCGTTATCGCGATTGACTCCTCGATCGATCGAGGATAGTGAGTGAGTATCTGCGAATCAATGCGATCTTTCAGCGGCGTGATGATGTTTCCGCGGTTTGTGTAGTCTTCCGGATTTGCCGTGAACACCAACATGATGTCCATCGGAATGCGGATATTGAAGCCGCGTATCTGGATATCCTTCTCTTCAAGAATGTTAAAGAGCCCGACTTGAATGCGGGGCTGAAGGTCGGGAAGTTCGTTGATGGCAAAGATGCCCCGGTTGCAACGTGGAATGATGCCGAAATGGATCGCCCCTTCGTGCGAATAGTGCAGGCGCTTTGCAGCCGCTTTGATCGGATCGATGTCGCCAATGAGGTCGGCGATAGTTACATCAGGCGTTGCGAGTTTTTCGCCGTAGCGCTGGTCCCGATGCAGCCATTCGATCGGGGTCTCGTCCCCCATCTCCTGCACGAGATCTGCCGCATGTTTGCTCACCGGCCTGAAAGGATCGTCATTGATCTCGCTCCCCTTCACAATCGGGATGTATTCATCCAGCAACGATGGAAGCGAGCGGACGATGCGCGACTTTGCCTGGCCTCGTAACCCGAGCAGAATCAAGTCGTGCTTTGCAAGAATTGCATTGATTAGCGCGGGGATGACCGTCTTTTCGTAGCCGATGATACCCGGAAACAGAGTCTCCTTTGCGTTCAGTTTGCGGATAAGGTTTGAGCGAAGCTCGTCTTTGACTGTCTTGACTGTGTAGCCGCTTCGTTTCAGTTCACCGAGTGTGGCGGGACGGTTCATACAATACGTTTCCTCTCAAAGTGAATTCGTGCCAACGCAGATGCCTCAACAACGTGCCGCGGTCAATGTAGGGGCTTTGCATCTGAAAATCAAACTTCTGCACCTGCCGGTTCATTGCAATTCCACGGGCTTTTGAGTAACATTGTGCCGCACGCATGGCTGATTTATTCAATAGAACACTCATCATACGCCTGAGTTCCGTCGGCGATGTCGTCCTGTCATCGTTGCTGGTCCGGACATTCCGCAAGAAGTTCCCCGACACACGTCTTGATTTTCTTGTGAAAGAGGAGTATGCCGGCATTGTGGCGCATAATCCGCACCTGCACGAAGTGCTGACATTTCCCCGCCACGGCTCGTTCGCCGACCTGCGTACGCTTCGGAGTGAGATCAGACAGCGGAAGTATGACTTAATAATTGACATCCACGACAGCTTGCGCAGTCGGTTCCTTTGTTCCGGTTCGCGGCAGGTGCGGCGCATCAGAAAACGGAAGCTCGCCCGTTTTCTTCTCGTCAACTTGAAGTGGAATCTCTACGACCGGCTGGGAGGTGCCCCGTCAGTTGCTTTCCGCTATCTCGAACCGGTTCATCAATTCGGAGTGGAAGATGACGGGTTGGGACTTGAGGTGTTCTTCCCCCCCGAGTCGGAAAACCATCTGCAAACGATGTTGAACGAGTCGGGCTTCGCTGAAGCGGAACAATTCATCGGTATGTGTCCCGCCGCCAAGCATGGCAACAAGATGTGGCCGAAGGAACGGTTCGCCGTTGCAGCAGCGGAGCTGGCAGCGAAACACGGCCTCGCTGTGATGTTGTTCGGAGTCGAGAGCGAGCGGGCACTCTGCGAAGAAATTGCCCGGGGGATAAGGGCCCTGAGTCCGGACGCCCGGACAATCAATCTCGCCGGCAGGCTTTCGCTCACGGAAACGGCCGCAGCGATGGACCGCTGCTCTCTCGTGTTGACCAACGATTCGGGCCTGATGCACATTGCTTCGGCGCGTAAGCGGCCGGTCGTGGCTGTTTTCGGACCGACGGTGCGTCAACTGGGGTTCTTTCCTTTTGGTACAACGAGCGCGGTTGTTGAACATCCCGCACTTGCGTGCCGGCCTTGCACACATATCGGGCTGCCGGCGTGCCCGAAGGGACATTTTAAATGTATGAACGAGATCGCCGCCCCGCAGGTCGTAGAGGCGGCTGAGGGTCTTCTTGAACTATGAGCTCATTCTGGAAAATTTTCTACAACCTTATTGTCCTTCCTTTATTGTGGGGAGTAATACGATTGCTGGGCGTGGTGAAGCGAAAAGTCCGGCGCGGCATAAGGGCCCGCAAGGGGTTATTTGATGCGCTGCGGCAGCAACTTGATACGCTTGCCGCGGGCAAGCGAGTGTGGTTTCATGCATCGTCCATGGGAGAATTCGAGCAGGCGAAGCCCATCATCGCCTCATTGAAGGAGCGCCATGAAGACATCCGGATTATCGTTACTTTTTTTTCCCCGTCCGGGTATGAAAACTCCAGGAGATACCAGCTGGCCGATGTGATCAGCTACATTCCGTTCGACACCCAATCGAAGGCGCGACAATTCGTGGAGATGGCCCGGCCCGATGTTGCCGTCATCATTCGCTACGATGTATGGCCGAATCACGTGTGGGAATTGCAGCGTCTCGGCATTCCGGCGCTGATTGCGAACGCTACGATGCGTGAGAATACCAACCGGCGAATTCCAGTCGTGCTTCAATTCCATCATCATGTGTACAACGCCCTCAATCACATTCTCACGGTCTCGGAGGCGGACGCAAAGGCTTTCACAGTATTCGGGTTAACGCGTCCGAAAGTGGAAGCCATCGGCGATACGCGCTATGATCAGGTCAGTATCCGAAGCCGCGAGGCAAGCAAGCGGCATGTGCTCGCAGAGAGCATTATCGCAGGCAAAAAAGTGCTTGTTGCCGGAAGCAGTTGGCCGGAAGACGAAGAGGTATTGCTGCCTGTTGTTCTGAAACTGCAGGAAGTCATGCCCGGCCTGCTCACTATTATTGTGCCGCACGAACCAACACTCGACCATCTGGAAGAACTTGAGGCCGAGCTTGCGGGTAAAACCTCGTTCATCCGGTTCTCGGGCCTGAACGATTATGACGGAGAGCATGTTATCATCGTTGACAGTATCGGTATTCTGCTTTCACTGTATGCGTATGCACATGTCGCATATATCGGCGGCAGTTTCAAGCAGAATGTCCACAACGTGCTCGAAGCAGCGGTGTACGGCATTCCCGTGGTATATGGTCCGAAGCACAAGAACTCGCAAGAAGCCATCCGCCTTGCCTCTTCCAAAGGCGGCTTTGTGGTTGATGACACGCAGAGCATGTACCGCGCCCTCAGGACCCTCTTCGAGGACGAGTCAAAGCGCAAGGCTGCCGGAACAGCAGCCGGATGTTTTGTCGAACAAAATACCGGCGCGACTGACCGCTTTCTTCAACATCTGGAACAGTATCTGTAAACATCCGAATTCAGGATTCAAGCATGAGAATAGCATACCTTGACACTATCGCCGGCATCGCCGGCGACATGACCATGGCGGCATTCGTCAACGCCGGACTGCCAATCGATGAGCTTTCTGCGGAACTCAAGAAACTCCCGCTGGAGGGATTTGAACTCGCCGGCAAACATGTGATGCGAAACAGCATCTCTGCCGTCAACATCGATGTCCTCATATCACACACACCCCATTATCACCGGCATCTCAAGGACATTAATCTCATCATAGACAAGAGCAGCCTCTCACCGCGTGTGAAAGAAGTGGCCAAGTCGATTTTTTACGAGATCGCCGTTGCTGAAGCGAAAATTCATAACTCGACGCTCGAGAAGATTCACTTTCATGAAGTCGGAGCTCTTGATTCAATCGTCGATATTGTCGGAACGGCTATTTGTCTGGAGAAGTTCGGAATTGAAAGGGTTTACACCTCGCCGGTGAAGCTTGGAAGCGGCGGTACAGTGAACACCCAGCACGGCGTTATGCCTACCCCGACTCCCGCAACCTTCGAGATTCTTCGCGGATATCCGACGGTGCTGACGGATGTTCCGCACGAATTGACTACTCCGACAGGCGCCGGAATCGTGAAAGCATTATCCAGTGGTGTCCTTACAGATGAAGTTCTGAAGATCGAAACAATCGGCTGGGGAGCGGGAGCGAAAGAATTCGCTCAACTGCCTAACCTGCTGCGCGTGGCAATCGGAGAGATGGAAGCGGAGTACGATCGTGATCAGATTGTGCTCGTCGAAACGAACATCGACGACATGAATCCCCAGATTTATCCGTATGTAATCGAGAAGTTGCTCGAGGCAGGCGCGCATGATGCGTATCTGGTGCCCGTCATCATGAAGAAGGGACGGCCGGGCATTCTCCTTTCCGCAATGGTGGAAAAGTCAAAGCTCGAATCAATTTCTCAGATCATTTATTCTCAAACCTCCACCATCGGCTTGCGTATCCTGGATGTCGGGAGAAAAAAACTCCCCCGCCGGACGCTCGAAATCCACACACAGTTCGGTGCTGTCCGCGCAAAGGCCGTGATGCGGGACGGGGTCGAGACCCTCGCCCCGGAGTTCGAGGAATGCAAGCGTATTGCAGAGGAAAGAAAGATGTCCGTCAGTAACGTGCAGCAAGCCCTTCTCAATGAAATTGCCTCGTGGACGAAATAGAGAGGCATTCCGGCCAATCCGGAAAAAATCATTTGCTACTATAGTCAAGAACTCGTAATCTACGGCATCTTTTTCCTACCCCATTATATCATCATTTTCACAATTTACAGAGGAGTTTCTGTGAAGAAGTTCTTTCTCATTGCGGTTGCGCATCTGTTTGTCGCCTCTACATTTGCGCAAGTTGCACAGGGTCCGGCAGCGGGCTCCGTTCCCAGCGGTGTTGTCGTCAACACGAATAACTTCGAGGCATCGGATGCGCCCGACCCGGTAGGCCCGGTGATGCGCATTGCACCGAACAAGGTGCCAGTGCCGCCGCTTCCGATGCCCGCCAACATGCCTCCCCCGACCGCGCCCGAAGGTTCGAACTATTATGAGGATCCTTCACTTGCGGGACTTCTTGATGCCCCGCCGCCGATCACGCTATCGAGTTTTCAGGGAATACCGCAGACGAGCTCTATCCCCCCCGATCCGCATATGGCGGTCGGCCCGAATCACGTTATTCAAGTCGTGAACACGTCGTTCCGCATTTCCGACAAGAATGGCACGACGCTTAAGACAATTACAGCGAACGCCTGGTTCAACAGCGCATTCGGCGGTAACTCCGGGGCATTCGATCCGAAAGTCCTTTACGATCATTTTGCCGGACGATGGATCATGGTATGGTTGCAACAAAGTGATGCAAGCCAAACCGGGCACTTTCTTCTCTCCGTGTCTGATGACAGCGATCCGATTGGCAACTGGTACAACTGGTCCCTGCCGAACCACGTACACGGGACGACGTTCAACGGCGGCTGGACTGACTATCAGGGTGTCGGCTTTGATCAACAGGCGATCTACATCACCGGAAATCACTTCGGATTCAATAACACCGGTTATCAGGGTGTCAAGATCCGCATCATCGGCAAGGCACAGTTGTACAACAATACAGCGGGTGCTGTGACGTACAGGGACTTCTGGAACCTGCGTGATTTGTTCGGCAACGATGTGTTCGGCACACGGCCGACCGTCATTTATTCCAATCCGAATGAGTACTATCTTGTCGGGAAGCCTAATTTCAATGGTGGAACGTATTTTGCCCTGTATCGCATCACCAATCCGCTGACATCACCTTCGATCTCATGCGTGCATGTTGCAGCAACGGCGTGGTCCAACGCTCCGAATGCAAACCAGCTTGGCGGCGGCACACCGCTGCTTGAAGGCGGTTCATCGCACATCCGCAACGAACCGACGTACCGCGATAGCTCCATCTGGCTTGTGCATTCCACAGGCAACGCCGGATACTCGGCTGTCCGCTATCTCCGCATCAACACTGTTACGAACACGGCAACCGAAGATGTGATGTTCGGAGCCCTCGGGTTCTGGCATATTTATCCGGCGATTGTTGTGGACAAGGACAAGAATATCGGCATCACGTTCAGCCGTTCGGGCGACACACAGTATGCGGGGGCGTATTTCACATGGAGGCTGAGCACCGATCCGCCCGGACTTCGCCCGACGGAAGCAATTCGCCCGGGAGCCGGCAACTACGTGGTGACCTTCGGCGGCACCCGTAACCGCTGGGGCGACTACAACGGGGCAGCACTCGATCCTGCAGACCAGAACAATGTCTGGTTCTTTACTGAATACGCAGCCGCAACGAACACGTGGGGCACATGGGTTCATGGAGCCCGCTTCGTGCCGTTCAGCGGTGTACGAATCAACTCATCGGTTGCGTCCCGCGACTTCGGAAGAGTCGAAGCGGGACTTTCGAGCGACACACTCGAGATCATGATCAGCAATACGGGCTCGAACAACCTGAACGTTACCGGAATAACAAAAAGCAATGCCGCCGTACAACTTCTCAATGTGCCTTCGCTCCCCCGCACACTTTCGACGTTCGACTCGTTGAAGTTCAAAGTGTTCTTCCGCCCCACGGCACATGGATTCGTAAATGACACAATCAGGATCGCAAGCAATGATCCCGCAACTCCATCGCTCAAGATATCGATCAACGGCAAGGGTGTTGTTATCGGGCGGGCAGCGGCAGGAGTACTCTACGGAGCATCGGGCCCGCCGGCAACGAGCGGAGTCTATACTATCAACACTGCAACCGGCGCAGCCACGCTGATCGGCGAAACAGGCGTTTCGGAGATTCAAGGCATGGCCGTCCACCCAACGTCACGGGAAATCTATGGCTCGGTCACGAGCGCCGCATCAACAGCGCTGTACCGCCTCAGTGTATTCGGAGGGGACGCAATGCCGGTGCGGACACTGCCGCTCGGCAACGCACGTGCAATCACATTCGCCAATGATGGCTCTCTCTTTGCCGGAACGAGCAACGGCCGGCTCTACCGCATCAATATTGCGACCGGCGACACAACATTCGTGGGCACGGCCCCGGGTGTCGTCTACTCGGGACTGTCATTGAATCCCCTCACAGGCATTCTCTGGGCGTCAGTGCGTCCACCCCTGTCGGGCCGTGACAGAATTTTCAAAATCAATCCGGCAACGGGTGATACGATCGCGTTGGTCGGCGTCACCGGGGGCAACAACATTACCCCCTATCTCGCATTTGACGCACGAGGAAAGCTGTACGCAAAGAAAGGAACCGGCAACCAAATCGACACACTGATTGTCATTGACACAACGACAGCTCTCGGCTTGCGTATCGGACCGATGGGCCCATCGGGGATTCAAGCACTCGCTATGCGGACTGATTCCGTCGGCCCAACGAATGTGCGTGAGATACCTGCGGGCGTGCCGGACAAATTCGTGCTCGAACAGAATTATCCGAACCCCTTCAATCCGGCAACAAAGATTCGCTTCAGCATTCCCGCAAGCGCCGGAACACAATCAGTACTATTGAGAGTGTTTGACGTGCTGGGTAGGGAAGTTGCGGTTCTCGTCAACGATGAACTTGGTGCGGGTTCATACGAAGCAACGTTCGATGCAAGCTTGATGGCAAGCGGACTTTACTTCTACAAACTCGAAGCCGGTTCATTTGTAGAAACCCGGAAGATGGTGCTGGTGAGATAAATCGGCTCCACACTTTACAAACCCCGGACGATATGTCCGGGGTTTTGTGTTTTCGGGACAGCTGACCTCGTTGGGTTTCACCGGAAAAGTCGTTATACTTTTCTGTCAGCTGAAGGTAACCACCCATTCACATCATGAAGGTTGTGCCATGACTGCACGAGCCCTCGCCGCGTTCTTTCTCTTTTTCATAATCTCCTCCACAACTCTTGCTGACACGACGACGATTACGATTCTCAAGTCCGGAAAGCTCGAAGGTGATCTGCGGGGATTATCGTTCCCAACCCCTATGATCGGCTACGCTGTTGGGGATAACATTTCCGTTTCCAACAATAACTTCATTGCAAAATCCACGGACGGAGGAGTTACGTGGCAGCGACTGCAGACCCCCGCGCTCACCAGCAGGCCGTGGGCAGTTACGTTCCTGAATGCCGACACCGGCTTCGTGGGAGGGTATACCGGCATGTTGTTGAGAACAACAGACGGAGGAACGTCGTGGACCAATGTGAATAACACAACCTATGCGGGAAATTTCAACGACATTCGGTTTGTTAACCGGCTCAGAGGATATGCCTGCGGCACGAACAGCGGCGGCACTGTTATTACAACCACAGACGGCGGCACAACATGGTCGCCGGTCCCTCTCGGCAACACGAACACAAGGTACTCGGTCTTGTTCTTGAGTGAGATGGAGATTCTCATCTCCGGCAGCAGCGGAAACATTGCCAGATCGACAGATGGCGGCGCTACGTGGGGCACTACAACGATCCCGACTGCAACATTGTACAGCCTGGCCCGGGTCGGCACAGACGGCGTGGTTGTCGTCGGGTCCGCCCGTACCCTCTTCAAGTCGACAAACCGTGGCGTGTCTTTCAACGGAGTACTTTCGCAGGCCGGCGCAGGCACAACCCTGTATGCCGTTTCCATGGCGGATTCTATGAACGGATTTGCGACCGGTTCGAACGGCCAGAACTTCAGGACGCGGGACGGATGGGCGACCGTTGACAGTGTACTACCGGGCGCATATACCGCTCAAGTCACACGCACGGTTGTCTGCAAGGGCGCTACAGAGATAATCGCCGGTGGCGATCAGGGAAACATTTTCCGGTCGACAGATTTTGGAAACACCTGGTCAACGGTGGAGTCGTCTACGCGCTACTATGCACTCGATTTCCTTGACAGGAACCTCGGGGTTGCAGTGGGATGGCGCGGGACGGTCGTCAGGACGACGAACGGAGGCGCGACCTGGACTGAACTGCGCTCGCTGAATGGCTTCGAATTGTATGATGTACAAGTGCTGAATGCCAACACATGGTTCATATGCGGAGGAGCGGGTCGTTTCTACCACACCTCCAACGGCGGAGCCACATTTACTGAGCGGCTGTTGCCGGTCATAGCGGGAGGGAATGCAAAAGCTCTCCACTTCTTCGACCAGAACCGCGGCTACTGCACTGGCGAAATGGGACGCATATACTACACAACCAACGCCGGCACAACATGGCAGGATCAATACGATAATGGTACGTCGTTCAATAACCTGGAGGATTTGTTCTTCCTGAACGACACACTCGGCTTTGCTGTAGGAGAGCGGGGAAGAGTCGTACGTACAGTCAACGGGACGACGTGGGATACGACAGGGATCGCCCGCCCTGCAGTTGCGACATTGTGGGAAACACATTGGACCAGCCCGACGACAGGTTTTGCCTCCGGCCAGAATGGCGCCATTTACAAGACCACCAATGGCGGAGCCAATTGGAGCGTTCAGAACGATGTTACGGGCCTTACGAATGTTGACGTCATTGACATTGAGGTTGTGAATCCTGCATCCCGCGGTTATGCGGTTGGTGAACAGGGTAAGATATTCCGCCTCGTAAATGAAAACCTCTGGGTTACTGATCGCACACTTGCCACACCCGCCGGCACTGCTGAAAACCTGTGGGGACTTGACTTCGCGGATTCGACGCGCGCTTTTATCAGCGGATACTATGGCACCATCTACAGGCTCGACATTACGGGCACAACCGGCACGAAACCCGACGCTGTGCCGGATGCCTTCAGACTTGAGCAAAACTATCCCAACCCCTTTAACCCGGTCACAAGTATCCGGTTCTCGATTCCGGCGCCGGGGAGAGTCTCTCTAAAGGTCTATGATATACTCGGCCGAGACATCACAACCCTGGTAAACGGCCATTTGTCTTCGGGGGAGCACACGGTTACATTCAATTCTGTCAATCTGCCCAGCGGCGTATACTTTTACACACTTTCGTCCGGAGACTTTACCGCCACCCGAAGAATGGTAACTCTTAAATAAAGTCAAGGTAACTGTCGACAAATCCGGCAGCCGAACATGCCGGGTGAATCTTCTTGACTTTTCATTCACACGGTGCTAAGTTAGTTCTATCCAACTTCACCATACTGTTGAAGGCATCCCGTTTGCTCAAAACGAGCACGATTGTTTTAAGCATCACTCTCCTTCCGATGCTCAGCGGCTGTGTGTCAGGCCGGGACAGCGCAGCGGACGAATCACGCGCACGCAGCCTCGCTCTGGAGAAACTTGGCGCCGGCTTTTCAATTGTTCCGAGTGCGACTGCTGAATACTACCTTTGTACACAAGCGGGGAAAGAACGTCCGGGCATCACCTCCATTCGTTTTTTTGTTTTCGATGCCAAAGGTGACAGCGTGATCATCGAACGTGGACTTGAGAATGGAACAATTGCATGGCACAACGCCACACAACTCGTGATAACGAAGACCCCCGGCGCAATTACCGGGGATGAGGGGCCTGACGCGTTCAGGGAGATTATTGACCTGAAGCGCATTTCCAACCGCTGAGAACTCCGAAACGAAAAGCATTACGACATACATACAATCCATTTCTTATTGAAAGGAAGAACTGATGAACAAGCAACGGTGGTTGCTGATTGCCCTTCTTGCGGTTGGTGCAGGGATATGCGGTTTGCTTATTCTGACCCCGTCTGATCAAGTAGCTTTGATGGAAGTCCGGCCGGAAGACGAACAGAATTATTCGCGTCTTATGAAACTTCGTTCAAAGTTGTCACCCGACTCGCCCGAGGGCCTGAGGGTGGCCGAGAAAATCATGAAGATCGAGCGCCGTGCAAAGGGATACGTCAAATCCGACGGGCCAGATGAGTTCGCCCGTCATTTGTACGAAATGCGGATTCCCTACGGCGCCGATGCCCCCGCCTATCAGCCGGATTACAAGATGGCGGAACTGAACAAAGCCCTTGCAGCACGCACGGGAACCTCCGCACAGCTGCCGTGGATTGAGCGCGGCCCGGGTAATGTCGCAGGCCGTGCGAGGGGATTGGTAGTTGATCCGGGCGACCCGTCTCTCAATACTTGGTTCGTTGGCAGTGTCGGCGGAGGAATCTGGAAGACCACCAACGGCGGCACAACATGGCGTGAACTCACACGCAATCTCCCCAATCTATCAATGTCCGAGGTCATCCAATCTCCGTCAAATCCTAATATCATGTACGCAGGGACAGGCGAGAGTTTCTACAGTGTCGACGTGGTAAATGGCGATGGAATCCTCAAATCGACCGACCGCGGCGAAACATGGTTCCAACTTTCATCAACGGTCAGCAATCCGGACTTCAATAATATAGCGCGGATGCTGGTTCACCCGACAAATCCGAATATCGTGCTTGCAGCAACAACCTCGGGCCGGTACAAGGAGTTTACTGTGAACCGTTCGGGCATTTGGAAATCGACCAATGGCGGGACGACATGGTACAACGTTTATGCGGAAACTGAGATAGGCGCGTCAAACCGTATCAAGCGCGTGCTGCATCTCGTTCAAACGCCCGGGAATTTCAATGTGCTGTATGCAGCAGTGCGAGAAAAAGGGGTGCTGAAGTCCACCGATGCCGGAGAGACGTGGTTCCTTTCATCCACCGGCATCAATGACCGTACAGGCCGCTACGAGCTGGCAATTGCGCCGAGCAACGTCGACAGGATATATGCTGCCGGAGAAGGGTCCCCGAACTCCAACCTCTATGTCTCCACAAACGCGGGCGCATCCTGGACATTGACAACTGTGAGCGGCACGAACGTAAACTGGCTCTCCTCCCAAGGCTGGTACGATAACACTATCGTTGTCCACCCGACGGACGAGAACACAGTGTACGTCGGTGGCGTGAATCTCTATCTGATCAGGATGATCTCGGCAACCACGCGGACAATCACCCAGATAGCATCGGGCCCGGTGCATGTCGATCACCATAACCTCGTCACCATTCCGAAACCCGGCGGGGGCTTCCGCATTCTCAACGCGAACGACGGGGGGATCGGACTTTCCACGGACAGCTCAGTCAACTGGACGAAGCCGACCTACGGGATGAATACCAGCCAGTTCTACGGTGTCGACAAGAAGCCGGGCGCAAGTGCGTACGTCGGTGGCATGCAGGATAACGGCACATGGCGTTCGGATGATAACACGACTTCCCTCACTCCGTGGACGTTCCAGATTGGGGGTGATGGATATGAGACCTCGTGGCATTTTGACGACCCGCTGCGGATTATCGGAGGTTCGCAGTTTAATGGCTTGCGCCGTTCGACAAACGGCGGTGCGAGTTTCTCTTCAGCAACCTCGGGGATGACGGGTAACACCGGCTCCGGCAACGCTCCCTTCATTACGAAGATAGCGAAGACAAATATGGAGCCCGATTTGTTGTTCGCTGTCGGACGGCAGGGTGTACTGCGCTCAACAAACTTCGGACAAAACTGGAGCCTCACCGCCATCTCCTCGGCAACTTGGGGCAGCATCAGTTCGTTTCACGACGTGCGGATCTCGCGCTCCAACCCCAATATCGTCTGGGCGGGCGCCCGCATGGACGCGCTGGCCAAGATTCATGTCTCGACTGACAAAGGGCTGACATTCACTCCGGTTCCGGACTACAGCGTGACAACGCTTGGTGGCATCTCCGGGATGTCCACTCATCCGTGGCAGGACAGCACAGCGTATGTCATGTACAGCTTTGCACAGAAACCAAAGATTATTCGCACGACAAACCTGGGGCAGACGTGGGAAGACATCACAGGGTTCGGAGCGAACCCGACCTCAAGCAACGGCTTCCCCGACGTGGCGGTGTATGATATGCTTGTGCTTCCACACACGCCGAACGTACTCTGGGCGGGAACAGAAATCGGACTGTTCGAGTCCACAAACAACGGCGTCTCCTGGCATCTCGCAAACAACGGACTGCCGGCAGCGTGCATATGGTTCATGACGCAAGTTGAGGACGAGGTTGTTGTAGCAACACACGGACGCGGGATCTGGAGTGTGAACATCCCCGGGTTATCGGGGAATCAAACATTCAAACCGCTGCTCGGGACGATGGCACAGGGTCCTGATGGCATGCTTGCAATCCCCGTAACGCTCCGCGGGCTTTATGATTCAACCATCGTCGCCGTAAACGATACACCGTTTGTCCGCCTCGGAGCGAATTCCGTCTCAATGCAGGACACCACTGTGAAGTACCCGGTTGCATCCGCCCGGACGATCTCCGTAAAGGTAACCTCGTACAAGAACGGAACCGAATACGCATCATTGTCCCGCAGCGTATCGGTTGTCCTCATTGCGCCGCCACGCCCCTCCTACTCTAACAACTTCAACAGCGCAAGCAGTGATTTCACGGGATCAGGATTCAGCATATCGACGGTCAGCGGGTTTGCGGACGGAGCAATACATACGTCACATCCCTATTCGAACAACCAAAACAACACATACTTCCTTACGATCCCGATCACCGTTGCGGCGTCAAATGCGATACTTTCGTACGATGACGTTGCGCTGGTTGAGCCCGGCGAGCCCGGGGCACCGTTCGGGGATCCGTCCTTCTACGATTATGTCGTAGTCGAAGGATCACGTGATGGCGTGAACTGGATTCCGTTGGCTGACGGCTACGATGCAACATACGATCCGGCATGGCTTGCCGCATATACGGGCGGCACACCGGGCAACTCGACGATGTTCAGACGCCACCAGGTGAATCTCCGGACCCTGTTCAATGCGGGAGAGAGTATTTTCATCAGATTCCGGATGTACACCGACGCCAGCGTCACAGGCTGGGGCTGGGCAATTGACAATCTCGAGATTCAGACACTCACTAGCGTTGGGAACGAAGACGGAATACCAGGAGCATTCACTTTGATGCAAAACTATCCGAATCCGTTCAACCCGGCAACAAGCATCACTTATTCGTTGCCGGAGGCAAGCCGCGCTGCGCTGAGAATCTACAACGTGAACGGACAGGAAGTGCAAACCCTTGTCAACGACTTGCAAGGGGCGGGCACGTACACTGTCCGGTGGGATGGCCGGACATCCGCGGGTACGCCCGCTGCGAGCGGGATCTATTTCTACCGGCTGGAAGCCGGAGCCTTCTCACAAACCCGCAAGATGGTGCTGATGAAGTAAAAGGCCCTCTGATTCCAAAGGGCAGCTCCGGCAGCCCTTGTTGTTCAATGACCCTGGCAGGGTTGCCTGGCATTCTTCGAGGTTAAACCACTTTGTTCTTTTTTGCACTCGAGAATGCAAACAGGCACACGTATTGTCATTCTCTACGATCTCGCCAGAAGGTCTCAATTTGTGCCAAACATCGTAGAAGCGCAGAAATCTATGCCGTACAACGAGGTACTTGCAGCCCGAGTGCGTAAGGTATTGCACGGGGTCCGCCGTGTTGAAGAAAAGAAGATGATGGGCGGGCTAACCTTCATGGTCAGCGGAAGAATGTGTGTAGGGATAGTCAACAACGATCTGATGGCCCGCATTGATCCCGCCCGGTACGAAGAGGCCCTCCAGCGAAAAGGATGCAGGGAGATGGATTTTACCGGCAGACCAATGAAGGGATTTGTATTTGTTGGGCCGGAGGGGACTTCGGACAAGCGGAGCCTTACACGTTGGATCGGGCTGGCGCTCGAGTTCAATGCCAGTATTAAACCTTCTCGAAAAAAGAGATAGGGCTTGCTTATTTTCGCCCACCTGACCTGCAGTTGCCGATTTGAATCTTCGCCGTGAAGCCCGTACCTTGTATCACCACAGTGTCTCCCCCGACATTACTCTCGAAAGGCTCAGCATGATACGCATCTCCACTGCGGCGGTTCTTACGTGCGGACTGCTGCTCGCATCGGGATGTTCCGAACCCAAAAAGGACTCAAAGGATTCAATCGACATGAACTCCCACCCGCTCGGACAAAAAATCCTGCGCTTCGCACCCGCAGAAATTACAGCCGATGCCTCGCAGCTCTCCCGGGGTGACCGGGAAGCTCTCGACAAACTTATCCTTGCGTCACGATTAATGGACGAGATTTTCCTGCGGCAGGCGTGGAGCGCGAACCCGCTGCTCAAGGAACAACTTGCGCGCGATACGACCCCGGAAGGAAAGCTCCGCTACGAGCTTTTCATGATCAACAAGGGGCCCTGGAGTTCGCTTGACAATGACTCGCCATTTGTCGAGGGCGTTCCGCCTAAACCGCCCGGCGCCAACTATTACCCCGAAGATATGACGAAGGAGGAATTCGAGGCATGGGTTGCAACACTTCCGGCCGATGACCAGGCAAAGGCAAGGGGATTCTTTTATACGATCCGGCGTGACGATGCTTCAGGACTTCGTCTCCTTCCCTACAGCATTGAATACCGCACATGGCTCGAACCCGCCGCCGAACTGCTGCGTGAAGCGGCCGAGCTGACGGATAACACATCGCTCAAAAATTTTCTGACAAAGCGTGCAGCAGCATTTTCGAGCAACGACTATTACGAGAGCGACGTTGCATGGATGGAGCTTGACAGTCCGATCGAACCCACAATCGGACCGTACGAAACCTACATGGACGAACTGTTCAACTACAAGGCGGCTTTCGAGGCGTTCATTACTTTGCGTAACGCCGAGGAAACAAACAATCTTGCCAGGTTTTCGACGTATCTCCAGGAGCTGGAAGACAATCTCCCCATCGACAAAAAGTACCGCAACCCGAAGCTTGGTACGTCGGCACCAATTCGTGTTGTTGATGTCGTAGTAGTGGGAGGAGAAGCAGCCCAGGGTGTTCAGACGGCAGCTTTCAACCTTCCGAATGATGAGAGGGTTATCACCGAAAAGGGAAGCAAACGTGTGATGCTCAAGAATGTGCAGGAAGCCAAGTTCAAGCATGTTCTCCTTCCGATTGCAAAGGTCGCCATCGATGATGCGGAACTTCAACTCGTCACATTCAGGCCGTTTTTCACGCACATCCTGGCGCATGAACTGAGGCCCGGGCTCGGGCCACAGGCAATTACTGGGGGCGGCAAGAAAACGACCGTGAGGCAGGAGCTCAAGGAACTCTACTCCGCCATTGAAGAGGCAAAAGCGGACATCAGCGGGCTCTGGGCTTTGCAGTATCTTGTCGATAAGGGCGTAGTGGACAAGTCGTTCGAGAAGGAGATGTATGTGACATTTCTCGCAAGCGCATTCCGGTCCGTCCGTTTCGGATTGAACGAAGCCCACGGGAAAGGCGTTGCACTTCAGTTCAACTACTTGCTTGACGAGCGTGCGTTCATCTATAATCCCGCAAGCGGCACTTTCAGTGTTAATCCGGAGAAGATCAAAGCGGCCGTTGCTAAGCTTACCGGCGCAATTATGACGCTGCAAGCTGAAGGAAGCTATGCAAAGGCGAAAGTCATGCTTGACACCTACGGCGTAATCCGCCCCGACATGAAGACTGTTCTTGACAAGCTTGCGGATGTGCCGGTTGATATCGCGCCAACATTTCCACTTGCGGCCGATGTCCGCTGACATGCAGTTGGCGAACCTATTCCAGTTACCATCAGATACTCGTTGCTATGACATCGCTTAAAGGAAGAATTGTTTGCATTACCGGCGCCACGGCAGGAATCGGCGCTGCCTGCGCCAATGAATTTGCCCGACACGGATGCCACCTGCTTCTGGCTGCCCGACGGAGAAACCGTTTGGACGAACTATCGATCTCCCTTTCAGAGCAAAACAACATCAAGGTACATACGATTGCATTGGACGTCAGGGATAATGAAGCGGTAACCAAGGCTTTTGCAGCCCTCCCGGACGAGTGGCGCGCTATCGACATTCTTGTGAACAATGCCGGCCTTGCACGCGGCCTCGCCAAGTTGCATGAAGGATCTGTGACAGACTGGGACGAGATGATCGACACGAACGTGAAGGGACTGCTCTATGTTACACGCGCCGTGTTGCCGCAAATGATCGAACGCAATTCAGGACACGTCATTAACATCGGATCAATTGCCGGACATCAGACGTATCCGATGGGGAACGTCTACAGCGCGAGCAAGTTCGCTGTCGTTGGAATCACGCGCGGGCTGAGGATGGATGTACTGGGAACAGCTGTCCGTGTCAGCAGCGTTGATCCGGGACTCGTGGAGACAGAGTTCAGCAAAGTCCGTTTCCGGGGCGACACCGAACGTGCGTCGAAAACATATATGAACATGACTCCCCTCACCCCGAAGGATGTTGCGGAGGCAGTCATCTTCTGCGCTACCCGTCCCGCACATGTGAACATCGGCGAGATCTCCGTCTACCCCACAGATCAAGCTTCCGTCACGATGGTGCACCGGAAGGGGTAGCGGCATGAGTACCGATCTTCATTTATTCCGCGATGAGAACATCTTTGCGCAACTCAAGACTGCGCCGTACTCGCTCGGGGCGTATATCCTCAAATTCTATACGGAGGATGGGAAGCCTGTGAACAAAGTAACCGGCGAAGTATCCGAGTTCTACCTCTATCCTTCCGGAGGGACGTTGCGCGACGCCGACTTCAACATCGTGTTCTACGACTCGCGGTTCGACACATACCGTGGCTTCAAGCCTCCACATCTCGAACGGAATAATCCGGATTCCTGACATGACCAACCGCCGTACATTCATTAAAACCGTGGGACTTGCAGCGGCTGCGACTGCGCTTCAAGAGATAACCTACAGTAGTCAAGCACCACCGCCAACGAAACCCCTAAGGCTGAAGGCGGGAGATACAATCGGCTTGATTAATCCTGCGGGCGCAACATTTCTTCCCGACGACATCACTCTCGTTCAAGAGTTCATGGCGGCCCTTGGCCTCAAGACGAAGCCGGGTGTTCATATCCTTGACCGGTATGGCTACCTTGGCGGGAAAGATGCTGACCGGGCAGCGGACGTGAATGCCATGTTTTCAGATGGAAATGTAGGAGCGGTTCTCTGTGTGAGGGGTGGATGGGGGTGCAACCGCATACTTGACCTTGTTGATTACGATACCATAAAAAAGAATCCGAAACCGATCATTGGATACAGCGACATTACGTCTTTGCTCATCGCCATCAATGCCAGGACCGGACTCATCAC
>CAZBWR010000063.1:24201-25569 GCA_964495695.1 uncultured Chitinophagales bacterium | reverse complement strand
TTCTCCAGCGTCGACTGCCCGATGGTTGTTGCGGTCGAAACAGCCTCCGCCTGCAGTTGCAATGTCTCGGAATCTGCAAGAAAACTGTTCGTGGAAAGCGCAAGCTTCCCAAGCAAAACCATGGCGCCCAACGCCATGAGTGTCTGTCCGGAACTCAAGGTGTGTCCCCCCGAATTGGTGTATCGGTATATGCCTTTGGAGATGATAATGCAACCGAAATGCCAGACCTGAAGGGCATATTACACAACATCCGGTATCGATTGAATCACGTATTCGCGTGATTTGAGACGTTAAAATATGCGGAATGCTGATGCGGCGGCAGGCTTAAACGTTGATTGTAGAATCGTCTATGACAACTCTACAAACCCCCTTTTTCGGCCTGGAATGAGGGTAAAAATGGCAGGATGTGCATTCATGGAGCGTGCCCTAGACAATGAAGACGTCATAGCACCTCCTGGACTACCGCCGCAAGATGGCGGGTTACGTTATCAGATTGTCCGGGTTCTCTTCGTCCAGGCTCCAATGCAATGGATTATTGGCAATGTACATTCGAATGCGCGTCAGGTCGGCGTCGCTGCGAACGATATGGTCGTGAAATCGGGATTGCCAAACGGGACGGTGCGGTGCGTTACGCGTCATATTGATACGTTTCGTTACCGCAGATTTAAAACCGGCAACAAACGAACTCAACGAACGCGGCTCTCTTCGTAGAGGCAGGCGCCGGTCTGCCCCGATGTGTTGGTCGTTGGCGGACGCACTGCCGTGCGTCCCCGCAATGGGTATTGGTTGATTTGGGTCGTTCAGGATGATGATCCCGTGAAGATGATTTGGCATGATCACATAATCATCCAATTCGACTTCCGGACGGATTGACACGGTTTTCAACCACTCTTCCTTCACAATCTCACCGAATGCGTTCAACCGCATCTCGTCACCAACAACCTCCCCGAACAAACAGGTCCGATTGTGCGTGCATATCGTGATGTAATACCACCAACCCCAGGAATAATCCCATGTCTGCAATCGGGTTGTTCGACGATGATGGATTTTGGGATTGTAGGGCATCCTTTAATCTCCGCTGTTCTCTTCGTAGGGGCAAACGGCGGTCCGGGCAATTCGGTTCGCCCTTTTCTTCGGACGCACTGCCGTGCGTCCCTACGGTTTCTTTGTTTCCGATAATTTATCTCCACCAACAAAAAAACGAACTCAACGAACGTCGGTTCTTTTCGTAGGGGCGGACGGCGGTCCGCCCCGATGGGTTGTCTTTGGGGGATGCAATGCCGTTCGTCTTTACGGTTTACCTTCTACGATTCTTATCTCTTCTTCGGTGAGGCCGTAGAGTTCGTACACGAGGCGGTCAATCTGCTC
>CAZBWR010000063.1:0-24101 GCA_964495695.1 uncultured Chitinophagales bacterium | reverse complement strand
GGTTCTGTTAATTCATATCCCCCCAGGGTGGAAAACCTAAACGACAGGCGGGATATAATCGTCCTTGGCAACCACAAGAAGCAAGAGTGCCCCTTCATCGGTCGAGAGTACGGCGTGGTCGCTGTTTTCATCACCGTGATGCAAAACGCCGGGGCCGAGGCGTCTGCCGTTGATTATGATCGAGCCGTTGATAACATAGCATTCTTCATCACCGGAGTGATGGTGTTCAGGAAACCGGACTCCCGGCTCCACCTTCATGAGCATGGTGATATAGCCCCGCTTCCTGCTTTCGGAAAGCACCTTGAACCAGACGCCGGGCACTGGGTGCTTGCACCACTCCATCGCATCGGGAAAAACGGTGTAAATTCCTTCGCCGTGCGCGAGCCGCTGTTGTCCGGGACCTTCCATCGAGCGCTCGGCCGCATGTTTCTCACGGATGCGCCGCATCAGTTTGTCTTTGATGGAATCCGGAGGTTGTGCCGGCGCAAAAAGTGAGCCGAGTGCAAGCTCCGTCTCTTCCCACGCCTGAAGCGACTGGCGTAATTCTTCCGACGATTCATGCAAAGCTCTTTCGAACTCGGACAGGTCATCTCCATCGAGAGCGCCCGCAACGTAGAGAGGTATCAGATCCTGTAATGCTCTCATATCCATAGTTGAATTCCCCCTGTTCATACCAGGCCTTCCAGGTGCCGTCGCAATGTGCTCATGCCCGTCCGCATGCGGGTTTTCACTGTCCCGAGCGGCAGTCGAAATTTCTCCGCCAATTCACTCTGGGTAAACCCCTGAAAATACGCGTGTTCGATAAGTGTCCGCTGTTCTGCCGGAAGGAACCGCAAGGCCTCCACTATTTTGTTGCGACGGACTGAGAGAATAGTGGCTTGTTCAGGATCGGCGCCGGGATCAAGCGAACGCAACTCCCCGTGGACGGCTATGTCAACTTCGAGCTTGCGTAAATGTCCCAACTTTGAGCGTAGTTTGTCAATCGCCAGGTTGCGTGCAATCCTCGTCATCCAGACAACAGGAGCGCCGAGAGATTCATTGTATGTTGTCGCCTTCTCCCAGATCCGTACAAACACTTCCTGCAGACTGTCCTCCGCTTCTTCTTCCACTCTCACAACATGCAGGATCAGTGTGTAAAGGTATGTCGCGTACTTGTCGTACAATTCCCCTACAGCCGACTCATCTTTGCGTGCAATCCGTTGCAGCAATGCGGCATCGGTTGCAGCGGCAGTCACATTCGTACTCACAAGCCGATCCTTGGAGTTTATGCGGGATCTGTTTCTGTCGGAGGAATATACCAAAAGGGCCACGTTTGTTCAACACACTCTTTGGTTCTACAATCGGATCGGGATAGCCGGACAAATACGAAATAACCCGCCGCGCGGATTGCCGGGAAGGCAACTTTATTTTTGCTCGATTTCGTCCTTTACAGCAATCCGTATGCGCTTCCCCACTCGTATTGCCACCACGAGTTGATGATTATCAACTCCTGCTCACCCGGCTTCACGGGATAAAGCCGCACGGTGAGGAAAACGCCGGGACGTCATACCACGCTGACATGACACCGGCATCACCCCTACACAACCTTAAAGGAGTTAGCTATGAGACACATTTTCCTTGGTGCGCTTGCATGTGCACTGGTGGCCGGAGTCGTGCTCTTGTTTGCGCCACAGCAATCAATCACCTCCAGCCATCGTGAGGCACCGCTTATCAGCGCCGACCCGCTGGCCGACAATTGCGACCTCTACGCCTTCCGTTCACCGGATGACACAAACAAGGTCACGATTGTCGCAACGTACATTCCCCTCGAGCTGCCGGAAGGGGGACCGAACTACGCAACGTTCGGCACAAACATCCGCTACGAAATCCACATCAAGAACAAGACGTCCGTCGGTGTTCTCGGCAGCGCAACGGATGACATTACGTACCGCTTCACGTTCTCGCAAACGAACCAGGATCCGACAACGTTCTTCAACATCCGTCTTGGACAGCAGAACTTGAAGACGACTTATATTTGCGAGAAGAGCACGAATGGCGGCGTGTCATGGAGTACGATCGTCAGCAACGGCATTGTTCCACCGAACAACATCGGGCCGCGCTCGATTGAGGGAGCGGCAGGCTTGAACACATCGTACAGCGCCCTGGTGAACTCAGCCATCACCATGGCCTCATCCGGCGAAAAGATTTTCTGCGGACCGCGTGATGACCCGTTCTTTGTCGACCTCGGCGGCGTGTTCGACCTCGGCCAGACACGAAGCTCGTTCGGTTCCGACCCGGCCAACCCCTCGAATGCCCGCGATGCTGTTGCAGGGTTCAATACGCACGCCATCGTCATCCAGGTCCCGATCAATATGCTTTCGAAGAATGGAAACTATCCGAATCCCGCCAGCATCTTCGATCCTGATTTTGTCATCGGCGTGTGGGCATCAGCAAGCCGCCAGCAGGTAAAGACCCTTTCCACCACCGGCGGTCAGCCGTCATACAGCGGTCCATGGGTGCAGGTTTCACGACTTGGCATGCCTTTGACGAACGAAGCAGTCATTCCGATCGGGATGAAGGATTTTTGGAATTCAGTCACTCCGTACAGTGCAGCGGAAACATCGTTCGTCCGGTATTTTTCGAATCCTGAATTGGCATTATACATGGATGACAGCCAGTTCGGCGGCGCAGTCCCGGCACTGGCGAAACTCCGCGTCCAGTCGCAGTCGTATCCTGCGATCGGTGTCATCCCCGGATACACAACACCGGGCTTTGATTTCAGAAATGGCAAAGATGGAGCTTTCGCGGCAACACGCATTCCGGGCATCAACTTCAGCGGAACCGCCTTTGCTGTACCGTTGAAACCTGCGCTCGTTGCGCCGGGAGAGCCGCGTCGTGTGGACGTTTATCCCGCGTTCTACTTTGGCGTCCCGAATCTGATTCCGTACCAACTTGCCATCACCAGCAAGCAAGGCCCGCTTGCTGCAGGCAAGCCGTTCATTCACAACTTCCTGCCGATTACACAGACGCCTGAAGGAGACCTGTACGGCGGCGATATGCTGCGCCTGAACATGGCTACACCCGTCACCCCGCGCAATTCGTCCGAGTTCACGACGAATGCCCGCATGGGTCTTATCAGGGCGGCAGTCATCGGACTGACGGCTTCACCGTTCAAGGACACTTTGATCGCCCAACGTATGCCGCATCTCGACGGATTTCCGAATGGCCGCAGACTTGAGGACGATGTAACCACGATCGAGCTACAGGCTGTCGGCGGATTAGTGCTCGCGGCAGTAGGCCTCCCTTTCAATGATGCTGTGGCGGCGGATTATTCCGACCTGGCATCACCCAAGCTGATCGATGAGCTGACGTACAACGCCGGCCCGACCAAGAATGATGTGCCGCTGCTGACGTCTTTCCCGTATCTCGCAACGCCTCATAACGGCTATAGCTACGTCAAGCAGCTCACGGCCGGCGCTCCGAATCCGACCAGTGTCGACGGCCCTGTGTTGGGGGTTGGTGTGCCGAAGGGATTTTTGCTCGAGCAAAACTACCCGAATCCGTTCAATCCCTCGACATCGATCAAATATAATATCACCATACCTGACCTGGTGAAGTTAAAAGTATTCAACGCACTCGGACAGGAAGTGGCGACGCTGGTAAACGAACGGCAGGAAGCAGGGGCATACACTGCCACCTGGGATGCACGCAACATGGCAAGCGGCGCATACTACTACCGTCTCGAGGTAGGCAACACCGTGCTTCCGGCACGCAAAGCAATGTTGATCAAGTAATTCACACTCAAGGACATCCGGCGCACGCACATGCAGCGGCGCCGGAGTGTTCAACCGAAAGGAATCCTTTATGAAGAATCTCAAAGCAACCGTTCTGGTAATGAGCGTCGCTCTGTTGGCAGGGGCAGGCGTATACTTCTACACACAATCATCCAATCACACTCTCCTCACGAATCTCAGTCCCCGAAGCGGTGACGCAATCGGTTCTGCTGAATTCCTGAATGCGCAGCGGGCAGTTGAGTACTACCGGACCGCGATTGGTAAGAACCCCGACGATCCGAAGAACTATGTTGAGCTTGCGCAACTGTACATGCAGGAAGCGCGTGTCACGGCGCTGCATCATGAGTACTTTCCGCGGGCTGAACGATTATTGAAGCAGGCGCTTGTTCTTGATCCGGCAAATTTCGATGCGCTGATCACACAAGCATCAATGTACGCCACATTACACAGGTTTGAGGAAGCGACCCCGCTTGCCGTCCGTGCGTTGACGCTGAACCCGTACAGCGCGTTTGCTTATGGCGTATTGATGGATACACAAGTCGAGATGGGAGACTACGATGCCGCGGTCGAAACATGCGACAAGATGCTCGGTATACGTCCGGATTTGCGATCGTACGCAAGGGCTTCATATATGAGGGAATTGCACGGCGACATGCAGGGCGCTATCGAGGCAATGCACATGGCGGCCGATGCGGGAGTCACAGGCCAGGAGAGCAGGGCCTGGGCGTTGTATAATCTCGGCAAACTTTATTTCAACGACGGGAAACCTGATACGGCGGCATTCATCTTCAGAGGGATCCTCGAAGAACGACCCGCCTATGCATACGCGATGGCCGGTCTGGCTACGATTCATGCATCAAGAAAGGAATACGCACAGGCGATCAAGCTGCTCGAAGATGCCTACCGGGCAACGGCTGACCACGTTTTTCTGGAAGAGTTGGCTGAGCTTTATGCAGCCAACGGGGATCCCTCCAAGGCCGCAACAACAATCGACTTCGTCCTTCGTGAATTCGATGACCATACCGATGAGGGATGGAACATAGACAAAGAGTATGCGATGTTCTGTGCAAATCACGGTATCAATCTTGAGGATGCCCTCGACAGGGCAAAGCGTGAATACCTTAAGCGTCCCGGGAACATTGAAGCACTCGATACATATGCTTGGACTCTTTTCAAGAATGGCCGGATCGCTGACGCCATTCCTTATGCCGACAAGGCCCTAAGATTCGGAACCCTGAGCCCGGGGATGAGATTCCGCGCGGGATTGATCCACGAAGCTGCCGGAAACCGCCGGAAGGCGCTGGAACTGGTTCAACAGGCTCTGGCAAAAACCTCCTATATCAACGTTCTGTACACAAGCGAAGCCCGGCGCGCAATGCAACGCCTCTCGCAGATGGCAATGAATTAACTCTGGTTTGTTTGGGAAATGAACGCTACATTTAGTCCGGCATTGACAAAGGACATGTGGCGTTCATGCAAACTGAAGTAGTTACGATACTCGGACTGGGCTTTTTTCTGGGACTGAAACACGCACTCGATGCAGATCATCTGGTGGCAATCTCGACGATGGTGAGCGACGGCAAGGGGCTGGCCCGCTCTTCGATGGTTGGCGCAATGTGGGGAGTGGGACATACAATTGCCCTTCTTGCAATCGGATCGATTGTTATCGCTCTGAATGTGCAGGTGCCCGAAAGGCTCGGAATGCTGCTTGAGATGGGAGTAGCCGTAATGTTGGTAATACTCGGAGTTCACGTGCTCTGGCGGGTGTTCAGGGGCGATACCGTGCATGTACACGTTCACACGCATCACGGCAGGACGCACATCCATCCGCACACTCACCCGCATGCAGAACCGCATTCACATGCCGGTGAAACACATCATGAGAAACTCTCGGGAAAATTCCTGAGACGTCTCTTGAAGAATGTGTCGGAGCAAAAGCGATCGATTCTCATCGGAATGGTGCACGGCATGGCGGGAAGCGCAGCGCTCATGCTGATTGTTCTTGCAACAATCAGCGATAGAACGCTCGCGGTTATGTACGTCGGTGTATTCGGAGTTGGGTCAATAGGGGGAATGATGCTGATGAGCGCGGTGATCAGTCTGCCATTCTCGATGGCAGCGTCCCGGTCAACAACTCTCAATCGAATGATACGGGGAACAGCGGGCCTGGCAAGCATCGGCTTCGGCCTGTTCCTCGCATGGCAGATTGCTATTGTGGACGGACTGTTTCTTCCTTAGTATTGCCGTGCCTGTTTACATGCGATGCCTGGCGCTGTTCCTGCAGTGAATTCCCATCCCCCGCTTTCAGCGAAGCATCCTTCTTCCAGTATGTGTTGATGCCGTACCCAAGCAGAATACAGCCCGCCCAGACAAGCAGCAAAGTTCGAATACGCACCTACTTGACCCCCCATCAAGTTTGAACGTGTATGTCTCAGCTCGCAGTCACCGGGAACGAAAGTATGAAACTCGTTCCCCTACCCCTTACTGACTCGAATCTGATGTTCCCTCCGTGGCTCTCCATAATCTGCTTGCAGACACTCAAGCCATAGCCGTGCCCACCGTCTTTCGTTGTGACTCTCTCGAGAAACAGTTTGTCTTTGATCGCATCCTCTATGCCCGGCCCGTTGTCTTTCACATACAGCCTCGCTTCCCTGATTTCCGGGAGAAACTCCGTACGCAACTCGATCGATGCATCGGGCCTCGCTTCGATGATGTTGTTCATCAGGTTCAGCAAAACCTGCTGCATCTGGTCAATATCAAGGTTGAGAACAGGAAAATTCGGGGCGAGTGAGACTGTAATCGACGTGGTTTTGAACCGCGGAAGGAAGCGCATGAAATCGACAAAGTCCGTCACAATCTTGTTCAGGCTCAAAGCTACAAAGCGCGACGCAACCCGGGATCTCGTCAACAGGTTTTTCGAAAACCCCTCGATCTTCTTTACTCCCGCCATAATTGTATCGATGACGCGGGAAAGTTCATCAGGCGTAATCGAGTTGATCTTGGACTGTAGACGTTGGAGGCTGAGCAGAACCACCGCCACAAGGTTCTTCAATTCGTGGCTGATCTCCGCGGCGATCTCACCCTTCATCGCCATCCGTTCGTAATGAATTATATGAAGATTGGCCTGCTTCAACTCCTCGTACGTGTGCTTCAGGTCGGCGTACAAGCGGGCATTCTTGATTGCGATGGCCGCGTGACCCGCCAGAATCTCGAACCCGAAGAGAATGTCTGCCTTGTCGATTGCCTGGATCGACCGGCTGTCGACATACAACAGGCCGATTCGCTCATCCTGCGTGCGCAGCGGCGCGCAGATGATCGTCTGCAGTTCGAGGTTCATGATGCTCTGGCGGTTCTCGAACCGTTCGTCGGACATCGCACTTTCGATGCAGAGTGATTCACCTGTCTCGTGGACATCTTCGAGGACAGTTGAACTCACCTCGAAGCTCTGCGCTTTGATCGACTCCCCCTTATTGTTTCTCCCCACCACAAACTCGAGCTTGCCGCCCGGCGACGCAAGCATGACAAAGCCGCGTTCAGCCCGCGCAATACGTATAGCCTCATCCGTTACAAGTTCCAGTACGTCCGACAGGACGAGAGACGTGTTGATCTTGCGAACGACATGCAGAATCGTTTCGAGATCGCGCAGCGACCGCTCCTCCTTGATTTCCCCAGCCTCAAGACCACCTTCCCCTCTAAACCTTTGCTTTACCAGATCGTCGAAGTTCACTTCCTGTTTTCCCCTTGAGCGCCTGAAGCGCCGTCATAACGTTCTTGACTTCATGCACAGCCCCTGCTTCCTTGAAGCACTCGACGCTCTTGCGAAACGAGCGGCGTGCCTCGCCCACTTTCCCCCGAATCAGGTGGAGCTTCCCCAGCTCGAAATAGCATTCACCGGCCGCCGAGATGTTCTCCATTTCCTTGTGGACACGGAGGCTGGTATACAGATACCAATGCGCAAATTCCGGTTTTTCCATCTCTCTGTGTATCGACCCCTTGAGCGTGTAGATGTTGGCAATGTGCACGCGGTCATCCTGCATCGAGAGCCGGTCAAGCGCCATATCGGCGAATGTCAATGCTGTGCGGTAGTCGCCCCGGTGATAGTACACTGTTGCTTTCCCGAATAACGCCAACCCTTTGAAACGTTGGTTGGCCAGGTTTGCACTCAATCCGGCGCAGCCCTCGAATTCGGTGAGCGCTTCATCCCGGTCACCACACGAGAGAAATGCCATTCCAAGCCGGTAGTGAACCTCGGCGAGTTTGCTTTGCTCTCCGAGTTGCTCAAATGTCGATTGTGCTCTCAAGAGATGCTGTACACACCGCTCGTGGTCCCCGAGAATGCGATGCACGATTCCAAGATTCATATGAGCAACGCCGGAGAACAACTTGTCATCGAGACGTTCAAACGAATTCAATGCACGTTTCAGGTACGTTTCACCCTTCTTCACTTCACCTCCAACAGCGTAGTTAATTCCAAGAATCGTCTCGGCTTTGCCGACACCGAGCTCTTCGTTCATTGTGCGGTAAATCTTGCGTCCCTGTGTCACGTCGGCGGTGGAATCCCGCCGGCGACCCAGACGGCAATATACATCTCCACGGCGAATCAGCGCCTCCCCTAAAGCGCTGCGTTCGCTGTGGAGCTCACTCTTTGCCAGGGCAAAGGTGTAAATTTCTTCCGCCCTGCCAAGTTCACCGTGCTGCTCGAACAATTCCCCCAGATCCAGAACACATCGGAGTACACGGTCGTGGGGGAGTTGTTCACTGCAGAAGGCAAGCACTCGGTCGATGTTGACCGGATTGGCAGCGTCAGAGCTGAAGGACGAAGGATTCCGCCGGTCGTCACGCCCAACCACAACCGAGCGGGGCACGCCGCCAACGGCATACTGGTTGAGTATCCCGACAATTTGCGGGTGGATGTTTTCAGATGTCATGTAGCGAACGACAATTTCAGATTTCCCTTGCGGCGAGCAAAGGTAACGCCAAGCGTATGAGAGTTGATTTAGAGTTGGTGTACCTCACCGGACATCCGAAAAGCAACACAAAGCCGGCTTGGGACGTAGAATGCGCTTCAACGTTTATGCCACATGGGTAACCAAAATGCCCCGAATTATGGGACGAAATCGACGTTTTTGAAGATGGTTGGAACAGGGATGAAACGTTTTGTTGCACTACGCTGAGCCAGTGCAACATATCGTTACACAGGGGGGTTCAAATCATTACTTTCGCCCCAAGGGCTATGCCTCAGTCAGCATAAATTAGACACAGCTCTCGCGGTCTCAGGAAACGCGTTCACGCGGCAGGCAACGATACTCACATTATCATCACCACCCCTGGAAACTACCTGCTCGAATAACACCTCAACGGCCTCCTGCGGGTTTTTTGAAACGAGGATCTTGGAGATCTCTTCTTCCGGGACCACCGAAGTGAGTCCGTCAGAGCAGAGAAGGACGATGTCTCCCGGAGAGATCCTGGCGATATTGACGTGGGGTGAGATTCCTGGATTCGGCCCGATTGCCTGCGTCAGAACGTGCGAGAGATCATGCTGGTTCTTACGCTCGAAGAACGTAAACTCCCTTCTCCTGAGACTATGATCGTGACTCAATTGACGCATCGCTCCTTCGTGGAGAAGGTACGCTCTGCTGTCCCCCACATTGAGCGTAATGAGACAATCGTTGACGAGCACGCAGGTTACAAGTGTCGCGCCCATACCCTGACTCATCTGCATCGCGGCCGAGCGGGAGTAAACTGCGTGGTTGATGTGATTGACAGCCTCGACAAGCGCTTCAACACAGTTTGTAATAGTGGAGTTGAGGTAAAGGTCCGGAAGTTCCTGCGTTACCATTTTACTTGCGAGTTCGCCCTTTTCGCGTCCTCCCATGCCGTCCGAGACCACCAACATCAAGCCCTTGTGAGGACTTCCAAGCGCAGTAAAATCATGAATGGCAATGCTGTCTTCATTATTAGAACGAACCGGACCAGGTTCGCAAAGAGTCGCTGTCTCAACATGGGTTTGACTGTTTGAGAGAAACGGATTCATCTGGATTCCTGGGATTAGTGTGATTTCGATCCATTTGTCCCCGATACAGGCGGGAATGCCATTGTAAACCTGACGCCTTTTCCGGGTGATGATTCAACGCTGATTTTACCGCCATGACCTTCAACTATCTGCTTGCAGATGGGCAAGCCGTACCCGTGCCCGTCCGCTTTTGTTGTCACTTTTTCGGTGAACAGCCGAGCAATGATTGACTCGTCAATTCCGGGACCGTCATCCTGCACATGAATGAGTACCCGGTCAGAAATGTCATCGAACTCAGTCGTCAACTCCACTGTTGCCGTTTGCGATGCCTCGACACTGTTATTCACCAGATTGAGAAGTAGCTGCTGCATTTGATCGACATCAAGACTGACAGGTGGAAGCGACTGCGCAATGCTCATGGATACTGTATTCCGTTTGAACTTCGGGAGAAACTTGATAAACTCCACGAAGTCGGAGACGACCTTGTTTACGCTGGTAGGCACCATGCGCGCCGAAGCCCTTTGCCGCGTCAACAAACTCTTCGAAAAGCCCTCAATTTTTCTGGCACCGGCAATCGTCTTCTCGACAATTGCGTGGATTTCTTCCTGCGATACATTCCCTGCTTTTCTCTGCATGAGCTCAAGGTTCAGCAAGACCACTGCGACGAGGTTTTTCAATTCGTGGCTTACTTCGGCGGCAAGTTCACCCTTCATCGCCATCCGCTCGGATTTAATGATATGCTCGTTCGCCTGCTTGAGTTCGTCGTAGGCCTGTTTCAGGTCCTCGTACAGACGGGCGTTCTTGATAGCAATGGCCGCCTGTCCAGCCAGGATCTCGAAAACACTTAGGATTTCAGATTTATCTACCGCCTGGATGAATTTGCTGTCAACGTAAATGACGCCAATCTTTTCGTCGTGTGTGTGGAGGGGACTGCAGATAATGGTCTGCAGCTCAAGATTCATGATGCTCTTCCGGGTTTCAAAACGCTCGTCACTCAGCGCATTTTCAATACAAATTGATTCACCCGTCGAAAACACATCCTCGAGAACGCTCGAACTGACCTGGAAGCTTTCCGCCTTGATAGACTCGCCTTTCTCATTCCTGCCGACAATAAACTCCAACGCCCCATCGTCATTTGCCAACATGAGAAAACCGCGTTCCGCGTGCGCAATGCGGATTGCTTCGTCGATCACCAGTTCGAGAACATCCGTCAGTACAAGTGATGTGTTGATTTTCCGGACGATGGTAAGAATGGTCTCGAGATTCTTCACCCGAACATGAGTTCCGCCCTCCTCTTCGGTCGCTACCAACTGATCCGGAAGGTTCTGACGTAAGAGCTCATCAAAATTCATTACTATACACCCGTGCTGTTGGACAATCAGGCGTCTCATTTGCCAATCAGTATGCGGTAGAGGAGGCAGAGACCAATCCGCTGCTTCTGGATGTACTAAGGTTGTGCCAAGGTGTGGTGTATTGAGCGAACTCATGGGACGATGGGGATGAAGAGCTACGGGGAAGGCGAAATGCGTGTAGATTGAGAGATGAACAACCAATGCTGTGAGCCGCGCCACGGAAGGCGTGTGCATCGCGACACATCATGGTGTAACCGAAGCGCGTTACTACGCGCGGGGAATTCTACAAAAGTGCAAACCTACCGAAAACGTTTGAAGAGTTTACAGACTACTTCTTCCCTCTGAGGATGCGGTCCAACCGGGGGCGGGAAATCTTGAGGATCTTTGCCGCACGAAGCTTGTTGTTGTTGACATGTTCCAGCACACGTTGAGCGAGCATGCGCTCCACTTCATTCGCGGATGCGTGTTCAACCGGAACCATGAGCATAATCGTATCGGAGGCCTTTGCGGATGTTGATGATGGCTCCTGCGCTGCGACAATAACGCGTTTCTTCTGTTGCCGGCTGCGACGGCTTTCCAGTTCGAAGTCGGCTTCCGTCAGCATATCCCCTTCTTCAAGCAGAACGGCTCTTTCAACGGCGTGCTTCAATTCACGGACATTCCCCTGCCAAGCATGATCCATGAGCATCTGCAAGGCGGGTGCTGTTATTCCCTTGATCCGTTTGTTGTACGTTTGATTGAACTTCTTCAGGAACGCATCCACCAGCATGGGGATATCTTCCATCCGCTCAGACAAGCTCGGAATTTCGAGAGGGAGGATTTTTAGCCGGTGGAACAGGTCGGGACGGAACTCGCCAGTCCTCATTTTCCCGTCCAGGTCGGCGCTCGTTGCGGCAATAATGCGCGCCCGTACCGGCACATCCCTGATTCCGCCGACACGACGCATCACCCTGTCTTCAATGACTTTCAGCAGTTTGGATTGCGTGGCGAGGGAGATGTCGCCGATTTCGTCAAGAAAAATCGTTCCATCCCCTGCAAGTTCAAACAACCCGATCTTCCGCTCTTTAGCGTCCGTAAAAGCGCCCCTCTCATAGCCGAAGAGTTCCGCTTCGAGAAGCGTCTCAGGCAGAGCCGTGCAGGCGATGTCCACAAATGGACTGTTTTTATTTTTGCTGTTATAGTGAATGGCGCGGGCGAACAGTTCCTTACCCGTGCCGGTGTCTCCGGTGATCAACACGGTCATTGCGTTGTTCTTGATCACTTTTTGCGCGCGTTCAAGCACAACTTTGAGATGGGGCGATGAACCGACGATCGAGCGGAAATCATACACTTCCTGCTGCATCTCAACGAAGCGTTCCTTCTGCTTCTTCGCCTGCCAGTCGTTGTACAGCAGCGAGAGTTGCTCACGTATCTTCCGGTGTTCCTCGGGAAATATGAAATACGCGGAAACACCCATCTTTACGAGCTCTACGGCGAAGCTATGGTCGGGCTCATGGGCGAGAGCAACTATCGGAATGTCCGGTATCTCGGAGGAAAACTCCTTGAGCGACGACCGGAGGAGCTGGCTGTCGCGCGTCACGTCAATGAGCACAAGCCGTGGCACGTTAAACAATGCCCTGCCGACGAGAAACGATGGTGAGGAGGCAAATTGCAGATGAACATCCTCTGCAGGCGTTATCAATCGCCGCACGTCATCCATCATTTCTTTTCTTCCGCAGAGGAGAATACGGAAATGCTCTTTTTTACTTGCCACGGAAACGTACCTCAGCGTTTGATGATGGTTTCTATTGCCGCAAGAACCTTGTCTTTTTGATCTGTCGCCAGATAGCGGTCGCGCATTTTCGGAGACTTGAACCGGGAGAGGAAAAACTGTACGACGAGTTTCGTTTTTACCAGATACTCACGCGCCCTGTCGGTCTGTCCTCTTTCGTGGTACTCACGTGCAAGGGCAAATGCCAGCTTCCAGGTAATCTCGCTGACAGGTTCCTTTGTGATGGCGTCGAGACCCTTCTTGTAATATACAATGGCTTTTTCTGACAGGACTTCCGGCTTCTCACCTGCAATTGTTCCGAGGTGGAACATTGCCTCCGCAACCACTCTTTGCAAGCCAAGGCGTGATGCTGCCGCCACAGCCTCATGCAACATTTCTGCCGCCTTGATGTGATACCCGAGCCGGATCTGGGCCTCTGCAGCAAAGACACTGCATTGCCAGTAGGCCTCGGGTGTCACGCCAACGTCCAGCGCACTGCGGGCTTTCTCAAATTCCCGCACGGCTGTGACATAATCCTTTCCCAATATGTGAAGTTGTCCGGAAAGAAGATGTATCTTCGGCAGAAATGTTCCGAGACCTTTGCTTCCAATAAGCTCTGACGCTGCATGCAGCTGTAACCGCATGTTCCCGGCATCTCCGAGCCTGTAGAAGGCGCTCGCAAGATGCAAGCAGCACTCAAGATGTCCATGGGGAGTTTCCATTGCCTCGTACAAAGCCTTTGCACTTCCCCAACTTGCAATAGCCGCCTCAAGGTCTCCCTCGGCGAATTGCACTTCACCGGTATTCGAAAGCGAGTATGCAATGCCGATCTGCGAATCAATCCGCTCATACAACTTGCGGGCTCGCAGATAGTATTCCTGTGCCTTGGAGTAATTCCGCAGATTGAATGAAGCAACACCAAGGTTGTTCAGGATCTGTGCCTGTTGGTTGGCTGTACCGTAAGCCTCGCTCCCGGTATACGCCTTGTCCCAATATGCAATCGCCTCTTCGAACTTCCCGTTGGCGCTCAGAGCATTCCCGATATTGTTCATCGAGCTGATGACTTTTGTTTTCTCCCCGATCTCCTCATAGTGTTTTAAGGCTTCTGTGAAGTGACTGACTGCGTTGTCGTACTCACCCTTGAAAAACACGGCTATCCCTAAATCTGTGTAGCTTGCTGCAAGTGCGCGTATATCCGACAATTCAGTTGCCCGCGCAATCTGCTCTTTGCAGGCTGCCTCCGCCTCGGGAAACCGCCCGGAGGAAATCTCCAACCCGATCAACTCCTGTCGAACAACCAGACGTTCCAGTTCATCCGGCGCGTTGTTAATTGCAATCTCGAGGTTTTCCCGCGCATCGTCAGTTTCTCCTAAACGGGACGAGGCAAGGCCTATGAGCTTGTGCACAGCAAACAGGCTGGTCTCCGAAACATTGCCATGTGTGAGAATTTCCTCTGCGGCAGCTATACTCTCCCGATATTGCTCAGCCTGGAACAACGCGGTTGCGTGTTTGAGGGACACCCGGTCGCGTTGCACGCCGGCATCAGAAGGTAAATTGCTCAGAGCCTGCTCGTAAAGCGATATGGCCCGCTGCAGAGCAAACAGCCTCAAGCCCTCATCACCAGCCTGCTCAAGATAGGCAGCAGCTTTCCCGGTCTCACCGGAAGAGGCAAATTGGAAACCAAGCTCCTGGAGTGCTGCAAACGACCGTTCCCCCGACACCGAGTCCAGTCCGGCTGCAATCATTGCATGCATCTGTGCCCTGTCTGTCTCGACTGACCTGTACACTCCGTCTTTAAGCCTCCTCATGCTGACGGCAATGTTCTCTCCTCCATCGGAGATACTGATGAATCCCTCCAACTGTAAAAACCGGACCTGGTCCATCGCACGACGCTTCTGGAATGGAAGCACCTGGACAAGAACCTCAACCGGAGCGGGATGCTGAAAGCATGAAAGTACCGTCATTACCAGCTGCTGCTCGCGGGTAAGCCGGTCAAACCTCTTCAGGAGAAAATCATCAATGTCTTTGGGAAGGTGTTGTTCAAGAACTGATATGATCTCGCCCTTACCAGCGTCCGGACCGGGTTTGTACTCAGAGAGAACATTCTTTGCGGCGTTGAGCGCCTCAATCAGAATCGCCGGCGTCCCGCCGTAAAGCTGCATCATGTGTGGAGCAACTGTCTCAGCTACCGATGATTCCTCGAACACAAACTGTGAAAGTTCCAGCGCATCAGCCTGGGACAGATCTTCGACATGAAGCAAAGATCCTCCCTGAACAGGAGAAGCCTCTACCGCTCCGGGAGTTGTGGCAATCAGCAGGATATGACCCTTTGAGGCGTCCCGAACAACAGTCCGCACAACGGACTGAGAAAGCGGATCCAACCGGTCTATGTCATCCGCAAAGATCACAGTCTTGATAAACCCGGCACACTCACGAATGTACCGGGCGATGATTTCAACAAACTTCTCTTTCTCCGTCATCCACACTGCACCGGGACGACCGTTGGCAGCGGTCGACAGCAGAAGCAATCCTTCGTACCGCAGGACAACTTCGCGGGCTTCCTGGGAGTGCGACATCATCTCAGCGGAAAGCAACCGCACACCCCGTTCCACCCCGCTGAATGGCACTTCGGGATGGGCTGCGTTGGTTTCAAAAATGCCGAGTCCGAGTCCCCTTGCAAATTTCACTGCTTCCCGCGCAAGCGCGGATTTCCCCACACCCTCAGGCCCATGCAGGAGAATGGCGGATTCTGTTTCACCTGTTCCACTCTGCAAATCGAGCAGTGCCTGTTGAAGCTGTGCAAGTTCTTCTTGCCTGCCCACAAACTGCGGCTGCTTTGCAGCCCCGAAATATACATGGAACATTTCTTTTGCTTGTGGGTGCGCTCTAACGAGTTCCGCTGCAGCGTGCGGAGCAGACCGGAACCTGACCGCCGGATCTTTCTCCAACAATCCTGATACAAGAGTGCGTAGAGGCTCCAAGTCACGCCACGCGAGATCCTCGAATACTATCGGATCGTTGAGGATACGCTTCGCCAGGTCAACAGGGTTGCCGTCCTGATGGGGGCACCTCTTCTCGACAAGGTGAAAGAAGGTTGCCCCGAGGGAGTACAAATCGATCCGATGGTCAGGGCGTTCTCCGCGCAGTAGTTCAGGAGCTGTGTATTCAAGCGTCCCCCGAACGTCCATGCCGGCCACATCATCCGCCTTTTTGCTGAAACCGAAATCCATCAATTTCAGAAGCGGCATCGAGCCGCCGCCATGTTCCCCGACCAGTACAAGATTGGCGGGCTTGATGTCGAAATGGATGATGCCGTTGCGGTGGACATATGCAAGCGCACTGAGTGCCTGCAACAGCAGGGATTCAAACAGGAGGAGTTTCTCTTGCTTCCGGATTGCCGATTCGGCAAGCCACTTGTCGGAGTCAAAACCATTGACAAGTTCCATCACAATGAAGCGTCTACCCTCAAGGACAACCGGCTCGGCCGCTTTGACCGTACCAAAATCATATACGCCGGCAAGATTCGGGTGCGAGAGATTAATCAGTACAGACACTTCGTTCCGAAACGCCTCAGCGGTTTCTTCAGCGGCCACAGCATCGCTATGGAGCACCTTCACGGCATACTGCCGGGAAGGCTCAAAACGATCCTGAACCAGAAAGACCTCTCCGCTTCCCCCTTCGCCGAGTTTCTTCAGTATGTCGTATCGATAATTGATCACTTTTCTTTCATGACGGATTCGCCTAGTGTATGGGCCGCCAACAGCACGGACGACAGCATCACCCCCGGAAACACCGCCAGCCACCAGGCCGATTGGATGTAACCGAGCGATTCGCCGAGCATGTTTCCCCATGTCGGCGTCGGCGGTTGCACGCCGAGGCCAAGAAAACTCAATGATGCCTCCGCAAGAACCGCATTGCCAAATTGGAGGACAACGGCAGCCATGAGAACCGGTTTAACGTTCGGGAGAATGTGCCTCCAGAGAATAAGGCGGATGGATTGATTTAACATTCGCGCCGCAAGGATGAATTCCTTCTCCTTCAGCTTCACTACCTCAGCCCTGACTGTTCGGGCAACTCCCATCCAGCCTGTCAGGGCAAGTATTGCGATCAGAGTTGCGACAGATTGACCAAGAAATGCAACACAGCCCACTACAAGGAACAATCCCGGAATCGACAACATCAGGTCGGTCAGGCGCATTAGCAGCAGGTCCGGCACCCTTCCGAAGTATCCGGCAAGGAAACCAACCACTACACCAATGAGCATGGACCCAAGCGCAGCAAGGCCACCAATAAGCAACGAAATGCGTCCCCCGGCCAGAAGCCGGCTGAAGACGTCCCTCCCGGTATCATCGGTTCCCAAAAGGAAGATCATTAGTCCCTCTCCCTGACCGGGAGCCTTGCCAGCTTCCATTGATACCCGGCCCCCTGTGAGGTTGGCACGCGTAGTCATGAACAGTGATTCAACCGGGCCAGATCCTTGGGGGATCTCGACTTCAACAACCCGGGATTTTATCCCCAGGCTCCCGGGTGGAAGCAAGCGGGTCGTCATTAGTCCTCCTTGCACTTCCGGCGGCGCAGGCGCGACAAATGGAACAAGGGCCATGACAATTGCCATCCCTGCAAGGAACTTTAATGCGTAACTCCTGCCTCCGGACGGCAAGGGCTTATTTAACGCAAGCCTCACAAGATGGTAGCCAAGCCACACCCAAACCACTGACGCAATCCAGAACTCGGCCAGATCAGACGCGGCCCCAACAACGCTTGAACCCGATCCCGACACGGCCAGCAAAACCCCGCTGATCAAAGATCCGCAGCTGTTAAGAATCACCTCATGCCTCAACCAGGTAAGGCCGGCATAGAGAATCAGAACCACATATAACCCGATCCGCTTCATCGTGCCTCCGCTGCTCGCACGCGCGGATCGATCGCGGCATTGATGACGTCAGCAACAAGATTTCCGAGTATCACAACCACACCCGCAAGCAGCGTGCACCCGAGAATCAGCGGGTAGTCGCGGGACGCGATCGCCAGCACAGTCACCCGCCCCATGCCCGGCCAGGCAAAGAGGGTTTCAGTCACCAATACACCTGTCAACAACAGCCCGATTTCTATCCCGATGAGTGCAACCATCGGAGAAAGTGCGTTAGGCAACACATAGCTTCTGAAAATCTTCCTTTCTGTCAGGCCCATCGAGCGTGCCGCCGTCACATACTCCTGCCCCAAAACCGTTCCGATACTGCTTCGCAGGTAGCGTCCAAATCCGGCTGCAGCGGGAATGGCCGCAGTCATCGCCGGCAGAACCAGATGACTCAACAGATCGCCGAGTGTTCCCTCGCCAGCCATTGTTCCGGAAGAATACATTTGCGACGAGGGGAGCCAACCGAGCTGGTATGAGAAGATCATCAGCAACAACATCCCGATCCAAAACGACGGAAGAGTATAGATGAGAACCAAACTTCGGCCGACAAATCTATCAAGCGCTCCGCCATGGCGAAAGAAGGCCGGCATTGCCAACGCAGTGCCAAGCAGCACCTCAAGAAACAAGGCGGCTGAAGCAAGTATCACTGTATTGGGAAAGAACCTGCCAATAACTTTTGTTACAGGCTCATTGTAGGAGAACGACATGCCCAAGTCCCCCGAGAACGCGGCGCCAAGCCATGCAATGTACTGCCCGGCAAGGGGCTTGTCCAGCCCGAACTGGATGCGGAGTTGCTCAAGTCGCTCCGGCGAAATGGATGGGGAGAGAAACACAAGCGTCGGGTCGCCGGGAAGGAGTCGCGACAGAAAAAAAATAATCGTGGCCAGCCCGACAAGCAGCGGGATGGCCTGCAACAACCGAATCAGGGTAAATCGAAGCAAGACCAATGGACAAACCGTCGCCTTATTGTGAAACGGTCCACTCCCACGCCTTGTGCGTCACGCCGAGCTCACCGATGTGTGTGTTCTTCAGTCTGTTGTTGACCGCAACGATGTTATGAATCCAGAAGAGGAACGTGTACGGTTGTTCATTGTGAACAATTACCTGAAACTCCTTCCACAGCGGAGCGCCGTCGGACTCTTTCCTGAAAGATTGCGTTGCGGCGAGAATCTCATCCACCCGCTTGTTGCGGAAGCCGGCGAGGTTGAACGGATATCTGCGCAAATCCGAACCCCACAGGTCGTCAAGTCGCATCTGAAGCGGAACACTGAATCCGGCGAACCATGCATCGTATTTTCGAGCAATCAGGCTGTTCCAGAAGGTACCGCGCTCAACCTGTTCTATGCGCATCTCGATCTTAAGTTCTTTCAACTGCCGCTGTATCACGGTTGCAATCACATCCCGGAGTTGATTGCCTGAGGCCAGCATAAGCGAGAATGAGAACTTCACTCCGCCCCTATCCAACACTCCGTCACCATCTGAGTCTCTCCAACCCTCCCGTTCCAACAATGCCTTCGCCGCTGATCTATCGTACTGCAGCGGAGTGATCGTGTCATTGTATGCCCACTTGAAGAGAGGCGAGACTCCGCCAATCGATTCCTCCCCAAATTTGCCTAGATAGGCGGCCACGATTTCCTGGCGGTTGATGCCCAACGTCAGTGCCCGGCGAATGGAAGGATTGCCGAATAGCTTGTGCGGTACGACTGCCGTTCCGCCCGACTTTTCGAAAGCAACCGGATCGATGTTGTTCCAACCGATGAAATCATAATCGCGTCCAACTGCAGAATGAATCTTCAGATTGGCGTTCTGGTCGAGGCGTTTCGCATCCTCAGGCCTTAATCCTGCCACAACGTCCACTTCTCCCGACTCGAGTTGAGCAAGCCGACCACGGGGATCCGGAAGAATCTTAAAAATCAATTTCTCAAGCTTTGCCGCCATCTCTTCTCCCATATCCTTTGAGGATGTCAGGACAATCTCCTGCATCGGCGACCAACTGCCAAGACGGAAGGGTCCACTTGTTACAGGTGATCTGTTGACGGGATGGGTGCGTAATTCGGTTTTGGGAATTGCTGAGAAGATATGGTGAGGAACCAGCGGTACTCCAATGTCAAACAACTGCGATGGCGATTGCCGGTCGAAGTGAACCACTACGGTAGAATCATTGAGCGCGACAACAGCCCGGCCAACATCTGCCTTCCCTTCAAACTTCCGGAGGCTCTGCATGTTCGATTGCCTGACACTGCCCACCGCCGTGTCTGCATAGAGCATGAACGAAAAGCGTACATCTTCAGCCGTAACCCTCACTCCGTCCGACCAGCGGGCATCCGTGCGCAAACGGAATGTGATGTCCTTTCCGTCCGCGGAATATTCCCATGACTTGGCAAGGTAAGGAGCATAAACGAGTTCTCCTTGTCGTGCGTCGAAGTCCGCATTCAGCAGACGTGGAAACATCAGTTCGTTGATCGAGACCGAGACTTGCTCTTCAGCAAAAAGAGGGTTGAAACTGTCGACATCCCCTTCGACAGCCACTGTGGCATTTTGAGTGAGGGAAGATTGGTTGCGGCTGCATCCCCCCAATAGTATTGCGACGGCTGTTAGAGCTAACAGCCGGCACTGAAAGCTTTTGTTCATCCCCTGGTCGCAAAATTTTACACCCCAATATATGTAGCCTGTGTGCTTTTGTCAACAACACAAGCCATGATCAGGACTGCAACGTGATAGAACGCAAACCTGGTCTTATCGTGCCGATTGGTGGTCCGGCACTAGTTTCTGAGGAGTTTGAAGGAGATAAACCACTCGTTTGTAGGTCGTCCCTGCGTCCAAGCCTTTGCTGCACCGCCGGAAAGCGTGGACTCGAGGTTGAACCAGTGCTTCAACACGATATTCACTTGCGCCCCCGCGGAGAACACGTTCCTCACCACTCCTGATGCTGTATACATTGCTTGTCCGAACACGGCGAGCTCAATGTGGCTTACGTAATGCTGACCCAGGCCAAGCCATCCGATTCGCCATGGCGGAAGTGAATTTTCTACCAACACTTTCACAAATCTATCGGAACCGAGACTGAAGGCCGGAATCCCGGGCATGCTGAACGTGGTGCGGTATTGCTTCGCTCCAACATTCTCGAGTGCGCGGTTGCCGAAACCGCCAAAATAAAATCGTGACTGCACAAGACGGTCATTTACCATGTGAAGACCGGCAGAGAGCTTGAAATGCAGCACATTGTGTGGTATGATGAACGTCGCGTAATGATCCCACTCCGCATACAGGTTTACACTTGATTCCCAGGTCTTCGGACCAGCGCCGAAGTACATCATTGCAATGTTCAACTCGTTCCCGTCCTCAAAATCCACACTGCCGATCGAGCGTCGCAGATGCTGCAAATTGTAAGCAGTCTGCGCCAGTATGAAATCTGGCTGGGACACTTGCACAAGATTATCGCTGATGGACGTGACGTTGGCAAACAACGCGATCTCCGATTGTTGTTTGGCTTTGAGTGGATTGTCATATACCCAATAGTAATTGTGACCCAATCGAAACTTGTCCCCGGCCATGCCTCTCTTGCGGGAATTGAAAAGATCGAAGAAATCTGTACTGTTGTGATCCCACGAAAGATCATACTCCTTCAAATACTCGTACTTGATCTTCCAATGATAGCGAACGGGCAACCCCTTCTCCCGGAACGGACTCACGGCTGCTTCGAGCGTGATATCATGCGTCAAAAGAGGATCGGACAATCGAGCCTGTAAACCAAGAGCCTTCTGGGATTGAAACCCGGTGATGATTGGAAAGAGCGATGACAAGTTAATTCTCGCCAGCCCGCTGTAGGATACGGGTTCTGCATGATCTGCAGAATCAACCGGTTGTGTTCCGATTCGAAGACCGGCAAGATCCTTCTCATTCTCCATCACATTCTGTCCAAGATAGCTGATCGCCGGAAGGCGCTCGGCGGTGCCGTTTGGAATGACAACCGGAACAAATCCATCGGTGCTGAATTCGAATGCAAACAACGAATCTTCACTCAGAAAGACCGGATGAAACAAGCCTTTCGTCGTATGGGTGACGGCCACTATGTTTCCATCAATGACATTCTTCTTATAGACATTCGACACTCCGTTTGTGTAGGCGTTCCAATACAAGACACCTCCATCATGTGACCATGATGGATTTTCCGGTGACCCTTCATCGCTGATCACAACGTACTTAACGTCACCTCCGCTGCGAATATCTTCTGCGTTTACAACGACAAGTTTCTGCTCACCATTCGAATGATGAAGCACGGCTGCCAGCAATTCTGACGCAGGACTGAGAGAGAGCCCGAACACCTCAGTCCCGGTATCGAAGGCTATCAGATCGATTGTCCTGACGGAATCCAGGTTAATTGCGACAAGCGTTGCAACGCCTCCGGAATGCCGGATCCCCCAAAGCTCCTTCTTCCCTCTCGCGTATGTCAGGTGGCCTATGCGGGCATTCTCTGCAATCATGGTTTGTTTGCTCTTGCCAACGTCTAATTGCCACACATCTCTGTAGAACTGATTGTTATTGGTTGTGAAAAAGAAGCCGCGGCTCTCTTCATCATAAGCTGTAGAAGCAACCTGAAAAAGGCTGGGGGTCTGAAGCGAACCCAAGGTGTGCAGATGACCTGTCGCCGGGTCGATTTCCACGATTCTGGCCAATTGATGCGGGGCGTGCGATCCAAATAATACCTTCTTCCGGATGCTGTCATAATACGGCTGTGTCACACCTCCCGCCGGACCACCAATCCTTCGAACAGGAGTTAGAGGTGCTAAGCGCAGGCGCTCAAGATTGTCCCGCTGAAAGGCCGTCTCTGACCCAGCAAACTCACGCCATCCATCATTCAAACAGATCCCGAATGTCTCCTTAAAGCGCGAGGTAAATCGACTGTAGAATGATCCGGAGGTTCTGTACCACTCAATCAATTTGGCAGTGCCATATTTTTTCGCCAAGTGCGAAGCGAATCTCCCGCCGAACAGGTAGTAATGCGTTTCCAGCAGAAAAGAAGTCGGAGCAACCTTCGCCTCCAATGCCCGCCATGAGGGAAATTCCTTCCCCTCTTCGATCAACGAACGGAAATACATTTCGTCAAAACTCCCCATCGCCCTGCCGTAACCGCCGGAGAGCCACGTTTCGAGAAACACGGCGATGCCTTCCTGATGCCATCGTGGTGTGTACCTGCTGAAATTCGTCAACAAACTGTAGAACACCGACAATGGCTGCGGTTGTTCAGGCGGCACTTTCGAGAACATCCCGCGGCAAATCGCCTCGGCGTCGGTGGCGAGATCGTTCACTACAACATGGGCCAGCTCATGACTGATAAGCCAGCTTATCCGTTCGGAATAAGGAATGTTCTCATAACTCGGTTCAAGGGGCGCGATATCCAGCCAGATATAGTTGTGAGGCACCGTGGTTGTTGACGCTGCACCGTAGTCATTCACGTCGTACGTATTGATGACAATTTTTTCATGCGGAGTGTAGGAAAACAAGCCACTTATCCGGGCAAGCGACGATTCAGCCGATGAGATAATATTCGGAACAAGGTGTGAGTGACCGGAACGGTACACAACTCTAAAATGCGCGCTTTCCTTCTCCAACCACTGTGCACGCAGAGGTGAGATGAGAAGCACCATTGCAAGTGCCGTCAGAAATCTGGTTACGTGTTGCGGGGACAAAGGGAGCAACTGTCGCCTAAACGGTGGATGAGTTTCAGACAAAATACAAAAAAGCCTCCAATTTTTTAGATTGAAGGCTTCGGGTGAAAGAAAGGAAGGCTCTTGTCAACAGCCCTTACTGCTTAACGTCCAAAGGCGTACTGACTGCCGAGGAACAGGACTTGAGAAGTTGAACGACCGAAGGCATACTGGCTGCCCAGTGCCTCGACCTGTGACGCTGAACGGCCGAAGGCGTACTGGCTGCCCAGTGCCTCGACCTGTGACGCTGAACGGCCGAAGGCATACTGGCTGCCCAGTGCCTCGACCTGTGACGCTGAACGGCCGAAGGCGTACTGGCTGCCCAGTGCCTCGACCTGTGAAGCCGAGCGACCAAACGCATACTGGCTGCCCAGTGCTTCAACCTGTGAAGCTGAACGGCCAAATGCATACTGGCTGCCCAGTGCTTCAACCTGTGAAGCCGAGCGACCAAACGCATACTGGCTGCCCAGTGCTTCAACCTGTGAAGCTGAACGGCCAAATGCATACTGGCTGCCCAGTGCTTCAACCTGTGAAGCCGAGCGACCAAACGCATACTGGCTGCCCAGTGCTTCAACCTGTGAAGCCGA
>CAZBWR010000062.1:0-25952 GCA_964495695.1 uncultured Chitinophagales bacterium | reverse complement strand
GCTGAAGTCCCGTGTTCGATCCCCGCCAGAAGTGGGCCCCGTTGATGCCTACAGGGTCCGGTCCCGCGATGCTGTCGATGAGGTCAAACTGTGCCAGCGGTTTCCAGTACTTCGGGTTGCCACGCGAATCGGTGATAACCTTGATATCATTGAATTCCGGCTCCGTGCTGCGATAAATCAGATAGCCTTCGAAACTCTTCTTATACCCTTTGGACGGATCATTCGGGTCCTCGAACCCGAGGAACCGGTCAACTGATCGCTCGGCGATGTCGTCCCAGTACAGGTAAACCTTCTTATCCCCCGGAACTGCTTTTGCACGGGGGGTGTAAGGCGGCTTTGAGAAGTTGTAGTTTGCGTTGTAGATTTCCTGAACTGTCTCTTTGTTGAAGACAAGTCCTTCAAGATTCTCGCCGAACACAAGAGCCATCGAAAAACGCTCTCGTTTTGTTTGGCGCAACGGGAAGGGACCCGACGCGAACACCATGCTGATGTTCGTATTGTTGATGACTGTATCCCGGAATCCGCTCGTCATTTTGCGCCACATGACATCGTCGTTCTTGGGCCAGCCACCCGTCGGCCCCTTGTCCGCAAGCGTGTAGATGGAAATCGCCTGCAAGCCTATCTGATCGGACTCGTCCTTGTCAGTCTCGTCGAAGTTCGGCTCACCATGCGTCGGAATGCCGTCACCCTCGCCTTCATCGGGGCCTGTATATTGTGGATCGGTCGGCCCCACGCCGTCACGACCGAGATCGTCGTTCAACGGTTCGTTCGGATCCCATCGGCCGTTGTTATTCAGATCGCTGTACTTGAGCCAGTTGTTGTTGTTGTCGATGTTGTCATCACGGCGTTCATCAATCATGCCGTCTTCATCGTCGTCAATGCCGTTAAAAGCATTTCCCGGGCTTTCGAGATATGCATATCCAACATACCCTGTCCGCCAATTCCCCGGGATACCGATTCCGCTCGGCGCCCATGCGTACGCAAGATCAAGCTGTGTATTGTAGCGTGCGCTGTTTCCGGCATTGTTTGTCCCTCCGACTCCGGGGTCTGCATAGAAACCAAAGCACGTCGTATCGTAATCCTGGTCCGACATGTTCACGATATCATAATGCCAGAAGATAATGTCCTCGGCCAGAACGTGTGACCATTGGAATCCTCTCACTTCCACCCGCAAGCCGAGTCCCGCATGCGATGAATCCGATGCAATTGGATAGTAACTGAAGGGTTGACGGCTGAACTTCTTCATCTTCGAATCATCCATCACGAAGAATGTTTCGAAGTCGGCGTTCTGAACCCCCCTGCCGAAGTAGCCGTACCAATAACCATTCCAGGCAGGTGTGAGTCCGAGCGCCGGAGGCCAAACCGCCGGAAATGTGGTCGTGTCTTTGCTGATTGAGGGACGCGTGGCCGAGGGATTGACATAGCCGGGAACCGGCTGCAATACCCACTCCTCACCCGTCACAGGGTCTTTTGATACCTCTTCACGATATGCCGACATGAGAGGAGTAATAATACGATTGTTGCCGGGGGCCGTGATTTTTGAAGACAGCAGCAGGGCCACGCCGTCGATATACGAGTGATTCGTTCCCTTTGGCCAGACGCCTGAGGGCTGGAACGGCCAGTGCCCCACCTCTCCGTTGTTGTTGAAGAGGGTCACGACACGGTTCCCGTCCATCACGCCTTGTTTGCGGAAGCGAACATCTCCCTTGGAGTCATTCCGGTACGCCTGCGTTCGGGCATCGACAGTCCCCCCGCTTAAGCCGAAGCCTCGGGCGGGAAGCACCTTGGGTGAGAGTGAGTCATTGCTCACAATCCTGAACTCGCCGCTCGCCAACCCCGCCGTCAATGGAACGAAACGGATTGTGTCAATGAAGAAACCGGATGGAGGTATTTTTGCCGAAGTCGCCATTGTGATAAACGCGGCGTTCGTGAAGCTGATGTTGGTAATGCGCAGGGTATCGTTTCCGGTGTTCGTCAACAGCACGGTGGTCTCTACACTGCGACCAACCCGGATATTTCCGAATTCAATCGCCTGTGTATTCACCGTGAGTCGGGGCTGGCCCATTGCCATCCCGGCCAGAATGAACAGTGTAATTGCAAGAATTGGCGCTCTCATGCGTTGCTCCTCAAGTCAGATTTCTAAAAATCAGCGGTCACGCCTATCCGCACCTGACGAGGGGCGGAGAAGCTTTGCGGGTTGTTCAGATATTCGTCAAGCGTATTGAGGCCGATGATGGGACCGGCAAGATACGTGTAGAGATCAATGTTCGCCCGGCCACTCGTCGGATTCACACCATATTCGTTTTTCCTGTCAAGAACGTTGTACACCAGGCCGAAGACAGTAAAGTTGAAACCGAATGCACGGAATGTCTTTTCCGCCCTTAGGTCGACATTAAACGTCGTGGGCTTGATTCCGTTGTTCTCGAAGCGGATGCCCTGGGAAACCCGGATGTCCTCGGTATACGGGAAACCGGAGCCATATTGGAAAATTGCCCCGACATTCCAATCACCCGGTTGGCCGACCGTGAACGAGAGATTCAACGTCGAACGCTGATCCCAATCGAGCGGCACAACTTTTTTGTTGGTTTCAATTGGCGGATCCGTCTGGTTGTTGTAGTAAACGCTATACGGATCAGAGGCATTGCCTTCGGCAATCTGGAACGTGTAGTCGAGCTTTACGCCGAAGAAATCGGCAAAGCGTCGGTCGATCGAGAAAATGAACCCCTTGACTTTGCTGTAGTCACGGTTGACAAACCGGGCATACTTGATCCCCTCATATGTATTAATGATCTCCATCCCGAGCAGATTGCGGATGTCCCGATAGTACACTGTGAAGTCTACGGCGATGTTCTCGAACAGTACCTGCTGCAAACCCAATTCGTACATCACCGTGCGTTGGGCATCGAGATCCGGGTTGCCAATGATATTGGATAGTGAGCTGCTTTGTGTGACAAGATAGTCGGAATTGAAATAGAGGTTTTCGAAACTCGGAATCTGGAAGAAGTGGCCATACGAGAAATGAAGAATTCCCTGGTCCGTGATCGGGAACGAAATACCAAGACGGGGACTCACCTGCAGCTTTGTCGAAGCCCGCTTCAGAGCTCCGGCATTCGGGAAATTCGGATTCTTTGTAGGGTTGCGAAGATCCAGCGGGTACGATGAGCGGGGATTGAAATAATCCACGCGAACCCCTGCGTTGACAATCATCAGATCATACTCGATTTTGTCCTGGAGGTAAAAAGAAAGATCAACAGGCTTCTTCGTGTACTCCTGATGTCCCGGAGCGCCCAGGTCCGGGTACCCGATGACAAACAGCAATGCCCCTGTGCTATCCGTATCCACTGTATTCCTGTTGATGATATTCATGAAATGATTGTGGATACGATGCAGTCTCGCTTCAGCCCCGAGACTTATCTTGTGCTTTGGAGAGATCTGCGAGGAAAGACTCCATTGGCCGATCCATGTCTTTGAGTAGCGGTTGTATCTGTCTCCCTGATTACCGCCCGACCTGAAAGTATAGCCCGAAATGGGCGTGCCCCGACTTGGATCCACGTACCGTGAATCGAAGGGGTCTTCATACAAATAGCCCTTGTAATCGAAGAAGTTGTATGAGAGTTTAAGGGTCTGGTAGGTGTTGGCTGTGGGCGCATGCGTGATCTGGAACGAATGTACCCAGTTCGTGCGGTAATGATTCATTATCCCGTCGGGGGTCCAGGCAAAGCCGTGGTCGTAATACTTGTTCCAGTTGTCGTCCCAAAACAGTGAATAGGCGAACTTGAGACCCGGCAAAGCATATGACAGTTTTCCGTTGAAGGATTTCCGTGTGTATGGATTCATAGGCACAAATGCGCCATCACCGGAATTCTGCTTTACGTAAATCGGATTGCCATTCTGATCAAGTATCTGGTTTCCCTGTCCATCGCGCAGCAGGTACGGAGAAGTATCTGTCACATTGTAGACACGCTTCCCCCACAGATACCCGTCGTCGTGAAAGTACCGACCAGTTACAAAAAATGATAGCCCGTCCAGATAGGGCAACGGACCGTTCAACCCCGCCTGCACGTTTTGCGTTCTGAATTTTGTCAAGCTTCCTACATTCTTGAACACGTCGGTGTTCTTTGTAACATAATCCCCCGTGTATGCGGAGATGGAGCCGTGGTAATCAGAGCCGCCGTCCGGCGTAACGACGTTGACAACACCTGACATCGCCTGCCCGTATTCGGCATTGAATGTTCCGCTGATCACTTCCATTTGGCTGATGCTGGTGTTCTCCACCTGCATGCTGAGTTGTCCGTTGTACGGATCGTTGACCGATACGCCATCGATGAGATACGCAACCTCGTTCGAGCGTCCTCCGCGGAAGTGCCCGCCGACAACGCCGGCCTGGATATTCACAACTTGCTGCAGATTCTCGGTGGGGATGCGCTTGAGTTCATCGGCTGACACTGTAACTGATGTCGAAGTCAAGTCCTTTTGTACAAGGGGACGTTCGGCCCGGACAACCACCTCTTCCCCTTCTATCGCATCGGACTGCAGTCTTGCATCGATGCGTGTTGTAAGATCTATGTTGACTTCCACATTTGTGACAGTGTATTTCTTGTATCCGATAAAGCTGACGATGATAGTGTACTTACCGGGCGGAATGTTGTTTATCGTGTAAAACCCCTCCAGATTTGTTGTTGCTCCAAGGTACGTCCCCTTCACAACAACATTCGCCCCGATAAGGGGCTCACGGTTAGAGGCATCGATGATGGTGCCGGCGATCTTGCCTGTTGTCCCGGCCACTAACAAAGACGGGCAAAGCAGGAACAACGCAACTAGCAATCGCTGGAATACTTGTGAATAAAGCCTTGGACGATACATATACACCTCGTTGTTGGATCGGATGGTACTTCGGAGACTGCTACTCAATACAGCCGGAGCGCAGGGCATATACCCTGCGCTCCTGTCACTGGTTACTTCAACATCATCATTTTGCTTACCGCTGTGAACGAGCCTGATTCCAGCCGGTAGAAGTACACGCCGCTGGAGAGCCGTTGTGCAGCATTCGACATGTCAACGGTCACTGTGTAGCTGCCGGCTTCCTGATGCCGGTTAATCAGGGTTGACACTTCCCGTCCAAGCATGTCGTACACTTTGAGCGTTACCCAGCCGGGCTGTGCCAGCGAGTAGTCGATCTTTGTGGACGGGTTGAACGGGTTCGGGTAGTTCTGACCCAGCTTGTACGATGCAGGAACCTCGCTGTTCTGCGTCACACTTGTGACCCACTGGTTGCCAATCCATGTGTGTGTCCACCAGAACATGTCACGCCACGAGTCATCATTGCTGATTGTTGAGTAACACATGATTCCTTCGCGGGTTCCTGTCGGACTGGGATCATCTCGATCGTTGATGGCGAAGTCAATCGGGATGCGCTTACCTTCCTGCGGGACAAACACTGCATCCCCGCGGCTTGGCAACAATGCGGCAATCTCCGCCCATGTGAAACGGGCTTCCACAATGTAGCCCGGCGTGAGAGTCTTCTCGCGCCATGCATAGTTAGCTCCGGGACGCATAACAACCACGCCGCCGTTGTCGAGCCATACACGGTTCTTCGAGAAGCGGAAGTGATAGTCGGGCGTTGATCCGCCACGGTATCCAGCGTGCTTCTTGCCGCGCCAATCGTACAGCCCGATAAAGATATCCGGGCAATCCTGCAGGTAGTCCTGACCGGTGGTATCAACTGCAACAACATTATCAACCACATCAAACGCAACGTACAGATATGTTGCATCGACTGCAACATACGCTTTCACCATCAGGTCATTATCATCCTGAATCGGGAAGTTGGGCACGGAATGGGCTGTGCCGCTGACAACCGAGAGGTTAAACGGAGTTATCGCCGACCACTCGGAAAGCGAACCATTTGCATTGAAGTTGGTGGGTGCCGTCAACGATATTGTCGGAACACCTTTCGCAAGAGTCGTCTTCGGAGTTGGCGAAACAGTTGCTGTGCTTTGGTTCCCGGCCTCATCCAGCGCGGTCACACCGTAGTAGTACGTGATGTTCTGGTCGGTGTTGGGAGAGCGTAGTGGATGGTTCGCCAGCGTTGCCGGAGAGTTATACGGCGGCAGATCTTCGACCATCGGATCCTGATGATCTGTCCACGGTGTTTCCTTGAAGTAGACATTGTAGCGGACGTTCGGTTCGTTCGGAACGTCATTCCATGTGATGAGATTCAGGTAATTCGTCCCCGCCACTGAAAGACCGGTGGGGGCGGCAGGCGGAATTACATCGATAGACGGATTGCCTGTCCAGATCTTGCCGAAGTAAACAATCTTTCCGGCAATACCCGAAGCTTGAGCCATTACGCCGAATTGTGTTACTGCGGATGAATCGAAATTGGGCGCGTTATCCTGGACAGTGAAGTCCCTCAGTGCGAAGCTGTATTCCCGCCATTGGTTGTCGGCAACAGGGGTAAATACAATCCCCCGCTTTCCGTTCGGTCCTGACTCAAACTGCGCACGTAGGGCACCTACACCCGATTCGGCTTTGATGGAAAGTTTCAAACTGTCTTTCCGCCAGCCACCGGCGAGATTGAAGGCAGGAGTAACATCGACGCCCCAACCGGTCCAGCCATTGCCCCATTCGTTTCCTTGAATCCACTTCACCGCATTTGAATTCGGAACCGGGCCTGCGTTCAGCTCGACTGAAACTGCAGATTGTCCCCAGGACCAAGTGTTCGAAATCTGGGGCGTGAATGCCCGACCGTTGAACACAATTGCCGGGACTGCGCGTACGCCGACACGCTCGAATCTGTCAAATGAAACCAAGATGGAGTCGGCAGGAAGGTTGCCACCGGGGTTCCAGCCTGTTGTTACCAAGGCAAGGCTCCATCCGATGATCTTGTCCCTATCCAGTTTGCGATTGTTGCGCGTGAAGTTCCAGCCAGCCGGAGGGATGATAAAGCCTGTGCTGTCCGGAATAAGGTCATCGGCTTGATTCTGTGCGCGTTCGAAGATGGGCATTTTCAGATTTACCCAACCTGAGTTTACAGCGTCAAGAACCGTTGTGTGTTCATAGACCCATTCCTCAACCGGAACCGTCGTGGCGGGACGATCAGCAATGTGAACACGGAAAACGAAGTTCTGCGGGATGGACGGTGCCATTCTCACTTTGATCCAAATACTCAATGAATCACTGATACTCCAATCCCACGGAGTAACAGAATCCGGTAGAGTGTATCCGAACTGCGCATACGTGCCCCACGGGTGAACTGCACCGATATTCGCTTTCGCTTTAACCGATCCAGCTCCTTCGATCTTGTCAATCCCGTCAAATGTCAGCGTGAACACCGTCGGCGATTCGACGGACATCCAGTGCGTCGTGTCGGGCCTCGCCGCATCAAAATTGTCGATCATCACCTGACCGAGCGACATTGATGATGTGGCAAGAGCAACAATCAAGAGAGAAAGTAGCCTCCTCATGTTGATGTCTCCTTTGTTATTGATATGAAGCGTGAATTAGTACTTCTACGTCAGAGCCGGCAGGCCGTTCAACCAAACGCCTACCCTTGCTTTCTTCTCACTATCGACATGTATGCGTTCGTTTCTTCCGATGGCGCAGCTGTTGCAAGACTGATCACGACGAACAAAATGCCTGTTACCATAAACGACACAATGCAGAAGCGGTCTGGCGACATCCCCAGTATACTTCCTGTCCCAACACCGTTCATCGAACGGGCTACAATATTTGCAACACCCAACCCCTCGCCTGCAAGCAATCCCCAGAAAGCACCGGAAGCATTCATGCGGGGCCACAATATTCCAATCACCGCAACGGCGACAATCGGAGGAGCAATATGAAACGGCGCCTCCCGGAAAACCAGCACGATGCTTGAATCGACCAATGTATTCGCAGATACCATCAGAATAGCAAAGACCACGACGAGAGTCGCGGAAAGGCGTCCGATAAGGACAAGCGACTCATCTGATGCTTCCGGGTGAGTCATCCTGTAGTGATCCATCGTAATCAAGGTTGAAGTGCTGTGTATGTCGCTTGCGAGCAATGCCATGAACAGCAACAGCGAAACCGTACTCCCGACCCCCTTTAACAGATAGTCGTCACCGATTCTTGCGGCAATATGATACAGGTCGGAACCGGCAACACTCAACCAGAGAGCCAGGACAGCAAGAAGCCCGATCGATGCAGCCATTATCCCCTTCCGCGCAGTTTCGACGTTTCTCGCGGCACAGACACGCTGCACAGACGATTGGTCGATCCACCAATGCCACGCAAGCAGTATAGGGAGAGCAATGAACATTGTCGGGAGAATTCTGCCGGTGTCGGCGGTCGGTAGCTCGCCGACCTGCAAATCCGGATGGGCCAACATCCAGCCAATCATGAAGATGAACCCCGCAAAGGCAAAACCGGCCTGAAGTATCTGGGTCCGGACAACGGAAGTAAATCCCCCCATAACGGTGTACAATCCCGTTAGAACAATCGCCACAACCAATCCCGCTGAGGAGAGAATCTCCCATCCCCACAAGGAGCGTGTAGTCCAACTTGCGACCGCAATCAGCAAAGGAATCTTTACACCAACGTACAGCACAACCGAGATGCTGCTCCAGAGCAAACCCGTCCGTTCATTAAACCTGTAAGAGAGAAACTGCGGAGCGGTGAACACACCAGATTTCAGGTACATTGGAGCGATGTGAAAACCAAGTATCACCAGCATCGCAACAGACACAAACGAGAACCACAGGGCTGTGTGCATGCCGGCATAGAACCCGTTCCCCGCTGCGAGCAGCCACAGGCTACCCAGCCCTACAAGCAGCAATGTGTTACCGAGGCTCAAGGCACCAAGAGATTTCGAGCCGAGGAAATACTCAAGCGGACTCTTTTCTCTCTTGCGCGAAATGATTATTCCGAATACTGCCGGAGTAACTAACAGCACGAGAAACAACAGAGCGTATGTTGAGCTCTCACTGTTCAATTAGGATGATCGATTTTTTTGTAAGACCGGAGAATGGAGATATGGTTAGCGGGAATCTCCCGTTGATATATTCAACGCACTATTCGTGCCATCAAGTCAATTGAAAAAGTGAGCTAGATTGGGCTTGTTTTGGACATTCCAGTGTCAGAGGCTGGTTGGGTGTTATCATTTTGATAACGCCCTTCTTATCAAATTCATAAATGTGGGAAATGGAATAGGGGGGGTGATGTCTGGAGAGCCAAGGTTACTTGAGCCCAAGCTCCTTGCACATACGATGATAGTTTGATGGGGCAAGTCCAAGTTTCTTCGCGGCCTCGGCGTCCGAACCGGAGTGGTTCCGCACGTACCGGAAATACTGCTCCCGAACGGTCCTTTCCATTTGACGCCACGGCACGATTGTTTGGCCGCTGCCAAATTTGAGAAAGAATTCGTTGCCGCGCATCTGCATCATCGGCTGCTTATCGAGCAATGCCGAGACGTAATCAGCCGTAAATGTTGCATCCTCATCCAACAAGAGTCGTTGGACGAAATTCTTCAGCTGTCGCACATTCCCCGGCCAATCGTAGTCCTTCAGCATCTTGAAAGCCTCCGGCACAACGCGGGGCAGAGACTTGTTCTGGTCCTTGCAGAACTTCTCAAGAAAATAAGTGAAGTAGAGCTCGATATCTTCGCTGTGATCCTTCAACGGCGGCACGTAGATCGGGATAACATTAAGCCGGTAGAACAGATCTTCACGGAAACGCTTGGCTTCAACTTCCATTTCAAGGTTCTTATTCGTAGCAGCAATAACCCTCACGTCGACCTTCGTTCGCTCCGAGCGGCCAATCTTCTCAAGTTCTCCTTCCTGCAAGACGCGCAGCAGCTTCACCTGTGCCGCCAACGGAAGTTCACCGACTTCATCAAGAAAAATCGTGCCGTGATCAGCCTGTTCGAAGTATCCGAGTTTCCGGGCGGTTGCGCCGGTAAACGCTCCTTTTTCATATCCGAACAACTCGCTTTCCACAAGATCCCCCGGCAAACCGCCGCAATTGATGGGCAGGAACGGCTCGAGCCTGCGTTGGCTGCGGTAGTGAATGTTGACAGCAACGACTTCCTTTCCCGCTCCCGAGGGACCCATAATCAGCACGGTTGCGCTCGATTCCGCAGCACGATCAACCTGCTTGCGCAGTTCCTGCATGGCCGGCGATTTGCCGAGAAGCTCCCGTTGAGAGAGAATCGTTTCGACGTTGCTCATCAATTTGCTGTCGGATCTGTACCGCTCGCGCTCCAACTCACGTTTTCGGTAAGCATTGAATATGCTCAGCACAAAATCCGTCGGCTGGTAAATGTACTCCTCGATATCACCCGGATACTTGGTGCAATACCAGAATGCGCCGGCTTGCAATAATCTGTTGGCAAAATCGAAGTCAGAAATGTTCACAGTCATTTTCGTGATGACGATAATCTCGATCGAGGGTTCCAGCGATTTGATTTGGCGGATCAACTGCTCCCCCATCAAGCCGCCGGCGATCTGGAAATCCATGACAACCAGGTCATACCCCTCTTTGCTCTTTTTGATGCAATCAAGCGCGGCGTAACCGTCCGAGACGACGTCAGCAATGGTAATGCGATCGGTGAAAGGTCTCAGCGTGTTACGCACACGCCGGACGTCAAATTCCTCGTCCTCAATCAGCAAGATATTTATCGTTCGATCGCTAAACATGGGACTCCGTGGTTGCGTGCTGCGGAATGACAAAGAAGAAACACGCGCCGCCTTCGGGCAGGTTCACTACATCACAACTCCAACCGCAACGCTGTGTGGCAATCTCGTACGCAATGTAGCAACCGTATCCTGAGTGCTGGTTGCTGACAGATTTTGTAGAGACACTCTCGTTGAAGATGTTCTTGATTCCGTTCGCACCGGCTTGCAGCAGATCCGGCGGAACACCCGTCCCGTTATCCGTTATTTCGATCACCGTATTTCCGGCCTCCGATTTGGTCCGGATGGTGACGCGGATGGGCTGCACGCCGGCATGTTCGATTGCATTTTGGATGACCGGCTCCAAAACCTCCCAGACCACGAATTCATTGATCGGTACGGGTGGTAGCGCGTCATCCAGATCGAGAACAAACTCCGTGTGCGTCGCCCTGGCGGAAACCCGCTGGAAAACGTTCCTGACAAGAAACCGGACAAGATCGTTCAGGTTCGTCCTGAAAATCGAGCCCCTGATGGTTTGCACCGGCGGGTCATACCATTTCATGTCGTAAATGACCCGGGCTACGAAGTTGGAGTACTTGATGACGCGTGATTTCACTTCTTCGATATTCTTATCGGAAAGCGCGCGCAAATCCTCCTTGATGAAACCCATCACTTTTTCCGCCTTGTGGTGCGTGTGATAGATCCGCTTCGTAAAAAGGAGTTCCTTCTGATGATTGATCTGTTCCGTCAGATGCTGCTTTTCTTTTTCAAACAAAAGCTGTTGTGCCGCATTGCGGGCTTTGACAGTGTATGACGAAATGTAGAACATCGCCATCAAGCCGAACAGAATCAGCGATGAGAAGGTTATGGCAGTTTCATCGTAGTTCGCTGTAATTCCCTGCGTAATGTGGCTGAAGTCAGGAGTGTTTTCCATGTACAATACGCCGACCAGCTCCCCCCGGATAACAAACGGAACAAACACGTGAAAGGTCTGTCTCCCTTCAACAATTGAATGGATTTCCTCCTTCTCGGCAATTTGGCGACGGATCCCCTCATACATGACGATTGCCCTTGCGTACGCAGAGTCGGCCCGGGGGGCATCTGCGTCCCGGTCAAACATGTACGCGTACAAGGCCCCACCCTCATCTATCGCATGTACACGCCCCTCCTCCATTACAAGAATTGCTACGTGCTTGACGTTTTGATTCAGAATCTGCTGGCTCAGAATGATGTTCAAGCCCTGGATAAGCCGCGCAGCTTCACGTTCACTTCGTGAGGGCTCTTCTCCCCGTGTCTCAAGCAACAGCTCAAGTGACGTTGCCGTCAGATTGGCAAGGCGCTCCGCAGAATCTTGTTGGTACCACGACTGCGTGCTCGAGAGGAACTTGTCCAGCGACGTTCTGTGAAGCAGGGATACCACCAACTGGAATGTGATAATGATGACAAAGAGAACGGATATGTGCTTCAGCTGGAACGGGTAGGATCGTATGGGATCGATAATGTCGTTGAATTTGCTCGTCACTCCCGTACTCACTTCGCTGGAAGGAATGTTGATGCCATCTCGCGGCGTGCAGTTGCGAGGGCTTCATCGACGGATATCTCCCCTTTGAGCGCCTTGTGAACATACCTGGAAATGATATCCGAGATGCGTGTATAGTCCGTTAGTGCTGGACGATGAAAGCCGTTCGCGAGAAGATTTTTATAGTACGCGAGATTCGGGTGCCTCCCGATGAACTCCTCATCTTCATAAACCTTGCGGTTGATGGGAAGATACCCACCTACTTCGAACATCGTCTTTTGTGTTTCCTCGCTCTGCAGGAACCGGATAAACTCAATGGCTTGAGGCTTGTTCTTGGAGTATTTTGAGAGCATCAGGTTCCAACCACCAAATACCGACCGGGGATTCATACCCTGGAAATGCGGCAAGGCCGCCCTCCCGATTGTGTGCAACTTGGCTGTGTCAGAGTAAAACGTCAGGTAATTTTCCAGGAAGTTGGGCCAGCCGCGACAGAATACCCCGTCCGTCGCAAGCATGAAGTCATAACTCCTGTTCTCGTCGAAGTCTGTTACCTGTTGCGGGCTCACGTTGTTCTTGCCCACGAAATCCACCATCATTTGAAGCGCCGTATGCGCTTCGGGAGTACTGAGATCTATCTCATTCGCGCTTGAATAGGACGGGAGTTGCCCTACGAGTAGCTCAAGGTAGCTGCAGACAAGACCTTCATAGTCTTTTGCAGAGAAAATGTAGAACGGCCTTCCGTCCGGAGCAAGCACGGGTCGAAGAGCGAGGAACTCGTTCCACGTCATGGAGCGCTTGAGCTTTTCTTCCACGAGCTTAGCTTGAGGGTGGCGTTGGAGCAGGTCCCTGCGGTAGTACATCATTCCTATGTCCAGGTACAGTGGCAAGGCAACCAGGGCGCTATCAACGTAGCAAGGCTCCAACGCGTTCTCTATGATCTCAGCGACAACCGTCTTGCCGAACGAATCGCTGAGAGGTTCGCACCACTTCGAGAAGCGGGGAATCCAAATCAGGTCAACGGCAAACACATCTATCTGATCGCTTCGGTTGCGGAGTGACCGGGCAAGTAGTTCCTTTCGCTCATTCGTCGTGAACTTATCAAACGGCAGATTGATGGGCACAACCTCGATCGATCCTTTATGAAGGGCATTGAACCGGTCAATGACCAGTTGGTGTGCGGGGGAAATGTGGTCTGCAAAGTAAACCTTGTGTGTACCGCGTGGTTCAGTGCGCCATATGTCGGTATGCAGGAGCACAAACAGCGCGATGAGCACGCCGGAGAGAACAACCGCAACGGTAAATGGGATGTTTTTGCGCACAGGACCCGGAGATTACTGAACTCTTGCACTGTTTGCTCAATCGAGATGCGGGGCATTAAGCAGGATCATCATGGAGAGCTGCCGCAAAGATACGCAAACCATCGAAAAGAACAAACTCGTGATGCCTCGTCCACAGACATTGAGTACGATGAGCACTCACGGGACCGTATGAACAGTTGCCTACTCGCAGTTTTTTGTCCGCCTCAGCGTGTCCTGGAGCAACACTCCGCTGTTCAGCGTATGCTATATTACGTACAGATTTCCTCACCGACCGTTCCGGTCAAATGATTTCTACATAACAATAAAGCAACCCCCCGGAGGCGTAACGCCCCGCAGTCCCCCAAACTGAATTCACACTGTTCTCATTACTCCCATCGGGGAGATCACATGGTACTCGCAGTTGTAATCCTCGGAGTCCTGCTTGCAGCGACCGTGTATTCCGTAATATTGACGGTCCGTATTTACAAGGCGAATCAGGACACAAAATCAAACACCGGCGGCCCTATGGGCGGCCAGCTGTGACACCCTAACTCACTCATATATCGAAAGGAAATTGAAATGACACTCTTTCCGATGATCGTAGCATACAGCGTTTTGGTCGTAATGGCCTCTGCAGCCGTTTACGCATCCGTGTACACCGTGCGCTTCATCCTTTCCCAGCGATAAGCAGCAACCGCGGTTGCCGGGCGTTCCCTGCGGACTTCAACCCCGGTGTAGTACCGAACCTGGCAATGGCTGTTCATTCCGTCCGGAATGCGGCCTTCACACCATCATCAAAATCTGACGAGATCGTACAGACGCGCCAGAGCTTGCATCCGGGCTTAGCTACTAGACCCGGATTCCCTGGAAACGTACTTGCGGATTATTCCGCGGTTGTGGGGACAGTCCCCCCGGCTGTAACTTCTTCCTGGGGTTTAGGTGGGAGGATGCGGACACGGATGAGCCGGATGCGGCGCTGACTCTTCTTCATGACGGTGAAGACGAACTGCTCGTAAAGTATCTCCTCGTGCAGTTCCGGGATCTTGCCTGTGAGTTTTTGCAGGAAGCCGCTCATCGTCTCATACTCATCATTCAGCGGAAGTTCAACATTGAACCGCTCGTTGAAGTCCGGAATCGACATGCGAGCATTGACCAGAAATGTTCCATCGGCAGCTGATTCCACATCCCTGATTTCTTCGTCATATTCATCGTGAATCTCCCCCACGATCTCCTCAAGAATATCCTCCATCGTAATAATCCCTGCAGTGCCGCCGTACTCATCAATCACGACAGCGAGATGCATTTTTCGCTTCTGCAGTTCCCGCATGAGCTGGCTTATCTTCTTGGTTTCGGGAACGAAGAAAACGGGACGCAAAATATCCTGAATGATAATCAGGTTCTTGTGTTCCATCAACCCGATAATATCCTTCGCATAAACCACCCCCACGATATTATCGATCGTGTCCCTGTACACAGGCATGCGCGAGTAACCTTGCTCCAACACCATCCTGACGGCCGCTTCACGCGGAGTGGCTATATCGAGGGCCGCAACATCAGGCCGGGGAATCATCACTTCCTTCGCCGTGGTATCCGTGAACTCAAAGATGCTCTCGATCAACTCATGCTCTGTTTTGTCGATCACGCCGGTCTTCGTCCCTTCTTCAAGCATCAGCTTGAATTCCTCTTCGGAAATGCGTGACTCGGTGAAGCTCGTCTGATCCTTGAACGGCTTGAGAAAAAGATTGCTGGCGAGTGTGAGGAGTTTGACGGGATACCGGAAAATGGTGGCGAACAACTGCACCATCGATGAAATCCGTAATGCAACCTGCTCGGGGAAGCGGAGAGCCAGCGACTTGGGAACAAGTTCGCCGAATACGACTACCAGCGACACGATGCCGATGGCAATAATTCCAAGCGACACCCAGTTGCTTCCCTCGCTAATCCATCGGGTTTCGCTGGCAGCAAGCGCCGGAGCAATGTGCTGGAAACCCATGACGCCTCCAAGGCCGGAGGCGAGCGAGAGCGAAACCATTCCACCGACATGTATTGTTGCGAGAAACTCCTCGGGATGGTTCTGGAACCGGAGAACTACCGCTGCCTTTCGGTTACCGGCTTCGGCGAGTTCCTGCATCCGGCTTTTGCGGGTAGCAAGAACAGCAACCTCACTGGCAGAGAAGAACCCGACCATCAGAATAAGAACCAGGATCCCGATAATTTCAAGCCATAAAGCGTCCATCAATTGATGCGGCGTAGTTTGGTAGTGTTGTTAATAATTAACCAAAAACCGCTTTGAATTCCAATTCTCCGATAATTGCTGAAATCCGCTCAAAAACAGCAATGCCCCGCATAAGAACGCAGGGCATTTTTCCATAAAATAGCCTTATCGAGACTTACGCAAGAACTCGAGGCGCGTTTTCAATCGTTCGGTGGACATCAAGAGCTTCTCTTTGGGATAGATGGCTTCCTCGGGGCGCTTGAAGACAAGCTCATACTCGTCACTCATGACAATGGCTTCCTCCGGGCAAGCCTCTTCACAAAAACCGCAGAAGATGCAACGAAGCATGTTTATTTCAAAACGCTCCGGATAGCGTTCCTTCTCCAACTCCGTCTCCGAAGCTTGAACTTCAATCGCGAGAGCCGGACAGACGCGGGCACAAAGTCCGCATGCAACGCATCGTTCAACACCGTTCTGCTCAACGAGCACTGGGCGGCCCCTGTACGACGGTTGCGGATTGAACCGCTCCTCAGGGTACTGCCGGGTGAATTTTGGCTTGAACATCTGCTTGAACGTGATCACCATCCCCTGCAAGATCTGCGGGATGTACGTCTTCTCCAGAAGGGAGAGATCCTTTGCGCGTACTTGCTTTGCTTCCTGGACTTTCTTGGTTATAGCCGTCATTCGTATCTCCGTTTACACGTTTACCAGATTGACGGGAAGAGCAAATGCAAAGCCCCCGTCACCACAAGATTCAACAATGCCAGCGGCAGCATCACTTTCCAGCCAAGGTTCATCAACTGATCGTACCGGAAACGGGGCAGCGTCCAGCGAATCCAGACAAAGACAAAGAGAACAACCGCCACTTTCGTCACGAAGGCCCCTATCTGCAATATGCTTACCCAGAAATCGGACAAGCCGAGAGAATGCACTCCGGGTGCCTGCCATCCTCCAAGAAACAGCGTAACGATCAGCGCGCTCGAGGTGATCATATTCGCATATTCCGCCAGGAAGAATGCTCCGAATTTCATTCCGGAATACTCCGTGTGATAGCCGCCGACAAGTTCGGGCTCCGCCTCCGGTAGATCGAACGGGAGCCGGTTCGTTTCTGCGAATGCGGCCACCACGAATGTAATGAACCCTATGGGAGTGAGAAATGCAAACCAAAGCCCTCCTGCCTGCGCCTCCACGATTTTGTCAAGCTGAAGCGAGCCGGTCAGCATGATGACGCCGAGGATGGAAAGGCCCAGTGACAGTTCATAACTGATCAACTGTGCGGAGGAGCGTAACGCCCCCAGGAGTGAGTACTTGCTGTTCGAGGACCATCCGCTGAGGGTAAGTCCGTACACGCCAAGAGATGTCAGCGCAAGAACGTAGAGAATTCCCACGTTCACATCTGCGATCATCAGTTTTATTTCGGTCCCGAACAGCTCGATTGTATTTCCGAACGGAACAACGGCTATCGTTACAAGTGCGACGGCAATCGAAATAATCGGCGCAAGGGTGTGGATGAACGGGTTGGCATTGCGCGGGATGATGTCCTCTTTGATAAAGAGCTTGAGAACATCTGCGGGCGATTGCAGAAGCCCGAAAGGTCCCACCCGGTTCGGCCCGATACGGTTCTGGATGAATGCACTGACCCGCCGCTCGACGTAGACGAGGTTGGCAACAACGGTCAGCACCACAAGCATCACCGTTACAATTTTCAGTATTGAAATGATGAGATATTCCATAGAGTTCAGTGTCAGGCGGTTACTGGTACAGGTTCATGCTTCTTCAGCATCATGCCGCGGCTGCCGATCTTCCTGTATGTCATTCCCTTGAAACTCTCCACGTGCGCGGCAATATCATTGAATACATCTTCTGCAGTGTTGTACTTGTACTTTGTCCCCATCAGTGAGGCGATTCCGGTTACGATCTTCCAGGTGGGACGGGCATCCCGTTTTGCACCCTTTGCCCATCGGTCAAACTGAGAGCCGAACTTGTCCAGCCGGCTCATGGCAAACCCGTCCAGTGCCCGGTCCTGATCAAGCGTGGCGACAGAAGGCCTGATGCGTTGGACACGTCCCTCGAAGTTAGTAAAGGTCCCATGTTTTTCGGCAAACGTGGATGAGGGAAACACGATGCTGGCAAGACGGGTGGTTTCGTTTTCGAATGAGAAATTCACAATCAGAAGCTCCAGTTTGCCGAGCACTTCCGCAATCTTCGGATCAGCGGCAATGTTGTCATCCACAACGAAAAGAGCTTTTATCTGCCCTTCTTTGATTGCCTTGATAATCCCGTCGAAGTTCAGCCCTCCATCCCGCGGCCTGACGCCGACCTCGTATGCTCCGACACTGTTCGGCGTCTTATCTGCTTTGAGCAGGATTTCATCTTCATCGCCGTCTTTGATATGGCGGACGAAATCGATATTCTTCGTACCCAATACGTCAGCGGCAAAGCGCTGCAGGACATAGTTGTCCTCATTCGTGTCATAAGCCGAACCAATCACGGCAATCTCCGCCTTCCTGAATGTCTTCAGGTCCGATGCTGCCCTTGCAATCGCTTCATCCCAGCCTACTTCCAGTTGACTTCCGCCACCCTTTTTCATCATTGGCGCCTTGATGCGCTCCGGGACGTTGACGTGCTTGAATGTTTCCATCCGTCCGTAGTCGCACATCCAATAGTCGTTGACATCGGGGTTGTACCGGGGAGTCTGGCGCAGAATTTCGTTGTTGCGGACCCACGAGTGCATATTGCAGCCACGCGAGCAACCGGGACAGACTGTCTCTGTCGAGGACATTTCCCATACGCGAGCCTTAAATCGGAACTGACGTGAGGTCAACGCTCCAACGGGACAAATATCGATCGTGTTCATGGAGTATGGATTATCCAATTGCTCGCCGGGGAAAGTCGTCAGCTCCACGTGCGTTCCGCGCTCGGTGAAAGTCAACTGGGGCTTCCTTGCAATCTCCTCGCAAAAGCGGACACAACGAGAGCACATGATGCAGCGCTCTGTGTCGAGCAGGACGTTCGGGCCTAACTCAACCCGCTTCGGCTTATGCACTTTGTTCTCATCGAAACGGCTGTATCCTGCGCTGTATTTGTATGAATAATCCTGCAGCTTGCACTCACCCGCCTCATCGCAGATCGGACAATCAAGCGGATGATTGATAAGCAGGAACTCCATAACCGCTTCACGGGCGTTGATAACACGCTCGTTGGAGGTATGAACAACCATGCCGTCCATGACCTGCGTAGCGCAAGCGATGGCGAGTTTCGGCATCTTCTCGATCTCAACAAGACACATACGGCAATTCCCCACTGTGGAGAGACTCGGATGCCAGCAGAAGTGTGGAATCTCGATGCCGTTCTCCCGCGCCGCTTGTATGACTGTCTGTTTCGAATCAGCTTCGAAGGTCTTGCCGTCTATCGTAATCTTTGCCATGAATATCCCTTATGCTGTAACCTTTGCCCGGCGCGTATACTCCATATGGAATGCACCGAGGTTCTTGACCAACTGTTCAATTTCATCCCGGGGTGGAAGGAACGTCGTCCTAAAATGAAACGTCCCCGGTTCCTGGCCAAAGCCTGACCCCGGGACAACACAGATACCCGTTTCTTCCAGCAACGCCATGCAATACGCTTCGTCTCTTTGCTGCTCATATTTCAGTTGTTGTCCGGCAGACATCCGGCTCACATCCGCGGATCCATCCGGCGGAAGCTCGAAACGAACGAAAGCGTACATGGCTCCCTGCGGTACGTCCATCGACATCCCGTCGATCTTGTTGATATTTTCGTAGAGGATCGCAGCCTTTTCTTTCAGGGATGAGAGAACGCCGTTACGCTCAGCCACATACACATCATAGCTTTCATCACCGGGCTTCGGGGGATCGACCATGAGGTACGTAGAAATCTGTCCGCTGACGTTGGCGCATAAACTGATGCTCTGCTGCTTTACCATCTCGTACAGCACGTCCGAGGGGATGTTCCTGAACTCAACATATCCACCGCGGTGGCCGCACTCTCCCAGAAAACCCTTCGACACCGAATGAAAACTGAACAAGGTCACGTCACGTTCATCCATGTCGTGCATGACTTTGGCGAATGAGAAGAACTTGCTTGCCGGATCGTACACGTTTTCCTGGTACACTTCGTCCGCCATGATGGAAAGATCGTGCCGTTTGGCGAAGCGAACCACCATCTGAATGTTCTCGTACGAGAGAACACTCCCTGTCGGATTCCCCGGGTTGATAACCGCTATCGCAACAGGATGAATTCCGTCTGCACGCGCCTTGGCAATACTCTCTTCCAGCGCCTGCTCGTTCAACTGCCAGTTCGTTGACTCATCAAGAAAATAGCCGATCTGCTTCCCTCCGTACAGAGCAATCGAGGCGCTGTATAGCGGATACTGCGGAATCGGGATCATGAATCCGTCGTTGGGATTCTTGAGCAGTGCCAGGATCGCCGCTTGCACACCCTTACTCGCACCGTCTGTAAGAATAACGTGCTCACGACTTGCCGGAATTCCATCGCGCTTCGCTATGAACTCGGCAACAGCTTTCCTGATGAAGGGTATTCCCGCACTTTGTGAATAAGCGCCCGTACCATGCGGATGCTTCTCTAGTATCATTCTTGCACGACGCACAATGTCCGCCGGGTAGCCTTTCAACAACTCCGGCTTATTCAAAAGTTCGGGGTATTCCAGCAAGCTCAGTGCCTGCCTGATATACGAAAGCGGCCTCTGCTTCAGCGCCTGCGGATTCCCGATATTACAGTAGATAATGTGGCGTCCCTGCTCCTCAAGTTGCTGGGCCCGGATCACAATAGGGCCGCGGACGGCGTATTCCGCACGCAACAGATTCGGGTTGAGATGATGCAGCGTGATCATGCTTCAGCCGGCCGGATAACAACTGTTGAAAAGCGCTCCTCTTTGAAAAGATCGTTTGCGACCCTCATGATGGAATCCTGTGTGACCGCATCGACTTTCCGCAAAATGCTGTCGAGTGTCGAGAACGACTCGAAGTACAATTCGCCTGAACCGAGACGCATCATGCGACCGGACATGTTTTCGAGGCTCAGCATCAGCGTCCCCTTGATTTGGGACTTGGTTCTTTCCAACTCTGCCTTCGGTACCGGCCTTGCCTTCAGGCGGTTAAGTTCTTTGAGAATAAGTTCTATGGAATTCTCGACATTCTTCCTGTCAGTCCCGATATATGCACCAAACATACCAGTGTCGCTCATAGGGTTGAGATATGAATAGACACTGTATGCAAAACCGTACTTCTCACGAATATTCTGATACAACCGCGAGCTCATTCCTTCTCCGAGCAGAGCATTCATCACCATCAGCGGATAGCGATCTCTGTGGCGGATGCTGTATGATACGGTCCCCATGCAGACATGAGCTTGATTGATGGGGCGAAGATACTCCGCGTAAGTCGATTGATCGAGTTTGGGCGGCGCCGGCCGGCGGGCTGCCGGTACTGCTCCTGCACCGAGTTTGCCAAGATACCGCTGAGCAAGCCGGACGAGAAAATCATGATCAATATTCCCGGCAGCGGCGAGAACAACGCGGGACGGGTGGTAATGTGAAGCAATGTGGGCTCGCAGCGTGCTGCGTTTGAACCGCCGTACAGTTGTCTCGGTTCCAATGATGGGGAAACCCAGCGGGTGATCAGGGAAAAGTGCTTTTTCGAAATACTCGTGAATGATATCTTCCGGATCGTCCTCCGCGTTCCGCAGCTCCTCGATTACAACCAGCTTTTCTTTCTCGAGATCTTCCTGTCGCAGCAGCGGGTTCTGTATCAAATCGGACAGAACATCCAACGCCTCGGTCACATGCTCATCAAGAACTCTCGCCCAGTAGCAAGTCTGCTCCTTGGTGGTGAACGCATTCATGTATCCGCCGAGCGACTCAAGACTCTGGGCAATGTCGCGGACATTACGTGTCCGCGTTCCCTTGAACACCATGTGCTCAAGGAAATGGCTTACCCCGTTGGTAGAGGCATCCTCGTCACGCGAGCCGACGTTCGTCCACAATCCGATCGACACGGAACGGACGTACGGAATGGTCTCCGTGACAATTCGCAGGCCGTTATCGAGGATTGTCTTTCGGTAAACCGCTTTTTCCGGAGAGATTGTAGCGAGTGACTGGGTTTGGGTCGTTTTGTGCATTGATTCAGTAAGAAAACTGCGAAAATATATCCAATTCCGCTATGGGAAGCAAGAAATCGGAGGCTCGCCACGCGCAGCACATTCAGTAGGCAAGATCCAATGTGCGGAGCATTCGTACAACCATATCGATGGCAACGCGATTTTCCCCGCCTCGCGGAATAATCACATCGGCCCAACGCTTCGTGGGCTCAACGAATTCAAGATGCATCGGCTTGACTGTGGTGATGTATTGTTCCATGACCGATTCAATGGTTCTCCCCCGATCCAATACGTCGCGCCGGATGCGGCGCAGTACTCGCTCATCATCATCGGTGTCGACATACACCTTGATGTCGATAAGTTCACGCAGTTCCGGCTCGAAAAAGATCAGGATCCCCTCGACCATGACGATGCGGCGTGGCTCGACGATGCGTCGCTGTCCCGTTCGCCTGTACGTTGTGTAGGAATATGCCGGCTCAGCAACCGGCTCGCCGTTACGGAGCATTCGGACATGCTCGATGAAAAGCTCGGTGTCGTACGCGTCCGGATGGTCGAAGTTGATTTCATTTGCCTGCTTTCCGCCGAAAGCGGAAAGGTCTTTGTAGTACGAGTCATGTTGCAACAAGGCGACATTCGACTCGCCGAGTGCTTCGGCAATCGACCGCGTCACGGTCGTCTTGCCGGAACTCGTCCCCCCCGCTATCCCCACCACGAGATGATGAGTGTTCATGCACGTTCATTTGGTTGATGAGTGATGACCCAATATACAGCTTGCCAGATGCCCCTTCAACACGACATGAGTTTTGCTTCGGAAATGTTTTTTCGGTAGGTTGATTGCGCATTGAATACTTTCCTTACGAATCCAACCACGCATGCTCGAAGATTTGCTTCTGGTGTTCACGCTGCTTTACGCTGTGCAGATCGGCATTTTTGCGATCGGCGCACATCGTTCACGGTATGACACAGATCCCTCTTACCGTCCATCAGTTTCAGTCATTATCGCCGCCAGGAACGAAGCTGCAAACATCGCCACATGCCTTGACTCCCTAACGCTCTTGACCTATCCGAAAGAGATCCTCGAGGTCATTGTCGTCAACGACAATTCAACTGACGCGACGGCGCAGATCATAGAAGAATACGGAAGGCGACACACGTTTGTCCGATTGTGCAATGCAACGGAAGACCCGAATGGAAATCTCCACGGTAAACCCAACGCGGTGGCGCAGGGAGCCGATATCGCACGTGGCGACATTCTTCTTTTTACCGACGCCGATTGTACCGTACCGACGGGATGGGTAGAAGAAACGGTAAAATACTACTCGAATGAAAAGGTAGGACTCGTTGCGGGATTTACTTCCTTAAAGTGGAGCAATGTGTTCGAAGCGGTGCAGGCATTGGATTGGTTTATGTTGTTCTCGATTGCAGCAGCCACGACACGATTGAAGTTTCCCGTTACGGCAGTCGGCAACAATTTGTCTGTGAGGCGCCGGGCATATGATGCCGTCGGAGGGTTCCGCGGAATTCCATTCAGCATCACTGAAGACTACGCATTGTTTCATGCGATCACTACCCGTACGGGCTATACCGCACGCTTCCCTACTGATGCGGGAACGCTTGTTGAAAGTCGCCCCTGTCCATCAGCCGGGTCCCTTTATCGTCAGAAAAAACGCTGGTTCATAGGCGGGGCAGACATGAATCTTAAGAGCATTGCGCTCTTTTCGACAGGATTTATTTTCAAGACACTGCTGCTTCTGAATCTGTTTGTCAACGGACTTGCCTCCGTTCTTCTACCGTTTGTCGTCAAGATGATAGCGGATGTAATGGTTGTCCGTCCCGCCTTGAGCCGATTCGGGAAGACACAATTGTTGATGTATCTCGTGCCGTTCGAGATTTATTACATCATCTACGTTGTTGCGTTCCCGCCGATTGTGTTGCTGAATCGGCGCGTCCTATGGAAAGGAAGAAACTTCAGCAAATAAAAAGGCCCCTCGTCCCGTCGGACGAGAGGCCTTTGCGAATGATGCTGTTACGGTTATTGACGCGAGCGGGCGCTCGCAATACCGAGCCGCTTCAGTTTATAGCGGAAGGTCTGCTCCGTCATACCCAGAAACTGCGCCGCCTTGGATTGATTGAAGCCGAACCGCTCCAGTGAACGCTCGATAATCCCCTTCTCGATGACGTCGAGAGATTTGTCGAGCACAAACTCCTGTCCGGCCATAATATTGTTGATCATTTTCACCACTTCCGTCTTCTCGTCTACGAGCTCCGGGGGAAGCGAGAAGCGACCCTCGTTCGAGAACAGCACGGACTTATCAACCACTGCCTTCAACTCCCGGATATTCTCCTTCCACGGCTGGCGGACGAGAACATCAATTGCATTGATGTCGATAACAAGTTCGCCCAGGCCCAACTCACGGCAGATCTCGCTCGTGAAATGCTTCACCATAAGAGGAATATCTTCAGGGCGTTGACGAAGGGCCGGAATCTCGATCTTTTCAAACTCCAATACTTTTGTGTACAGATCTTCAAGGAGCTTCCGTTTATCGACCAGATTGGATGGCTCTTCTTTCATGGTGATGATGAGGCGAATGTCTACATTCTCCTTCGTGTCACCGCCGATGCGCCGCGTCTTCCGTTCATTGATGAAGTTCAGAATCTTCATTTGGTTGCGGAAGCTGGCCTCTTCGATCTCCTCAATCAGAACAGTGCCGCCGTTTGCCTGCTCGAATAATCCGCGCTTCGACGTGTAGGGCAAGCCTTCAACCCCTCTGTCGAATCCGAACAGCATCGCCTCAAGCTCCCTGTCATCTACCACGGAAAGATTGACTGACATGAACGGCTGCTCTGTGACTCCGTTGCTCGTCTCGGTTCTGCTTACGTGATAGACGTTCTTCGCGACAGCGCCTTTTCCCACTCCTGCTTCACCGACTATAAGCACATCACGGCGCGTCTTCGCAAGCCGCTGGATGGCACGAACGATATTATCCGTGGCTTTGCTTTTTCCGACTATCGGATATTCGAAGCCTCCCCCTGACTTCTTTTCTGTTTGGGCCAGCTTTGATTCCATAGGGCTTTCCAAGATTATGATGGTGACCAGACCACCTGCACCGTCCCGCTCTTGAGAGCAAGATGGGACAACAGGAGCATGTTAGTTCTTATACTTCTCTACAAATAAGCGCCCGAGTATCTCGCGACGATTGAAGAAGTGCGCAATGACCATGTTATCGAGCGCATCCCTCCAACGCGTGACCTGCGAAGGGCTGACAACAATTTCATTTTCGTAAAACTCACCTTTGACCGAGGTGATAAACCGCAGACGAAACGCAAACACAATAGCTATACACGCAAGTACGAATGCTGAAAGATAGAGCCCGACACCGGCAAGTTGTGAGAAGGCGCTCCACTCAAGCGTCTTAATCAACGTCCATGAATGGAAAATCTCCAACGTACACAGGATCAGAAACAAGAACATCATTTTCTCGATGTATGCACCCTGTGGCGGATCTTTTTTATAGAGGTAACCAAAAAACAAAAAGATCATACCGAGACACAACGTTCCCATGAAAATGGAGTTCAAGTATATCGGCTTGAAGAGCAGTATGATGTAGTTTTGGCCCGCAAGATAAGGACGAAGTTCCTGAATTCTGTTCACACGTTCGTTAAAGGGAAGCCTTTTAAGGTATCCGTTCTCCAGAACACCAGCCAACCCGGCGAGTTGGAAATCCGTCGCTTCAACGGAATGCGCTTCCGCATAATCGGCAGAGAGTTGGTCAAGCTCGCGCCATTCCTTGATTTCCGTAGTTGTGTAAAGGTGGTCGGGATTAGTGAAGTACGGATGATAATGATAGCCAAAGAAAGCGCCGACAACCATAAGGGTGACCAAGTACTTCTGCACCACGCGGAAGTCCCTGAAGAGCAAATCAATAGTAACGTAGGTGATCGTAAATGCAACCAGAAGAAAGTACAAAGCCTGTGATATGTACTGGAAGTAGTAATGCCGGGCCATAGGTTGTTGCTGAAGCACAACCGTCCCGATAAAGTTGTAGAGATGAAAGAGGATACCTACTCCAAACATGAAAGCAAAGTTCACAAATATCCACTTAGTGTGATGTCTCGCTTCAGATCCTACTAAG
>CAZBWR010000061.1:0-26231 GCA_964495695.1 uncultured Chitinophagales bacterium | reverse complement strand
CATCCGTCAAGAAGCTTCGGGTGGTCTGGTTGGTTCGGGAGGGGACTTTTCATCCCGAGACCATAACACAGCTGAAGAAAACGAGTTCATGCTTCCTTTCGATCCGGCGTTCCGGCACTTCAACAATTGCGCAGTTCCTTTCGATTGCAGATTCTGCTTCTCCCGAATTATTTCTTCCCTATAGCGTGACATTCCGAAAGGATGACATTTTATTTGAGCAGCCCGGACTTGCCTCGGGGGATAATGGGGAGGAAAGCCTTATTGCGAGGCAGTATAAGAAGGCATTCGAAGGTTCGCCGGGTGGGATGTTCTTTTTTGAGATAAAAGGGGATTATAAGGAACTCAACGGGCGCGCTCGCGAGGCTCTGGGTTTTGATGATAACGAGCTCGATTCGCTTGCTCTTATTGACCTTGTTCACCCGCAATACCGGTATGCCACGGTTAGGTCGTTATTCCTTCTCAAGAAGAAGGGTAGGCACATATTTTCTACTCGCGTCGTTCGAAAAAGCGGACGGACGATAGACCTCGAGATTAGCGCATCCCTTCTTGGGCGAAACACATTCATCGCCAACTGTCGTGATATCGGCGGAGAACTAAAGGAGAAGGAATCAGCAACGTCGCTGCAAGCTGAGTACAACTCGTTTGTCTCTCTACTTCCGTATCCGTATGCGATCTTTGTGAATAGAAAACTGGCCCGTTCGAACGAACTGTTCAATAAGTTGTTCCCCTGGACGCAGAAGTCATTGCCCGCCGTTTCAGATTTCTTTGGCAGAAAAAATGCTGATTTGCTGCAGGATATCTCCCGTCTTCTCGATGATTCCGGGATGAGTGTAACGTCGCCATTGCACGCCGAGGTTCTTATTCCGGCGCCAGAGCGAAAGACTATAGCAACTGAAGTTACGATTTCGGCCATTCAGTACGAGGGGAAAAGGAGCCTCTACTGTACCTTCGTGGATGTATCCGAACGCCGTGCAGTCTTGGACAGGGCGGCATTGATCAACGAAAAGTTCAATACTCTCTTCGAGGGATCGCTTGATGGCATTGCGATCGTGCAGGAAGGCGCTGTTACGTCGGCAAACAGAAGGTTCGCTGCATTGTTCGGGATGGCAGGGCCGATGGATGTCATCGGGAGGGAATTCGTATCATTTGTTGCCGGAAAGCACTCCCGGGCTGAAATTGCCGATATGCTGTCGGGCGCACAAACTGGAGATGGCACTTCGATAGAATTTCGGTACACAGGGAAGCGGAGTGACGGGGCAAAAGTCGAGGTCGAGGCCCGAGCAGGACGGATTGACATCGAGGGGAAGGCCGCCTTGCTGATTTACAGTCGAGATGTGTCTCAGGCTGCTCAAACAGAATCGGAGATCAGCCGAAAAGTGAAAGGGCTCGAAATCCTTAATCGGATTTCCGATGAGCTCGCCTCGGTTGCTGAAATTGATGAGATCTACAAGCGGGGAATGCACGCGGCCATGAGGGGAGGACAGCTTGAGGCAGGAGCAGTGTTCGTTGTCGATCAACTCAAGAAAGAGCTGGTGCTTCGGCTTCATCATAATCTCAGTGATGAACTCACCGGAAAACTCGTCTCGCAATCACTTGATGAGGGCTTTGCCCGGTTCTTCGGAAAGACGCAGGAGCCACTTATCGTCGGTATCGAAGAGTACCCTCCGTATCTGCATTACAGATCGCTCTTTGAAAGCGAGGGGTATAAAGTAGTGGCGTTTCTGCCACTCGTGTCCGAGGGAGAATTTCACGGGGTATTGCTACTCTGTTCAAAATCTGCCCGCCATTTAGACGAGGTGGAACGAGCCTTATTTGGCTCATGCGGGCGGCTTGTCAGTTCATCGATCGATAAGTTCAAGCTCTCAGTTCGACTCACCAACTTGCAAGACACGCTCGAGAACACACTCAGAAGTGTTAGTGATGTTCTCTATTCGATTTCGCCGACGGGTACTTTCCTTTCCATGAGCCCGAACATTGAGAGCATTATCGGGTTCACGCCGCAGGATTTCATTACGAATGCCGGATTGTGGCGCACACTGCTCCATCCGGATGACAGACCGATTCTCTCCCAACGTGTATCGAATCAAACAAGTAAGGCCGACAGTTTCAAACTTGAATACAGAATTCTACCAAAAGGTAAGGCCTCGTATTTATGGTTGCGTGATACGGTGAAGTACATTCGGGATGCCTCAGGCAATGTTGTGGAAATTCAGGGCATTCTTACTGATATAACACATGCACGTCGTGCTGCGGAACTTGAGGAATCGTTGGCCACGGGCAGCTCATCTGTGCCGGTTAGTGACGTTCTTCAAAAGGTTGCAGTTGGTGTTGCCATTTTCGACGAGGAATTGGTTTGTCTTGACTGGAATGACGCCCTCCATCAACTTACTGGAGTGTCGCCGGCTGATGCAGTGGGTGTTGAGCTATCATCAATTCCAGGCGTTGGCCCAGAAATGTCGGCATACATCGCTGAAGTGACTGAAAAGAGTTCAACAGATGAGCCTACAGTCATTACAATTGAGTCTGGAGGTCTCAACAGATCTGTCGAGATCAAATGTGACAAATTCCTGAGTGACGACGGAAGTGCCCGTACAATTGTAACAGTGTTTCCATCGTCGCACGACCACAGCAGGGACAGCGCTCAAGAGGCTGAAGAGGTTCTCCGAAGCGTCATCAACACAATGCAGGAGGCCTTGCTCATTACCGGCCTTGATGGAGAGGTATGGGAAGTGAACAACGCATTCCGTGAGTTAACTGGGTTCGGAAGGGATGTTGTTCGGCTCGCCAAGCCGCCATATCCGTGGATGCCAGAAGTGGAAGCCACGCAAATAATGTCGCGATTGGACGCAGTAAGGGAACATGGGGCGCATGCGGAGGAGCTGATGTTGTGGAGGGCTGAAAGAGGCGACGACATTCAGGTTGCCCTGCGGATGGAAGTCCTTCGGGATGCATCCGGCTCGGCCGGTGCTGCATTGTGGGTTGCACGGGACGTCAGTGAACGCCAACGGCTCTTCTCAGCCTTAGAGGCCAAGAACCGTCAGATTGAGGTGATGAATAGCATCATCAGCTATGCAAATACATCTAATGACATCTCGCTGATCTTCGATCGCATATCTACCGATATCCGCCGTCTGATCCGGTTTGAGGGAATTTGCCTGACAGCCGGCGAGGGAGGAGAAGGTACACGCCAATCCTACTGTTCCACGATTAATGCGGCCGGAGAAGCTCTTCGCGTTGATTCCATTCAAATGGATGCGGATGCCGTGGAGGAGGCGTTACGAACCCGTAACACGGTAACGCATCAGGGAGGGTATGCCCAAGTCAGTGTACCTCTCAAGGTTAGCGGAAAGCCTATTGGTGTAGTGACGCTGGTGGATAACGCCCCGGCAGCCTTTTCGGGTGAGACTGTTGAATACATTGAGCCACTTGCCGACCAGATCGGAGCAATTATCTACAGGCTGCAGTTATTCGAGCAGGTACGTGATGATGGAGCCTATATACATAATCTCCTTAATTCGATCGAGAGTGTGGTCTATACCGTGGACAGCAACTACGTTATCACGCAGGTCAATAAGGCTTGGCGTGCGTTCGCTGTTCGTCAGGGACTTGGCGCTTTAGCGGATGAGCGTAAAATCATCGGGCAATCTCTTCGTTCGATTATTCCCAGGGAGGAAAAGTGGCAGCACTATCATACAGTAATGGAAGATCTGTTCGCCCGCCGCATTGATTCGTATGCAACGGATTCCAAAGTCGTGCATCAAGGTCAGGAACTCTCGTATCACTTGGTGATAAGGCCAATGGTGATAGGTGGGAAGGTTACGTCGCTGGTATTTACTTACACTGATGTAACTGTGCTCAATCGCTCGGAAGCGGAGATTAAGCGGCGCAACAAGGCCCTTGTCTCGTTGAATGCGATCTCCTCATCCATTAGCAAATCGCTGGATCTTGACCAAGTCCTGACCATCGCCTCGAGGGAAGTATCGGAGTCCTTTGACGCCAGCGCTGTCATGTTTTTCCTTGGAGATAGCGATACCGACAGCATCGTCATGGCGCACCAACGGGGAGTGTCGCAGGAACTTGCAGATACGATCAAGCATCTGAAAATTTCATCGTCATTAGTGGGACTTGCAATTCAAGAGAGAACGCCGATTTACGTCTCAGAAGGATTGGCCGCCGATCGCCGCCTCACTGAGGCAGGGCAACGCTTTTGCCGGGAACTGGGTCTGGAAAGTGGTGCCGTCGTTCCGCTCCATGGCAAAGAGAATATTCCCGGGGCGTTCCTTATCAGCTACAACAGGCCGCATGTGTTTGCTGAAGATGAACAACAGCTTCTCGTGCTGATCGGAAGCCAGATAGCAGCGGCTGTGGATAACGCAAAGCTTTATGCTGAAATTCAGCGACAGGTGAAAACGCTCACAACGCTGTATGAACTCGGAAAGGGTCTGACGGGAGCACTTGACCTCCGGTCGATGTTGCAGATCATTTACCGGGAGGTATCACGCGCAATACCGCTCGACAGATTCTACTACCAGGCTTTTCTTCCGGACCAGAAGAAGCTCTCGTTGCTCAACCGGATCGTGAAAGGTGTGCCGGAGTATTATCCTTCCGGCCATAAGCAAAGGGCGCTGGAAGAATGGCCGAACACAATCTACCAGCATGTTGTAGAACACGGCACTTCCTATCTTGGCTCCACATCGGACGAGGGATATGATTCAATGATCGCAGTTCCGATCCGCGCGGAGTCAAATGTAGTTGGCGTTATCTCGGTCGTATCTTCCCAGCCGGAGAAGTACACTTCCGTTCACTTGCGTCTCTTGGAAAGTATAGCTAATTTGGCGGGTGTTGCGATCGGAAAAGCTTCGTTATACGAAGATACATTGAAGAAAGCAACCGAGATCGAGAATCGCAACAAGGACCTTGATGACTTTACCTATGTTGTATCACACGACTTGAAAGAGCCGTTGATCAGCATCGAAGGCTACAGCAAGATTGTCCTGAAAGACTATGGCCCGAAGCTGGATGACGAAGGAAGGGAATACCTCGGGTCCGTCGTGCAGTCGGTTAACCGGATGAAGCACCTGATTGACGATTTATTGACGCTTTCGCGTCTTGGCCGGATGCAGGAGTCGTATGATCAGGTTGATGTAGGGAAGATCATCGACGAGATTCTCCATGATTTTCAGTTCTCGCTCAAGGAAAAGAACGTTACGGTACACGTGGGATCCCGGCTGCCAACCGTCCAATACAGCAGTACCCGCCTGAGCATGGTGTTCCGGAACCTAATCTCTAACGCTATGAAGTTTAACGACAAGTCGGAACCGGTCATAACGATTGATATGGCAGAAGACGAGGCGGAGTATGTGTTCAAGGTTGGTGATAATGGCATAGGGATTGACCCACAGTACTATGACCGTATCTTCACCATCTTTCAGCGGTTAAAACGGAGCGAGGAGTATCGCGGCACGGGTGCGGGGCTTACAATTGTAAAGAAAATTGTAGAAAGGGAAGGGGGGCGCATCTGGGTTGAGTCGGTTCCCGGTGAGGGGGCAACGTTCTATTTCACAATTCAAAAACCCGGCTAAACCCGCATATGGACGACCAGCATCATATAACAAAAGTACTTCTCGTTGAGGACAATCCGGATTTTGCAAAGCTGGTGGATCTGTTCCTCAAGAAGCACGAGCCGGAACGGTTTTCCGTGACATGGAAAGAGAATGGCGCACAAGCGTTGACTGAACTTTCGCGCAATCCCGCCTATGACGTGATCCTGATGGATTATTTCCTTCCCGGGCAAAACGGACTGGAGATTACCCGTTCTTTGCAGGATAAGATGATCCGTATCCCCGTTATCTTCCTTACGGTCAACAAAGATTTTGATCTTGCCGTCGAGGTGATGAAGCTCGGTATCGAAGACTATCTGGTCAAGGAGGAAATCTCCACGCCGGTTCTTCCCAAGACGATTCTGAGCGTCATTGAGAGACAGAAGCTGAAGGAGCAACTGACCAGCCTTGAGATATCGCAGAAACGTCTCGAAGCCATCGAGGAACTGGTAGGCAAGATCACCCACGAATTACGCCTTCCCCTTGATGCGATGCGCGAGATCGTTGACGAACTCGTGAAGAACCATAGCGAAGACAACCTGAAAACATATCTCACGATCATTCGGGACAATCTTCTCCGTATCGAAAAAAAGATTGTCAAGCTGAAAGAATTGAAGACAGACAAGACAGTCGTTTACATCAAAGATATCAAGATGTTCGACCTGTCTGACAACTAGCTTTGAGCTCGTTGTACCACCAAAACCCCACTAGTGCCGCAGAGTCATGAAGTTTACCCTTGCCCTTGCACAAATTGATCCGACCTTAGGCAATCTTCAGAAGAACGTTCAAAAACACGTCGAATTCGGCCGTAAGGCGTTGGAGCAAGGAGCCGCTTTGGTTGTGTTCCCGGAACTTAGCCTCACGGGATACTCCATCAAGGATATGAATTGGGATCTGGCAATTAATATCCATCGCGATGCGTCATTGTTGAGTCCTCTGCTTGAGTTAAGCAAGTCCATTTCCATCATTGCGGGTGGCGTAGAGGAAAGCAACTCATTTGCCTTGTTCAACTCTGCATTCTTGTTCGAGGACGGATCCGTGTCCTCGGTACACAGAAAAACATATCCACCGACGTACGGCATGTTCGAGGAGATGCGGTACTTCAATTCGGGATCGTCCGTACGTGCATTCAACTCAAAACATGGCCGGCTGGGCGTGCTTGTTTGTGAAGACCTTTGGCATCTTGCGCTGCCGTATATTCTGGCACAAGACGGAGCCGGACTGATCATAGCATTGGTCGCCAGTCCTACACGCATCAGTGGTAATGCACCCGAATTGCCAACCGCGCGGGTGAACTGGGAAAACCATAAAGCCTATGCACGACTTCTCACAACGTACATCGCCTTCTGTAATCGTACCGGATATGAAGATGGGATAAATTTCTGGGGGGGATCCTCGATCGTCGGTCCTGACGGTGAAATCGATGCCCAAGCAAAGCTGTTCGATGAAGACCTGGTACTTTCAGTTGTCGATGATAGTGACATCCGCCGAGCTCGCCGATTCTCGCGCCATCACCTTGACGATGATCCTGAACTTGTCATTCGGGAGCTTCTAAGGATAAGGCAATCCCTCCGTAACTTACCCGAATGACCTCATACGCTCCTTGATACTCGGAGCTATTTTGGTTACCTTTTGCTACATTTTCAACACTTTGTGTTGATGCCAATTACCGGGGAACAAGTTAATTTGTCACATTCAGCCCGAAATGAACGAGTTTTCAAGAAAGATCTCCGTTTGAGACTTCATTCTCGATTTCGGGCACTCTGGCTGGCATTGTGTGCGTTGTTGATTTGTATGTCGAGTGCCTCCCCACAGGAAGCGGAGTCCGCACCCCGAACAAACTTGGAACTTCTACGTCAGTTGGCATTCAACATTACGCTGCAGGCGGGGCGGCATAGCGAGTTGGAGACAGGTGCCCGAGAAGCAAGTTTGGTAGTGTATCCTCAGGAGCGTTCGTGGTATATTGAGGGCGCCCTCATTGAAGGACTTAAGAGTCTGGGCTTCTCATTTTCCGGGGCATCACCAGCACCGGTCAGATTCGAATTTGGTATCCTCGATGCAGGTATCGAGTATGCGAATGCCGGAAAAGAAAGCCTCTTCGGCAGCAAGCTCGTTGACAGGGTCGCCAGACTTGGATTGGAAGTGAAAATTACAATGGGCGATGACGCAGTACAACGTGTCTTTGTCAGTTCTTACAAAGATACGATCTTAGATAAAATCGAATTTTCTGCCATTCAGCGTGTTGAAAACAGACTGATCCCAATAACGCAAGGCGTTCTGCCGCGGGAGGGGTTCTTTGCAAATCTTGCGGAGCCGCTGATTGTTGTCGGCTCGATTGCCGTTGCTGTGCTACTTTTGTTCAATGTCCGGAGTTGATTGATGATTCTTACGAACCGCAAATATCTAATGGCGGGAATGTTGTCGATTATCCTTATGGGAGGAATTCTCGGCGGCTGTAGTTCTAAAGAAGTTGCTGTCGGTATACCACCTGAAGATCGATTCGAGCGTGCCAAGGGTTTGTATGACAAGGGCGACTATCTCGAGGCTATAAATGAATTTACGGTGATTACACTTCAGTATCCCGGCAGTACCGTAGCGGGTGATGCACAGTTCTATCTCGGTGAAAGCAGATACAAAAGGGGAGAATTCCTCCTGGCGGCTTATGAATTTCAAACGCTAATACGCAACATGCCGGCAAGTCCGCGTGTTCCCGAAGCGCAGTACCGTGTCGGCCTTTCGTACTACCAGCTTGCGCCGAAATCAAGGTTGGACCAGCAGTATACCCGGCGCGCTATCGATGCGTTGCAAGCATTTGTCGAGTACTATCCCCAGAGTGAGTACGTCGCCGATGCGGCGGCGAAGATCAGTGAGTTGAACGGGCGTCTCGCAAAGAAGGAATATGATGCCGCACGGCTTTATGCAACGATGGAGTACTACAAGGCTGCGTTGCAATACTACGATCTGGTTATAGACAAATTTCATGACACTGAATACGCTCCGCTGGCCTACCTCGAAAAGACCGAGCTGCTCGTGAACAGACGGAAATTCCAGGAAGCAAGAACCGAAATCGACCAGTTTTTGTCCAAATATCCGAATAGCGTTCTTCGCTCACGTGCAGACAAACTGAAACAGGAGATTGAGGCCGCTTTGCGTTCGGCTCCCGCCGCTGAGGGGAAGGAATCAGGCAGTATGAATGACATACCGTCAGAAGCCAACCTTCTGCGGACAAACTGATGGAACCGCGCCGAATCAGTGAATCCAAAGTATTTTCAACCGAACTCGTTCTACCAAACGATACAAATCAACTTGGAAACCTGCTTGGCGGCAGATTAATGCACTGGATCGATATCGTTGCGGCGATATCCGCAGCCAAGCACTCAGGCAGGGTTTGCGTTACTGCATCTGTTGACGAATTGAATTTTCACGACCCGATCAGACTCGGCGAAGTAGTGACATTGCAGGCCTCAGTGAACCGGGCGTTCACAACCTCCATGGAAATCGGTGTTCTCGTAATGGCGCAGAATACACGCGGCGGTCCTGAACGGCGCGCAAACAACGCTTATCTTACATTCGTCGCAATCGACGATGGAGGTAAACCTGTGCGTGTAGCGCCGGTTCTTCCCGAGACAGAGGATGAGCGCCGCAGATATGAAGAGGCGCTTGAACGCCGGCAACTCCGATTGGCGCATAGAAAGAAGGGTGACGGTTAGACTCCATTGCTCAGAAACATCATCGTCGGTAGTCCTATCCCCGTGCTACATTTGCTCAGGTGCCGGTTTGTGTTAAGTGTGTTCTCTCTACAACTGCTTTACGTCCCGGCAAGTTTTCCTCAGCGTTCATCGGCGGCCTTCGGTCCGGTGTCCGATATGCAACTCGGCTATCGTCCATTGGGTTTTGTAGCCGGGCAGTCAGTCAGTTCGGTCTCGGAAGTTGCAGTAATTGCCCCTGAGCAACCCGCAGTCAGATTCTACGAGTTCTCCTCCTCAGGCCGCTTCTCAGCGACGACTGCACTTGCTCTTGATTATGTACCACGCCACATCATCGCCGCAGACCTTGACCGTGACGGCGTAAGTGAGTATGTGCTCCTCTCTTCAGACGGAAATAGTGTAAGTGTCGTCCGGAATTCTCCGGTCGGCAGGCGATTCGACTCCTACCAGCTACCGGACGGTGCCCAGAAAATCCAGGTTGCGGACCTCAATAACAACAAAAGGCTTGACATCCTTGCGTACGGAAAAGCTACAGCAGGGGTTCTCACCATGCTCGCCCAATCAGATGGGTCTTTCAAAGCGGGGCCGCGGCTCTTTCCGGACATTTCAGTCAGTGACCTTCATTCTACCGACATCAATGGCGATGGCATTATCGATTTTCTTCTGTTGAACTGGCTCTCAAACCGTCTTACGGTGTTTCATGGAATTACCCGGATGGTGTTTTCCGAACTGGTTTCGGTTCCATTGAAAGCAGAGCCCGCCGAGTTGTCCGCAACACCTGTCAACCAGGACCGGTCTTTCAGGATTGCAATCACGCTACCCGAAGAAAACGAAGTTGTTGTTTACTCAGGCAATCCATTGGGAGACTACAGACTGATCACCGCAGTCCGATTTGGCGGCAGGTGTTCCGGAGTCACGTTAACCAATATCAACCAAGACGAGTACCCTGATATCGTTACCAGCACCCGCCGAGGGATTGAAGTAGCGCCAGGACTCTCATCAAGTTCATTTCTCCCACCGACGGTGTATGGTGTTGCGACTTCAGTCACCGGGTGGACGCTTGCTGACGTCGATCAGGATGGCCGAAAAGACTGTCTTTTGATTGATCGCAACAGTCGGCGGCTTCTCGCTCTCGCCAATTCGGACTATTCGAGCCGATACGAATGGCCCCATGAATATGCCGTAGGGGTAGAGCCGCGAGGTGTGTTCATCGGAGATTTGAACAGAAACGGGCGCCAGGATATCGGTGTTGTCAATGCCGGATCGGCGAGTCTTTCCATCATGCTCAATCGCGGACGGGGAAGATTCGCAGGGCAACGAACGGTACAGTTGCCGGAGAAACCTGTTGCAGCTGCATTGATAACCGGAAAAGATCGTACTGAAACCACTATCATCACGTCGCACACCAACGATGACAGGGTAACGGTCGTTTCGCTTGCGGACGAGATTTTCCGGTCACGTACGGAGATTGTGCCGACAGGTCTTGAACCATTCGCAATATTCTCGAGGCGCGACTCGTCTTTCATTCGGTTTGCAGTTCGATACAAAAGCGCTCGTGACCAATCGGCGTCTCTATCGATGTTTGAACAAATCTCGCAACGTCAATTTCTTGAGCAAAGTGTCCGTTCTACTGCTCCAACCAAGATTGTAGCATTGAACTTGGAGGATTTGGGAGAGGATGGTAAGTTTGAACTTCTCACGGCGTCACATGACAAAGGAACAAGAACTACTACTGTGTCGTCATCAGTAGCTCAATCAGGCATGAATTTCGGAACGAGCAGAACGTTGTTTAGCTTTGCGGACTCACTCGGAACTACCCGGATTGTCATGGGTGGGACGACGAACGGTGGAACCCCAAAGGGAGTCGTTGTTGTGCTTGGGCCTCCGCGGAATGAAATGGGAATCTGGCACGGACGGCAAAACTCCACTTCGACTGATTCGCTGGAGTGGATTCGGAACGTACAACCACTTCATGAAGACGTGATGTTTTTCGCAGATGTCAACGGAGACAATGTGACGGACTTGGTTTGGCTCGATGGAGTCCGCAGGTCTGTTCTCGTTTCGTACGGAGTTGAGCGTAAAGGTTTTAGGGCCCCATCAACTGTGATCTCGGCTGAAGGGGCAGGGGGCATCAGGGTAGGAAGTTTGCGTGAGGCGGGTGTCTCAGACCTTGTTATCTCCTCAGCTACGCGGGGCACCGTTACGGTGATCTTCTCACCATTCCCGAGGTGATAATGCGGTTGGCCGGCCACCCAAAGTCATTTGTGGCAGTAATGTTCTTGATTGTAGCGTTGTGGCGGTCTGCTTCAGCGGGCGCAGTTGATCTCCACAGGTTGAATAAGCTGGCGATGGGTGAGAGAACATTCGATGTCCCGCACAAGTGCGGACTTCCCGCTATTACCGCTGCCTTGCAGCAACAGGCAAACCTTGACGCCGGCTCTGCAACCGCATTGGGGAATCTCCTCTCACGCCCCGTCACTCACACGAGCGAAGTAATCGGGAATTTCAGAATCCACTACGATACCAGCGGGTTTCACGCTGCTGCCTTGCTCGATGCGCAGAAAAACAGAATACCAAACTCAGCATCAGCGTACGCTGATTCTGTCGGACAGATCCTACAGTATTCCCTAAGATTGTTGCGTGATTCACTAGGTTACCCAGCCCCTCCAAATGACAACGGAGCAGGTGGCGGGCTGGAGTATGATATTTACGTACAGAACCTTGGGGGAGCTTCTTACGGGTACACGACCCCTGAAACGCCAATCAACAGCAAGCCAGAAGGGGGGACGTTCACCTCTTTCATAGTGATTGATAGTGATTTCGACTTTGTTTTCCCCGTAATAAACAGAGGGCTTCCCGCGTTGCGCGTGACCGTAGCGCACGAATTGTATCACGCAATTCAATTAGGAAGCTATGGCTATTGGGGAGGGGATATCTATTTTTATGAAATGACGGCAGTATGGCTTGAGGACGTCGCATTCGATGAAGTGAACGACTATCATCAATATGTCAAGTCTCCGACCGGCCATTTTGCACGTCCTGAGGCATCTTTCACTGCGAATGATCTGATTATGTACAGCAGGGCCGTCTGGCCCCATTATCTTGCAAAGCGTTTTGGCACAGAGGTCATGCGTGGAATATGGGATGAGATCAGAAATGCCCGCCCACTTGAAGCAATGGATGTCGCATTGCAGAACCCCGTCTACGGATCAACGTTGCGAAATGCATTCGTTGAATGGTCAATTTGGAATTATTTTACAGCTGACCGCGCAGATTCCGTCTCATACTACCCGGAGGGAAGGTTCTATCCACGCGTCACAGAAACTGCCGTGGAATTCATGCCACCATCCCGGACTATCGGTGGGACTGTCAATCCGTTTGGTGCCCGTTATTATGATGTCACTTCGGCGTCGGCCCAGCGCGTCAAACTGTTGACACTCAATCTGAATACTTCTGCAGCGCAACAGGATAACGGCAGAAACATCAATTTTGCGCTGTACCTGAATACACGGAAAGTAGACTCTGATTACATAAGCGTCGGAGCCCAGTTGTTTGCGAAGCTTGACGTTCCCGATCCTACGAACTGGTACATGAAAGACCTGTTCGGTGTCTCCGGTGTCGACGTCCCATTTCCGAACCCGTATGTTGTGGATGGAAAGCGCTTCATGAGTTTTCCGCTTGGCGAGGGTGAGCAGGTGACGGGGACGCTCTCGATATTTTCGTCGAGCATGGATCTTGTCAAGTCTGTGGAGGCAACTTCGTATTTCATGCCGCAGCTTGGGAAGCATGTGTTCAGGTGGAATGGCGAGAACGAAAACCGCCAACTCGTTGGGTCCGGGATCTATTTTTATGTTATCACCACCAAAGGCCGGACTTACAAGGGAAAAATTGCCGTGGTCAGGAAATGAACATTACACTCGAGGGTTCCGGACTCAAGAAGGTCTTTAACCGAAGGACTATTTTTGACAAGGTATCGTTCACGGTCAATTTCGGGCAGACGTTGCTCGTGACAGGCAAGAATGGCTCCGGGAAATCGACGCTGGTAAAGATAATCAGCGACGTGCTAACGCCGACGGCTGGATCTGTATCGCTTAGGGTTGATGGAAAAACGTTAGAAGGGCCCCTCGCAGCCAGCATAGGACTGGTTTCACCCTATCTTCAGCTCTATGATGAGTTTTCCGCTGAAGAGAATCTCCGCTACGCAATTGCTCTAAGAGGAGAGACGCCGGATTCCGAAGGGATAGCCGCCCTACTGAAGAAGGTTTTCCTCAACCACAGAAAAGATGACCCCGTGAGAACATTTTCCTCCGGGATGAAGCAACGGATGAAGTATGCTTTCGCGCTTTCCGGAGAGCCGTCCGTGTTGATTCTCGATGAGCCTACCTCGAATCTCGATACGGAAGGCATCGCAATGGTTAAACAGATCATGAAGGAGCAACAGGATAAGGGTATCCTCATCGTTGCGACAAACGACCTTTCTGATGTCAATGAATTCCATGCGCAGGTGGACTTGAATGCCTGACAAGACTCTACGTATGTCAAAGGTGGTTCGTTCGGCGATGAGTGTCTTTTTGAAAGATTGGCACTCTGAACTGCGTACGCGATACGCAATCAGCGCATTGCTGATGTTTGTTGTCACTACGATTTCTATTATTGCATTTGCTCTGGGGGGCGAGAGCGCCCCTGCTGATGCTCTTTCGGGGATGCTCTGGGTAGTGATATTCTTTGCAGCGATGTCCGGTCTTGCACGCACTTTTGTGACGGAAGAGGAGCGCGGCACGGCAATGACACTTCAATTGCTCGCACAGCCCTCGGCTGTCCTGTTCGGAAAGCTTCTCTTCAACCTGGTCCTTATTGTGGGAGTGAATACTCTCACTGTTGCGTTGTACACATTTTTCCTCGACGGCTTTATCGTTCGCTCGTACGGTGTTTTTGCTGTCACGATCCTCCTTGGCAGTATCGGACTAGCGGCTGCATCGACGATCATCGCAGCCATCATTGCAAAGGCAAATACGAAAGGGACGCTCTATCCGGTGCTCTCGTTTCCGATTCTCCTTCCGCTTTTGCTCACGTGCATAAACGCCACCCGGCTGGCAACGGAAGGGGCATTTTTCGCAGAGGCATTGGGTGAATTTCAGTTCCTAGTTTCATATATTGTTGTCGTTGTTACGGCCTCATGGCTGTTTTTCGAGTATATCTGGAAAGACTAACGATGAAGTGGTTCCTATTGATCTGGATGTCTGCAATTATCATCCTGAGTATCGGTCTTCCGATGGTTCCGAGGCCGGAATTTTGGTATCAATTTCCCATTATTCCCGGTCTTGAAGACAAAGCCCGAATTATGTTTTTTCACGTTCCCACTGCCTGGATCAGCGCAATTGCATTCCTGACGAGTATGTGGTTTGGCATACGTTACCTCCGCAACAAAGACCTGAATGACGATGTAAAATCAGCAAGCGCGGCTGCGCTCGGCTTGTTATTCTGCATACTGGCGACGGTTACGGGCGCAATTTGGGCAAAATTCAGTTGGGGCACGTACTGGAACTGGGACCCAAGGCAAACTTCTATCTTTGTTCTGTTGTTGATATATGGGGCGTACTTCTCATTACGTTCTGCAATTGAAGTTGAAGAGAAGCGTGCCACATTGAGTGCAGTCTATTCGATACTCGCTGCAGTCACAATGCCGTTTTTCCTGTTCATCATGCCACGTATCATGGCTGGGCTGCATCCGGGATCTGCAGATGATAGCAATCTGGGACCGGTCGTCAGCACGGGCGGTATGAACATTACCATGCGGGTAGTTTTATATGGTTCGCTGATCGGGTTCCTTCTGTTGTATTATTGGATATGGAAATTACAGGTCAAGATCGTAGCTGTTGATTCAGAACGTCAAACATAAGGAGATCATGTGATTGATTTTTTGGCAAATAACTCATTGTATATCGTCCTGGTGATTGCGCTTGTTGTGTGGCTGGGGGTCTTTGTCTATTTGAACAGGTTGGATAGTCGTCTAAAGAAACTGGAAAGTAACATATCATCGAAAGTGTGAGGGAGACATCATTATGAAACCGAAAGTTATTGTTGGAGCAGTCGTTGTCGTGGGGTTCATCATCTTCGGCTCGTACTCGTTCCTGGAGAGCAATGTTGAATACACTGACATCTCCGGAGCTATGAACACGCAGAAGAAGGTCCAACTCAAGGGAGCCTGGAATAAGGAAAAGCCCTCGGCCTTCGATTCGAAGACCTCGACGTTTACGTTTTATTTGATTGACGAGGCCGGTCGTGAATGCAAAGTCATTTTGGATGGCGCAGCTCCGAATAACTTCGAGTTGGCGACCAGTGTGGTTGCAAAAGGGCGCTACCTTGAAGATGAAGGGTACTTCCACGCTACCGAAGTCCTGACGAAATGCCCGTCCAAGTACGAGGCAGATGCTGAAGAGTTGAAGAAAAGCTGATCAATCGTTCGTCCGTGTTCTTTATTTTTCTATAAGGGTGTAGTATGCTAGGTGGTATACTTGTGAAGTTGGCTTTCGTGGCATGCCTCGTTTCTATTATCGCCTTCTACGAAAACCATCGCTCGGGCAATCTGAAAGCCCTTCGGTTAGGGCGCTGGATGTTTCATGCAACGGTGATAACTGTCCTGGCTTTCTCGGCCGTTCAGCTCTACAATATCCTCACGCACCAATTTCAATACACGTATGTGTGGAGTTACAGTTCCAGAGACCTGCCTACACCCTTATTGATCTCGACTTTCTACGCGGGACAAGAGGGGAGTTTTATGCTCTGGGCCCTGTTCACCGCGTTGATTGGCGTATTTCTGATGGATTACTCCTCCCGCAAGGGTTACGAGCCGCAGGTCATGAGCGTCTTCGGCACGATACTCCTTTCACTCCTTCTCATGATGATTGTCAAAAACCCGTTCGCTTACGTCTGGGAATCATGGGAAGGACAGGTCGCAGTCGGTTTCCAACCGAAGGACGGCCGAGGTCTCAATCCGTTGCTACAGAACTACTGGATGGTGATACATCCGCAAGTATTGTTTAGCGGCTTCTCTGCCATGTCCGTTCCATACGCGTATGCTATTGCCGCATTAATGAAGCGTGATTACGATGGCTGGATAAAACCGGCAACGCCTTGGATCGTGTATGGGGCCACGGTACTCGGGCTGGGGATCATGATGGGTGGTTTCTGGGCGTACGAAACACTTGGATGGGGCGGCTATTGGGCGTGGGATCCGGTGGAAAATTCGTCATTAGTGCCGTGGTTGTTTTCTGTTGCCGCTATACACACAATTCTTACACAGCGAAAGAGTGGTGCCTTCATTCGCACGAATCTTGTGCTGTCAATGCTATGTTTCATTACCGTACTGTATTCCACCTTTCTTACAAGAAGCGGCGTGCTTGGCGATACTTCCGTGCACTCGTTTGTAGACCCGGGCATGTGGGTGTATTGGTTGCTGATAGGCGTGATTACTGTGTTTATCGGGATCGGATTATTCCTGATCATAAGTCGCTGGAAGGAAATGCCGAGGATTGATCCCCGACATGCATATCTCTCCCGAGAGTTTGCTCTCTTCCTTGGCTCTGCAGCCCTTGTATGTGCTGCAGTATTCGTTACAGTTGGTACATCGGCCCCAATCATTACACAGATTACAGAGGGGAAAACAACCGCAGTCGATATCTCCTATTATGTCAAAACAACGCTGCCGCTTGGTATAGCAATAGCGATTCTTGCTGCCGTAGGTCAGCTGCTTTGGTGGACCAGAATCGATCTCTCAAGCGTGCTGAAATCTCTTTCGGTTCCAGCGGCCATTGCTCTCGTGGCGGCGATAATACTCGCGTTCGTTGTGGATTTGCATGACATATGGATCGCCCTCTTTGTCTTCGGGTCAATATTTGCATTGCTCGCAAATCTTCAAGTAGGTTGGAGAATTGTGAAGGGCAATCCAAAATATGCTGGTGGCTCGATTGCCCACGTTGGCCTTGCAATCATGTTCCTCGGGTTTGTCAGCTCGTCAAAGTATGACGAAAAAGAAACTCTCTCACTGGCTGAAGGAAAACCTGTTCAGGCATTGGGAAGCACTCTGACCTACACGGGACACCGTCCTATTGATGGCGAGAAATATGCCTTCAACGTCAGGATTGAGCGTGAGGGTAAAGTCTATAATGTCGCGCCGATTATGTACTACAGCAAGTTTAACGAAGGGTTGATGCGAAACCCGGATATCGTAAACCTCATTACGAAAGACTTCTACGTTGCCCCGCTTTCTCTCGAGCAAAACAAGGACGGAAAAAGCGGTGCGCAAAAAATCAATCTCAAGAAAAACGTGACCGAAAAAGTAGGAGACCTTGAGATAACATTCCTCGGGTTTGATTTTCCCGTTATGGAGAAGGCTGGCATGCTCGAAGGGCGTGAAATGAAGATTGGGGCGACCCTTCTCGTAAAGAGGTATGGGAGCAAACCTGCCCAGGTTGTGCCGGCGAAGCTGTTTGGGGAGAATGGCGAAAGTGACCAGGCTGCAGTGTTCGAAGACCGGCATAGGTTTGTTATCACAACAATGAACCCAGACAAGGATAATACCGGAAACTCTACGGTCGAAATTGGCTACACTGACTTGATGCTCCCGGCAAACGAAGCCGCAAGCGGCGATATACTCGTGGTTGAAGCAAGCACGAAGCCTTACATCAATCTGGTCTGGTCGGGGGTGATTATATTAATGGTTGGCTTTGTTGTTACGATTGTGCGAAGGGCTCAGGAAGCCCGCCTGCGTGAGTTAGCGGCTTAGGATTACAGATAGGTTTTACGTAAGCTTCGTAAGGATAAGGGCTTGATTTTCAAGCCCTTATTTGTTTCAGGTTGGGTAATTCCTGTTGTTCACTTCACTCAGTTCCCCAACTTTACTCCCACGCCGTACGTGTACACCAGTTCGCCTCCATGCCACGCTCCTACCCAAATCAACAGCATTCCGATAAAGGATAAGCCTAGATAGATCCATTGCCGGTCCAACGGCACCCGGGTTCTTGTTGCTATTCGCCATAAAAGCAGAGCCGCGTAGAGAGAGGACACGATGAAAGCAACTTCTTCGTGAGTCTCGAAAACAGATTTTGCTTCCGGAGGAATGACGACGCTATGCTCCGCTTGCAGACCACTGACGACTGCAACAAGCAAACCAGCCACGCCGGAGGCGAGCGTCCACCATCCTGCGCGTTCCATAACTTGGTGCCGAAGGAATATCCCCGCTAGATCAAAGATGAAGCTGACCGTGAGCAGCGCAATGGGGAAGTGAACAACAAGCGGATGAACGTTCGGCATGGTTACACGGTAAGAGCAAATAGATCCTTGATTCCGACCATGTTCACGGAATAGAACGGTTCCCCGTATTTCACGCCAATTCTATCGCCAAAGTACTGAAACCTTGTGTGGAGAAACTCCATGAATGCCGGCGTACTGAGGAAAGTTTCCGGCTCTTCACTTTCCGGATCGTAGAACTGTGACCGGAATGCCCGGACCGCGTTCATGCGCTGCTCATAAACATCAGAGATGTCGACGATAAATGACGGGACGAATTCATAAGTCTGCATGAAGTGATAGTATGTCTTCGGACGGAAGGGCTGCTGATCAGTGCCATCAAGTGTTGTTCGTACTTTTTCCAATCCTGCGACAAACCACGCGTCCCGGCAAAGCCTGTTTGCCTGTTCATGGTCAGGATGGCGCTCAAGCCAATGGGGGATTAGAAGGATCTCCGGCCTATATTTCCTAATGATGGTCACCACCTTCAGCTTGTTGGCATGACTAATCTCGATATTACCGTCAGGGATTTGCAGGTTCTCGCGAACATGGATTCCGAGAATGTCCGCCGCATCAACGGCTTCTCGAGCCCGGAGTTCTTCGGTCCCCCTTGTTCCCATTTCACCTCGCGTCAGATCGAGAATGCCCACTTTTCTGCCATTTTGGATGAGTTTGATAAGCGTTCCGCCTGCAGAAAGTTCTATATCATCAGGATGTGCCCCGATGGCGAGTACGTCAAGCTTCATATGGTTCATTTGGTGTTTGGAGTTCTGAAAATATAGGGAGTTCGAATATGGAACGCAAAGGGAGAATTTCGTGTTGGATGTCTGACTCGTTTTGGTGATATTGACTGCATGAACAGTCAGCTATCACTTCTGTCCGGTAACTCTGACAAGCCTGTATTCACAGTTTCCGAAATTACGCGACAAATCCGGCTAACTCTTGACCGTACGTTTGGCGCTATAACGGTTGAGGGTGAGATCTCCAACTTCAAGCATCACTCTTCGGGACACCTGTACTTCGCTTTGAAGGATGCGAATGCAACCCTCTCGGCTGTCATTTGGCGCAGCAGAGCGGAATTTCTGAAAACGATGCCCCAGGATGGCATGAAGGTGTCTGCAACCGGCAGGCTGTCTGTGTACGACGCTCGTGGTTCGTACCAACTTGATATTACATCGCTCCGGCCGGTTGGTGAAGGTGAGTTGCAGGCAGCCTTCGATCGACTCAAACGTAGGCTGTTTGAGGAAGGACTCTTCAATGAAGAGCATAAAAAGGAGATTCCTGGATATGCTTCGTGTGTGGGAATTGTGACGTCTCCGACGGGGGCCGCCATCCATGATATTCTCAAAGTTCTATACCGTCGTTTTCCCTCTGTTGAAGCTGTGTTGAGGCCGGTAAAAGTTCAGGGTCCCGGAGCATCAGCGGACATTGCGGAGGCAATTCGGGAATTCAATGAGTGGGGGAAGGCCGATGTACTCATAGTAGGAAGGGGAGGCGGATCGTTAGAGGACCTTTGGGCATTCAATGAGGAGTCCGTTGCTCGGGCAATCTTTGCTTCGCGAATTCCAGTAATAAGTGCCGTGGGGCATGAAATCGACTTCACAATAGCGGATTTGGTAGCTGATTTGCGCGCCGCGACACCATCGGCAGCTGCCGAATTGGCGGTGCCGGAAAGGGAGTCGCTTCTTGAAACTATTCGAAATAATTGGTACTTTATTGACCAAAATATGCTGAATTTGCTCGATTACTACACAACGAGAATCCACCACCTGCTCAAGAGCTATTCGTTCAATCGTCCTGTCGATCTGCTCCGGCAATACAGCCAGCGAGTGGATGACTTGGAGCGACATCTGAATGTCAGCGTAGTGCATAGAGTATCGATGTTGAAGGCTCAGTCCAATTCCCTTCGGAACCAACTCACAGCTCTCGACCCTTCATCCGTGCTTCGACGTGGTTATGCCATAGTCAGAAAGAAAGGTGAGGTAGTTTCATCACGTAAACGCCTCACCGGTGGAGATGATGTTACAATTACGCTTCATGATGGAAGCGTTGCAGCTGAGGTTCGTTGATGGCAGTCAAGAAGGATAAAAACATCAAAAGCTCGTTTGAAGAGTCACTTAAGCGCCTGGAAAAAATTGTAGAGGACCTGGAAAGCGGCGAGGTTCCGCTGGACGATGCCCTCAAGATGTATGAAGAAGGTATTACTCTGTCTCAGGCATGCATCGAAAAATTATCTGCTGCGGAGACAAAGTTGAAGAAGTTATCGAAAGACATGAAAGGGAATCTTCGGGCAATCGAAGAGGACGTTCAGTTTGAAGAAGAATAGTCACCACGAGAGAGAATAGTGTAATGAGTGAACATGTCTATCCAATGCTCGACCGTGTCAACAGTCCGGCCGACATCCGTAACCTTACGATGCCGGAGTTGAAGGCACTGGCCGACGACGTGAGGACGTTCCTAATTGATGTTGTTTCTCAAACAGGCGGGCATCTGGGTGCCGGGCTAGGTTCGGTTGAACTCACCGTGGCACTGCATCATGTCTTTAGCACGCCGCACGACAAGCTGGTCTGGGATGTTGGCCATCAAGCGTATCCCCACAAGATTCTAACGGGCCGGAAAGACCGTCTTCATACTATCAGACAATACAAGGGGCTCAGCGGCTTCCTGAAACGGTCTGAGAGTGATTATGATACGTTTGGCGCAGGACACGCAAGCACGGCAATATCTGCCGCACTGGGAATGGTCGCCGCCAGGGATTTCAACAATGAGAACTACAAGGTCGTTGCTATTGTTGGTGACGGGTCAATGACAGGTGGCATGGTATACGAGGGGATGAACAACGCTGGGATCCTGAAAAAGAACTTCATTGTTGTCCTTAACGACAACAATATGTCCATCGCTCCAAACGTTTGGTCCATCTCCAACTACTTCACTCAAATCATTGCAAACCCTTCGTACAACCGCTTCAAGTCGAACGTTTATGAGTTGACGGGAAAACTCGATACTTGGGGCGATAGAATCAGGCGGGTTGCGGCCAGGCTGGAAGAAGGTGTGAAGGTCGTGATTACTCCGGGCATGCTGTTCGAGGCGCTCGGTTTCAGATATTTCGGCCCGATCAACGGGCACAACGTCGGACAACTTGTGTCAATCTTCTCCGACGTGAAGCAATATAACGGACCCATTCTCGTGCACGTCACAACACAAAAGGGGAAGGGGTACAAACCTGCAGAGGCCGATGTTCAGAAGTTGCACGGGGTGACGCCTTTCGATAAGGTTACTGGAAAATCTCCCAAGAAGACTGGTGGCTTGCCCGCATACACAAAGGTCTTTGGCAACGCGCTGACGGAGTTGGCAAAAGAAGACCGAACAATCGTCGGGATTACGGCCGCTATGCCTGACGGAACGGGACTCGACATTCTTCAGAAAGAGCTTCCCGACCAGTTCTTTGACGTTGGAATTGCGGAACAGCATGCGGTGACCTTTGCTGCCGGACTTGCTACCCAGGGATGTACACCTGTTTGCGCAATTTATTCCACGTTCTTGCAGCGGGCGTTCGATCAGATCATTCATGATGTTGCGTTACAGCACCTTCCGGTCGTGTTTGCCCTTGATCGCGGCGGTCTCGTGGGTGCGGACGGCCCCACACATCATGGCGTGTTTGACCTTTCGTATCTGCGGATGATTCCTGATATGGTTGTCATGGCGCCAAAGGATGAAAGCGAATTGCGTGACATGTTGTATACGGCGATAAAGTACAAGAACGGACCTATTGCCCTCCGTTATCCCAGAGGGAATGCACTGGGCGTTCCGGTGAAAGAAGGTTACGACCTGGTCCCCATCGGGAAAGGTGAAGTCGTCAAAGAAGGTCAGGATGTTGCCATTCTCGCTATCGGCTTGATGGTTCAACATTCACTGAAGGCCGCAGATTTGCTTGCCAAACAAGGAATCCATGCAGAGGTGGTAAACATGCGATTTGTGAAACCACTGGATGTGGAGTTGGTCAAGAGCCTTGCCAAGCGGTTCGATCACTTCGTGACAGTAGAGGATAATGTGATTGTTGGCGGGTTCGGAAGTGCCGTAGCCGAGTGCTTGACGTCTCAGGGATTGAATCATGTCCGACTGAGGATGCATGGATTGCCAGACCGCTTTGTTGATCATGGCACACCAGACGAGCTTTACAAAGAGCAAAGAATAGACGCAGCAGGAATTGCAGACATAGTGGAGGAATTCCTTCAGGTGCACAGTAACAAGGTACACAAACGCGTCGGTGTCATCGCCAACTAAGCACTCTCCAACCTATGGAAAAAGTTAAAGTCGGAATCGTCGGATTGGGCTGGATTGCCCAGGTCGTGCATCTTCCAATTCTCAGGAAACTCACGGAAGCGGAGATCGTTTCAGTATGTGATCGTGACAAAAGCCGGGCGCAGTTGGTGGCAGAGAAATTCGGAATCAAGCGAAGCTACAGCGACTTCGATATGATGCTCGCCAACGAGAACATCGAGGCAGTAATCGTTTGCACATCGACTGACGCTCACAAGGAGGTAACCATTCCTGCCCTTGAAGCCGGTAAGGACGTTCTCGTTGAAAAGCCGATTGCACGGACCCTGGCCGAAGCGATTGCCATGACCGAAGCAGCGAAGACAGCAAAGCGGAAGTTGATGGTGGGAATGAACCACCGTTTTCGTCCGGATACGATGATCATGAAGTCGTTCATCGAGGGAAAGGAGCTTGGCAAAATCGCTTACGCCAAATCCGGCTGGCTTCGACGTCGTGAGCATCACTCGACGTGGTCAACAAAAAAGTCGAAGGCCGGCGGTGGAGTTGTGCTTGACCTCGGCATCGTGATGTTCGACCTTGCTTTCTGGATGTTAGGGTATCCGGAAGTGAGCAGGGTTCACGCCTCAACGTATTTCCAGAAAACTAAAGAGGTCGAGGACACAGCTCTCATCAGACTTACGATGAAGAACTCATCCCTCCTCGATGTCGAAGTCAGCTGGTCGACGTTTTTGGAAGAAGACGTGTATTACTGTAATGTCTTCGGGTCTGAAGGGTCGGCGTCATTGAATCCGCTCAGAATCAACAAGGAACTTCACGGAAACCTTGTGAACCTTGCACCGGCGAAACTCGATCCCCCGGCGAACATGTACAAGCGATCCTACGAAAACGAGCTGAAACATTTCCTTGGAGCTGTTAGAGGTCTCCATCCGGTGATTTCTACCGGGGATGAAGCAGTACAGCGTATGCGAATTGTCGAAGCTGTGTACAAATCTGCCAAACTCGGCAGGGAAGTACCGCTGCCACAAGCATAGCACTAAGTCACAATGGTTATCCTAAAGGACATTGTAGTCGAGCGAACTCAATGTCCTTTTCTTTTTTCTTCCAATGAAATCTTCCTTACAAAGAAGTGACGAGTTACACATGCTGCGGGCCATTTCACTTGCCCGCAGAGGGAAAGGTAAAGTAAGCCCGAATCCCCTTGTTGGGGCAGTGTTAGTCGTGAGAGGCAAGGTGGTTGCCGAAGGATTTCACAGGAAATTCGGGGGACCTCATGCAGAGGTCGACTGCCTGAAGAACTACAATGGGCCAATGGCGGGATCAACGATGTATGTCAATCTTGAACCGTGCGCTCATACGGGGAAAACGGCACCCTGTACAGATCTGTTGATCCAGCGGGGAGTTAAGCGTGTTGTCGTCGGGATGCTCGACCCCAATCCTCTTGTTTCCGGAAAGGGGGTCCGAGTCCTCCGTCGGGCAGGCATTCATGTTGATGTGGGCCCCGGAACCGATGCCGCGAAAGAGCTCAACAGGAAGTTTGCGACGCACATTAAACGGAAGTCTCCGTACATCAATCTCAAGGTCGCTCAATCGCTCGATGGTTTCATCGCCGGAGCAGGGAGTCGGCGGCGTTACATCTCTTCGAAGGATTCACTCAGACTTGTGCACAGGTGGCGGACTGAATATGACGCAGTGTTAGTCGGAGCGGGCACAATCAGGAAGGATAACCCGCTTCTAAATGTACGATTCGCACGCGGCAGGAATCCTGCAGTCATCATTCTTGACGGCAAGCTGACTTTGACGGGGCGCGAGAGGGTGTTCCACGTTGACGGCGAACGACGGCTCATTCTGTTGACAACGAATGCTGCCTACTCAGTCAAATCCACAATCGTAAAGAAACTTCAACGTGTCGGAGCCGAAGTCGTCCCAATGCGATCCTCAAAGGAACGTATACTCGTGAAACATGCCCTTCGGAACCTCTACGGGATGCACATTGGCTCCATTCTCGTTGAGGGTGGAGCGGATGTCTTCAATCAATTTGTTTCTCAAAACCTGATTGATGAAATGAATGTTTTTATAGCTCCAGTGTTAATTGGGCGGGGTTTACCGGCTTTCCGGGGCAGGGATGTATTACGTGATGGATTTGAGGGCAAGATTTCGCATTATGCACTAAAGAAGGTCGGAGAAGATATCTTATTCCACTGTCACATACTGAGCACTTGATATGTTTACGGGACTCGTACAAGAGGTTGGAAAAGTAATCGGTCTAAAGGCCGAGGGTAACGGGCGGGTGATTTCCATTTCTGCTCCTCAGAGTATTGCTGACCTGAAGGTCGATGATAGTATATCGATCAACGGTGTTTGCCAGACGGTTACCGGCATTCACAACGATGTTTTCCATGTTCAAGCGGTTGATGAAACGATGCGGAAAACGACATTCGGTGTACTGGCGGAGGGGAGTCCGGTAAATCTGGAGCTAGCAATGAGGTTAAATGATAGATTAGGCGGCCACCTGGTGTTGGGTCATGTCGATGGAACTGGAACAATAGAGAACATAACGAAGGAATCAGCTAATTGGCTCATCACTATCCGAGTTTCCGACGAATTCCTCCGGTACGTCATTCCAGTAGGTTCGATTGCAGTTGATGGTGTAAGCCTCACCGTTGCGCGACTAAGCGGGAACCAAGTGACCGTCGCGATTATTCCACATACCTATCATCAGACCATTTTTCATACCTACAAGTCTGGCACGAAGGTGAATATCGAGTTCGATCTGATAGGCAAGTACATCGAGCGCCTTATTCTGTCTGATGATCCCAAACATGGTTCCATAAGCCTGGAAAAGTTGCGCCAATGGGGTTACAAAGGCTAAGTCGTTCGGCCCGTTGCTTGATTTACTTGTCGATTTTTCTTAACTTAGGCGCATAATAATTCCGTATTTTCAGTAAGGATACCGATGTTTACAGCTCTGATTGTCGTTGAGATAATTATCAGCATTCTGCTTATTGTGGGTGTTCTCGCTCAGGCGAGTAAAGGCGGAGGGCTTGCCGGAACCTTCGGCGGAGGCAATGTTGGCATGATGTTCGGAGTCCGTCGCACCGCAGATTTCTTGAGCAATGCCACTTGGGGCTTGGCAATCGCTTTTGCGATCATAGCAATTATCATTAATGTCGGATTCTTGCCGACCGCGGGAACTGACAGCGAGAGCATTCTCCAGCGGGCAACGCCTTCCCAGCAGCAGCCTGCCCCTGTGTTGCCGCCCACACAAGCGCCGACTCCGGGTAACTGAGTTTCGCCAGACTTATTTGCACCCATGGCTCAATTGGTAGAGCAACTGACTCTTAATCAGTGGGTTCCAGGT
>CAZBWR010000060.1:5231-26344 GCA_964495695.1 uncultured Chitinophagales bacterium | reverse complement strand
AAGAGACATGAAATATAGTTTGAGGCTGACTCCCGCAGCACCTGGAACGTTGCTAGTGCCTCATGCTCTGCCATAAGAGCGAAGCTTCCTTCAAAGTGATTCTCTCTGATAACAAATGCACGCTGTGCATCCGCCGTTGCAGAGTCTGTTTTGCCGGTCAGAAGATAGTACTGGCTGCGCAGCTCAAGGGCATCGGCGAGGAAAGGGTGAGAGCTGCCGAATACACGCTCACGCTCATGAACGACCTTCTGCATAAGAGGTGCGGCATCATTTGTGCGTCCCAATTGACAATACAAACCGGCGAGGTTCTGTTGCATTGCCTCGACATCCCTCCCCAATCCAATGGTTGGTGACTGCGAGATGTTATCGATTGCCTGCAGATAGAATATCACGGCTGAGTCAGTATCACCTTTCTTGCGGTAAGCATCTCCCAACAATTCCAACATCAGGCAGGTGAAAGGCGATTCACCGCCCATCTGATCCAGGAGTGCGCTGATTCCTCGGTGCGCAAAGTGAATTGCTTTGTCAACTTGTCCTGATCGCAAATAGAGACTTCCCAATTGGGCGTATGTTGAGTTGGTTGTATAATATCTCATGAAGGGTTCGTTCATCATGCTCTCTGCATCTTCAAAACGTCCTTGCGTGGCGTAAAGACGAATAATATTACCTCGTGACCCAAGCGCCGCAGGGTCGCTAGGGCCGTAGCTGTTTTCTCTAAGTATCAGCCCTCGTTTGTATAACCGCTCGGCATCTTTGTAGCGGCCGAGATTCCAATACAAATGAGCGAGGCCATTCAGACTGTAGCTGATGATGGGATCGTCCGGATCCAGTCCCGTTTCCCGATTATACAAGCTTCGAGTAAGATAGTACTCTGCTTTCGAGAATTTGAACAGATATCTGTGATACGCTCCAAGGAAATGGAGTGTTCTGCCCAGTTCCGGATGGTCGGGTCCATACGCACGCTCATAAATCGCCAGGGCTCTTTCACAAGTTGCGATGGCGTCATCATATCGGGAATAGCGACCATGCAAACCCACTATTCGTTCGAGGCTTCGCGCAACATGAGGATGATGGGGCCCGAGTAACGCCACTCTGATTGCATATGCCCTTTCAATGAGAGCTTCGTTGATTTTGACGCTGGGTTCTTCAAGCCAAAGAGGTTCTCCAACGGGATTGAATTCCTTTACGAGGCCGGTGTCAGTTTCAACGAAATAGTACTGCGCTTCGGACTCGAGGAGGCTGGAGAGGATTGCTGCAGTGTCGGAGGGATTGACAAGAAAAATTGAGTCGGCTTTCAGGACATATCGTTCCCAAAGCGAATGAGTTGTTTGGCCGAACGCGGGACCAATGACAACGACAAGAACAATGAAAAGAGAGCGAATCCGCTGCATGTGGTTTTTGATCGGATGCGGAAATTTGCCCCGAAATGTAGGATTCCGTATCTACAAAAACAACACTTTGATATTTTCTGCTAATCTTTCTATGTTTCTTCTGCAAATCGTCGAAATCCCCAAAAATTCCCCGAATTCTCATCTTGACCGACGAACAGATCATTGTGGCATTTGTGCAGGGCGAAAGAGAAGCGGATGACGCGATTCGCAGCTGGGTGCGGGCTGTTGTCTATTCTCGAAAATGGACGGAACCTATTTTCCCTGAGGACATCATTTCAGAGACGGTTGTCAAAGTCTACCTGAATCTGAAGGACGGTAAATTCCGCGGCTCATCTTCTCTTAAGGCGTACGTTCAAAAAATCACCCACCACACAACAGTCGACGCTCTGCGATATCATCTTCGGGAAAAGGAACTGCTTGCAGAAGTACCACCGTCTTCATCAGATGTAACCCCTGAAACATTGTTGATCGAGAGAGAGCGCCTGAAGATGATACTGCGGGTTTGGCGTCATATGTTGGAAGATTGCAGAACATTGTCGAGAATGCTCTTCAGAGAACGGCTTACGTACGCCGAGATTGCCGAAATACTGGGCATTACCGAGGGTGCAGTGCGGGTAAGGGTTTTCAGGTGCAAAGAGCAGGCAAAGGAGATCTTGAAAAAGTGGAACGATGCTCCGTAACATGTTGAACTGGCAAGCGACTATTAGACAGTTATGACAAAACAAGAGCTGGAAGAGCTTCTCCCTTTATATGTGAACGGACGGCTGGACGACCGGATGAGGAAGAAGGTGGAGGATGCATTGGCGGAATCGCCTCAAGCGCGCGAGGCGCTCCGCTATTGGAAGGAGATAGCACACATTTCCATTCTCGATGATACACACAAAATGACATCACATCCGACGGCCGAAGAGATTGTTGACTATGCAACCGGTGCCTTGCGCGACCCGCACGCACGGGTTATGCTCGAGCGTCATATTCAAGCATGTGCCACGTGCCTGAAGGAAGTGGAGGTAATTCGGGAAATGAAACCGGATGGGACACCATCACCGGGGCCTGGGCGTCGGCGTACAGTGTTGAAAGACTATCGCCTCGCGTTCCTGCTTCCCCTCGCGGCGGCGGTGTTCCTGGTCGTGATGTTCTTGACTCGTGAAGACCCCTCCCGGGAGGCGGAGCAACTCCCTGATCGTTCTAACCCGCCGGTTGCGGAGGAGACTCAACGGACTCCCGTCGTTATCACATACTCGTTGCCACTCAGAATGGTTGTCATGCGGGGGAGGCAGTCATCGGAGAATGGAAGGCCGGAATTTGTTCTGGAGGAGGCAGATTCCATTGTGTTGAAAGTCCCGGTTCTTTATTCGAAGGCCGCTGCCGCCTATTGGGTACAACTTCATACGCTAGACGAAAAGAGAATCGTTGCCGACACACTCCAGGCGATTAGTGTGAAGGATGGTATTGCACATCTGAGACTTGCATCGCCTGCGGAGAGAATCACTGCCGGAAGGTACTCCGTTGCGGTTCATGAAATTCTCCGGCCGGATTTCAGAGAACTCGACCCGGAAAAATACTTCTACGAGTTTGAATTGAAGGCTCGATAACAACAAAGCCCTCTTGGAGGGCTTTGTTGTGTTGATTGCCGGCTGTTACTTTGCGCGTATATCTGCCACGAACTCTCTGTCCCCCCACGCCAGCTTCAAGTAGGCCGAATTTTGCTTGCTCCCCTTATCAAAGGAAACTGTGAACGGATCGACCGGTTTTGATGTCTGTCGTGCAACCAGTTCAATGTGGGCAAGGTCTTCCGCCGGTTGATATTCTGCACGCCCCGGTCCTTTCTTGTTTACGATCAGCGTCATGCCCTTCTCCGTCGGCCTGGAGTAAAGGGTGTAAACGCCTGCCGGAATATCAATACCCCCCATGGTGATTGCGCCCTTCGTTTCAAATACTGTCGCGGCATTCGCTCCGGTGCGCCACACGGAATCGAATGGAACCACGACCCCCCATATTGTGCGTCCCCGCGCATACGGCCTGCTGTAGCGTACCTTCACGGTGTTTCCGGCGAGCGATGTTTCGGCGGAGTCCAGAGGGCTCACCGGGCGTATGTTGTCGGCTTTTTCGAAGCGGGTCCATACCATTGTCTTCTCCCACATCATCTTCAACCGTCCCGAAGTCTTGCTTGTTGCATCGAACGCAATGGTGAACGTGTCAACGGGCGAGTCAAGTCTCTCGACGATCGCATCGAAACGGGCATAATCCTGCCGTTCATCGTACCGTGTTCCCCATTGTCCGGTCTGCTTGTTCAGGATAATCTGCCAACCGTCGGGAGAGGGGAGAGTCCAGAGGGTGTACGTCCCGCGCATCAACGGCACGCCGCCGATGATCATATCGTAATTTGTTTTGAAGTGTGTGGCCTGGTTCGCGCCGGTACGCCAGACTTTGTTCCACGGGACAAGCTCGCCCATGATGGTGCGTCCGCGCATCGAGGGTCTGCCGTAGTGTATGGAGATGAGATTAGTATCCAGCATCAAGTACACCGAGTCACGCGGGCTTAGGGGTGGGCCGCTTTGTGCAGACCCCGTTTCCATAGTGGAAATGAACAGCGCTGTTGCCAGCAAAAAGGGTAGGGGGAACTTCATCTGCTTGCCTCCTGCTTAGGGTAGTGGTTTGATGAGATAGTCGTTTCGTGACGGTGAAGGGCCTGTCACCATCTGGGTCTGGAATCCTGATGCATCAAGACGGTTTGTCCGGCACATCTCGACAAACTCCTCGTGTGGAAACCAGATTCCGCGTGTGGATTCGACGATAACGGGTTCGAACTCAAGTAACACCCGGACTTTGTGCACGGCGAAACGCTTCATGCTGAGCAGGAACTCCCAAGGCCCGTCCTGTTTGATCCGTCGTTTCAAACGCCGGATGGGGGAAATCTGTTCCGGCGCGATCTTAGACTCGTCGGCCACTGCAATATCACTGATAAAAATGAGGGCATCCGGCTTTGCAACGCGGCGGATCTCGGCGAGAGTCTGCAGGCACTCCTCCTTCGTTTCCTGAAGGCAGAACGCGCCCGTCATAAGGATCTTGTCGAAATAGGCGTCGGGATACGGAAGCCTGCTGGACGGTCCCGTCTCGAACGAGATCTCCGGATAGGATCTGAACTTCTCTTTCAGTCGCTCGACCATCGCAGGAGAAATATCGATGCCTTTGCATTCGCTGACTTTTGAATGAATGCGCTCGAAGAGAAGCCCTTTGCCCGGGCTGATATCGAGAACCTTGTCGCCTTGGGCAAAAGGAACCAGGCGCAGCGTTTTGTTGATCCGGAACTCTGTCGCCCGCGGCCCGTCTCCCGCCATGTGCGACTCGTCTTTCAGGTACTTCGCCCTGAACTCGTATTCCTCCGCTCGCGTGAGCGGTTGCAAGACTTTGACCACGTGAACCCTCTAAAAGGATAAAAAAAGAACGTCAAACGAAAAAAGGGCATCCTCCTTGCGGACGATGCCCTTGGAGAGAATTCGGACTACTTCAACCTGACGGATGCTATGACCTTGTCATATGCAGCGCCATACTCGGCACTCTGCGGACGGAACCAGTCAGTGGTGATGCGGATGACCTTGTTGTTGTGGACAACGAAGTACATCTTGCGCATCACATCCTTCGTGACTGCGCCAGTGAGCGTTTTTGCGGGCTGTCCTCCGACCGTTGCATTGCCCGCCGTAGCTCCACGGAACGATCCTTTGTTCTGATCGAACACTTTATCGAGCGTCAACCCTTTTGCGTCGAAAACGTCGAACCGTATACTGCAATCGAGGCGGCGTCCTCGAAACTCCGCAACTTCCTCGAATGTCTTTTTCGCCGGATTGGTCGTATTGAAGTTGTCAGGATACTCGAACGAAAAATTCTTCCCGTCAAACTTGTCGAAGGTTTCGGAAGGAAGTGTTTCGTCGCGTCCGGGCTCCTTTGGTTTGGCTGGCTTGAAGGTTTTCAGCGATGCGTCGAACACTGCAGAATATGCATCATAGAAATCACCGAACCCGGCGAACCCGAGATCATACACCGTCGAATCACCCTTTTGCAAATAGATATGGTGGCCGTAGATAATGCTCCCCTTGCCATAGTTGGCGCCGTACTTGACCTTGGTGGCCGTGGCCTCACCAACCGTGATCTGCTCTTCGGATGTAATTTGAATCCCGAGCGCCTTCATGTCGGTAATGTTCTTTTTGATGTGGGCCGCAGGGTCACCGACCGTGACAACATCGACAGAGATTTCCGCCCCGATCACGCCAGGCTGGTCGGGTGCCTGAAACTTGGCATCAACATCCGTTGCATTGTAGAACCGTGCCCGTCCGACTTGTGCGTTCACAACAGGCCAGTCTGCAGGATAGCTGATCGACCAGCCCAGGCCGGGATCACGGTATTCCTTCATTTCCCCTACTGCTACCGGTTCCATCTTCTTTTCTTCGCAGCCGGTCAGAACGAGCATTGCTGCGAAAGCGATCAACGCCGCTGTCGTTTTCATTGTTCTCCTTTTGAGTATGTGAAACGGTTTGACTTGTTGTGCTTACGATTTCGGAACAACTGTATCATACCAGGTCTTCTTTTCGCGTACACCTACTTCATCGATGTGGATGTGCTTCGCTTCGGTGTACTCTTTCAGTCCGTCTATGCCGAATTCCCTGCCGATGCCGCTCTGTTTGTATCCGCCGAAGGGCGCCCTTTCGTTCAACAAATGCCATTCATTGATCCACACCGTTCCTGCTCGCAGACGGCGTGCCACTGTCATCGCCTTATCGGCATCCTTCGACCAGACGCCCGCAGCAAGGCCGTAGATGGTGTCATTAGCAAGCGCCACGGCTTCGTCGACTGTATCGTAGCGGATGATTGAAAGAACCGGACCGAAGATCTCTTCCTGCGCAATCGTTGATTTGTTGTCAACGTGGTCGAAGATCGTCGGCTCGATAAAGAAGCCGCTCTGTAATTCAGGCGCCGAAGGCTTGCCGCCCCCTAACACCAGCTTTGCCCCTTCGGACTTTCCCTTGTTGATGTATTCCATCACTTTGTCGAATTGCTTCCGTGAAACCAGAGGTCCCATATCTGTTGCCATGTCCAACGGGTTGCCGAGCTTGATCCTTGCCGACTTTTCAACCAATCGCTTCACAAACTCATCTGCAATAGCGTTGGGGAGAAGAAGTCTCGTGCCGGCTTCGCAGCATTGTCCGCTGTGATAGAAGATGGCATAGATGGCGCCGTCGACCGCCATTTCCATGTCGGCGTCCTCAAGAACGATGTTGGCGGACTTGCCGCCACACTCGAGCGTGACTTTGGCAAGGTTGGCCGCAGCGGCCTGCATGATTTTTTGTCCGGTAAATGTCGAGCCGGTGAATGCAATCTTGTCAACACGCGGGTCGCTGACCAATGCAGCGCCGGCTTCGGGGCCGTACCCTGTGACGATGTTGATGACGCCCTCCGGAATTCCGAGATCCTTGATCATTCCCGCAAGTTCCATAATCGTGACGGAAGTCTCTTCCGAAGGCTTCAGGACTACAGTGTTGCCAGCTGCAAGGGCAGGGCCGAGCTTCCACACAGCCATCTTGAGGGGGAAGTTCCAGGGAATGATTGCCGCTACGACACCTACCGGTTCTCTCAGAAGCAGGTTCTTGCTGAATCCCGCTTTCGAAACCCCTTCGAGCTCCGAATCGAGATCGGTGAGACCCATTTTTGCGAAGTTGGCGAGGTTGCGAGAACTGAGGAAGATATCCTCTCCCGCCTTGCGAAGTGTCGAGCCTGAATCGAGCACTTCCAGTTCCGTCAGAGGCTTCTTCTGCTCTTTGATTTTGTCGGCGATCCCGGTGATAAGGGCAGCGCGTTCTTCGCGCGACATGCGGGGCCAGGGGCCGTTATCAAATGCGTTCCGCGCGGCGGCTACGGCTTTCGAGACATCGTTCGCGCCGCCACGTGAGAATGTGGCAATCTTTTCGCCGTTTGCCGGATTGAATCCATCGAAGCGGCGTCCGTCCTCTGCTTCCACGAATTGGTTGTTGATGTACAGTTGATAATCTCTCAAAGGTGAGGCTCCTCGTGTTGGAACTATCGGTCGGAAATGCGGTATATCGGTGCATCAAGATAGGAAAAAAGGCGGATTCCATCAATAATGCCCGGAGCACTTTCTGCAAAGAATCGGCCGTTTTTTCAGGATCAGAGGGGAGGTTCACTCGTCGAACAATTCCAGATTCGGGGAGGGAAGCTCCAAGTGTTGAATCGGCTGAAGGGTGGAGCCTGCGATTCCTTGCAGGTCGCCATAGAACCCGGCAATACTCTTGAGTCCGCGCTGCAGTTGCTGTTCGCGCTTCGCCCAGATTTTTTCCATCGCCCGCTTTTCCGATTCAAGATCCTCCTTCATTGCGGCATACGATTCCACAACACCTTCAATTCGCTGGCGGAAATCCTGTCCGGTAAGGTAGTTGTAGACCATCTCCATTTTCTCGCCCTTGTTGGCGATGGAGGCACGTGTGCGCGCAACATCCACCAATCCTCCCCGCAAAGCCATTGCAAGTCCCTCGGCGGCGGCGAAATCGCACACCCACACTCCCTCGACGTTGCCGACATGGCGGATATCCTTCGGAAGCACTGTTGAAACGATGACGGCCACGGTTGCCTTCACTTCACGTTGGTCATCCTTCAGTTTCTGGATCCATGCGTCACTCCAGTTCTTTGTCCGCTTCGACTCCCACAGGATGGTGCCGCAGAAGTTGCCGAGTTGCGTCTTTACCCGTTGGATGACGTCAGCCCCCCGTATCCCTTTCGGGACGGGGAGAATCTCGTCCGTCGTAAAGGTGCGACGGAGGAGGTTCTCAAGTTCAATTTCCAGCGTTTCACCTTGAGCCTGCTGGGATCCTTGTTCTGCCCGCCGCTTCAAGTCTTCGATCTGCCTCAACATATCGGCGATTTGTTTGTCCTTCTCGGCATCTTTGAGCCTGTGCTCCTCGGCGGCGCGGGTGGCTGCCTCGCTTCTGACGCGAGTAAGTTCCTCATCAAGGCGTCTTTGGAGTTCAAGTTGCATGTTCCGCTCACGTTCTTCAATCTCGCGCTGGCGTTTGCGGAGTTCAAGCTCCTGCTCCTGTGCCTCCCGGAGGCGTTTCTCTTTTTCCTCGTTCTGACTTCGCAGGTCGTTCAGCTCGAGTGCGAAACGCTGTTCGGTTTCCTGCCGGGCTTTGTTTATTGCAGCGTTGCGCTCCGCAAAGATGCGTTTTTCGTACTCGGCGCGGAGCTTTTCCTCAACCTGATGGGTGAACGCTTCGGTGAGTTCAATACTGCGTCCGCAATGCGGACATGTTATCGTCTGCTGGCTCATGTTTTTGTTGCCAAAACGTTGGTGAAGAATCCGTTTGCATACCGTGCCGTGCCGGTGATGGACATCCCGTCGTCCGAGAGCGTGATTTCGGAGCGTCCTGCATTTCCGTACACATCCATGAAGTCCAGAACGGCCTGTCGTCCGATTACCGTGCCTTGTCCCCACGCTGTTTTTGTCGGAATGCCGAACACATCCATGAACATCTCCGCCGTGATCATATTTCCTTGCTGGTGCACAACCGAGTACGAGCCGTCCATGCTGCGCCACGTGCCGCCAAATTGTGCAACGGAAGGCTGTGATTGCGGCTGCCGGTTAGAATGCGCCGGAGGTTGGGCGCCAGGCGATTGTGATATCCGTGGCGGGGTAGCGGCTGTTTCGGTGCGGGGTGGCTCAGGAGGAGCGAGTGCTTCCTTGATTTTTCGGCAAATCGCAACAAGCGCCTTGTTGACGTTGGCGGGTGAGAGGCTGTCGAGCGGCTCGTTCGGATCGTGAGCCGATTGATAGTGGCTGATCTCGGTTTCGGTCCACAGGCAATCACTTACCGGAATCCAGATGATGCGAAGCCCGCGATGCTGGGCGGCATCCATGAAGTGAGGCACTTCCTTGTCCGTAATGAAATCTGATGCCAAAAAATTGGGACTTACGAGAAGTATCGCAATGTCCGCTTCATCGAGCGCCTTCCGGATTTCCTCCTGCCACTTCTGTCCCGCCTTGATTCTCGTATCGTCCCAGACCTTGATGGGATTGTTGCGGATGAGAGGCTTGAGTGTGATCTGGAGTTTGTCGAGCCACTCCCGATCTCTATGGCTGTAGCTGATGAACACATCGTGCATGGCTGATCCCGTGATGTGGTTGTACAGGCCTGATTACGGCGGGGCGGACTCTTTGAAAGTGCGTGCCCCAATGCGTGACCGGATCCGGCGTCCGAGCCATCCGCCAACAAGAAAGAACACAGAAACGGCGAGTGGTTCAAGTACGTGCGGAATTCCCTCTTCTGTTGTGGCGAGAAACGCTCCGACGTCCCACTCATGCAAGCGCAGCATGAAAACAAGTGTGGCGAATCCGGCAAGGAATGTTCCCACAACCAGATTCGGCGACCAGATCCAGTATATGACAAGTCCGAGAGGCATATAGGCCAGCACCGCCGCAACCATAACACCCGTCATTCCCCCCTCGTCATATCCTTCCATCAGTGCAGTCACCAGAACAGTCGAGAAGCCGGCGATGATGACATAGGGGAGAATGCGGCGATTGTTCATTAGTGGTCAGAGCCGTTCAACAATCACTGCCACTCCTTGTCCTACTCCGATACACATTGTAGCGAGCCCGTACCGGGCGTTTCGCCGCCGCATCTCGTGCAACAGGGTAGTCATGATCCGTGCGCCGCTGCACCCGAGTGGATGACCCAGTGCAATTGCGCCGCCGTTGGGATTCAGTTTGGCTGTGTCGATGTTCAACTCACGGATTACTGCAATGGATTGCGCGGCAAACGCTTCATTAAGCTCCACAATATCGATGTCGTTGATTGTGAGCCCGGCTTTCCGCAATGCCATCTGCGAAGCGGGCACCGGCCCTATTCCCATGATGCGGGGATCAACGCCTGCTATTCCCGTGGATACAATGCGCGCCATCGGCTTCAGGCCATGGTTTGTTGCAGCTTCTTCACTGGTGATCAGCACACCGGCCGCTCCATCATTCAGCGATGAGGAGTTTCCGGCAGTGACCGTTCCGCCCTTGCGAAACGCAGGAGCGAGTTTTGCCAGCTTGTCGAGCGAAGTATCGGAGCGGGGTTGTTCATCTGTGTTGACCGCAACCGGGTCGCCCTTGCGTGAAGGGATCTCGATCGGCAGGATCTCGCCTGCGAACGTGCCGCTGCTCTGCGCCGCAACCGCCTTCCTGTGACTCTGCAATGCAAACTCATCCTGTTCATTGCGTGCGATGCCGTACTTTTCGGCGAGGTTCTCCGCGGTTTCACCCATCGATTCAAGGGGGAACAATTTTTCCATCGCACGGTTGGGGTAGCGCCAGCCGAGTGCAGTGTCAAAAGCGGTCACATTGCCGAACGACCCGGACTGGCTCTTTGCAATCGAATAGGGAGCTCTGCTCATGCTTTCGACTCCCCCCGCGAGAATCACCTCTGCATCGCCGGACCAGATCGCCCGAGAGGCCTGGATGATCGCGTCGAGGCTTGATCCGCACAGGCGGTTGATGGTGTTGGCGGGGACGCTCTGCGGGAGCCCTGCCAGCAGGGCGCTCATCCGTCCGACGTTACGGTTGTCCTCGCCCGCCTGATTTGCACATCCCCACATAACGTCATCGATGAGCACGGGATCGATTCCCGACCGGGAGACCACCGCCTTGATGATTGCCGCCCCCATATCGTCGGGACGAACATCCTTCAGGACCCCCCCGTATTTGCCGATGGGTGTACGGAGTGCGTGGGTGATTACTGCTTGCCGGCTTCGTTGCATAGTATCGTTTTATTATGGAAAGTGGAACAATATACAATCATTGCGCAGAGGGGTCAATAAAACAGAAAGGGCGACTCGCCTGAATCGCCCTTCCACACATTTTTCCGGAATGTGATTACTGGAACTTGAACTCCTTTACGGTGCCGAAGATCCGCACGAAAACATCCGGTTCGGTTTTGCTTGAAGTCTTGATGGACACTCCGTCGCTCAGAACCTGCGTCGCGGCTTTAGCCTTCAACTCGGCTGTCAGTTCAACGGACTTTCCGGGGGGGATGGGAGCTTTCGGGAGAGTCAGGCTGAAGCCTTCAACCGTGCATGTGTAGCTCGTCAATGAAACCGGTTCTTTGCTGTTGTTTGTGAGAGTGATGGTCGCCTTTACCGCACGTCCGACTTCGGCGTCACGGAACCAGAACTGCTGAGGGTTGACGGCGATTTCCTGGATCACATTCGCCTCAAACTCGACCAACGTCGGCGTTGAAGGCGCGTTAGAGTGAATGGTGACAGTCTTGCGCGTTTTGCCCGAAAAATTCTGGGAGTTGAAGGAGACCATAACCTCGCCGGTCTTTCCCGGAGGGATGGAGGAGTTGGAGACAAGCGTGCCGGTGCATCCGCATGCAGCCTCCACGCGGCTGATTTCCAGCGTCTGGTTTCCCGTGTTCTTCACGACCAGTTTGCGATCAACCTTGTTGCCGCGGAAAATATCCCCGAAATCAAACTTCACTCCTCCCTCAATCTCTATCTTCGGTTGTGCCAGCGCAATCGAGGCGCAAAACACCGAGGCGATGATCAATGCAACACGGGCTTTCATCTCTTCTCCATCAATGTTGTGAATGTTTGTGAGTACAAGATAGCGAAAAGTCGCTTGCTGTCAAGAAAACCGCATTTTTCAGGCAAATGTTCCTTTGTGGACGGCCCGTTTGAGATAGTCAGAAGGCCGGTACCGCTCCTCACCGTAATGTTGATGCAATGCGGACATCACAGCCAGGACGTGTCGTGGCCCGATCCGCTCGCCCCACTCGACCGGACCGAGCGGGTAGTTCGTGCCAAGCTTCATGGCCGTGTCAATGTCCTTGCCTTCCGCCACTCCCTCGAGCAGGGCATAGGATGCTTCGTTAATGAGCGCGCAGAGAATACGCGGCATCACCATGCCGATTGCATCCGCGACGAAGACCGGTGATTTTCCGAGTGCAGTGATTATCGAGGCGGCACTCTCACGCGTCGAGGCGGCAGTCTTGTGGGATGGAGCCAACTCAATAATGTCGTGTGCGAATAACGTCGGAAAGGCGCCGATGCCGATATGCCGCGCCGGCCGCTTGAGCCATGTCGCTTGTTCGGACGCCAGTGAAGTGACTGAGGATGAAAGAACCGGAACAGCATCGGGGAGTATTTCATCAAGAACCGACAGATTCTTCAGCTTGACGCCCGTGGAGAGGTTCGTCAACTCGAACACGACGTCCACTGCCGTGTCTGACTCATCTACTGCCTGCGATCCCGCGGGGAGAGGATGTTTGCTCCCCTCGCCATTGATACGCACGCGGGGAGCGTGGCCGCTGTTGATGCACACTGCTGTGAGTTGTTCAACGAGCGGCGAATCTCCAAAGATCCAGATGTTCTTTGCCGTGCTTGTCATTGCGGCTTCTTTTGATCGTATGTGTAAAACCCGCGTCCGGTTTTTCTGCCGAGGGTTCCCGCCTCAACCATCTGTCGTTGTATCGGATGCGGGCGGAACCGGGGCTCGTTGAAGAATTGCTCGTAGACCGACTGCGTCACCGCAAAATTAATATCAATGCCGATCAGGTCCATCAGCTCAAACGGACCCATCCTGAACCCACCGGACTTGACGATCTTGTCAATGTCTTCGACCGGGGCGATGCCCTCGCCGAGCAGTCGCAGAGCTTCGCCGTAGAACGGGCGTGCAACTCTGTTGACAATGAACCCGGGGGTGTCTTTGCAGAGGACCGGAGTCTTGCCCATGGATCGCGCAATCTCGACGGTCGCCACCAGAGTTTCTTTGGCGGTCTCTTTGCCGGCTACGACTTCAACAAGCTTCATGACCACCGGCGGATTGAAAAAGTGCATCCCGACGACAAGTTCCGAGCGCTTCACCGCCGATGCGATGGACGTGATGGAGAGGGATGATGTGTTTGTGGCAAGGATAGCTTCGGGTTTGAGCAGGTCGTCAAGTGCCTTGAAGATGCCGCGTTTGACACTCAAGTCCTCAAGTGCAGCCTCGATTACCAAGTCACACGACGAGAGCGACTCAATCGCTGTTACTGTTGAGATTCGCGCAAGTATCTCGGTTGCTTCGGGGGCGGTAAGACGGTCTTTTTCTACTGAGCGGTTCAGGCTTTTCTTTATACGGTCGAGGCCGGTGGCAAGGGCAGACTTGGAAACGTCCTGCAGCATCACCGTATGTTTGGATATGGCTGCAACTTCGGCGATGCCGCTTCCCATGGTTCCCGAGCCAATAATTCCGATTGTGGCCATCGTCTATTTCCCCTTGAAAACCGGCTTACGCTTTTCGATGAACGCCTGAATCCCCTCGCGGTGATCATCAGTTTCGGAAGCCACCTGTTGAATCACGGCCTCATAATCCAGCAGCGAGTCGAGGTCTGTGTGCAGTGCCTTGTTGAACGCGCGTTTCATCAATCCAATGGCTCGGGTCGGGGCTTGTGCGAGAGACGAGGCGAGTTCTGCAACCGCGGCTTCAAGCTCGGCGCCTTTGACAACGCGGTTCACGAGTCCCGCCTGCAGACATTCATCCGCAGGGATCTTCCTGCCGGTTGCGGCATACTCGAATGCCCGGGTCATTCCGGCGAGGCGGGGGAGAAACCAATGCGCTCCGGTGTCGGGCACAAGCCCGATATTCACAAAGGCCTGCATCATGTACGCGTCGCTTGCCATGACGCGCATGTCGCACGCAAGCGCGAGACTGCAGCCTGCCCCTGCCGCGACCCCGTTGATCATCGCCACGACGGGCTTCTCGATGGAACGGATTTTTCTGATGATGGGATTGTAGGACTTGTCGAGCGAATCCTTGAGGGAACGCTTGGAACCCCGGTGTTCCTTCAGATCCTGTCCCGAGCAGAACGCCTTTTCCCCCGCGCCGCGCAGGACAATGCAACGGACGGCCGCGTCCTTGTCGGCTTCTTTCAACGCGTCGTTCAGCTCCTTCTTCATCTGTTCGTTGAAGGAGTTATAGCTTTCGGGACGGTTGAGGGTGATGGTAAGTGTGCCGTTATCGATGGAGTATAAGAGTGTCTGGAAGTCAGGCATGGTGCGATTGGTAATATGGTCGAGTACAATTCATTAGTGACTGCCCGTTCACATAATCAAGTCCAATGTAATGAGATCGAGATACAATTACTACCGCCGGAACTACTTCCCCTTCCATTCCGCTTTGCGTTTCTCGGCGAAGGCCTTCATTCCTTCTTTCTGATCTTCCGAAGCGAAGAGGAGATAAAAATTCTTCCGCTCGAATTCGAGGCCTCCCTCAATGGTAGTGTCGAATGCCTTCAGCACCGCTTCCTTTGCCAGCTTTACGGCAACAGGGGGCTTGGAGGCTATTTCCTTTGCCCAGGCTTTTGCTTCATCAAGATAGAATTCCACCGGAACCACTTTGTTGATGAGTCCCCACCGAAGCGCTTCGTCCGCTGTGATCATGCGGCCGGTGAGCACCATTTCCATTGCTTTCACTTTTCCGACAGCGCGGGTAAGGCGCTGCGTCCCGCCGGCGCCCGGCATCACGCCAATGTTGATCTCAGGCTGACCGAACTTTGCCGTTTCACTTGCTACCACCATGTCGCAACTCATCATCAGTTCACAGCCGCCGCCGAGGGCGAATCCGCTGACGGCTGCAATCACCGGTTTCTTCAGCTTGCGTATCCGATCCCAGCGGGCAAACTGGTCACGCGTCAGCATTTCAACCGCGGTCGCGTCCGCCATTTCTTTGATGTCTGCGCCTGCCGCAAACGCTTTCTCGTTGCCGGTGAGGACAATGCACCCGACTCCGTCATCCTTATCGAGCGCTTCGAGTGCATCCACCAGTTCTGTCATCAGTTGAATGTTCAGGGCGTTCAGGACTTCCGGACGGTTGAGTTGCACAAGTGCATAGCCATCCTGTTTCTGTACAATGATAAATGACATCGGGAAACCTTTGTTGATATGGGTGATTCAGAGGGAGATCGGTGACGGGAAGATACACAGCAGGCCGTTAAACTACAAACCAGGAAGAGCGAGGATCCGGAGCAGGGAACAATGCGGGGGCGACCGCGGCCGCCCCCGCAACGAAAAACTACTCGAGGCGTCTGTAGGAAACAAACCCGTTATCGCCGGTACGAAGTTGTAAAACGGGCCTCCCCAACTCGTCAGTTCCGGTTTGAGTGAAGATTGAATAGACGCGCAGCTGTTCGGGCCGGTCAAAGTTCGATGACGGAGCGCATGAATACTCGCCGCGTGCCCTGCCATAGGTGTCGTAGAGAGTCAGCTTGGAGCCCTCGACAACAACCGTTCCCTTGAGGTAGCGCATACCCGTGGTGGTGCAGCCGTAGTTGTTGAAATTCGCCTGCCAGCCGTATTCAAACGTGCCGTCCGCATTGAACTTGTAGAACTCGCCAAGTCCGCGGCCGTTGGACCATTGTCCCGTTGCCGGATTATAGAAATTGATCAGTCCGATGGTACCAGCGAACCAAGTGCCGGTCAGTTCCTGCGGAACCGGTGTGCGGGGCGAATTGCCGGTGCCGTCCGAACCTGCGAGGGAATCATCCTTCTTGCAGGCGCCGAGAAGCACGGTCGACAGAAGAAGAGTGGAGAGTATCCGAAGTGAAAAGTGCATTGCCGTCCCTTTCAATGATTGTATCAGTGAGCAAATTGCTGAGGTCTGATACGATCACGTTGAGGGACAGTTACCTACATAAGAATGTAGTGGGTACTGAGGGACGGCGAGAGTGACTATTCTCCTTCGCGCTTGCGGCGCTCGTACTTGACGTCGGGATCGACGCGCTCTGCGTACTTGCTTTCCCAGCTCTTTGTGAAGATGTCTGCGACTGTGCCTGCGAGGCGGTCGCTGCGGACAATGATCCCGAGGTTTCTGCCGCTGTAGAAGTAGCTTTTCTCCGCATTGCTCGTCCCGAGCCAGAATGTCGAGGCATCGGCGACGATGAACTTGCAATGCTGCACTCTCGCGAATGACACGTACCCGCCCGACCACCCGGGTATGACCATGAAGCGGACTTCGATGTTCGGGACCCGGGTCAGCTCTTTGAGGGCCTTCTCCGCCGGTGTTCCTTTTTCCCAATCGGAAACGAGAAGGCGTACCCGTACGCCCCGTGCGGCCGCGCGACGCAGAGCATCATCGAGAACTCTGTACTCGCTTCTGTCGCGTCCTTTGGTATCATATCCGAGAAATTGCAGATACACCGCGTCTCTGGCATCGTCAATCACACGAATCATGTGCGGCTCATCCCACAGCGTTTCGTCGGGGATGAAGCCCGTAGGGCTGGCTGTCGGAGTCACTGCAACCGTGTCGCCGTTTTGCACAAAGAGGTACGGGGCATTGTAGGATGTCTTCTTGAGATACGCGGAAAGATCGGCGGGATCGTTCGTTACGGCGAGGTTCCAATCCAATTCGAAAACATCCCGGTAGAATTTTACCGCCTCTTTGTGTTTCAACCGGATGCCGAGTTCGTGAATGTGTTTCAGTGCACGCCAATCGAAGTTCTGGCTGCCGAGAAAAATCATCTCCCCGTCAACCAAAAAGAACTTGGCATGTTGCACTCCACCCGGCCGCCCGTCTTTTGCGGCCAGTTTGCCGTAGTCGATGATGCGCGTTGTGATGTTCGTCTGCTTTCCGAGCCTTTCAATCGTTTCGGGATAGGTCTTCTGAAACCGCGCATCGGCAATAAGCCGTACCTTCACTCCACGTCGTGCAGCAGCCTCGATTGCGACGATGATTTCTTCCAACGGTTCGCCCGGCTTGTTGGAGATATAGAATTGCTCGATGTCAAGCGAATGGCGGGCACCATTGATCATCTCAAGCCAGACCTCGCTTGTGTTGCGGATTGCAGGGTTGTCCAGAGTGGTTTCCACAGGGAAGCTCTCAACCAGTTCGATACGTTGCTGCTGGGCCGCTCCGTGAACAAACAGCAGCGGCAGGAGGACAATGATGAAACGCAGGCGCATAAACATAGTCAGAATGTTATGTAGGGATAGCTTGTGGTCTCAACGAGGCAAGTAAAGCCTCGAGAGTCGGCGGAGCGATCTGGAAATCCACGGCAAGCCAGTACAATGACGTGCTGAAGGAGAAGAAATAGTGCGCCTGTCCGTCTCCGACGCAATACGAAATGTCGTATCCGTCCAACGTCCGCCGTTCCAGGCCTGTGAACGGAGTGTATCCGCCCTGAATGCCGCTGATCATTTTGTTCCTCACTTTTGCTGCTTCCCGCTCCTCGTTATAGACTGAGAGGTACAGGGTCGCGGAGCCGGCGGCGCTGTTGTATAAACCGATTGCATTTGATCTCGGCGTGACACCTTTTCCGTGCATCTGGTTGATAAGCTCTCCCGCTTCGCTTCCCGTGTATGTCTGTCTCAACTGCAGCGAGCCGAGAGTCGGGGGGAGTACGAGCCGCTCTGCCGTCAACCGCGGGAAGAGAAATACCGCCGCTGCCGCGAGAGCAAGCACCACGGCGCCGATGGATACCATTTTTTTACTCATTCGTGTCTTTCCTTATTTTGTCAGGAGCAGTTTCTTCGATGCCATCTGCCGGCCATCCGCCATTAATGTATAGAAGTAAACGCCGCTTGGCAATTCCGGAGCGACGAAGCGGGCGGTGTGATCCCCGGCGGGGAGCTTTTCGTTCACGAGTGTTGCCACATCCCTTCCCAGCAAATCAACGATCCGGATGGTGACGAACGTGGCGTTGTTCAATCGGAAAGGAATCGTCGTGGACGGATTGAACGGGTTCGGATAATTCTGGCCGAGATCAATAGAGAGGGGGAGGGACCCTGCATCATTGCCGAAACCCGTAACCGAATCACGGACTGCAACAGTCTGCGTATTCATCGCAACGGGGCGGGATTTCCCGCGGCGTGACCATGAGGCGTAAAGGCTGTCCCCCCATCGCCGCCAGTCCTGCGCATTTCCGATGTTTTCATCACGCAGGAATGTGATGTACTCCTTGCTCGCCGTTTGATAGTACAACGTTGCGCTCACGTTTGCGACGCCTGCGGGGAGCCTGTAGGTCGTGATATCCCAGTACTGGCCATCTGCGTAGGAGTGTGCAACCGGCTGTGCGTTGTGCGAACGGAACGCCGCATTGGTGAACCCCCTCGGCGGAATGCGATTGTCCTTGAAGATGGTATCGTTCAGTACGAAGTGGAACGAGGGTCCCGGCGTGAGACTGAATTGCGCCGCGCGCGCAGCGGTAAGACCCGGCTTTATTTCATAGATCTTTACTTGCGCGTCCTGCGTCAAATCGGCGGTGACGAAATTGTATGCACCCGATTGAAAGACCGTGTCACCGGACGAGTTCCTCCCCACAATATTCAGCCACATCCTGCGCCCCTCGGGATAGCCGGTCGGCAGTTTGTGACCTGTGAGGTTTGTGAGCCGGACTTGTGCCGTTATGGTGTCGTTACGGCGGAATGCAATCAGCTCCAATTCAGCCGCGCTTTGAAGCGTACGAACGGCGCGCTGCTTCGACGCGGAAAGCCGCGCCGTATCAATCCCCGTTGTCCAAAAATCGGGGAGGATGTCCTGCAGGAACGTGTTGCCTCCCGTCATGTCGTGCTGCGGAATGTCGGGACGGTGCGGGGCGACGGGGAGGTTCGATCCGTAGCCGGGCTGATGCGGCATGTGGCAGGACTGGCAATTGCCTGCCTGCCCCTGCTGTGCGAACCAGCTCAGCTTCCACTCGCTGTACGTCCGTTCAATGGGGCCGTACTCGTGCGGCGCTTGAGTGTTCACGTTTGTTGCATAAAGGGGATTGCTAACATTGTGGCAGACGCCGCAGAACTCCGACGTTCTATAGAATGAATCACCCTGCACCGTATGAAACATCCCGACCGCGTCAAAGAACGGTCCCCGCTTCGGGTTACGCGGCACTTGAATGACGAACATCCCGTTGCCGTATCCCGGCACCGGCGGATTGGCAGTCGAGTCGGGGAGAAGCGGGTCTTTCATGCGATGACAGAAATCGCATTGTACGCCGTTCAAGTCGTTGCCCGTCAGTCCCTGGCCTGTCGGTGGATTCGAGCGCCCCTCGAGCCAGCCGGTCGGGGAATGGCACCGGATGCAATACTCTCCCACACCGTTGATGTACTTGTTTGCTACAGCCATCGTTGCATAGAAGAGTGGGTCCCGTGCCGATTGTCCCATCGGGCTGCCATGCCAATCAGCGGTAATCGTGACCGGGAAACCGGATGATTGTGTCTGATGGCAATTCTGGCATTGCGTGTAGGCTTCAAACGTTTGCACAGCGCCCGGCTGCGTACCGGGAAGAAAGATGCTTGTGACGCGTTGCGGAGCAATTCCGCCTGATGAGAATCCCAGTGCAGTGATGATTCCCGCTATCAGAATTGTATAGGAAAGAAAAATATGTGATCGTTTCATGGCAGTCTGCTGGTCAAGTCGGTGAAAGAGGCCCGGACGGGCCAGATGCTGGTGGATGAATTACGGGTCGTGATTGAATATATGTCAACTCGTTCCTGATATGAAAACCTGATGAACCGGATACCGTCGAGTGTCGGGCCGAGAAACGCGGTGCCGCTTGCCCTGCCAAACATGGTAAAGCAGGGAACGGGCCGCATAATACCCTTGATATGAACGGCAAGCGTGTCGAATGTTTGCGTGACGCCCGTCCGTACCGTGTAGCCCTCACAGGGATATGTCGCATCGGTGACGAGCGAAGCGATGATACCGGCAGGTTCTGATGTTTGCGAAAGAACGACCTCAAAGCGCAGGGTGGATTGTGCAAGGCACGGCAAGGGGATTCCGGCGAGCATGGCTGCAGTGATGAACCCCTTCAACATGAATGTCCCCCTTTGCCGTCTCCGGAGTTCTTACCGGCCTTTCTTGCGTGACGTATTTGCCATTTTCTTCCGGAGGCCCTTGTAATCAATCTCACGTTTTTCATTGAAGGCTTTGATCCCCTCCCGAATCTCTTCCGCTCCTGTGTGCACGGTCAGCCAGTCCCGCAAATGCCCGATTGTCATCGTCCAGCTGAAATCACGCCAGAAGTTCAGTTGCTGCTTCGTGTAGCGGGTGCATTCGGGGAGTTTGTTGACGAGCTTCTCCGCCATGTTGTCGACTGCGGCGTCGAGTTCTGCGCGCGGCACAACCTGGTTGACAAGTCCCCACTCGAGGGCTTTGTTGATTGGAATCCGTTCGTTCAGCAGAAGCACTTCGCGGGCGCGTCTGTCCCCGATAATCAGCGGCAGCCACTGCGTGGCGCCGGCGGCTGCAACGCTTCCGCGGGATGTGCCGGCGTGCCCGATAAAGATATCGTCAGCGGCAACGGCGAGGTCGCAGGACATTTGCAGTTCGTTTCCGCCCCCGACCACCATGCCGTTCAGCCGGGCGATGCTGGGTTTGCCGATGTTCCGGAGGCGCTCGAAGGTCTCCATGAACACCCCCATCCACTTGTAGAAGTCGTTGGGAGTTTCGAGGAAATCCTCGTTCCATTCCTTCATGTCGGCGCCCGTGCAAAAGGCTTTGTCACCGGCTCCGGTCACAATCAGTACGGCGACCTCGTCGTCCCACGCCGCATCCTGGAAAGCCGCCTGCAGTTCATGCAGCGTGTCGAGGTTGAGGCAGTTGTACACCTCCGGCCGGTTGAGCATAACAGTCGCCCGCCAGTTTCCCTTTGTGTACACGATATTCCTGAAGTTGAAACTTGCCGGGTCTTTGCCCGTGTACGT
>CAZBWR010000060.1:0-5131 GCA_964495695.1 uncultured Chitinophagales bacterium | reverse complement strand
CTTCTTCCCCTACAAACACAATCACAATGTCAGCCGCAAAGCTCATCAGGTCTTTGGCGACGGCTTTTCCCTCTTTCGACGCCATGGCAGCGTCCATCGCATCCTTGTTGTCAAAGTACATTTCGGCCATGAGATAAAATTTCGCCTCACCGAGCGGGGCGCCCGTCACCCTGGTGATCTCCAGCTTGCGCAGTCCCGGGTATTGCTTCACCAGCGGCGTGTGGACATCGAAGTAATGTTTGTCGAATTCGGCAGTATCGGCGGGCTTGCGGTACAGCGCTATCAGTTTGGTCATGGCAACTCCTGAGATTCTTGATGAGTGAGAAGGGACTGCAAAAATATAGCGAAGGAGGCAGGGAGAAGCAACGCAGCGGGGACGGAAAATGCGCCGCGCCGTCTTTCCTTTCTTCTCAAAATTTCTCATCTTTTCTCCGGCTTTCCATCACGGTCAGTTCCACCCCAACACCACATGAGGTTTCCATGTCTGCACTCCACCGCCTGGTTTTCGTTCTTGCCATGTTCGTACTGGTCCCGGTTCTGCACGCCCAACGTCCTTCCGTCAACTGGTCTGCTGACGGCAACGGGTTCTATACAAGCGACAGCACGGGCATAGTGCTCATGTCCCTTCCTTCCATGGAGAAGCGCGTTGTAGTCACCGCCGCCGCCCTGACGCCGGAGGGGAGGGAAAAACCGCTTACGGTCCGTTCGTTCTCGATTTCGGATGACGGCAAACGTTTCCTCATCTATACAAATACGAAGAGAGTCTGGCGGTATGAAACCCGCGGCGACTATTGGGTGTTGGATGCAGGGTCGGGCACATTGCGCCAGATCGGCGCCGACCTTCCCGAATCATCGTTGATGTTTGCCAAGTTCTCGCCGGATGGCAAGCGTGTTGCTTTCGTGAGCAGGCGGAATGTGTATGTCGAAGAGGTCGGGTCGGGGAAGCGGGTGCAGTTGACGGAAACGGGAGATTCCCCCAAACTTATCAACGGCACGTTCGACTGGGCATACGAGGAGGAACTTGATTGCCGCGACGGGTTCCGGTGGAGTCCCGACGGCAGGCTGATCGCCTACTGGCAGGTGGATGCGAATGCGATCAGGGATTTTTTGATGATCAACACGACCGATTCCATTTATTCGTTCACGATCCCCGTGGAATATCCGAAGGTGGGCGAGACCCCCTCGCCGGTCCGCATCGGCGTTGTGAGTGCGGATGGCGGCACGACGCGCTGGATGAACGTGCCGGGAGATCCGAAGCAGCAATACATCCCCCGCATGGAATGGGCGTCGAATTCCAATCAACTCATCCTCCAGATCCTGAACAGGAAGCAGAACCAGACGACGCTGATGTATGCGGACGTCGCCACCGGTACATGCACATCCTTCTACACGGAACGTGACGACGCATGGATCGACGTGAAGTCCAACTGGAACGGCGGCGAAACGACGTCGTGGGATTGGATCAACAACGGGCGGGAGTTCCTGTGGGGAAGCGAGAAGGGGGGATGGCGGCAGTTGTACCGGATATCGCGGGACGGAAAAACCGAGCGGCTCGTCACACGCGACAAGTTTGACATGGTGAACCTGGTCCACTTCAACGATGTGACCGGCATGGTCTATTTCACCGCGTCGCCCGACAACGCCACCGAGCGCTATCTTTACAGCGTAAGAATGGACGGCAAGAGTGGGGCAAAGCGCGTGACCCCCGCCGGTCAGGACGGGTCGCACAGTTATGACATCTCCCCCAACGGCAAGTACGCCCGTCATTCGTTCTCCAACTACTACACACAACCGGCGACGGAGTGGATAACGCTCCCCGACCACAAGCCGCTGAAGCCGGAGGAATCCATCGCAAAGAAGATCTCCCCCGAGGCGAAGAAGAAGTCCAACATCGAGTTCTTCAAGATCAAGATAGAAGAGGGGGTGGAGGTTGACGGCTGGATGGCGAAGCCCAAAGATTTCGATCCGGCAAAGAAATATCCCGTTCTGTTTTACGTCTACACCGAACCTGCGGGGCAGACAACCGTGAACCGTTGGGGACTCGGTAGGCTCCCCCATTACAACGGCGATCTTGCGGAGGACGGCTACATTTACATGTCGCTCGACAACCGCGGCACGCCGGCCCCGAAAGGGCGCGCATGGCGCAAGGCCATCTACCGGAACATCGGCAGGATCAATATCGACGACCAGGCGATGGCGGCAAAGAAAGTGTTCGAGTGGCCCTATGTCGACACGAGCCGTGTTGCGGTGTGGGGACACAGCGGCGGCGGATCCGCCACGCTCAACCTCCTGTTCCGGTATCCGGAGATGTACAAAACGGGCATTTCGATGGCTGCGGTGGCAAACCAGCTGACATACGACAATATCTACCAGGAGCGGTTCATGGGGGTTCCGCAGGAAAACCGTGAGGATTTCATCGCCGGATCTCCCGTGACCCATGCAATGAATCTGAAGGGCAATTTGTTATACATACACGGAACGGCCGATGACAACGTGCATTACCAGAACGCCGAGTTGCTCGTGAACGAGCTGGTCAAACACAACAAGTATTTCCAGTTCATGCCCTACCCCAACAGGTCGCACAGCATCCGCGAGGGGGAGGGGACGACGAAGCACATTGCCACGATGTTCACGACGTTCCTCCGGCAACACTGTCCCCCCGGGGGCAGGTAACGGCCTCAGCGGCAGAACATACATTCACAAACTCCGTTCGACTGATGAAGATACTGAAGATTGCCCTGGCGGTCCTTGCGGCTGCGTTCATTGTCATGCAGTTCATCCGTCCCGAGCCGAATGCCGGGGTCACGGATTCCCCCGATGCGATCCACAACCTGTACACGGTGCCGGGTGACGTTCAGCGGATCCTCAACAATTCCTGCTACGACTGCCATACGAACGCCACAGACTATCCCTGGTACGCCGCAGTCCAGCCTGCGGGGTGGTTGCTGGACAGCCACATCAGGGATGGAAAGAAGCACCTGAACTTCTCCGAGTTCGGCACCTACCGGCTCCGTCTGCAGAGCCACAAGCTCGAAGAGGTGGAACGGGTGCTGGAGGAGGATGAAATGCCGTTACCCTCATACCTGCTCATCCACTGGGGTGCCCGTCTCTCGCCGGAACAGAAGTCACGCCTCATTGCATGGTCGCAGGAGCTGCGCGACACGATTGAGCAACGGAACGCCCGGTCTTCCGGACTCCCGTAAGACCACCGAAGCCATGGCACAGAAACGACGCTGGACGATTGACGACATCCTCTTCCTCAAGAAGCATTACCTGAAACGGGGCGGACCGTATGTCGCGCGCAAACTCAACCGCTCGATTGAATCCGTCTGGGAACGTGCCCGCATCCTGAAATTGCGGCGCAAATGGGCGATTGTGTGGGATAACTACCAGCTCGCGTACCTGCGGCAGTGGTATGGCAAGCGCTCTTCGGAGGAGATTGCGCGGCGGTTGAAGCGGACCCCCTCCGCCGTGGAGAAGATGGCAAACATCATCGGGTTGCGAACCGGACGGACGCGGGACTGGACGGAAGAGGAACTGGCGTTCGTTAAAGAGCATTACGCCGAAATGGAATACACCGAAATCGCCCGCCGCCTGAACCGCAGCCGCGGCTCGGTGCAGGCGCTCCTCTCCAAGTTGCGGCTCCGCAAAAATGCCTTCCACCGCTGGACCGCCAAAGAGCGCCGCTGGCTGAAAACAATGTACGGCAGGAAGAGCAACAAGGTACTTGCCGCCCGCGTCGGCGTCAGCAAGGGACGCCTCGAGCAGATGGCAGAGCGACTGGGACTGCGCACGCCGAACGCCGGACGTTTCACCGCGGCGGATCACGAACTGATTCTCCGCGAATATCACACCACACCCCACAAAGAACTCGCCGCCAAACTCGGCCGCACCGTCGGCAGCCTCGAAGCCTACGCCCGGAGAAAGGGGTTGACTATGGACGTTAGGAAGAAGGGGTAGAGCCTGAGAGCGTGTGAACACACGTTCCGTCTAGCCTTCCGGAAGCTCAGCCTACTCGATCTCAACGCGCAGCTTACGCTTGCACGGTTCATCCCCGCACGCACGGGGAACACATAGTGTCCAAAGCACCCAGCAGGAACAATACCGGTTCATCCCCGCACGCACGGGGAACACTTCACGTGATGCAACATTGCGGAGTTATCCGCCGGTTCATCCCCGCACGCACGGGGAACACTTGTAAACATTGAGGGATGAGATGGAAACAAACGGTTCATCCCCGCACGCACGGGGAACACAAAATACGTCTGTACCGCATACGGGATGAACACGGTTCATCCCCGCACGCACGGGGAACACCTGATATGTCTCGCCGATTTTCGGCGCTCCCACGGTTCATCCCCGCACGCACGGGGAACACTAGCAATCTTCACGGGTGTCAGTGTCTGCGAGCGGTTCATCCCCGCACGCACGGGGAACACTCTTGCATATGCTCTTCACATTGTTTCACTACCGGTTCATCCCCGCACGCACGGGGAACACGTAGCTGATACGGCATGAAATGATGCTGATATACGGTTCATCCCCGCACGCACGGGGAACACTACATCGGGAATACTTCCTTGAATGGGAGTTGCGGTTCATCCCCGCACGCACGGGGAACACGATATTCGCGGGTGAAAAAGTGATTCACGTACCGGTTCATCCCCGCACGCACGGGGAACACTCGCTCATACGTGATGCCATCAGAACGCCGCACGGTTCATCCCCGCACGCACGGGGAACACAGCGCCGGCGTGATCTCCCCCGCCCCTTCCCGCGGTTCATCCCCGCACGCACGGGGAACACAGAGAGTGTTTTTAGATGCAGTCCCTTCTGGACGGTTCATCCCCGCACGCACGGGGAACACGGAAGAAGTGAAGCGGGGCAAAGCCCGGGGAACGGTTCATCCCCGCACGCACGGGGAACACTTGTCGCCCATCGAATAAGTACGGCATCCATACGGTTCATCCCCGCACGCACGGGGAACACTGTGCCGCAAGTAGTTGATACGTAAGCCTCACCGGTTCATCCCCGCACGCACGGGGAACACCTTCTCTGTGTTCGCGCGTCATTGGTTAAGCCCGGTTCATCCCCGCACGCACGGGGAACACAATCCGAGTGCATGAAGATT
>CAZBWR010000059.1:0-26576 GCA_964495695.1 uncultured Chitinophagales bacterium | reverse complement strand
ATTGTGTCTGCGATCTTGACGCGGTCGCCGATCTTAAACGGACGCATGTACGTCAGCACAACGCCCGCAACGATATTTGATATTGCCGAGCTCGAGCCCAGCGAAAAGAGTATACCGAGGAACACCGAAATGCCCTGAAAGAAGGGCGAGTCCGATCCGGGCAGATAGGGGAAAACGACGATTGCCGCAAATGCAAGCACGAGAAACCGGACGATCTTGTAGGTAGGTTCGGCCCACTCGCCGTAGAAACCGGGCAGCGTTATCGTTCCCTTGCTCACTTCGTTGAAGATCAGCCTGATGAACTTCAACAGATTGTAGGTGATGAAGGAAATGATAGCAATGTAGAACAGGTTGGGCAAATAATTGACAAACGCAAGAAGGGCGTTCCAAAGCGGATCAGTGATATAGCTGAAGAGCGTTGCTGCCCATGTCCGTGTGAATTCAAACAGTCCGAACGCGAATGTGATATACAGATATGCGAGAATAATCAACGCAATGAACTGGAGCGTTCGGACCAGGAAGTCGGTGATTTCAACGATGCGATCTTCCGAGAGGATCTCCGCGGTCTTCAGCTTGACTGGCTTGATGAGCGTGCCTTTCCATGAGGGGATGCGACGGCGCAAGGCGCGGAACGACGCATTGATGCCCTTGAACAGCGTTATGGCTGCCACCGTTATCAAGACCCACATCAGCAATCCGCCGAGAACCGGCTGGATATTCCAGGTGCGTGTCCATGGAAAGAGGGTGAGTGTGTAGCTGAGGAACGCATAGACAAGCCCGAGCGAGATTGCCAGCCGCAATCCTTTGGCGACGAGAATCGCCGCCCCTGTGAGCGCGTCGGCACTGACCAGCTCGACGCTGCGGAAGCCGATGGATCGGAAGATCTTTCCCTCCCAGCTCTCCAGGAGTGCGTAGACCCGTGGGAAGATGATCCTGAGTCCCCAAAAGATGAGGGCGAGAACCACGAGCAATCCAAGGGTAATGCCGCCGCTGACAAGTAATGATTGTGCGCTGTAGCGCTCGATGCTTGTATAGAGTTGCTTGGTCAGCAGGGAAGCATATTCGCTTGCAAGTTCCTGTCTTTTTTTCCCGCCGAGCAACGCATCGTCGTTCGTGACCGCCATGATCACGATTGAATCAATGACGATATTTGATGATGCGGCGGTTTCCTTTACGCGAGCGGTGTCAAGATCATCGGCGCTCATTACCTTCACGATGCTGCGCAGCTTCTCATTGATTGCTGCCGCACGTTGTTGCGGTGAAAACGGGCCCAGGTTGGCATATACAGAGAACAATGTGTCACCATCAAGAACAACCGGTGAGCCGGCGGGTGGCGGGTCGGGTTGGGATACACTGGCAGTATCCTCCTGGCCGTATAAACTCCAAACTGACAGGCAGAACACGAAAGAAACGAGTATTGCGACTCGACTGAATCTCATAAACCCCTCAATAAGTTGACGATCATAAGAACCGGCGAGCAGTGGCAGGCAAGAAGACGTCGGAAGAACAAACCGCTATCGGGTACAAGAATACCACTTAGGCGTGTCAAAAGCAAAAAGAAGAAAAGACAGAGGCCGGAAGGCACGGTAATCTGCGCCTTGCCGGCCCTGTCCGACAGCCTCCCTGGTCAGAGCGCTGCTTTGTAGATCAGGTAGGAAACTGCCGGATAGTTACCCACTCGAGCTGCCAGCCAGAAGTGCGTCCCGTCGAACGCAATCCCACCGATGTGTGCGCCGGGAATTCTGTATGCAGCGACGGAGCGGAGCGGGGTTGTTGTGCATTTGTTGACGACACCGTCTTTGCAAACGTACAGCGTCGTTCCGGCGAAGGCCAGGCCTTCGGCGCGCGCGTCGCTGTACGAGCCTGCAACCGAGTTCGTCGCCGGATTATATTTATAGATGGTACGGTCATTGCCGCTTGCCGCCCAGATAAACTGGCCATCGAATGCAATGCCGTTCATCCAGGGCCCGAGAGTGACGCTCGTTGCCTGAATCGCACCGGTGTTCGGATCGACTTTGTACAGATTCGAACCTCCGTTGCTGTTGCACCAAAGCGAACCGTTTGCGTACTCGACTGCGAATGCATACTGCGTGAAATCAACACTCGTCGATGGCACCAATGTGGCCGATCGCGTCGCGACGTTGATCTTATGCAGCTTGCGGACGGTTGAATAGCCGTTGCCGTACCAGAGGAATCCGGCGTTGTAGGCAATGTCAGTCATTTGATCGTTCGGGGCGACGAGGCTGTCCAATGCCGTGATCGTTGCCACCCACTGAGAGCCGTCAGGGGCGGCAGTGTTCCTTGTGCAGACAATCGTCTGGGTTGGGCTGGTGATGCGTAACTCGTCTCCAGTTATCGAATAGTTGAAGAGCGAGCCGCGGAAGTTGATCTGCGTTCCGGTTATCTGGCAAACGCCGGATTCAAGCGTTCTGAAACCGTAGTTTGCCTCCTTCAATCCGAAGTAGGTGTTGTCGGAGTTGAACAGGAGAAACTTTGTTTCCACATCACCGCTGGTAACCTGCCATTTGCCGTATATTGCGGAGGCTTGCGGGTTTCCGCCGTTTGCGGGGTTTGCATCGTCCTTCTTGCATCCTGCAAGAACGCCGAAAAACAAGAGAACAAGAGCCAATCGTGTTGCGTACATGATACTCCTCCATGAGTATGGTGAAACAATTGCCTTCCCGAGATGCAGCGTGCGCACGTCTTGCAAAGTCTCAAGTATAGCGTGAACTGGGCATAAGATATGCACCGACAATGGGGGAGTCATGCCGCGTCTACGGCATTTTCCGGAAGGAAGCTATCCGGATGGGAGCGAGGAGCGAAGAAGCTTGATGTAATCAGGTGTGGTGCCGCAACAGCCGCCGATGATGGAAGCCCCAAGCGCGTGCCATTCGCGAGCATACCGTGCGTACCCCTCCTCATCAATATCCTTGATGAAAATGCCGTTGCGGGTATCGGGATCACCGATGTTACCGTAGACAGCAAAGGGGATATCGTGGTGATGCAAGGATGCCTTAAGCTGCTGAATTAGCGGTGTAAGGTAGCGCGGTGATATGCAGTTCAGTGAAATCACAGCGGGGTTCAGTGCAGCAACTGCCTTGACAGCGTCACTTAGGAGTTCGCCACCGTAGAGCGTGCCGTTCTTTCTACAGGTGAAACTGACGACTACGTCCTTTCCGGTTTTCAATGCAGCTTCACATGCCGTTGCTGCTTCCCGAATCGTCGTCATCGTTTCTATGAGTATGAAGTCTACACCCTCTTCGGCGAGGCGTTCCGCCATCTCGGTGTGCTCAGCGGCGAGGGCTTTCGTGGAAGGGACGAGCTCGGGTGCATAACAATCCTCGACGGGTGCCATCGAGCCTGCGATGAGTATCGGCCTGCCGGGACGACGGCTCCGGGCATCAAGTGCAAGCCGGACGGCTGTCCGTGTCAATTCGGCGGAACGGTCAGGGAGCTCCGCACGTTGAAAGACGCGACGGTTTGTGCGAAACGTATTGGTAACGATCACGTCCGCTCCAGCGTCAATGTAGTCCAGATGGATGCGGAGGACAATTTCGGGGTCGTTGAGAAGGACATTTGCAGACCAGAGGGGAAGGCCAATGTACACCCCACGCCTTTCCAACTCCGTTCCCATCGCCCCCGAAAGAATCAAAGGCTTGCGGGTGGAGAGGAGTTCTGTCAACGGCTTGCTCATAGCAATCATCTACACAAAAACACCGATGGAGTCAAGCCGGGGTTACCTTGTTATTCTAACAGCAGTTGGATATATTTTTTTCGAATAAATCGGGGAAAGTGTGAAAAAGCTCTGGGTTTTTGCGTTCTGTGCAGTTTTACTGGGATGTTCGGGAGGAAAACAGGCGGCGGTGGAAGCCCCGCGCCCCGATGAATCCGGCGGAGTGAGCAGTGCAGCCCGTGATGCAGCAACGCAACATGTCATAAACGGCTCTCTCTTTGAAACAAAAGGCGATCACGCGCGCGCCATTCTCGAATTCCAGGATGCGCTCCGGTACGATAAAAGTCCCTCCATTTATTACGCCCTTGCAAAGAACTACTCGGCTCTGAACAAGCACTCGCTGGCGATCGAGTCCCTGCGTGAGGCTCTTCGCCGTACCCCCGCGAACATCGAGTATAACAAGCTTCTTGCGCAATCCTACGTCCAGATTTTCGAACTTGACTCCGCTGCGGCGGTCTATCAACGCGTCGTGAGGGCTGACTCGAACTCGCTTGAAGCATGGTTCAATCTCGGCCGCCTCTACCAGGTCCGCAACCCGGAGAAGGCGCTTGCGACATACAATACGATCATCCAACGGTTCGGCCCGCAATGGGATGTCCTGCTGCAAATCGTAGAATTGCATAGCGCGACAGGCCGCTTCGATAAAGCTGCCGAGGCGATGAAGGAGATGACGGCACTCGATCCCGGAAACCTCGATCTGATGCAAAGCCTCGCACGCACGTATGTCCGCGCCAACAAGCCCGATGATGCAATAGCAGTATACCTTGATTTGTTGGAGCGCAACCCCGATAACGTCGAGTACCGCGCCGAGCTTGGGGGTGTATATCTGATGAAGAAGGAATACGGAAAGGCACTTGAACGGTTCGATGCGCTGCTGCAGAAGGATTCGGTTTCCGTTGAAGACAAGTTGCGTGTCGGGGAAATGTACTTCGGACAGATCGAGCGTGATTCGACCATTGGCCCGTTTGCAAAACAGATTTTCGAACAGATCAGCAGGCAGCATCCTTCGGACTGGCGTGCGTATTGGTTCCTCGGAGCAATCGGCGCGGTGACAAAAGATGACTCCCTGTCGATCGTCAATTTCAAGAAGGTCACGGAACTGGCAAGCTGGAATTCCGACGGGTGGGTATATCTCTCTTCCGTATTTCTTGAGAAGAACGATTTTCACTCTGTGGTCACTGTGCTCGAGTCCGCCCTGAAAGTGCTTCCCAATGATGCGCGCGTCAATTCCATTCTCGGCTTTGCTTATAACAGACTCGGCAAAGATGATGAGGCGATCGCGGCGCTTGAAAAAGCATACGAACTCGACCCGAAAGATCTGAATACCATTTCGCAGCTTGCGTTGATGCTTGATCAACGAAAGGAGTTTGCCCGTTCCGATTCACTGTACGAGCAGGGACTGCGCATTGATCCTGACAATCATCTTCTCCTGAACAACTACGCGTACAGTCTTTCGGAACGCGATCTGCAGTTGCAGCGGACTTTGCAGATGTCGAAGCGTGCCGTCGAACAACAGCCCGAGAACCAATCCTACCTTGACACCATCGGATGGGTATATTTCAAGCTTGGCAACTACACGGAGGCGGAGAAATGGATCAAGAAGGCGATTGACAAGGGTAACGCCAGCGCCGTGTTGTATGAGCATCTCGGTGATATATACGAAAAAATGAACGACACGGAACGGGCGCTTGAACAATGGAACATCGCCATTAAACTCGATGCCAACAACCCATCGTTGAAAGAGAAGATTGAACGGACAATGTCCCGATGATGCGTTCTGTAGCTTTCCTGCTTGTCCTTGCATTATTCACATCCTGCGCCCCGAAGTTGAGCGAACTCATGCTCAGCACGGCCGACACGCCGCCCGATGTATTGCTGCGAAGAGTCGGCGAGCAAGGCGGCCGGGTTTCCACCCTCATCGGCAGCGGCATTATGACGTTCGACAGTCCAGAAATGGCGGGCAGTGCCGCTTTTGAATCGAACATGCGCAAGCCCGACTCGCTTCTTGTCAATCTCTCCGGTCCGTTCGGGATTGATGTCGGCACCCTTTTTCTGACGCGTGATTCGTTTGTGATGTACAACAGTCTCGAAAACAGCGTTATGACCGGCAACCCCTCCGGCAGGGCAATCCGCTCGGTGATTCCATTTGACCTGACCTATGATCAGATCTTGAATCTTTTCGTGGGCATCTTTGCCGTTCCGCCGCCCGATGCATCCGTCACAGAATACAAAATTGATGACGGGCGCTTCGTCGTGACCGAACAGTGCGGCGAGTTTACCTGTATCTACTGGATTGATCCCAAGTATCTGCTCGTTTCCCGCTACGAGATGCGGAATTCACTAAATGAGATTGTTGTCGAGGGGCGGGCTTCATCGTTCACGGAACAGGATGGTGTCGTTGCCGCCCGGCGCGTAGCAATCAAGTTTCCTCAACAGTCGCGGCAGGTGTCGATTGCGTACAACCAGGTACGCCTGAACTCCGGAACCCCCCGATTCCGGTACAGCATCCCATCCAATGCGCGGAGGATCCTGCAATGAGATGGTTCGTGGTTCTTGCTGCCGTCATGATGCTCGGGGTTGAATCGTCCGCACAGCAGGACGAGTTGAGGCAGAAGCAGGCCGAACTCCAGAACATCCGCAAGCAAATTCAGGACTTCGAGCAACGCATCAAGCAGCAGGCATCGAAGGAAAAGTCGACACTGGAGTTGATGGATTCATACGACCGGAAGGCGACACTGGTCCGCCGCCTTATACGCAAGCTGAAGGCGCAGGAGGGGGAGCTTCAGGACTCAATTTCCCGAACACGCGCGGAGCTCCGGGAACTTGACGGACAAATGAAGTTCCTGAAGAATCACTATGCCAGTTATGCGAGGTCAGCCTATACGTCGGGGCGTGCGCATGATATTGAATTGTTGCTTTCGTCGCGTTCCATCAACCAGCTCTACGTTCGTTCATACTATCTGCGGCGGTTCACGGAACAACGCAAGCGCGACGCCGAGAAGATCGACACCAAGCGTGAACATGTTGAACAGGTGCAATACAGGCTGCAGTCACAGCTTGCAGAAGAACGGAGACTGATTGCGGAAAAGGGAGCTGAAGAGGTCCGGCTTGCATCCCTTGCAAACGAAAGGAAGAAAGTGCTTGCCGATATCCGCAAGGACAAACGTCAGTTCCAACGTGAGATCGATCGTCAGACGCAGGCCGCCAAACAGCTCGAGAATGTCATCGCGGCCTTGATCGAGGCGGACCGGCTCAAGAAAGAGAAGCGTGAAACCGACATCAAGGAAGGAAAACTCCCACAGCCTCCGCCAATGACCGGAAACTTTGCCTCCAAGAAGGGGAAGCTCCGCTGGCCCGTTCCGCAGGGGAATGTTGTTGCCCGTTTCGGCAATCAAGTACATCCCCGGCTCAAGACGGTCACGTTGAACACCGGGATTGACATCGAAGTGAAACCGGGCACGCCCGTCTCGACCGTTGCCGACGGCGAGGTGTCGACAATTCTCTGGTATCCATCGTATGGCAACCTTCTCATCGTCAACCATTATGACGGGTACAGAACCGTGTACACGCATCTTGCGGAAATACTTGTCACCGAAGGGCAAAAAGTGAAAGAGGGGGATCGCATCGGCACAAGCGGGGAATCGCTGGACGGCCCGCGTTTGCACTTTGAATTGTGGAAGGATCGTGACAAACAGAATCCGGAGCAATGGCTCAGCAAATGAAATCTCTCCGTCTTCCCATTCTTCTCGCCTTTGTTGCCTCGCTCGTTGCCATCCTCCTTTATGTTCCGCTCCGTCCGGTTGAGGATCAAATCACGACCTGGCGCTACGCTGTGCGCGGCGAGCAACAAGCCGATTCGAACATTGTCATCATTTATATTGATAATGACGCAATTCGTGAGATCGGTTTTCCCATCAGGAGAAATTTCCACGCGCTGACATTGAGCGCGCTCAGTGACCTGAAAGTGAAAGCAGTGGGGCTGGGGATTCTGTTTGAAGATCCAAGCCTCGAATATCCGGAGTATGACCAACTTTTTGCAGGAATGTTGCACGCGTCGCGGCGCGTTGCACTCGGGGCGTACTTTGACAGCATCAGTGCTGTAAAACCGGGACATGCACAATCGGCGGGCGGACTGGACGAGTTCGATTTTCCTTTCGTCGCCGGAGGAGAGTGGTATGGAAGCGGATTGCATCTCCCTCTGGACGCGTTCAGGCTTGGCGCCGCCGGTGTGGGACACATGGATCTGACGGAAGACGGGAGAATTCCCCTGTACATCTGGCACGGGACCCAGCCCGTTCCCGCGTTCGGACTTGAAGTGCTCAGGCTCTTTGCTGATGCGGACAGGCGGAGCGTACGATACGAGAATGGTGAGTTCGCAGTCCGGATTGGCGAGAAGCTTGTGAGCATTCCTTCGCTTGAAGGGGCAGTATCATTACAGTACCCGGGCAGAATATCCAGCTTCACGACCTATCCGCTCCTTGAAGTATTGAAATCATACGATGCGTTACGCAGCGGCAAGAATCCCGAACTCCCGGTTGCTAGACTCCGTGACAAGATTGTCATCATCGGGGTGATCGCCGAGGGACGCACGAAAACAGTCGTGACGCCGGTGGATCCACGATTCCCGGTGCTCGGACTACAGGCAACATTTCTGGACAATGCTCTGCGGAGCGGTTTTCTGCGTGAGGTTCCGCTCTGGCAAATGGTATTGATCACTTTTCTCTCGGCTCTGGCATGTGCAGCGTCGGTTCTGTTAATGAAGTCCAACAGGAGATGGATTCTGCCCGCTGCAGTAGTTGCTGGCATCGTCCTTCTTTCCTTCATCCTCTTTTCCGTTGCCGGCATGATTTTGCCGGTCGCAATGCCTCTCGCCGCGACAGGACTCGCATTCGTTGGCGGACTTGTGTACCGTCAGCTGTATCTCCAGAAGCAGATGGCGATCGTCCGTAGCGAAAAAACCCATATCGAAGCCGCACTTCGGGACCGTGAAGCAAAGGTGGCAATGCTCGAGCGTGAACTTGCAAGCTCGGACTCAAAACGCTCCGCGGACAAGACGACGGAACTTCTTGAAGAAATCCGGAAATACAAAGCGGAGATCCACACGCTCTCATCACAGCGTGACGATATGGAGGAAGCGGCGATCGTTGAGTTGGGAGAAGCACAAGAGTTTGAGGGAATCGTGTACCAGGCCGGAGGCAGCATGCAACCGGTGATTGATTTTATAGAGAAGATCGCGTCGAGCGATGCAACTGTTTTGGTTCTGGGAGAAAGCGGAACCGGCAAGGAGATGGTGGCCCGGGCGATCCATCGGCGCAGTTCAAGGGCCGATAAACCGTTTGTTGCAGTGAATTGCGGGGCCCTCTCCGAGAACCTCCTCGAAAGCGAACTCTTCGGGCATGAAAAAGGGGCATTCACCGGGGCGGTGAAGGACAAACCGGGACGCTTCGAAATGGCAGACGGCGGGACAATTCTGCTTGATGAAATTGGCGAGGTGAGCGAGGCGTTTCAACTCAAGCTTCTTCGTGTGTTGCAGGAAGGGGAATTCGAGCGGGTCGGCGGAACGAAGACGCTCAAAGTCAACATCCGTGTCATTGCAGCAACCAACAAAGACTTGAAGCAGCTGGTAAAAGAAAAACGGTTCCGGGAGGATCTCTACTACCGCATCAATGTACTCTCCGTTGAACTTCCCCCTCTTGAACAGCGGCAGGGGGATATTCCCATTCTTGTGCGGCATTTCCTTAAACGGGAAGATGGTAAGCTTGGAATCTCGAAGAACGTGCTGGACATACTTGTGACCTACTCATGGCGCGGGAACATCCGCGAACTTGAAAGTGTCATCACGCGGGCCGTGCTTATGGCCAAGGCCGACAAGCGGCAGATGATCACGATGAAAGACCTGAGTGAGGAAGTGACATCGGCAGCCCGAAACACCATTTCGATGGAAGACCAAATACTCGAGTCCATGAGGGAAAAGGGCTTCTCACGCAGCGCGATAACGGAAACAGCAAATGAGCTGGGGGGACTAAACCGTGGAACAGTGGCTGAATACCTCCGTGGACAGTTTCTCAAAGCATTTGTCGAAAATACGTACAAGGTCGACCCGACAGTGCGGTTCATCTCTCATTCGGCTGATACTGCGGTGAACGAACGCGTGACAAAGAAGCTGCAGGAGTACCTCTCAAACATCGCCGAGGCGGTGGATGTATCCAGGCCGATCGAAGACCTCACGGATTCTCTCAAGCCGAAGATGAAAAACCTGCCCCAGAAGTACCATCCCTATCTTCAGCAGATTGCAGAGGCATATTTCCGGAATGTTTGGAGAATTTAGGGTCGAGTCATGTAACTGCCTGAAAACCGTCGTTCCCGCACTTCTTCTGCTGATTCCCGCACTTCCCGCATTTACAGCTCCCTCAGACCTTGCCAATTTCCACCCCAAAATCTTCACAAATCGCCTGAAAATGGCACTTTTGAAGTGATCTCCACCAATCTGAGTTGACTGGCACAAGGCTTGACATGTATTGGACAGGTTCAAAAACGAACATGGTCTGATGTTACACAAACACTTTACACACAGGAGGAACGGTATGAAGAGGGAACTTGCATCGATGTGGTTGACGACGGCAATGGTGGGATTGCTGGTCGTCGGTTGCAACAAGAACACCAACGGCCCCGAGGATAACACCCCGCCCGTGGGCGTTACTGATGAGCAGAGTGCAATGAGGGTCGCGGCGGAGAACGACGAGTTCGTGAAGAACGATGAACTGACGATCGCCGACCAGGCCGTTGTTTCAACCGACTATGCGTACTTGTCCGGTTTCATCACGGCGGATATCACGCCCCTGCGCTGGGGACGCTTCGTGACGAATGTGCGCCGGACCATTACGGTGAATATCCAACCCGGTGATACGATTGCAGTCGCGAACGTCCAGAAGAACATTACCGGCACATTGAAAATCAAAGCGCTTCGCGGTGTCGATACAGTGTTGATTGAGAAGCCTTTCAACGATCGTGCCGAGCGGAACGTCCTGTTCAAGAGAATTGCGCGCAGCACACGCTACTGGCAAAACTGGATTCCGGTCGCAACTTCGCTCGTCGCCGGCGGCACAGTGAACGGCCAGGTAGCCATCACCCAGATTGCGATGGTCTCTTCACGTGACAGCATTACGATCAACAACCCGCTCCGTTTCTTCCTGCGATATCGCTGGCTGCGCCACCTGAACGGCGATCGTGACATGCTGGATGTGAACGCTGCCGATTCCGTGACCGTCCGTGTCACGCTCGAAAGCGCATCCGCCGATACGGATTTCGTTGCCCTGCGCTTCGGCGCCAACTCGGCCCACCGTCACCGTGTAGGAATGCGTCTTGTGCGTCAGGTTGCCGGCGGTACACTCGGCTATATCAAGACCTATGAGCGGAAGTTCTACGTGCACAATCGTCCTGGTCACTACCACGCAGCAGTTGATGTCATGACCCGCGCGACATTGTACGACGACAGCCCGAATTCCTACAGCGTCAGCTGGTGGGGAGTGCCGTACCGGGTGTTCTAAGAAGCTAATCTCACGATGTACCCGCCCCCCTCGCGGGGGGCGGGTTTGTTGCAAATGTTGAAATTGAACGTTGATTTGAACTAATTAGTCGATAGTAGCAAGCACCAACAGGATGTCATGAACAGGCAGATTTTCATCATACTCACAGTGATTCTCGGGCTCGTTGCCGGTTGCCAGAAGCCGACTGAAGTAAAGTTGACGGCCGAAAGCCAGCTGGTGATAGAGAACGTGAATGAGCCGGATCCGACCGTTGAACGCCAACCGGTGGATTCAACCGGTTTGCTGCCTGTTGATGGTGAGCGGTTTGCCGGATTCATCAGTGTTACATCCATAAAGACGGATCTTGGTAACGGCGTTGAAAGCCGGACCATGGCGCGGGTATTGTTTGAAAGCCGTCAGCGTCCTCTTATTGTGGATGGCCGGAAGTGCTTTTTCGGCCTTTCGTTGGGGACGGTGATTGTCTCTTCAGGCGGCACTGGGGATTTGCTTTTCCCCCGTGAGCGTAGGATTGGTTTGCAGTCTTGCGGTGTCGAGTATGTCCGTGAGGCATTGAACTATACGCCACGTGGTATGTACCGGTTTACCGCAACGGGGAGTGACAGTGTGGGACCATTCACCACCACGGTTGAAGCGCCCGAACTGCTTACAGTTCAATCGCCGCGTGGCGGACAGCGAATCCGACGCGACACTGATCTGGAATTGCGATGGAGAGGCGACGGTCCGCTTTCGATCATCCTGAGCGCTGTGGAAACCCGGAACGGCCGGCACCACGTTGTTCCCCTTTTTAACGTAAAGCCGCGGGTGAATGATGGACGGGCCGTCCTGAGCAACAGGGTGTTGCGGGGACTTCCGCAGGGCAGGTATCTGTTCACGTTCGTGCTAACGAACCGGGATGAGCAGCTGACAGTAGGACGTTTCCAGGGTCGGGTACTGGTGCGGGCTTCATCGATATATAATGTTCGAATCGACTTGTTCTAAATTCAACATTTGCGGGGTTTATGTACAAAAGCGGTCTGATGGTGTCCATAGGTATTGCTATGACCATTTCCACTACATACGGACAATCACTGCACAGCCCTCGCACAATGGCGCTGGGGGGCTCGGGAGCGTATGTCAAGGATACCCGCGGCTTTGATGCGAATCCCGCTGGTATTGCAAACCTGCGTGACTGGGAATTCTCGACAATGACGTATTCGGGTGTGAAGAATGCCGGCTTTGTTTTCCAGGGACTTACATTCGGCAAGAGGTTCCTGGAAAATGAAGCGGTTGCGATTTCGTTCACTCCGGGTGCGCTGGTGGAGTTTTCGCTTCCGGCGATTGTTGTGACGAATGATTCGGGCGTTCCTGCCAGCATCCAGCAGCGTGTTTCGTATCGGGAAAATGTATCATTCGCCTATGCCCACCGGTTCTCAGAGGTGTTTTCCGCCGGACTTCTCGGGCGCTTTCGAAATGTCGAGGTCAATGACACAAAGTACGAGCTCGTCCAACAAGGGGGCACGTACGTTTCGAGGATTACACCGCGTACTGCGTCGGCTTCGGTGACGGCGTTCGACATCGGCGTGCTGTGGCAGGCGTCGCCATCCCTGACACTTGCATTGTCGGGGCGAAACATCATTGCTCCGAAACAATCCCTTTCGTCCGATATTGAGAAATACATGCTCAACACTTCCCGCGCAGCTGAGCTGAGCGGAAAGTTCTCCGTGAGCAACAGATTCAGCGTCGGCCTTCTCGCCAGTACGCGAAAGTCCGGCTCCATCGGTTTCGAATTCGAACCCACAGCCGCCCTCGCGGTCCGCAGCAGTCTTTTTTTGGACAAGGATGAATCTCCGGCGGCATACGCGTTCAGCATAGGGGCGGGGTGGAATGTGGAGTTTCTTACGCTGGATGCAGCGTATATCCGTTTCTTCGGGCCCGGCGATCACACAGGCTCACTCAGTGTGTCAGGCTTCGACGCATCTCGCATTAACAATATCACACTCAATCCCTACACACCCGACCGCGTAATGATTTCGTTGAAAGCAGTGTTCGGCAACGTGAGGGAGAGTCTCGCCCGTATCGAGGGTGTGGATATTCTGAGCGGCATCTATCCTTCATCATTCGAGCTGTTTGCGTTCAGGCCGCTTGGCCATGTGCGTGTACGGAACATATCGACGAAGCCTCTGCAGGCACGTGCGAGCTTTTTCGTGGAGCGGTTCATGGATGCCCCCACCGAATCGCCGGCTGTGACGCTGCTCCCCGGCGAAACGCAGATTATCCCCTTCAGCGCCGTGCTGAATGACGAGGTGCGAAACGTCACGAAACTTACCGTGCGTGACGCAGTTGTGACAATACGAACGACCGACGAGCAGCCCGACGACCGCTTTCCAGCAAAAGTCCTTATTCATGGCAGGAACGATTGGGATGGCGACGTACACACACTCAGGCACTTCGTGACGCCGGATGATCCCGCAGTTCTCCGGTATACCCGTGATGTTCTACTCGAGCGCAAGGATTCCCTTGCAGGCGTTCCGCGTGACCTTGAGCAGTTTGCCAAGGCGAAGCTGCTGTTCAACACATTTGCAGGGAAACTTGTGTATGTGGGCGATCCGAAACAAAGCACCGACTATGTTCAGTACCCCTCGGAGACGTTGACACTCAGCAGCGGTGATTGCGACGATATGACCGTCTGTTTCGTGTCACTTCTCAGCAGCATCGGAATTTCGACGGCGTTCATTGATGTGGTTCCGCCTGATAAACCTGAGGCGAGCCATATCTATCTCATGTTCGATACAGGGCTGCCGCCGAGCAAGGGGCAACTTCTCTCCGACAATCCGAAGCGGTATATCGTCCGCCCGAACAAGAAGGGAGAGAAGACCCTTTGGATTCCGGTGGAAACAACAGTCATCACGAAAGGATTCGAGACAGCATGGCTGACCGGAGCCCGGGAGTATTATCAGGATGCTGAGATAGGCCTGGGCCTCATCAAAGGCTGGGTCAGAATTGTAGATGTTAACTAAACAGTGTGAGGTGGATATGAAAGGCATACGAACCATACTTGTTGCCACACTCCTGTGCTTTGCAGCGGCAGCTGCGCTGGGCGGGGAGACGGTAACACTTCAAAAAGCCCAGGGTGAAGTGATGCTCAGGGCGGGTGTCACGGAGAACTGGACCAAAGTCTCTTCGGGCGAAACACTCAGTCCCGATGCAACGGTCCGCACGGGCAAGCAAAGCTCGGCAGTCCTGTTCATTCCTGCAACGGCCAAGAGAATTGCCCTCCCTCCGGAAGTAATGGTGGATATTTCGGATATCCGTGAGTTGACACAGGAAGAGTTGATGCTCAAGTTGACGATGGAGAAAGTTCGTGCGACCTCTTACGAATGGAAAAACAAGGAACTCCGGATGCCGAACACCACGGTTGTGCACGGCAGCTCGAAGAATGATGCCGATGCCGCTCCCGACGCGGATACGCGGCAGGGGGTGCTGGAGTTGAACGGCGCCCGTGTTCTATACGACAACAATTTTTATTCGACCAGTGCCCTGAAATCCCTTGACGTGCTGCGCCGCTTTCCGGCGCTGGATGGGTTCGAGAACAGAATGCTTGTTGCGCAAGCACTGGAGAGAGCAGAGCTGAAAGGAGAAGCGATCAACGAATACTCGTCAATTCTCCTTCTTCCGGACATTACAAAGGAGCAGAAGTCTGCTGTTCAAGGAAAGATCGCGAGGCTCAGAGGCGGAAAATAGTCAGTCATACTGAAAAGAAAAACGGCGGCTCGGTGGAGTCTATTTAAATAAACCACATCAGACCCACTCCACAGAGTTCGCCGTTTTTTGTTTCACTGTTTAATATACGTCATCACGAAGGAAGCGTCAAGGTGAGCCCATGATCAAAATCCTTCTCGTTCCGGCCGCTATTCTCGCATTTGTGTATCACGCCAGCCCGCAGAACTGCGGAAATACCTCCACAGGCGCTCCCCCCATCAATGATCTTGGACAGGCATTCTACAATGGCATGCAAGGCGGATTGTATCCTGCCGGGTCAAATGCTCGTCCCGCAGTCCACAATTCGGCCGGCGTTCAGATTGCTTCAGAGATCAGGCCACTGGATCAGCAGGGGAATCCGAATGCTGCCGGGAAGATTGTCTGGATATCGATCGGAATGTCCAATACGACAATGGAGACACAGGCATTCAAAGCACTTGCCGATACGTTCCGATACAGAAACCCGAGGTTGTTTCTGGTGGATGGCGCGGTTGGAGGACAAGAAATCGACTCAATCCTTAACCCCAATGGCCGGTATTGGGACGTGGTCGGAAACCGGCTGCAGGGGAGCGGTGCGACTGCCCAACAAGTGCAGGTGATTTGGTTCAAACAGGCGCGCAGGAATTACTTGAACGACAGTATATTTCCGGCGCATGCATACATGCTGCGTGAGAAATTCCGTTCAGCAATGCAGTTGCTGAAAGCCAAATTTCCAAACGCACGGCTGTGTTATCTTTCCAGCAGAATCTACGGCGGCTATTCCGAGAGCGGCGGCGGAAGGCCGAGCGAGCCTTATGCATATCAGCAAGGCTGGGGAGTGAAGTGGATTATCGAGAATCAGATCAACGGGGACACATCCCTTACCTATTCCGGACCGCATCCAAGAGCGCCGTGGATGAGCTGGGGGCCATACCTCTGGGCCGACGGTACAAATCCCCGCCTGGACGGGCTCGCATGGATTTGTCCGGGCGACTTTGAACCCGATGGTATACATCCCTCCACCACAGGAAGGAGGAAAGTTGCCGATATGCTTTTCCGCTTTTTCACCTCGGATGAAACCGCCACACCCTGGTTCCTTTCCAACCAAACAGATGTGCGGGAGAGCGGAGAGTTCCTGCCGTCATTTCAACTTTTTCAGAATTTTCCGAACCCTTTCAACCCGGGCACAATGATCAGTTATCAGATACCAAGAATGAGTCACGTAACGCTCATTGTGTTTGATGTTCTCGGCCGCGAAGTCGCAACGCTGGTAGACGAAGTCCAAGAGGAAGGTCTGAAGAGTGTGAACTGGGCTGCAGGCAGCACTGCTTCGGGTTTATATGTGTACAGACTACAGACGCAGTACGGTAGGATATCAAAGCGGATGCTATTGATGAGATGATCTTCTCTGCGGGATCAGGGTTTTCCCGCACAACAACCGCTGCATTCCCGCAATTTGTTGACTTGATGCGATTGAAAACAGAACTGTTTGGCTTTGGCACGATGATTGGGGTTGTGTAGACAGGCTGTAACAACTACCATTCACAAAATCCAAAGGAGGAAGTCATGAAGAATCTCGTTGCATTGCTCACGACATTGTTGCTTGCAGGTTCGATGTCTTATGCACAGACTGCCACACCAAAGGTGACCGATCGTCAGGTCAATCAACAGAAGAGAATTCAGCAAGGGATTAAGAGTGGAGAGCTGACGAAGAAAGAAGTTGCGGGACTTCAGGCGCAACAGGCCCGGATTCAGGGTGCAAAGGTGGCTGCGAAATCGGATGGAGTAGTCACGGCAAAAGAGCGCGCAAAGATCAATTCAATGCAGAACAAGGCCAGTCGCAACATTTATCGCCAGAAGCATGACGGACAGATGAGAAAGTAATTTGTCGACATTCATGATGCCGCCGGTGGATTCGTCCACCGGCGGTTTTCTTTTGGCACATAACACGTCCATACGCATTGCCTTTCATGTAATTCTTTGATAGAATATCGGCCGGTAATACCCGTTTCTTTCCATCATAAATGACTGAACCATGTCGGTAACCAATCTGCCGATTTCCACTCGCGTGCGCAGGCTGTATGTCGGGCTTGTAGCGTTGCTGATATTCTGTGCAACGATGCTCTCGTTCGTAAACGGGGTGGGCGGCGGGTTTGTGAATTGGGACGACGATCGCTACGTCACGGCGAATCCGCTCGTCCGGCAACTCTCCGCGGCGAACCTGAAGGCGATGTTCGGCGAACCTCAATATTATTCCTACATTCCGCTTACATTGTTCTCCCACACAATCGACGTTGAGCTGTGGGGGATGAACCCGAAGGGACATCACTTCACCAACGTCTTGTTGCATGCCGCCAATGCGGCATTTCTGTTTCTGGTGATGATCCTGATGCTAAACAGTATCAGACTCCGGCAAGAATCCCGCCATCCGTTTCTCCTGCGGGTAACCGCGGCTGTCATTGTCGCGTCCACGGCAGGCGCGCTTCTGTTTGCCTTGCACCCGCAGCGCATTGAGTCGGTGGCATGGGTGTCGGGGCGTAAAGACCTGTTGTGTGCGTTCTTTCTTCTTCCAAGCTTCGGGGCGTACATTCTATGGCGGAGGAAAAGCTCATTCCGGTGGTTGGTTCTTTCGATTATTCTGTTCGGCCTGGCCCTGCTTGCCAAACCCGCCGCAATGCCGTTTCCACTCGTTCTACTGCTTGTTGATGTCTTCCTGATTGCCAGCACCCGCGCCGGACAGATGAGGTTGAAGAATCTGATGACCGACAAAATCCCGTTTTTCATCTTGAGTCTTGCGGCAGCAATTATTGCTCAACAGGTGGCCCCGCCGGGTGCGGTCAATCCGGTCGGCGAATTGTCTCTTCTCGAACGGCTCATCTTTCCGTTCTATATGTTTGTCTTCTACATACTGAAACTGATCGCACCGGTCAACCTCTCGCCTGTTTATCCGGACTTTAGTGCAGGCTTGCTGTTTGCTTCGCCGTTTCTGGTGGCGGGCGTGCTGGGAGTCGCATTCATACTGCTGAGACGTGGATATCCGGGATTGCTGGTTGCTGTGCTCTCGTACGTCCTTATGATTCTTCCGACGTTTCTTGGTGTATCGTCGGGATTGCAGCCGCTTGCGGACCGTTACAGCTATCTTTCAACCGTCAGTATTTTCGTGATGTTTGCGGGTTTGATGGAAAGCGTCTGGAGGCGCTCCGCTCAAACTCCTGCCAAGAATCCTCGCAGGCTCTGGCTCGCAGTGATAGTGTTCGTGTTAATTGCTGTAAGCTCTTACCGTACAACGCGGCACATCGAAGTCTGGCAGTCTTCAACAGCTCTGTGGGACCAGGCCTTGCGATATGCCCCGGCCACGATGGAAGAATTCGAAGAGCGAAAGCCGTATCTCAAACCCGACTTTTTGGATGTTCTTGTAAACGCAGGCACCGCCCGGTATGCCGAAGGGGACACGACCGGTGCTGTGCATATGTTCCGTCGTGCTGTAGCGCTCGACTCATGCGCTGCCGATGCACAGTACAACCTCGGCGTGCTTTCGTACGAACGCGGTGATGCCGTTGGAGCTATAGAGCATTTCAAGAGAACAACCACATGCGATCCGCTGTATGCAAAGGCCTATCACAATCTCGGCGTGGTTCATCTTGCGATGGGAAACACCGCCGCCGCACTTGATGCATTCCGCAACGCAGCTCGTCTCGGCTTTGAAGATTCCCGCTCGTTGCTGGAAAAGAACAATGTTCCGTGGTAGTTCGAACTTCCGGCGGCTGCCAGTTGTTTAGCGGACAGCCGTTTTTCGTGGCAACAATGCCACCGGTAGTGTATATTTATCAACCATTCTCAACCGTGTTCTTTTCAAGATAAAGGGGGAGCGATGTCCCTGAGAGCAACACTCTTTGCAATGATATTTATTGGAGCCGCGCTGCAGGCGAAGGCACAATACAGTTGGCAGCAAGCGTTTCCCAATCTTCCGGCATTCAATAATCCGATCGAGTTGGTGAACGCCGGCGACGGCAGCAACCGGCTGTTTGTCGTGCAGCAACGTGGAATCATCTACGTGTTCAGAAACATGCCCGGCATTGCTACCCGGAACGTGTTCCTCAATATCTCCGACAGGGTCTCAAGCTCCGGCAGCGAGACGGGTCTGCTCGGGCTCGCATTTCATCCCAACTATGCGACCAACGGTTACTTCTACGTCCATTATACAAGCTCATCGTCGGGATCGTTGGTGTCATATGTCGCGCGGTATTCAGTCAGCACAAGCAACCGGGACTCCGCTGACAAGTCGAGCGAGACAATTCTCTTTACTGTCAGTCAGCCGTTTTCGAATCACAACGGTGGCAAGATAGCTTTTGGTCCCGACGGCTTTCTTTATATAGCTCTGGGAGATGGCGGAAGTGCGAACGATCCCGGCAATCGTGCGCAAAACAGGACCGACGCTCTCGGCAAACTGCTCCGGATAGATGTTGACAGAACCGACCCCGGTTTGAGCTATGCCATTCCGCCGTCGAACCCCTATGCAAACAATACCCAGGGATGGCGGAAGGAGATTTTCGCGTACGGCCTTCGCAACCCGTGGAAGTTCAGTTTCGATTCGCAGACCGGCGCGCTCTGGCTTGGCGATGTTGGCCAGGGGGCGCGTGAGGAAGTGAACATTATTGTCAGTGGCGGCAATTACGGCTGGCGCTTGATGGAAGGAAGTATCTGCACGCCGGGAGCGAACCCCTCCTGTCTCGACACGGCCGGGCTCATTCGTCCGGTTTGGGAATATGTCTACTCCGGTTCCGGGACTTCGATTACCGGCGGATATGTGTATCGCGGCACAGCCATTCCTTCTCTTGTCGGGAAGTACATTTGCGGCGACTATGGTTCGGGGCGGACTTGGGCTGTAACATACACTGTGGGAACTCCCGCATCGGCCCAACTAATGACGGACGAGACATATCCCATCTCCACCTTCGGCGTCGATGAGCAGAATGAATTATATCTATGCTCCTACAGCAGCACCAATGGCCGCATCTATAAGCTGACAGGGCCCGCAACTTCAGTCGGGGACACCCGTGTCCCTGTGGAGTTCGGACTCGATCAGAATTATCCGAACCCGTTTAATCCGTCGACAACCATCGGGTTCAGACTCAACGCCGGAGGATATGTCACGCTGAATGTGTACAATATCCTCGGGCAGGAAGTAGTAACTCTCGTGAATGGAATGTTCGCTGCGGGGCATCATACGGTTAAGTTCTCAGCAGAAGGACTTCCCTCGGGCGTGTACTATTACAAATTGACGAGCGGTTCCATGACGCAGACCCGCAAGATGCTTTTGACGAAGTAGAGCATTTCTTAACAGGTAAAGCCGGACGCTTGGGTCCGGCTTTTGTTTTTCTGTCAGCACGTGATTCAAGATGGATCTATCCGAACCCTACTCTCTATCCGGGAAGCAAATTGAGGACTTTAAGTCCAACGGCCACATACTTCTTCGTGGAGTGGCGTCAGCGGCCGAAGTCGATTTCTATCGTCCGGCGATTCTTGACACGAGCAAGAGAACGAATGCTGAGCGGCGGCCTCTGTCCGAAAGGGACACGTACGGCAAGGCCTTCCTGCAGACAACCAATCTCTGGGGGAAGGATTCGCGATGCCGGGAGTTTGTATTCTCCAGACGCTTTGCGCTCATTGCGGCCTCGCTTCTTGGTGTCCAGCGTGTGCGGCTCTATCATGACCAGTCGCTCTTCAAGGAAGCGGGGGGAGGGCCCACGCCGTGGCATCAGGATCAATACTACTGGCCGCTGGATACAAGCAATACTGTGACAATGTGGATGCCTCTTACTGATATCACTCCCGAGATGGGACCGATGGTATTCGCATCCGGCTCGCACAAGAATGGAAGTATAGTCAGCAAAGCCATTTCAGATGATTCCGAAGAATTCTATGCCGCGTACATTCAAGAAAACGCGCTTTCGGTGAGCCGGCCCGCGGCAATGCATGCGGGTGACGCGACATTTCATTACGGATGGACACTCCATGCCGCCGGAGGCAATGCATCATCTGCCATACGTGAAGTCATGACCATCATCTACTTCGCCGATGGGGCGAAGATTACATCTCCTCAGCACCAGCACCAAGAGGCAGACTGGAGAGTCTGGCTGGAAGGGGCGCCTCCTGGATCAGTTGTGAATGGCGAGAAGACCCCTCTCTTGATCAAATGATCTCCTCGCCATGACCACATAAAAACTTCGATTATGCGCCCAATTTGGCACTGAAAGCGCCATAGCTCACTATTAACCAAACTTCACAAAATAATGCTTGCAATTGGCATGTATTAGAGCTATCATAGTGCCGTCAAACACAGTACACCGTTGTTGAGCTTTTACCCTCCGAGATAAGGGAGGGGTTTCGCTAAGAGTTGTTTTGAACAAACCCGTAGCAGAACAGAGTCCATCGCAACCGTGAAATAATGACCGGGTTGCGATTTTCTGTTTAAAGGCACACAAAGCTGGCTGTATCTCAAAGTGTCCGCTGACTGCGGATTTGTTTAACACAACAGAAAGGTCCTTTTCCAATGGAAAAAGGCACAGTAAAGTGGTTCAACGGAGCCAAAGGCTTCGGATTCATTCAGCGTAATGGCGGCGAAGACGTGTTCGTGCACTACAAGGCGATCGTCGGCGACGGCTACAAGAATCTGAATGAAGGCGATCAGGTTCAGTTTGAAGTTGAGAAAGGCCCCAAGGGTCTTCAGGCTTCAAACGTCAGCAAGATCTAACAACGCAACCATAGTTTGCTGAACAGAAGTCCCGGTCTGTTTTCCAGGCCGGGACTTTTTTTGACCGCGCAAGAGAGCTTGCCACCAAGGCACCAAGACTCGAGGTTCACAGAGGTCTGAAATCTCTTATGGCTTTTTTGTGCACCCATTGTGTCTGCCCGCTGGCAGACATGTCTTAGTGTCTTTGTGGCAGTTTTCTTGAAAGAATTTTTTTATGAAGTCAGTTTCACCGAAGCTGAGCAACGAAATGGTATCGTTGCTGCAGCAGCATGGCATTACCTCGCCCACACCCATCCAACAAGAGATCATCCCGGCAATTTTTGAAGGCCGTGATGTTATCGCCCAATCCGAAACCGGATCGGGAAAAACCCTGAGCTTCGCAATCCCCATGATTGAGCGTATGAATCGACGCAGTGGCTTGCGCGGGCTCGTGATTTGTCCCACCCGTGAACTTGCGGTGCAGATTACCGCGGAGTTCATAAAATTCTCGCATGGCAAGCATCTTGGCATCACCGCAATCTACGGCGGGGTGTCGATCAATACTCAGGCGAGGAAGATTGCACGGACAAACATCATTATCGGTACACCGGGGCGGATCATCGATCTTCTGAACCGGAACATTCTTGATCTTGGCACCATTGATACACTTGTTCTTGACGAAGCGGACCGCATGCTGGACATGGGTTTCATCAAGGATATCGAAACCATCATGCATAAAGTTTCAAAGCAGCGTCAGACGATGCTGTTCAGTGCCACGCTTGCCAAGGAGGTTGTTACCCTCAGTAGGAAGTACCTGAAGGATCCGAAACACGTGCAGATGGCCTCCTCGGTCAAGCCCGAGCTGCTCAGGCAGACGTATTTCCAGACAACGCCAGAGCAGAAAATGCACCTGCTTGTTCATCTCCTCAAATCTGAGAGGGAGTTGGCGGTTGTCTTTTGCAATCGCAAACACATTACGACAAAGCTCGCCAAACTATTAACTCGTGCCGGCGTGGATGCGCGATGCCTCAACGGTGACATGACGCAAGGTCAACGGGAACGGACAACGGCGGATTTCCGGCACAAGCGGTTTAATGTGTTGGTTGCCACTGACGTTGCAGCCCGCGGTTTACATATTGATGACGTGTCCCACGTCTACAACTATGAAATTCCCCGTGATGTCGAGACATACACGCACCGCATAGGGCGGACTGCGCGTGCGGGGAACAAGGGTGAAGCGATTTCACTCGTAAGCACGGGTGAAGAGCGCAGCTTCTTCCACCGTATCCTTCTTATGTACAAGAGTAATGTTGTGCAGAAGGGCGCCAATGATGTAGGCTTCATTAAGGTCGTTCAGGAAACAGCCAAACAGGTGCCTGCCGCCTTACAGACTCCCCCACGGCACAGCGCGCCGCATCGCGGTTATGGGAAGAAGAAGGAAATCGCTTCCCATACACGGCCGGATGAGGTGAAGCACAAGCGGTCGAGCAATAATCAGCCAGACGAGGCAACTGTCGCCCCGCGCCGTTGGGACAAGAGAAGCTACGGCGAGTTGTTGGTTCGGAAGAAGAAACGCTTTGGCAGGGCGCAGTGACATCTTTGAGCGGATCCTTGAGCAGAATATCATAACATAAAGCATCTTTCGGGGGGATATGCGAACTGTTGTGTACCAATCATACCGCACCAGTAATGTAGCGCCGTGGGTAGGCCGCTGCATGAAGAGTGTTCGTCGGTGGGCTGAAGGGAGCGGGTTCGAGTATCTGTTTGTTGACGACAGGATGTTTGACTACGTTCCCGGATGGTACAAAAAGAAGGCGCAAGGCAATATCCTGTTGATTGCCGATCTGGGCCGTCTGGAATTGGCGAAAGAGCTGCTCGCCGGCGGCGCTGACAGGACTATCTGGGTTGACGCCGATGTGTTTGTAATTGATCCTGACTCGTTCCGGGTAGACATTGAAGATGAATACGCGTTTTGCCGCGAGGTCTGGCTCCACAAACCAGAAGTACTCGGCATAACGTTGCCCTTCGTCCGGCTGAACGAGAAAGTCAACAATGCCGTCACAGTTTTCACCCGGAACAATACAATGCTGAACTTCTACGCAAAGGCGTGCCTCTCGCTTGTCGAGGACATGCCCGAGCGCTTTGATCCGGGGTATGCCTCGACCACATTTCTTACCTGGTTGCATCATCGTGTCCGGCTGCCGTTGTTGAACAACGTCGCATTGTTGAGTCCGCCGATATTGCAAGATATGTGCAACGGTGGCGGAAAATACGCAAGACGTTTCATGAAGAAGTTTGGCAATCGCGTCGACGCAGCCAATTTATGCGGCACATTCAACAACGGTCGCTACATGGGCGTAACCATGAACAATGAAATGTACGAAGGCGCGATCGACGCTTTGGTGAACTCGAATGGACAGGTTCTCAATCAGTATCTGACGGATGTAACCATCTTGCCTTCAGAAAACGACTTTCGTATCTTGGTTCCCGAGTCATCGAGATAGCCCGGCTTCGGGCATCCGACGACGTCGGGAAGCGCCGGGTGGAAAGTGAGATCAGATCCCACGGTGCGGGAAGGTTTCTTGAAGACGAAAAGAACTCAAGCATAAACGGGGCGTAGCTCAGCCCGGCTAGAGCGTGGCGCCTTAGGCGCCAAAGTCGCAGGTTCGAGATGCTTGTGTATATTCTGTTGAGTCGAAGTACGGGAAAGTACTACACGGGGATTACTGATAACTTGTCGGATCGACTGGAACGTCACAATGGTGGTCGATCAAAATCCACGCGTCACGGAGTTCCGTGGGAGGTAGTCTACACGCGGGAATGTCCGAACCGCTCGGTGGCCTTGCGGTTGGAAAGTGAGATCAAATCCCGCGGTGCGGGAAGGTTTCTTGAAGACGAAAAGAACTCAAGCATAAACGGGGCGTAGCTCAGCCCGGCTAGAGCGTGGCGCCTTAGGCGCCAAAGTCGCAGGTTCGAGATGCTTGTGTATATTCTGTTGAGTCGAAGTACGGGAAAGTACTACACGGGGATTACTGATAACTTGTCGGATCGACTGGAACGTCACAATGGTGGTCGATCAAAATCCACGCGTCACGGAGTTCCGTGGGAGGTAGTCTACACGCGGGAATGTCCGAACCGCTCGGTGGCCTTGCGGTTGGAAAGTGAGATCAAATCCCGCGGTGCGGGAAGGTTTCTTGAAGACGAAAAGAACTCAAGCATAAACGGGGCGTAGCTCAGCCCGGCTAGAGCGCCTGCTTTGGGAGCAGGAAGTCGCAGGTTCGAATCCTGTCGCCCCGACAACGAGTGCCAGACCATTGATCTGGCACTCACGGTTTAGGAAAGGCCGTACAGAACTTCAAGGTAGCAACCCCTAATGTAGATGCGGTCCCCGGATTCGTCGCCATTTGCATTGCATGACAATGCCCAAACGCGTATATTGAGTCACTTTTTGCAACCGTCGCGAGCAGTTCCGGCCCCGTAGCTCAACTGGATAGAGCAACAGCCTTCTAAGCTGTAGGTTCCGCGTTCGAGTCGCGGCGGGGTCACCAAGCACTTTTCAATGGTCAACGATCGATTGGCAATTGAGAATTGGGTGTTGACCATTGACCGTTTGTTGCCCCCATCGTCTAGAGGCCTAGGACACGGGCTTTTCAAGCCTGTAACACCGGTTCGAATCCGGTTGGGGGCACTTGAAGTCCCGACACACAACGTCGGGATCCGCAATTCGGCCTCGACTCACTTCCGTTCGCCGGCCGAATTGGGAGTTGGGGGCACGCGACTCACAGCCTATTGCGGCGGCATCCTCTACCTTTGGACGAAGATCCCCCTTCCTCTTCGCCCAACTATTACGCATCAGAACGTCCCGAGTTTTTCTCTGCACCTGCCTTGCAGTTGTCTTTTCTCGTTGCTATGTTCAAGCACAACTCCATCAGAAGTGCGCTCTCTGAATTATCCCCAAGTCACCGCAAAGGATTTCGTGACCTTTTCGTTTCCTTACTCCGCACTTTCGGTCATGAAATCCGGTTTGATGGCGATCAGGCGTTCGTGTTTCTGCGTACTCCCGGCAATCCGGTACCTTGCTTTGACCGCTGGAATCCTGGGCACACCTGAAGGTGTACACCCACAAACTGTACCGCCCGGCTTTGTCATCGAAAACGCTTTTCCCACCGCCGTCTTTGACAAGCCCGTCCAGATCGTTTTCCTGCCGGACGGTCGAAAGTTCGTCGTGGAGTTTCCAGGCAGGGTGTGGGTACTTACACCTTCCGGCACACAATTGCCGACTCCATTCATCGACCTGACGGCAAAGATCCCCAACCGCGCGGATTGGGGTCTGATCGGAGTTGCCATCGATCCGGACTTTGTCATAAACAAGTGGGTGTATTTCCTGTATGTGGCAGACCCGGACAGCAACCCGGCGACTGTTCCCACCACGGCTTTCAGCAGGGTTGAACGATACCAGGCGAGTGCAAGTAATCCCGACGTGGCGGATATTTCTTCCCGCCAGATCCTCATCGGCTCCGACTGGTCAAACGGCATACCTGCGGTTTCTTCCAGCGGCTCGCACGTCATCGGCACGTTGCGGTTCGGACATGACAAGTCCTTGTTTATCGGGTCTGGCGATGCAGCAGCGTATCAGGGAGTCGATTCCGGTGGCCGCGATCCGGACGCGTTCGGACCCGGGAAAACGGACTCCACTGAGGACATCGGAGCTTTCCGGGCCCAGTCTCTCAACAGCTACGACGGAAAGATCCTGCGCGTCGACAAGGAGACGGGATTAGGGCTCTCGAACAATCCCTACTACGATGGCAACCCCGCATCCGTGCGCTCGCGGGTGTGGGTCTATGGA
>CAZBWR010000058.1:0-26621 GCA_964495695.1 uncultured Chitinophagales bacterium | reverse complement strand
TCAGTGGCAAAAGAATAGTGTCAACATTCCCGGGGCGACATCGTCATCCTATACAACTCCTGCAACCGCAATGGCTGTTAGCGGTGCTCTGTTCCGCTGCGTCGTGACGAACTCGGCGGGGAGTTCAGTAAGCACCGCCGCCCTCCTAAGAGTGCTCCCTTCCCAGTCAGCACCCGTCATCACTGTACATCCTCGCGGCAGGAGAGTTGCTCCCGGCCAACGCCACAAGCTTGAAGTGACGGCAACAGGCCAGGCACCGCTAAGCTATCAATGGCAACGGAATGGCATCAGCATAACGGGCGCGAACCAGAATTCCTACGTCACACCCCAGTTGACTCTCGGCGACAACAACACCCATTATCGCTGTATCGTAAGCAACAATGGCGGCACCGTCACATCGGATACGGCATGGGTCCGCGTTGTCAACGCGGATGCGCCGGGTGCCCGAGTCCCGTTCCGGTATGTACTTATTGACAGAAATAATCCCCGTCACCCGCATACAACATCTGTCGGCGATATCAACCTTGACGGGTTTCCTGACATCGTGAATGCCAGCGGGGATGGCTTCAGGGATGGCATCTTCTGGTACCGCTATCCGGAATGGACGAAGACACGCATTGACACGGGCTCGTTCAGTACCGACCAGCAGCTCGGAGACATTGACGGAGACGGCGATCTCGACCTCGTCATTCCACGCGGCATCGATCTCGGTGTGTCTGTATGGTGGTACGAGAATCCCCTCCCGCATGGCAATCCCGCAACGACTCCCTGGACCAGGCATTTCATCGGCAATGCCCTTGCCCACGATGTCGAGCTGCACGATTTCGACCAGGATGGCCGGATGGATGTTCTGGTACGGTACAATACTCTCACTATTTTTTTCCAGGAGCCCGGCAACCAATGGAGAAGTGTTATCATCAGCCAGCGACAACGTGAGGGAACCGCAGTAGGCGATATTGACGGCGACGGAGACCTCGACTTGCTCATCAATGGATATTGGCTCCGCAATCCGCTACCCAACGGCAATCCCCGGACCGATCCGTGGACTGAATACCTGGTGGATACAAACTGGCCGGTTGACGTAAGCGCACAGATCGCCGATATCAACGGGGACGGAAGAAACGACTTGCTGCTCGCCCCGTCAGGTGGCTTTGCCGGCAGGCTTGCGTGGTATGAATCGGTCAATCCACTGACCGGCCCGTGGGTTCAACGCATCATCAAGCAATTCACCGAGTGTATTCACGGATTCAAGATCGCCGATTTTGATCATGACGGTGACAAGGATATTGTTGCCGCGGAGGGGCATTATTGCAACGACCCGGACAATATCAGCGTCTTTCTGAACGAAGGGGGAGCGCTCTCGTGGCACGAGCAAATCATTGCAACAACGGGGTTGCACAACCTGCGGATCACCGACATATCAGCAGACGGCGATTTTGATGTTGTCGGTTCGAATGCGCACGATGTTGTAAACCAGCACGGTTCACCGCTGGAGATGTGGGAGAATTTGATGGGCTTCACGTTTTCTGCAGGCTTGCTTCCCGGGGTTGACCCTGATCCGAAGCCGAGAATTACTCCCGCCTCGCGTGTCGTACGGGACCGTGACGCACGACCGGTCGAGATGGCGCTTTACCAGAACTACCCGAACCCGTTCAACCCGCTTACCACAATCCAATTCGATCTGCCGAAAGCGGGGCGTGTAACATTGCGCCTCTACTCAACTTTGGGGCAGGAAGTTATGGTATTGCTGGATGAAGAAAAAGAAGAAGGGAGATACTTGGTACAAGTTTACGCGGCAACTTTGCCGAGTGGTGTCTACTTTTACCGATTGAACGCCGGGGGCGTGATCATGACAAAAAAATTGACACTCCTGAAGTGAAAGGCATTATTCCCCCATCCATCGAACGGCAAGAAACCGGAGCATTCTCAGGTGGCGGAAATAGAGTTCGTCCGTATGATCCCCGCGGAAAATGAAGTGCGTGTGTCCGATTCCGTAGCGCATTAACTCCCGCAAAAAATCCTCTGTGCCGAGAGTTGTTTCATCCTCTCCGTGATCGATATAAATCTGATCGAACGTGCCGAGTTCGTCACGATACTTTCCGACAAGTGAGAGCGGGTCATCATCGAGCCATTTTTGCCACACGGGGTCGCGCTCTTCCACGGCGACCTGGAAAGGGAGGTCCAAAAAGAGCGGGGGTTTTTTCGGGTTCGGCGAGAATGCTGCAGCCTTCGCATACGCGGCCGCCAGAGACCAGTTGTTTTCAAACGTCATCTTCTCTACAAGATCCTTGAGAGAAGCCGGGCGCGGTTGTCCCACGATCGCTTTCCGGTAAATTGATTTCCTGTAACGAACGGAGAGAGGACTACCGCTCAGGCTGCCTATCTGGCCAAATACACCGCTGTACTTCATCCCGAGCTTGAGTGCTCCGTGTCCACCCATGGAAAAGCCCGCGATTGCCCGCCCGGTCCGTGAAGCGCGGGTCCTGTACGTACTGTCAATAAACCGCACAACCTCCTCAGCAACATACACTTCAAAATTCCCTATGGTGGCAGAGCTGGCGTAATAGCTTCCACCGAAAATCGTCGTACCGTCGACTGCGACAAGAATCATCTCAGGAAGCCTCCGACGAGACATCTCTCCGTAAAGTTGCTTAAATGTTCCCTCGCTTCCCTTGTGACCGTCCTTCCGTTTGCCGAGCCCGTGCAGATAGTACACTACAGGAAAACGGACTTTTGCCAGACGGAAATACGAGGGTGGAAGGAGTACAAGCATTTCCCGATTGGCAGGATCGCCGATGAGATTTCCACTCAGCGCCTTGCTTGCAAGTCGTGGAAAAATGATGTGTCGATCGGGAACCGGGGGAGTGTCTTGACTACAGGCCGAGGATGTCGCCAGGACGAAGAGAATGATCGTCAACATGCAGCGGCGCGTGAGGGAAGGTGTCATAGATTGTTTGCCAGTCATTCGGGAATACAAGACCGCCCGGTGTTCGTCATAAGCGAACCGCCGGGCGGGTCAAATAGGGATTTCTTTCGCGGTCAGTTTCCGCGTATTGTATGTGCCGCCTTGTCGGCAACGGCATCGACGGTTTTCTTGGCTTCGCGAAGAGCCTTGTTGCCGTTCTCCTTCACCTGCTCGAGCCGGTCGGATGTAACCTCGACGGCATCTTCAATCCGCACTTTTGTTTCGTCGATCACATCGCGGGATTTTCTGCGCAGGCGTGCACGTAGCCGGCTTCCCTTCTCGGGCGCGTACATTAATGCCAGTGCAGCACCTATTGTCCCTCCTGCCAAAAGGCCGATAATCATGGAACGAGTGCTGCCATTGTTCGTTTCGTGTACTCTCATACTGCCCTCCTCTCTTCTGATAATAAAATCGTACTATATATTAAAGGAATCACATCGCACAATGTCAACCCTTAATGCATGAAATCGGTCAGGATACGCAAAAAAAAACGCCGGGAATCCGGATTCTGTCCCTGTTTGACACTGCATCGGCTTCTTGATACATTGGTATGGTAATTCTGTTCTTTCCAAGCGCGTCCTGCGCACTGCTATTCATCCCACAAACAGGAAACTTGTTCCAATGCTCGATCCGTTTTTTCACCCAAGTGGAGTCGCCATTATTGGCGCGTCCACTGACCCGCACAAGCTGGGATACGGAGTAGTCCGTAACCTCGTCCAATACCATTACCGCGGCCCCGTATATCCCGTGAATCCCACCGCTGCTGAAATCCTCGGATACCGTTGCTATCCGACGATTGCGGATGTGCCAGACCCTGTGGACCTTGCAGTTATTATTGTCCCGGCGACGGGAGTTGTTGATGTGGTTCATGCGTGTGGAAAGCGCGGCATCAAGCATGCAGTTGTGGTCAGCGGCGGATTTGCGGAAACGGGACCGGAAGGACTGGCTCGTGAGCGGGCCTTACGGGATGCGGCCAAGTCGTTCGGGATGAGAATCATCGGGCCGAACTGCATCGGCACTATCGATACGCACACGCCGGTGAACACGACATTCGTAATCGGAATGCCGCAGATGGGGGATATCGGGTTCGTCTCACAATCCGGCGCGATGTGCGCCGTCGTGATTGACTGGGCACGGGGTGCAGCTGTCGGATTCTCTCGCATCGTCAGTCTCGGCAACCAGGTTGACGTGAATGAAACTGAAATGCTTGCATCACTTGCCGATGACCCGTTCACAAAGGTCATCACTGCATACGTCGAAGGGGTGAGTGACGGCAGAGCATTCATGACAGTCGCACGTGAAGCGGCGCTGCGCAAGCCGTTGATAGTGCTGAAGGCCGGATACGGGGAATCTGGGGCGCGTGCCGTTGCCTCGCACACCGGCGCGCTGGCGGGAAGTGTCGAAGCATACAACGCCGCGTTCAGGGAGTGCGGAGTGCTGAATGCCTGCACGATGGAGCAATTGTTTGACTGGGCCCGGGCGCTCGCGTGGCAGCCACTCCCGGCGGGCAACCGCGTTGCGGTATTAACAAATGCCGGCGGACCGGGCATCCTCGCTGTGGATGCTCTAGAAGCAGCCGGACTTGCGCTTGCTCCGCTCACTGATGCAACCCGCGAATACCTGCGCCCCCGGTTACCTGCAGCAGGAAGTCTGTCGAATCCCGTGGATATCCTCGCTGGGTCGGGCCCGGGCACGTATGCCGTTGCTCTCGACGCTCTCCTCTCCGACCCGACCGTTGACGCTGCTCTCGTTATCCAGGCTCCGCAGGATTGGTTTCTTCCGACTTCGCTCGCGGAAGTAATCAGTGAAGTGGCGGCTGCACATCGCAAGCCGGTGCTCACATCTATCATGGGACTTGCATCGGTTGACAAGGCACTCGAAATCCTCCACCAAAAAAGAATGCCCAACTTCGCATTCCCCGAGCGGGCAGCATCGACGTTGGCGGCAATGGTAGCGCGCCGCCGTTGGCTGGATGATGCGAAAACCGGCGCCCGGCAGACCGGTCCGGCCCTCTCCGTCGACAAGAAGGCCGCTCACACTGCCCTCGCTCAGGCTGATTACTTTGCCCTCCTTTCGGCGTACGGGATCCTTGTCCCGGCATCACAACTGGCAAGGACTGAGGAAGAAGCTGTCAACGCCGCAGCCGAAATCGGCTTCCCTGTGGTGCTGAAGATTGTTTCCGGAAACTTTTCTCACAAGTCGGACATCGGGGGGGTTGTTCTCAATCTGTCCAATGCCGACGCTGTCCGCGAAGCATTCCATACCATCATGACGTCGGCCACTTCTCTCAACCCTGATGCAGCCATCGACGGGGTTCTTGTTCAGAAGATGTACACTGGAGGCAAGGAGTTGATTGTAGGTGTGAAAAGGGACAAGCAATTCGGGCCGTTGATTCTTGTCGGAAGCGGCGGGGTCGAAGTGGAGTTGCTGCGCGACATCAGCACGGGCATTGCACCGATAACGCCGGAACGTGCAGCCCTGATGCTTTCGAAGACCCGCGCAGGAACACGCCTGAACGGATGGCGTGGATCTCCTGCCGGGGATATCAACGCTGTAATTGATGTGATGGTAAGACTCTCAAACCTCGCAGTCGATTGCGCCGAGATCACCGAACTTGAAATCAATCCGTTGCTGGTCTTCCCGGATGGAAACGGCGTGATATCACTCGACGTACGAGGCGCCAAAGACTCTCAGCGGAGAGTGTAGGTAAACGTCACCATAAAGTAGCGCCCCAGCACGCGGTTCTCCGAGTCCTCGATGTACGACTCTGTCACGTTCCGCCCGACACTTTTGTTTTGATTGAGAATATCAGAGATGGAGAACCGAAGTTCCCCCCGTTCGTTCTCGAAGAATTTTCTGGCAAGACTTCCGTTCAACAACACCGTACTGATGTCGTATCCCCCGCCGAGGCCTGTATAGCGCGTATGTGTTACATCCCCGCGGAAAACAAATCCGTCAAGAAACCCGAGGTTCATGCGCACTGTCGCATTGTGGTTATAGTAATTGTTATTCAACTCAGGCTGGAGAGAATAGCGTGAGATGGTGTAGCTGCCGGAGTATGAAAGGGTGAAGTCGATATCCTGGCTGATGTTACTGGAAAGAACCGAACCCGCGCTGAGTGCATAACTGTTTGCGAAGCTGGTCACACCGTTTACAAGTCCGGGTGTGCGGGAGAAATTCACGCCGCCGTTCAAATTCAGGTTGCTTGACAGCAATCCCACCGGAAACCCGAACGTGCCGAACGACCGGGCACTCCAGTACCCGTCAAGATTGACTGGATAGGTCAGCTGAGTCCCGCGGCTGAGCCGGATACCGGCGACGGTAGTGTCCCGCAATGCCGTGAAGGTGTAGTTCGTAATCTGATCGGTGGCATACTGCACCGAGAGAAGAAGAAAAAGGCTTTCCCCCTCTGAAGGATTGGTGGATGAATAGCGAGAAAACACCGTGTGTGTGAATGATTGCTTCAAGTCCGGATTCCCTGTCGAGAGCTGCAACGGATTCGTGTTGTCCACAACATTTTGCAGTTGACTGATCGATGGGGCACGTGTTGACGTCCGGTAGAAAATGCGAAGGCTTTTTCCCTCATCGAGTTTCGTATCAAGTGTGGCCGAGGGAAGAACGTTGTAGAATGTTTTCGCAACGCGCGACACGGCGGGGTACTCCTGTTCTCCGCCAAGCGATGCGCGCTGCAGAGCGAGATCGATCATAAGATTCGATCCGTCGATCTGTTTTCTGAACCCTACGCCGGCGTTCTGGGTATTGTAAGTATTGTCAAACTTGTTCGAGAGGGAGGGGACCGGAACGGAATACGTTCCGTTGCCCGGGTCAAAGTCAAACCGTCGGTTGTCGGAACTGCTTCGCGAGAACGAAGGATTGTAGGTGAACTGCAGCATGCCTCGCTCGGTGAACGGTTCGGTGTAGACAAGCCTTGTGGAAAGGGACGCGCCATCGGTCGCTAGCGACGAGCGCTGGTCGAGGGTGTCGTTCATCGCCGTATTGCCCGCATACTCTACAAGCGACTGTTGCCGCCCGCTGCCGTCTTTGTCATTCAATTCGCCCCGGACTTCAAGCGAAAGAGTCCTGCCGGGGGTATCGAATCTGTAACGGTACGTCAGACGGGTCGAAATATTGTTGCCGGATGTCGAGGAGGAGTTGTCGAACAGTGCCCTGTTCAACCACTGCGAGGTTCCGGCCAATGTTGTAAGTCCCGCTTGTGCATTTGCAGCATCATTGCTTTGGAAGTAGAGCTGGGGCTGCACAATCAGCGAGTGTGACGAGTCAATTGTGTACTCTATGCGCGAGTCGAAACGGTGGTTGTAGTTCTTCGTGTTCGAGGTCCCGACTTCGTTGTACAATGTGCTTGAGTCCCCTGAAGCAAGGTACTGTCGGTTGATCCGCTGATCGTTCCGGGGGTTTGTGAAGTTGAAAAAGTAGCTGCCGGAAATGCTCAGCGCATTGCCGAATTTGTCGGAGTAGTTCGTTCCGATAGAATGAGTCTTTGCTATGCCGTTCTGTTGCCCGACCAGAAAATTGCCGATCGAGCCTCCACCGAACCCGCCACGCCCGCCTCCCCACCCGCCGCCACCGCCACCTGAGCGCCCCCCCATCATGAACATCCTTCGCCCTCCGCCACCACCACTTCCACCGACCGCGCCAAGAAGGTCCTGGATCGAAAAGTTCTGTTGGTTGACATTATTCGAGAGCCCGATGATGGAAAACCGCGTATCTCCCGAAAAGATGTTGACATTACCGCCCGTTTGATAACGCGTGTCATTGCCATAGCCCGCGTAAGTTCTGCCGAAAGTTCCGTTGCGGCGTTCGGGACGGGTGACAATGTTCATCGTGCGCACACGCTGCCCGTCATCAAAACCGGTAAACTCGGCCTGATCACTGAGCCGGTCAAAGATCTGGATTTTATCGATTGCATCGGCCGGGAGATTGCGAAGCGCAAGGGTCGGGTCAGTGCCGAAGAATGCCCTCCCGTCTACAAGCACACGCTGCACATCTTCGCCCTGTGCCTTCACGGTTCCCCCTTCAACGGTCACTCCGGGCATTTTTGCGACAAGATCTTCCGCAGAGGCATCACGATTGGTCTGAAACGCTGTCGCATTGAATTCGGTTGTATCTCCCTTCTGCACAGCGGGTGCCGCCTTTCCTTTTACCTCAACTTCACCCAGGGCAATAACCGATTCCTTCAGCATGACGTCACCGAGCGAAACCGCCGGCTTGTCTATCCTGATGACGCGCGTGTACCGCTCGAACCCAAGGTGCGACACGTCAAAACGCCAGATCTTCATTTCCACCGAAATGAACTTGAAGGTGCCGTCCTGAGAGGTAAGTGCTGTCATTCCTTTGGATGTATCGGCGACATTTGATAATTTGACGACGGCTGAGCGAAGGGGTGACCCCGACTCGCCATCGACCACCCGGCCTGTAATTGTAGCGTTCTGGGCAACAAGTACACCCGGAAGCGTGACAAGGGCAAAGAGAAACAGTCTGAATGTCATAAAAGGATAGATGTGTACGCAGCTTAGACCGTATGATTCGGGTTGAGTTTAACCAAATTCCCCTTTCCATTAAACATAAATCGGGAAGATCCATCTAAGAAAAGTCCTTTTATCTATAACTATCCAAGAGTGTGACTATGAACAGAGCCATATGTTTCGCATTACTGGCATTCAGTTTGGTTGCCATCGGCAGCGTAGCAAAAGCCCAACCCCAGCGGGTCATGCCCTCTCCCGAAGAGAGAACAGCACAACTCTCTAAGGAGCTGGAACTTTCGGAAGACCAGGCAGTCGCTGTTCTGCAGATCCTAAAGGGAGCCGATGCAGAGCGTCGGGAGTTGTTTCAGAACTTCGATGGCGACCGCCAAAGCATGATGGAAACCATGCGGACATTAAACGAAAAGACGGACGGACGCATTAACGAAGTCCTGACCGAGGACCAGCAGCTCAAGTATGCGGAAATCCGGAAGAAGGAAATGGAACGACGCATGCAAAATCGGCGGCGGCCCGATTAGATTCTGGGCCTATTCTGCCCCGCCGGTCTTCAGGCGGGCGGACTGTAAAATTTGCGGGCGATTTCCTGTTTTGCTTGAATTTTTTTCCACTGCTGGTTAAATTCTCTCCGCTTTGAGGAATGCTGTAGTTGGATTGGTCCTGCCTTGTGCGGAATCCTCTCAGCATCCTCTCAAGAACTTCCTCAACGCAATTCGAAGTACAATCACAAAGACGAACCATGTCCATAACAGTACGCAACTTGGAGAAGGTCTACGGCACGCAAAAGGCCGTAAACGATATTTCGTTCGATGTCCGCTCGGGCGAGATTCTCGGCTTTCTGGGACCGAACGGTGCCGGCAAAACCACGACGATGAAGATCATCACCTGCTACATGCCGCAAACGGCAGGAACAGTCGAGGTGGACGGCCTCAATACCGCCACACATTCGCTCGAAGTCCGGCGCAAGATCGGCTATCTGCCCGAGAATAACCCTCTCTATCCCGAAATGAATGTGCTGGAGTACCTGGAATATGCGGCGCAGTTGCAGGCTATGAAGCCGACCACGATTGCACCGCGCATCAAAGAGATTGTCCATCTCTGCGGACTGGAAAAGGTGCGACACAAGGATATCGGCGAACTTTCGAAGGGATACCGCCAGCGTGTCGGACTTGCGCAGGCAATGATCCACTCACCCGAAGTGCTGATTCTCGACGAGCCGACAAGCGGTCTCGATCCGAACCAGATCGTCGAAATCAGGAACCTTATCAAGCAGCTCGGCAGAGCTAAGACAGTCATCCTCTCGACACACATCCTCTCGGAAGTCCAGGCAACGTGCGACCGCGTACTGATAATCAACGAGGGGAAGATCGTCGCGGACGGCACGCCGGAGAAACTGCAGCAGGATTTCCAGGGCGCCGAATCGTTGACGCTCGAATTGATGACGGGCGCTTCGAGCCCGCTCGAGCAGGTTTCCCCAAAACTCAGGACTCTCAACGGCGTCGGCAGTGTCGAGTTGCTGGGACAGAAGAACGGCACATCGCGCTTCATGCTTCACGTTGCAAAAGGGACGGACGTTAGAGAAGCAGCGTTCCGGCTTGCCGTGGCGGAAGGCTGGGTGATTCTGGAAATGCACCGCAAGACCACCTCGCTCGAAGAGGTATTTCATAAGTTGACGACATCCTGAAACATTGTCTATCACGCAAGATTATTTTTGGTGAGATATGAAAGCACTGCCCAACATTATTCCAATTTTTAACCGCGAGTTGAAAGGATATTTTAACTCGCCGGTTGCTTATGTAGTTATCGTTGTGTTCCTGTCGATACTTGGATGGTTTTTCTCGAACAACTTGTTCCTGAACAATGTGGCATCACTCTATCTTGTGTTTGACTCTCCGCTGGTAAAGATCCTGTTTCTGGTGATTGCACCGGCGATCACCATGCGGCTTCTTGCCGAGGAGAACAAGTCCGGAACCATCGAACTGCTGACAACGCGACCCGTGAAAGATGTTGAGATCATCCTCGGAAAATTCCTCGCGGCGTGGGTTGTCCTGGGCGCAGCCCTGTTGCCGACGTTCCTTTACGTTATTACCATGGCAATCCTCGGCTCCATTGACTTCGGGCCGGTGGTCAGCGGGTACATCGGTCTTATGCTGATGGGGGGCGTGTTCATTGCCGTCGGGCTCCTTGCCTCAAGCCTCACGGATAACCAGATTGTCGCGTTCATTCTCGGTTTCATTTTTGCCTTTTTCCTTTTCATGATTGACAAGGTATTGCCGTATTTCCCGGGGTTCCTGGCTTCCACGCTCGAGTTCCTCGGGGTTGATTTCCATTATTCGGGCATTGCCCGGGGAGTTATCGATACACGGAATATCATCTATTTCTTGTCCGTGCTCGGTTTCTCGCTTCTGCTTGCAACAGTTTCACTTGAACGTCGAAAGTGGTGATGACAATGGCGAACTCGAATCTACGATCCCAGACCTTGATCCGCGTGGCAATTGTCGCGGGAATACTCGTATTGTTGAACTTCGTGTCCGTCCGGCTGTTCGGGCGCCTGGACCTCACGCAGAACAACCTTTTCACACTGTCAGATGCGAGCAAAAACCTTGTGAAGGGACTCGATGACAGGCTTACCATCAAAGCGTATTTCACCGAGGAACTCCCCGCACCCTACAACAACATCCGCCGCACGGTACTCGATCAGTTGAACGAGTACAAGGCTTATTCAGGCGGCAATCTCCAGTTCGACTTCATCAATCCTTCGGGAGAGAAAGGAGAGCAGGAGGCACAACAACAGGGTATTCAGCCCGTGCAGGTTCAGGCGATCAAGGATGACAAGCTGGAACTTGTGCGCGGCTATCTCGGACTGGTGTTCATGTACGAAGACCGCCGTGAAGTAATTCCGGTTATTCAAAGCACATCAACGCTTGAATACGATATCAGCAGTACGATCAAACGCCTCACACAAAAATCGAGAAAGAAAATCGCATTCCTTGCCGGACACGGCGAGGCCGGGATCGATCAAATGCGCCGCGCCCACGATCATCTCTCGCGACAGTATGATGTACAGACAATTGATCTGAGCGCCGGGCAGCCTATCGGGCAGGATATTGCCGTACTCCTGATCGTTTCCCCGTCGGAGCCTTTCTCCGAAACGGCAAAATACAAGATCGATCAGTTTATTATGAGAGGGGGCAAAGTTGCGTTCCTTCTGAACAAAGTCGATGGTGATCTTCGCCAGCAATTCGGACGGGAAATTGACCTCAAGCTCGAAGATATGCTCGAACACTACGGGCTGCGTATCAATCCCGACCTTGTCCGCGATGCACAGTGCGCCCCGATTAACATCGTCCAGCAGCAGGGGTCGTTCTCGATCCAGAGTCAGGTTCAGTTCCCCTACATTCCCGTGGCAAGCAACTTCAGTCCGGAGAACATGGTGGTGCAGAACCTGCAAAGCGTAGTGTTGTTCTTCGTCAGTTCGGTTGACACAACCGCACTTGCGCCGAAAGGACTCAGCGGTGAGATTTTGATGCGATCATCGAAACAAAGCGGACGGCAATCGCAAGTCTTCTTCTTCAATCCCATGCAGGAATATACGAGGGAGATGTTCACCGAACAGCATATCCCGCTTGCAGCAACAGTTACCGGTACTTTCAACAGTTTTTACGCCGGGAAGCCGGTCCCTGTCGATACCGGCGCCAGTGCGTTGCAGCCGGTCGGTGGAACGATCCCCGTCGCGCAGATGGAAAGCAGACTCGTGCTTGTTGGTGACGGAGACTTCATGAAGGACCAATATCTCGGTGGTCGCGATAATCTTACATTCTTCGCCAACCTTGTTGACTACCTTGCCGACGACGCAGGGCTTATCACCATCCGCTCTAAGGATGTGTCCCTGCCGCCGCTCGATCAAGTATCCGACGGCATGAAGAAGGTGTTCAAGTTTGGGACTATGTTGTTGCCCCCACTGATGATCATCGGCTTCGGACTCATCAGATGGAAAATTCGCAAAGCAAAACGCAAAGCCCTTGAGGCCGCTGCGTAGCTATTATTTTTTTGGGAGAGATTGATGAAACGAAATATCTCGACATTGATTGGAATTCTTGCCCTGCTGGGGATCGCCGCTTATATCGTATTGCAGCAGGAGGGTGAACTCAGCCGCACCTCATCCGCAGGTGAGCCGTTGGTTTCGTTTGATTCGTCTGCGGTGGACAAGTTGGAAATTACGGCAAACAACTCGACCGTCGTTCTTCAGCGCGAAGGGGGGAAGTGGATGCTGACTTCACCGCTCCGCTATCCCGCGGATGAAGCTGCGGTGACAAAGGCAGTGGGACAGGGACGGGACATGAACGTCACCGCCGTTGTTTCAACAAACCCCGCAAAACAATCAACATTCTCTGTTGATTCCACCGGACCTCTCATCAAGTGGTTTTCGAATGAGAGGCTGCTTGCTGCAGTCCGTATCGGGAAACCTACTACGTCATGGACCGAGACATACGCACGGATCGACGATTCCGACGAAGTATGCTCTGTGACCGGATCGCTCGGCATCGTCTACATCAAGCAACCGAGTGATTGGCGCGACAAGACAATCTTCAAGGTTGATCAGGAGACGGTGAACGAAGTGAAATTCCAGTACGGGGACACTTTGTTTACTCTCACAAAGAAAGACAGCATAACATGGACGGTGGGAAAGGAGACCGCAGCATCGGGTACCGTTACATCTTTCCTTACCTCGCTCTCCAACTTTCCCGCTGACGAGTTCATCGACTCACCCGAAACCGGGCTACAAAAACCGTCTGCAACATTGGAGGTGAAGGGAACGCAGCTGCAATTCTTCAAGCAACCCGACGGCAAATACCTAGTCCGAACATCGGCCTCACCGCAGGTCTTTTCGGTTTATGACTGGCGGGCGAATCCGCTGTTGAAGCGGAAGAACGAATTCCTGCAATAGAATAATGACTGAATGAAAAGCAAGAGCCTGTATCGTTGAAGATACAGGCTCTTCGTTTTGGTCGGAACCACTATCGGAGGGGACGGCTCCCTCCATCCCTGTTTCTTCCGCCATCATTGCGAGGCTCGCTGCGCCGTTCGGGGGCACGCATATCTCCTCTCCGTTCAGGTGCAGGCGGGCGATACTCCCGCTCGGGGGGACGATTAGGGCGTTCGCGCTCTTCACCCCTTCGTTCAATTGATTCCCGTCCACGGTCACTTTCGCGCTCGGGGCGCATCTGCGGTTGACGCTCGTTGCTTCTGATATCCTCGCCGCCGCGTCCACGCCTGCCATCATCACGTCGCTCTCCCTCACGTGAACGCTCGTCTCTTCCGCTTCCGGTATTCCTGTCTGCGTCACGATCTCGGCCGGGGGAAGGCCTGCCATAAAGGCCCTCGGGATCACGCCCCTCACCGTCTACCCGCCCGCGACGCCCATCCTCATCCCGGCTGCGGTATTCCTCTGCTCGACGCATATCACGTCCTTCTTCACGCTCAATCTCCCGCGCCCGGACATCGATCTTGCGCGTATCCAAGCCAATGGAACGTCCGCCTTCATCACGAACACGGGGTGGCCGCGATGCTTCATTACTCTCGTCTGCTCGTCGTTCTATACGGGGCCTGTAGACCTGAATTTCTTCTCTGCTGCCGTCACGCGCTATGCGCTCCACGGCCTTATCGTCAACCTCCCGTACACGAACCTGTTCGATCCTGACATTTCCGCGACGTTCAACGTAGTCGCGCTCGGGGCCCCTACTCACAATGCGCCCACCTTCGTACCGGACACTTCCGCCGGAGCGGGTCGCGCCAATATAGCGTGTATTGCTCTCGGTCCGGTAAACATAACGGTGGACATTAGAATGAGCAACGTATCTGCATGGTACGAAGCTCCACCAATGGACAGGTGTGTACCAGCGTGTTCTGTAGTGAATTCCCCAACTGATATTGAAAACAGCATACGGTCCGAGGGGGGCCCATCCTATATAGTCAGGACTGTATCGCCACTCGACCCAAGCAGGTGCCCAGTCGTATCCCGGAATCCATATCCATCCGTAGTAATCATCGTAATACCAGCGACCGTAGTGGAACACCGCCCAGCCCCACGGCTCATCGCTGAGCCAGTACCAACCGTAGTTCGTCCAACGCCATCGGCCTACCGTGTACGGCCGCCAGCCGGCGTGAACACCTGCGGGCCTCCAGCCGTATACTCCCCCGCCAACTGTCATCCACTCGCCGTACGGACTCAGTCCGTCATAGAAAACACCGAAGCTCACTCCCGCAGAGCCGCCCCACTGCGGATGTGCCTCGGACTGCTGCACACTCCCCGCCTGCAGGGCGATTATACATCCCGCAATCGCAAAAAAAGTCTTCATAGCCTCCTCACGTTTGGTTGTTCCGACCTTGGAATACAGAGTCAATCAACATGCCATGAAGAAAACACCCCGAAACCGTGGATTGCAGGTTTCGGGGCGTACAGTTATCTGGCCATTGGCTCCTATTGACTACAGTTCTTGCTTCAACGCGAAGCAAAGATTGGTCACCCTAGGGACGCAACCCCAGCAGCCACGCAATTATTCCCTTCTGAATGTGTAATCTGTTCTCTGCCTGATGAAGAACAATAGACTGCTTCCCGTCAAGAACCTCCCTGGTTATTTCCTCACCCCGGTTCGCCGGCAGTCGGTGCATTACCACACAATCCGGCTTTGCTTTCTTGAGCAACGAGGAATTCAACTGGTGGTTCTTAAAGATAATCTGTCTCCGCCCTACATCACGGACACTTGGCCAGACATCGGTATACACCACGTCGGCTCCCTCCACTGCGTTGAGCGCATCGGGATTGAGCTTGATTGTGCTGGCCCCCGACGCCTGCGCCTGTTCCAGGAGACTCGGATGAGGCTCATAGCCGGTGGGTGAAGAGATGACCAGGTGCATCGGAATCTTTTCGGCCAGCTCGAGCCACGAATTCACAACGTTGTTGCCATCACCGACAAATACGACTTTTACATCTTTTCCCGTCTTGCCGATTTCTTGCAGTGTAAAGTAATCCGCCAGGACCTGGCAGGGATGAACCAGGTCAGTCATAGCATTGATTACCGGAACGGTAGCACTCTCCGCAAGTTGAACAACGGTCTGGTGCTTTGTCGTCCTTGCAATGATCAACTCATTATAGCGGGACAACACGGAGGCGACGTCATGAACAGATTCGCGTGTCGCGATGCCGATGGTCTCCTGCTGCAGAAAAATTGGATGTCCGCCCAACTGCGCCACCCCGACTTCGAACGATACTCGGGTCCTCAGGGATTGTTTTTCAAATATGAGTGCGGCGCTTTTTTTGGCAAGGGGAGAGATGTCTTTCTTCGTCCCGTTCTTGATCTGTGTCGCAAGGGCGCACATGCCGGACAGATCATCCTTGTTCCACGATGAAAATGAGATAAAGTCGCGCTTCATGCGGGTCCTTATTATCAGATACTGTGTCGGTGATTTACCCACAAAAGGTAGGGAACAGAAACAATAAATCCAACTTGCCCAAGGGCAGGTTGGATTGCGGTGTGCTGTACAGCAACTTTCTTACATGGTCAAGGGATAATGCTGCGCAGAAATGCGAGGCTGGTGGACGAACTGCTGCTCACACGTTCCGCACATCCGCTGGGCGGGGTCCCGGTCAAGAACCTCCTGACTAATGGGAGATTTGCAGCAAAGGCAAAGGCCATAGGTGCCGGTTTCCATACGTTCAAGAGCCGCCCGCAATTCATCGAGCATCGGGTCGGTTCTGAAGGCCAGAAGTGCGTCAAGATCATGCAGCGTCATAGTGCTGCTGAGAAATGCCTCCCGAGACTGTTCAACAGCACCTACCTCCTGCAACCTGTTGAACATCAGCGACAATATGTGTCGCTTCATCACTCGCTTGCTTTTTGTCATGGCAACCTCTCCTTCCTTCCTCACATTCCGGACACCCATCAACTCAAACCGGCTTAGTTTTCTTGAGCAATGGTCCTTGTATAAAAGGTAAGCAAGAAATTTCCAAAGTCAAGAGTTTGAAGATATGAACCACCAAATTAATTTCAGGGTTCCTTTCGTTACATGGACGGAACTTTTTCTTGGACAGGGCAGTTACCAGAGTATTCCAAATCCATTTTCCAGTTCAGGAATCCACCCGATGCGACATTCAACAGTTTCTGCGGCCCTAGTCGCCGCCATGTTTTTCACATTCACAGGATTGACAATGACGGCTATAGCGGGCGAAACGACCATCTACGATTTCACGGTAAAGAGCCTTGATGGGAAAGACGTTTCCCTCGCCCGATATAAGGGAAAAGTCCTTCTCATTGTAAATGTGGCATCCCGGTGCGGATATACTCCGCAGTATAAAGAGCTTGAAGAATTATATACGAAATACAAGGACCGCGGATTTGTTGTTCTGGGTTTTCCCGCCAATAATTTCGGCGGGCAAGAACCCGGGACTGACGAAGAAATTGCGGAATTTTGCGAGCGCAATTACGGGGTTACCTTTGCCATGTTCTCCAAGATCAGCGTGAAGGGAGAGGACCAGCATCCCCTTTATCGCTACATCACGACCTCAGAACCCGTTGCCGGGGAAGTTCGCTGGAATTTTCAGAAGTACCTTGTCGGACGGGATGGCGCTCTGTTGGAAAAATACGCCTCATCTGTCAAGCCCTTATCCGGAGACCTCGTCTCAGCAGTCGAATTGGCACTTGAGAAAGCGACCCCGAAGTCACACGAGGATTGAACCTCCAAAAAACGAAGGCCGGCATGAGCCGGCCTTTTCTATATAACTTCGAACGTCTTCTCCTCAATCCACCCGACTTTACCATCCGCCAGCCGGATCTTGTACCAGTCGTTCACTTTGTCAGTCAGATTAACTTTAACCCCCGAGTGAAGCACAAACGCGTCGGTGCTTTTCGGATCGGGAGAGTTCTTGACGTTGACAACGTTTGTCATGATGATGGCTGTGTCGGTCCGTTGCACTTCGTTGATTTTTCCGGCCAGGATGGTCGCTGAAACAATTGTTAGAAGCACACTCATCCCCGCAAGCACTGCCGAAAGCCGCCGCACATCATACGATATCGAGAGAATGATCGCCATAATAAATCCGACGAGCATCACATATACAGCATACGTGATCCATGTTGCGCCATTTAAAGAAACGGCTGACAACAACCACTCCCACCAATCCCAAATAAACAGCCGGGGAACGGGCTCAATGCGATCCGTGATCATCAAATTGGCAAGCGCAAGATTGTGCTGCAGATCCTCATCGTTGGGAATAAACTTGCGCGCACGCTCGTAATGGAGAATCGCCTTTGCAATGGCACCAGTCTTGTAGTATGCGTTTCCAAGATTGAAGAACACGTCTGCGCTCACGTAGCCATCAGCAACAATTTGCTCATAGGCAGCAGCAGATTCAGCATACTTTCCTTGCTGGTAGAGCTGGTTTCCACGTTCGAATAACTGCGCCGGCTCGGCCCCCGGCAGAAAAGGAACATAGAGAAGCGACAATACAAGCACGTAGTATTTCATCGTAACGTACGCTCCAGATCAACTATGATCCTGCTGGCATTGTCGTACGTGCGCTTCATCCCTTCCACAGTCAGGCTGGTCGGGGCGAAGCGGGCCATTTCACACTCCTCGAGAAGCGTCCGCAGCGACGCCGCCACCTCGCCGTTCACGGAGCGTTGAGCAAACGTGTTGACGACCGTTTCTATCGAGTGGTCAGCCTGCTGGATATTGAGTTTGTCTCCCAAGTACTTCCACATAGCACGGGCAACTTCTGAATAGAAACGGACCTTCGTCTCCGAACCGGACTCAGCGCCGCTGCTGATACGCTTAAGCATTTCTTCTGCATTCTTGAGCCCCCTGCGTGCAACCTTGATTGCCCGCTTGTTGCGGTAACCCGCGATATCACGCAGGTTTTCCCTGCGCTGTCGTGCAAACACGAACGCTCCGGCGAGGGCTGCAAGCGGCAGAACTGCCATCACTGCAAATACTCCGCTGTTGTAGAGGAAATCGCCGCGCTGCCTGAAGGTCGGGTTTGTTACCTTTATGAATCTGATATCCTGGCTTAGCATTTGGACGTCAGCACGGGAGGAGGAAACAAACGGTGCCGCCCCTGCCGCGCCCTGTTCCACGTTGATGGTTATCTCCGGTGACTGCAGCTTCACGTAGTCTTTCTTCGCAACATCGTAATAGCTGAACTCCACCGGCTGAATAATTTTCGTTCCGGGATAGCGGGGAATAAGAACATACTCGAATGTTTTTGAGCCCGAGATTTTTGATTCACGCCGGTTGATGTTGTCGGTCACCTTCGGGGGATACTGCTCAAAGTCCGCCGGAAATTCCGCGGCGGGTGATTCAAGAACCTTTATATTCCCCGTTCCCGAAATCGTGACTTTGAAACTTAGAGGCTCATTTGTTTTCGTCTCCTCTTTATCAATCTTGGCAGTCATGGTGAATTTCCCGACGGCTCCCTTGAAACTCACCGGAGCTCCGTCCGGTAGCGGATCTACCTTGATTCTAATGGGATCACTTTTCACCACGTACTCAATCTGCCGTCCGAAAGGATCACTAAAGAACGCATCAAACGGATCCATTGTCCTGCGGTCACGGACAGTCACCAGCGTTGTAATCTCCATCGGACCGATCTCAAGTGTCCCCGACTGTGTGGGAAACAGTGCCATTCGTCTTATGATGCCCACCCTGAACGGCACACCATTGACTGTTTCATTCGTGATCTGGACTTGCTTGGGCGTTTCAATATCTTCACTCCAGAACCCCGTCATGCCCGGGGTTTTGGTGATGTTGTAATTCTGAACCGGGACGCGCATGTAGATCTTATAGACAAGGTTGATTTGCTCCCCTTGCATAACGCGTGCCCTGTCAACCGATGCACGCAAAAAAAGATTCTCCGATAGTTGGGCGGAAAGATCCGGAGTAACACCGGGCTGCTGTTGCTGGGCTTTCGGCCTGCCCGATCCTTTCACAACTTCAATTATTATCGGGGATGTGCTGATCGTCTTGCCGCCGGCATCGATAGTTGCCGCCCCGATAGTGAACTTGCCGGGATCTTTTGGTTGCAGCACATAGCTGTACGTCATTGTTGACGACATGGCGCCATTTACGATCTGCACGCTCGATGATGTACTCGGACCTGAGAGAATGTGGAAACGGTCAAGGTTTGGAAGCTTGAGATTCTGTCCGCCGCGCATGCCGGCGTTGCTAAGAACAAACGAGAGAGTAAATCTGTCGTCAACAGCTACAGGGTTTTTGTCAACAGTCACCTCAAATGCAGGCTCCTGCGCGACTACACCGGCGAAGGCTACAAGCAATAGAATGATGGAATACTGAATGCGTCTGTACATTCTCACCAATCCTTTTCCGATTTCGGACGGGCAACAGCCCGTTGACGCAATTTCTTTTGCACATCTTTCTCATTGTTCTTCAGCACTTCAAGAATGCGCTCGGCATCTGCTTTGGACATTTGGGGCTTTTGTTGTTGTTGTTGCCGCTGGTCCTGTGGTTGTTGCCGTGATTGCTGCTGATCTTGATTTTGTTGCTGTTGCTGATTGTTGTCTTTTTGGTCTTTGTTTTGATCCTGCTGATCCTTGTTTTGATCTTGCTTGTCCTGATCTTTGTTGTCTTTGTTGTCCTTGTTCTTATCGTTATTGTTTTGGTTTTTTTGTTGCTGTTGCTGCTCCCGCATCTTTCTCAGCGCATATGAGAGATTGTACCGTGCCTCTTCATCGGAGGGATTGAGCTTGAGGGACTCTTTATATGCATCTATTGCCTCTTGCAGCTTGTCGCCCTTCATGTATGCGTTGCCGAGATTGTAGTACGCACGGGCCTTGACCCGCGGTGAAGTGCTTCGCTGCACCGCCTCTTGATACGTGGCGACCGATTCATCGACCTTCTCCTGCCTGTAGAGCGCGTTGCCGAGGTTGTATTTACCCGGCACGGAAGTTATATCCTTCTCCAGCGCCTTGCGGTAATTCACCTCTGCATCATTGTAATTCTTCTCGGCGTACAGGTCATTGCCCTCGTTAACTAACGACCTTACGGACTGTGCAGACGCGCCACTTGCTGCAAACAGAAGCATAAATCCAATCAATCTTCCCGTCATACGTTAACTCCTTTGCGTAGAGGATTCCACTTCGCAATCCACTCGATTTTTCGCTCCGAAATCAATAACTCGATCAGCAGGAGGAGAATTCCCGCCAGAAGAGGATATTGGTAGCGTGACTCGTAATCGGTGAACCGCTTCGTCCCGAATTCCCGTTTCTCCAATGCATTGATGGCTTTATACACCTCATTCAGCTCATCCTGGGTATTCGTCCCACGATAGTACGCTCCATTGCCGATGGCTGCAATCCGCTCGAGGGATACCTCGTCGAGCTTCGTCACAACGATGTTGCCGAGCCTGTCGCGCTTGAAGTCCACTTGTTGACCCGACGCGTTGTACACGGGAATTGGCGTACCCTCAGGAGAGCCAAGTCCGATAGTATAAATGCGGACATCCTTCTTTGCCGCTTCCTCAGCGGCCGGAAATGCCTCGCCCTCAGTGTTCTCACCATCTGTAATGATAATAAGCGCCTTCGATGTAGGTTCATTGAAATCGAACGACTCAACAGTCCGCCTGATTGCCGCCCCTATGGAAGTTCCCGGCGTGGGAACAGCATCAACATCGACTACATCCAGGAACAGCTTCGCGCCGCTGTAATCCGTTGTGAGCGGGAACTGCGTGTATGCTTCACCGGCAAACACGACAAGGCCGATCCTGTCCCCTGCAAGCCGGTCAATCAAATTGCGGATTTGCAGCTTGGCTTTCTCGAGTCGGTTGGGTTTGATATCTTCCGCCTTCATGCTGAACGAAACGTCAAGCGCGATGAAAAGATCGATCCCCTCCTGTTTCACTTCTTCCATGCGCGTGCCAATCTGAGGATTGGCAAGGGCAAGAACCAGACAAGCAAACACGAGAACAAGCAGAATGAACTTGCCCGACCGTTTCGCTCCACTGGCGGACACGGCAAGGCGGCGTTCGAGCAATGCCGGATCACCGAACCGCTGCATCGCCTGCCTGCGGGTCCGGGCAAGAAGCCAATACAACGCAACGAAAAGCGGTATCAACAGCAACAGATACAAATAATCAAAATGTTCGAACCGGATCATGCCTACGGAATCTTTCGCAAATATGTGTTTGAAAGAAGACGCTCCAATCCCAATGCGATCAACCCGATCCAGAGCCAGTTCGAGAACAGATCGGTGTACGAACGATACGACCGGACCTCAATCCTCGTCTTCTCCAACTCATCAATATCTTTGTAGATCTGTTTGAGTGTGCGATTATCTGTCGCCCGGAAATACTGTCCTCCTGTGGATTCAGCAATCTTGACGAGGGTCTTTTCGTCGATATCGACAGGTACGAACTGTACGCGCTCGCCGAATGGCGTCTGTACGGGATACGGTGCTTCACCTTTGTTGGTTCCAACACCAATGGTATAGATTCTGATCCCGAACGTCTGCGCGATCTGCGCGGCAGTCAGCGGATCAATTTCGCCGCGGTTATTCACACCGTCCGTCAGCAAAATAATCACCTTGCTTTTCGTTTTGCTCTCGCGCAGCCGGTTGACACCTTGGGCTATTGCCATGCCGATCGCAGTGCCGTCCTCGATAATATCCTGCTTCACGGCGGCAAGCTGGTTCTTCAGGACTCTGTAATCAAGGGTCATCGGGCATTGGGTAAAGCTCTCTCCCGCAAATATGACCAGGCCGATTCTGTCATTCGTTCGGCCCTCGACAAAATCCATCATCACTTGTCGCGCGGCTTCCACACGGTTCGGGCGAAGGTCCTGCGCCTTCATGCTTCCCGAAATATCGAAAAGAAGCACAATATCAATGCCTTCCGTGTACACATTTTCTCCCTGCGACGTCGTGCGGGGACGGGCAAAGCCTACAATCAATACTCCTATGATTAACAGCCGGAGAATAAAAGGGAGATGGCGTAGCCGCTCTTTCAAGGTGGGCTTGAGCGCGCTGAACGGGCTCAAGGTTGAGTACTTCATCTCGCTGGACAGTTCATCCTGCCGCCAGAAGTACCATAGCGCAAGCAACGGAATGATCGCAAGAGCGTACAGATATTCGGGATTTGCGAACGTGATATTCGGATCAAACATGCGCACCCTCTGCTTCCTCTTTCTGCGCGGTTGCCCACTCTGTCCGAACTTTGGTCATCTCTATAATGTCATGCGCCAGCACGAGCATTTCTTCATGTTCGGGAATTGCGGGTTGATGCTTTGCGAACTTCACAAGATCCGCACGGCGGAGCATTGTTTCAGCCTTGTCGAGAACGCCTTGCCCCCGCTCAAACCTTCTCAGCGCGACGAGAATCTCATCCGTTGTCTGCTCAAGAGCCATGAATCCGAATCTGTTCTCAAAATAGCGCCGGAGAATTCCGGTAACTTCTGAGTAGTATGGTTTGATGAGACCCTGTTGCCACAATCGTTTGTCTTTGAGCATCCCCAATTCCTCAAGCGCAAGTACGTGTGCCGGCTTGAGTAAAGGCACATACACTTCGGCCGGCGCTTCGGACTTTCTCCGCTTGACAACAGAATAAATGAACATGCCAAGCAACACCAGCCCGATCGCGCTCCCGATGATAAGCGAAATCTCCGCCACTGTCAGGGGAATAGAGATCACCGGCTTGATGTCCTTGAACGTACCCGCCGTGTCCACCTCTACGAGCCGGATTGTCAAGACCAGCGGGTTCGTGCGGACAACGTGAACCGCCGAGTCTCCCGAACGGACATACCCCAACTCGATAGGCGGAAGAACCGCCGTCCCGGAGTCGTAAACCGCCACAGTAAGCGTCCCGTTCACTGTTCCCGATCGCTCTTGAAAACCTCCTTTATCCAGAACGGTAAATACACCGAGTGTGTCATTCACAAGAGGGTTCATCCGCGACGGAGCCTGTTCAACTTCGACTCGCACGGTGATTGGGTCACCGATACGGAATACGGTTGAATCAACCCACGCCCGTGCTGACGGCTCCTGCGCCGTCAGTGTGGGAGCAACTATCAGTAGCACCACAAATACAAGAACTGGTCCCATCCGCATCACAAGCGCCGCTCCCGAAGCTTGAAGAAATCGACTATCGGTTTGATGTACGGTTTGTCAATCCGTACGGGGATGGAATCGACACGGCTTCGCAAAAACATCTGGCTCCGCCTGTCACGAACAGAGCGCCAGTGCGCCTCGAATTGCTTGCGAACAGCGGGGTTGGCTGTATCGACCCACCGCTCTGCGCGTGTCTCCGCATCGCGCATCTTGATCAATCCTACGTTGGGGAGAGTCTCTTCGCGCGGGTCCGACAGCTCTATTGCGATGATGTCGTGTTTCCGGCTCACAATTCGGAGAATCCTGTCGTACCCCTCATCAATAAAGTCCGAGATCAAGAAAGCGATCGTTCTCTTCTTATTGACGTGATTGAAATACTCGAGCGCCTGCTTGATGTCCGTGCCCGATCCCTGCGCTTCAAATGAAATCAACTCCCGGATGATGCGGAGAATATGCGCTCTGCCTTTTTTCGGAGGAACGAACTTCTCAATCTTGTCGGTGAAGAGTATCAATCCCACCTTGTCGTTGTTCTTGATGGCTGAGAAGGAAAGCACCGCGCAGATCTCCGCCGCAATCTCATTCTTCAGCTGGTTGTGCGTGCCGAAGTAGCCCGAGCGGCTGAAATCCACGACAAGCATTACCGTCAACTCACGTTCCTCTTCAAACACCTTTACGAACGGATGATTGAAACGTGCTGAAACATTCCAGTCAATTGAACGGATGTCGTCTCCGTACTGGTATTCGCGGACTTCCGAAAACTCCATACCCCTTCCTTTGAACACACTATGGTATTCACCGGAAAAGACCTGGTTCACAAGCCCGCGGGTCTTTATTTCTATTTGTCGTACTTTCTTTAGAAGATCCCGGGTTTCCATAATTCTCACTTACCACGCGCCGCAGCGCTTTCTTTCGAAATGGCGAAGGCCTACGGCACTTCGATCGCGTTCAACACTTCCTGAACAACCTGCTCCGAAGACACTTCTTCCGCCTCGGCTTCATACGTCACAGCAACACGATGCCGCAGAACGTCGAGCGCTATCGCCCGCACGTCTTCGGGGATTACATATCCGCGCCGCTTGATGAAGGCATATGCCTTTGCCCCGATGGCAAGCGATATACTTGCACGTGGGGAGGCACCGTAGCTGATAAGCGGCGAGAGCTTCTCAAGTTTGTATTCTTTCGGTGTGCGGGTGGCGAATACGATGTCCAGAATGTATCGTTCAATTTTTTCATCCATGTAGACTTCATTGACAACACCTCTCGCCCTCAGAATATCCTGCGGCCCGACGACTTTGCCGACAGCTGCGAACGTACCGTTGACATTGGAGCGCATGATCTGCAATTCTTCCTCCTTCGCCGGATACCCGATACGCACTTTCAGCATGAAGCGGTCGACCTGGGCTTCAGGCAAAGGATATGTCCCCTCCTGCTCAATGGGGTTCTGAGTCGCAAGAACAAGAAACGGCTCCGGAAGTTTAAACGTCTGCTCGCCGATAGTCACCTGCCTCTCTTGCATCGCCTCAAGCAAGGCGCTTTGGACTTTGGCGGGAGACCGGTTGATTTCATCGGCGAGAATGAAGTTGGCGAACACCGGCCCCTTCTTGACCTGAAAGGAGCTTTCTTTTTGGTTGAAGATCATGGTACCGACGAGGTCGGCGGGAAGGAGATCGGGTGTGAACTGGATGCGCTGAAATTTAGCATCGATTGCTTGCGCGAGCGTTTTGATGGAGAGGGTCTTTGCGAGCCCCGGCACGCCTTCCAGCAAAATATGGCCGTTGGCGAGAAGCCCCACAAGCAACCGCTCGATCATATACTTCTGTCCGACGATTACCTTCCCCAGCTCGATCTGTAAAACATCTATGAACGAGCTTTCGCGCTGTATTTTCTCGTTGATAGCTTTGATGTCGTACGACATTCACCCTCCGGATGTATAGAGAACTGTGCAAATTCTTCGATTTTGACGGAAAAGAATATATAAAAGTTGCAATGGACAGGCAACAACAAACGGAGGGGTATAAGGTATATGTACAGGGGTTGCTCCAAAGGCACCAAACAAGTATCACGCGATGATACGGTTCAGGCACACCGGGCGCGTATCTTACATGCAGATTTCTTACAACATCATCAAGAAAGGACACGACATGCAGACAACACACAACGCAGCAGAGTGGATCGAGATGACAATTCTCTCGAACATGATCGTCAACCCCGAGCATTGCCGGGAGGCGCTTTGCTCGCTGAGAGGTTCAGATTTCCAGAATGAGGCGCACCGCGTGATTTTTTCGGCTCTGCAGAACATGGAACAGCAGGGCAACGTGATCCGGTTCTTCGTCCTTCTCGACTACCTGCAGAAGCACAACCTGTTGATGCAAGCGGGCGGGAATGATTATTTAAAGCTTGTCTACCTCTACAGTCCGGAATGCGAGTTGGGAAGCCTCATGCGGTTGTTGAAGCAGCGTCCGAACTGAACTACTGATAATGTGCTCGAAGCCCGTGCCTGGTCACTCGTAGTTTCTCAGCGCATTGCGGGCCGTCGCGATCACGATATCCCGCAGCTGAACGGGCTCGAGCACTTTTACTCCCTCGCCGCGACTTACAATCCACGCAGCAACTTCGTTCAAAGAGTTCACGGTAATTTGGAAAACCACCGAGCCGTCCGGGTTTTCCTTAACCACTTCCGCTTCTTCCATGAACTGCTTGGGTTTCACCCTGTCAGCCCAGACTTTTGAAAAATAAATCTTGACGACATGCCGTTCAGGTCCCACCCAACTGCGGAAGGAATAGTGGAACATATCTGCGATTTCTTTCTGGGGAATTGGATTGAATGACTGTTCCGTCGGGCGCACATCGAGCAGTTTGTTGAGATGAAACTGCTTCACCTGCCCGTCATCCATTGCCAGCACCCGCCAGAATGTATCACTCTGGAAAATCTGTAGTGGTCCGATGCGTTTGTCCCGAACCTCCTCTCGTCCCTCTTTTACATAGTCGATTGCGGCAACCGTTTTTGACTCGATGCAGCGCTGGAGTTTGACCACATTGCTCAATGC
>CAZBWR010000057.1:0-26874 GCA_964495695.1 uncultured Chitinophagales bacterium | reverse complement strand
TATCAATTGGAAATGCATATCAGATTCCTCGTCCCTTCGGGACTCGGAATGACAATGACCCGGCTGTCACGGATTCTTAGGTCGACCATTGCTCCGCGACAGGAAACTGCGCTGCCTTCAGGCCACCATCTCCGTCACGGCGCCGCAGATTGCGCGCTGCTGCCGTGACGGCCAAGGTAGAGTCCCGCCCTTTACCTGCGCAGCGACGCCTCCACTGATTTGAATACCTCCTCCACCGTCAACAACTTCATGCATTCCATGAAGCCGTCACCTTCTCTGTTGCAGAAATCAAGATGACAAGGATGGCACGGAACATCCCGGCGTAGCGCCGCGTGTCCCCCCTCCGCGAAATAGGGAAACCAGATGTTCTCCTCCCCCGGCCCAAAGATACCTATGGTTGGCGTGCCCACAGCCGCGCTGATGTGCATCGTACCATTGTCGTTTGCAACATACGCCGCACACTGTGAAATGATTGCCGCCAACTGGCGTAACGGCAAACTCTGAATGATCTTCACATTCGCAAACGACTTCACCGCAACTTCTCGTACGACCTCCGTGTCGCCCGGACCGGCGGTGAGAATGATCTGTGCACCCAACTTTGCTGCAAGCAAATCGGCAAGGGCCGCAAACCGCTCCGAAAGCCAGCGCTTGGCGGGCCATGTGGCTCCCGGGTGGAGCCCGATGAGGGGTTTTGTCAGATCGAGAGGGGACTGTTCGTAGTCGAGCCACTGCAGATAGATTCGCGCCTCACGTCGCTCATCGTCCGTCAGGAAGATCTCGGGACGAGAAGCTGTAGGCAGAATGCCGGCCGCTTCTATGAACTGATTATGAAACGCCACAGCGCTCTTGGGTTTCCCGTCGTCACGGACTTGAACCGTGTAGAGCCTGCCTCGTCCTTTCCTCGCTGCCCCGATACGAACCGGCGCGCCGGTAATCCGCGTGAGCAACGCGCTGCGGGGATTGCCGAAAAGATCTATGGCCAGATCAAATTTCCTGCGACGGAGCACCCACGCGACGCGGGACTGTTCAAGTAGCGTCACACGGGAAAAATCGAACGGAATGATCTCATTCAGGTGCGGGTTCTGCTCAAGCAAGGACACGGCACGTTTGTCCCCCATGTACGCAATGTACGCATCGGGAAACGCGTTGCGCACAGAGCGGATCACCGGCGTCGTCAACACCACATCTCCGATGAATTTCATGCGGGTGATGAGAATGCGTGAGAATGTCTGCTGCATGCTCATGTTATCGTGCAGGATACTTTTTCATCCACTCACATCTCTCGACCCACTCAAGCACTGCGTTGCGTGACGCATCGGATGATATAGCATTGAGAGATCGCCAGAAGACCGCCCTCGCCTCATCGTACTCTCCCGCATGGAACAGCGCCATCCCCCGGTACGTGAGACGCATTGCTTCAAGTCTGCCGGAGAGTTCAGTCATCTGCATCGTGTCAAGAATCGTTGCGGCTTCCATGTAGCGTCCGCTTCTCAACAACGCTTTGCCAAACAAATACGCTGCAAGAGTGCTATCACGAGTTTCTGTGAGTCGGCCGAGAAACCCGAGCCGGACGGAGTCAGGTTCGTCCGTAACAAACATCCGCCGCCAATGACCCGAATCGGTGAGTGAGACATTCTGACGAATCAATGCCCCCTCCGTGAGCCAGTCGGCTATATTTGCAACCTCGGCACGCCGATAGAGCTGCGCAGCACGAAGCGAATCGCCGCGCAAACGAAAGGCATCTCCCGCCGTCAGGAACAGGGGAAGGAACTGCGCCGGACGTTCGTCACGCATTATCACCGTGTCGAAGAGCGATGTCACCTCACTATAGCGGCCCAGGCGCAGCGAGGATCTCATCATACCGGCAAGAGATTCGTAGCTCCGTGTTTCGTCGTATGATTGTCTGTATCGCTCATATGCTTTGTCAAACGATTTTCCCTCGAACAGCTTGCGCGCCTCGGCATTGCGGGCTGCAACGACGCGGGCACAGACCTTGCCAAATATCGGCGGACGGCGAAAGAGGACATCCACAACATCCCGTTCCTGCTCGGGGACATCAATGGTATCGAGAAACCTCCGCCACTCCGCAACAAGGGCTTCAAGCCTCTTGCCGTACACCCGCTCATAGTTCCCGGAGTTGTAGACAAGCATCATATTCCTGATGCCATAGTTGTCAATGAGAAAGCGGCAGAACGATCCTGCAAGGACGTAACTCACAGACGAGGATTGCGCAGCGAACCCTGTGATCGACATGATTGCCGAGATATCCGGTCCGACGCCGAACCTCTTCATTGCCGCGGCGTATTGATGCAGCGTCCTGTTCCCCCAATTCCACTCAATCGCCATCGCAAGGCCTTCAACCAGTCCCGTACTGAGACTTGCCTTGATTACCGGCAGACCGAAAGGCGCCGCAACCACATGCACAAGTTCATGTTTGAGCGTTGCGTCAAGCGAAGCTTTTGTGATGTGAATCTCTCCGCTCCACGGCTTCGCGATATTCGTGTTGCCCGCTCCCATCAACCGCTGTTTTGTTTCCGCGCTCGGGTATATGTACGATTCGATCTTTGATTTGGGAAGCACATGCAGTTCGTCTGCTATTTGCTGGAGCTGGAACTCATGCTCGGCGGCGACCCGCTTGATCTCCCGCTCACCATATGATTCCCCGGCAAAATAAATTATGAAATGCCTTGTCTCAAAGCGCGATCCGAGCTGTTTCTGGATGAACGCACTGCCGGAATCAAATCCCAGCTCGCCCCGAAACCACCACGTCACAATGATCATCGTGGCGATGCCTGCGGTGATAAATACATTCCGTCCGTGAACCATCACGCCCGGCAGCGCGACGCCCTTCTCCCATACGGGGGCACCGGGTTCGGTGTGTTGCAAGAGCAACATCGCCATCCAGACAAGAACAGCAGCAAGCAGAAGCGTGAGAATCCTGAACAGGACCAATGACCAACTGATCCCGAGGATTTCGTCGTACGTCAAGCCGGGGAAATAGCCGTAGAAAAAATTGTAGGAAAAGATCGCCGGGGTAAAATATCCCACCGCAAGGACTTCAACGAACGTGACGAGAACGAAGAAGATGAACATGATCTTTGCCCGCCGGTAATGCGCAGCGCAGAAAAAACCGAGCGCCGACGAGAAAACAACGCTGACAACAGGAATCAGGATGAAGAATCCAAGTCCCTCAACCACGGAGCAATTCTTGACAAACAGAACGTTTGTAAGAATCACAGTGAGGGGAATGACCAACAACAGAAGATTGACGGAAAGAATGCGCTTGAAGACGGTGAGATGCTCTGACGGAGATGCACTCGAATCCCCCGAGGATCTCTTGATTGCGCCGATCGTCACAAAACCGGCAATAAACGATGCAAGTAGTGCAGTTACAGCAGCGAACTCATAGCCGAGATAGTTCAGCAGGGGGAATTGCGTACAAACGAGCGCAAGCGCAAGATAGAGCAGGGCGGGAATGCGGTACGGAAAACGGCGGAGTGCCTCGGCCATCATGACCCGGTGTCTGCTTGGTAATGCATCAGAACTCCTCCCCCGATTCACGCCGGATATCGGCTCCGAGTGCTCCGAGTTTTCTCTCGATCGCTTCGTAGCCGCGGTCGAGATGATAGACGCGCAGGACTTCTGTCTCACCCTCGGCAACGAGTCCTGCAAGGATGAGCGATGCCGATGCCCGTAAATCGGTCGACATCACCTTTGCACCTGTCAGTTGCTTGACACCGCGGACAATGCAGGCATTCTCCTTCAACTCCACATCTGCGCCGAGGCGCTGCAACTCGGGCACGTGCTTGAACCGGTCGAGATAGATCGTGTCCGTTACCACGGACGTGCCGCCGGCAACGGCCATCAAAGCAATCCACTGCGCTTGCATGTCCGTCGGAAAGCCGGGATAGATGACGGCGGTTGCATCAACGGGACGGAGCGCATCCGGCGCCTTCAGTGTGACGGATGTATCCCCGGCACTGATTTTGCAGCCGGCATCTTCAAGCTTTGCGGTCACCGCGGAAAAGTGTTCCGGAATCACGCGATTGAGCGTCACTGTCCCGCCGGTGATTGCGGCCGCCACGAGAAATGTTCCCGCTTCTATTCTATCGGGAATCGTTTCGACGTCGGTGGCGTGCAAGGCATCAACCCCTTCAATCTCCAATCTGTTGGAGCCGATGCCGTCGATCCTCGCCCCCATCTTCACAAGAAAATGCGCAAGTGCTGTAATCTCCGGTTCGATTGCGGCATTCGTGATGAGCGTCGTCCCTTTTGCCAGAACGGCGGCCATCATGACATTCCCCGTTGCACCGACGCTCGAAATGTCGAAGTGAATGCTTGCTCCTTTCAGCCGCGCCGCTTTTGCAATGATGTAGCCATGTTCGATGTCGATTTCAGCACCGAGTTTTTTCATCCCCTCAATATGAAGATTCACGGGGCGGGGTCCCCACGCACATCCGCCGGGAAGCGAGACTTTCGCTTCGCCGTATCGTGCAATCAGCGGCCCCAGCACATAGATGGATGCGCGCATTTTCTTCACGTGCTCGTACGGCGCCTCGTGGTTGTTCACGCCGCGCGTGTCGAGTGTCAGGACGTCGTCCTTAATCTCAATCTTCATCCCCATCGTCTTCAGCAGACTGGACATAGTCGTCACATCGCGCAGGATGGGGGTGTTGCTGAGACGAAAGAGACCGTCGGCAAGAAGCGCCGCAGGCATAAGGGCGAGAGAGGCGTTTTTTGCGCCGCTGATGGCGACAGAGCCGCTGAGTTTCCTGCCCCCGCGAATGATGAACTTGTCCAAAGCCGGTTCCTTGTCGTGAGATTCTGATGGTGAGCGGTCTCAATTTCGCCAAAATAGCATGGAAAATCAATTCAACGCTCTCTGCTAAACCATGACAAACTTTCTCATAATTAGAAAAACGGGCGTGCCTTATTCCCACGCGTGAGAAAACGATCTGACCGAAACAACATCTGTTTGGCATTCTTGGGGATTGTGCCAGTATCCTCAACTCGGCACAGTAGTTGGGGGAGTGTTACATTGTTCAACAGGAGGCCCTTATGCAATTGACGATGACAGGCGAGTACGCCATCCGCGCAATGATCCATCTTTCTTCGCTCCCCTACGGAACGGTGGTTCATATTGCGGATGTCTCGAAGGAATGGGACATTCCGGAAAATTTCCTCCGGAAGATCACCGCCCAGCTTGTCGGGGCGGGATTGGTGAGAACGGTGAGAGGATTGCATGGAGGCATCACCCTTTCACGTCCTGCTGAACAATCCACCCTGTTGGACGTCATCGAGGCTGTAGAAGGAAAAATCCTGCTGAACAAATGCCTCTTGTGTGCCAACGTTTGCCCGCGGGACAAGTGGTGCCAGGTCCATCGTGTATGGAACGAGGCACAGGAGACCCTTGTGCAGATACTCTCGCGCAAGAGTCTCGCGCAGCTTGCCGCGGAGAATCTTGATTGCCGTGCGGCGCTTGATGACGAAGCCGCTGTTGAAACACGGCTTTAAGAATCATCCTCCCGCTGATTGCGGTTCTTGCCCAAATTTTTGATCTTTCGCCTCGTTCACCGTATCAACACCTAGGGGATTTGCTTGACAGATGGCTTGCACCGCAAACCTGAGGCCGGCACCGCGCTTATGATGAAACCTTCCGGGACCGCAGAAACCACCGCAACACAGGAAATTTACCGCGCCCTCTTCGAGCAGGCAAGCGATGGCATTTTCATCGCCGACAGCACAGGCCGCTATACGGAAGTAAACAACCGTGGCTGCGAGATGCTGGGCTATTCACGCGAGGAACTGCTTCAGCTTACTCTTGCCGACCTTGTTCCGGGTGAAGATCTCATTGTAAATCCGTTCAGGCTCGACGAGCTGAGAGCCGGAAAGCCGGTAATGGCGGAGCGCCGCCTGAAGCGGAAGGATGGCTCCATCTTCCACGCGGAGATCAGTGCCCGCATGCTTTCCGATGGCAGCATGCTCGGCATGGTAAGGGACGTGAGCGAGCGACGCGAGACGCTTGAACGACTGCGTGCCGGGGAGGAGCGGTACCGCTCACTCTTTGAGGCAAATCCTCACCCGATGTGGGTGTACGATCTCGAAACACTCCGCATTCTCGCCGTCAACGATGCCGCCGTCCGGAAGTACGGCTACTCGCATGAAGAGTTCCTCGCAATGACCATCAAAGAGATCAGACCGGAGGAGGATATTCCGCGACTGCTGACTGCGCTCCGCAATCTTGATGCAATAACAATTCCCGACGCACGCTTGTGGCGTCACAAGAAGCGGGACGGCTCGATCATTGACGTGGAAATCTCTTCGCACGTATTGGTGTTTGACGGCAGGCGCGCCATGCTCGTTCTCGCACACGACGTGACCGAACGCCGCCGCGCCGATGCGCGGATCATGCATCTGAGCAGACTGTACGAGATGCTCAGCCAGGTAAACGAGTCGATTGTTCGAGTCTCTTCACAAGACGAATTGTTTCACGCCATCTGCAAGGCTACTGTCGAGCATGGCAGGTTCCGGATGGCGTGGGTCGGCCTGATTGATGCAACCACCGGGCACGTCAAGCCCCATATACATTACGGCCACGAGGAAGGATATCTCGCAAACCTTGTGATCCCGACAGGCGACAAGCCGGCGGGACGCGGGCCAACGGGGACGGCAATCCGTGAGGGGCATCTCGTCACCTGCGACGATATCGCCACTGACCCGCGTATGTCCCTGTGGCGTGATGCGGCGCTCGCCCGCTGCTACCATTCTTCCGCCGCCGTGCCGTTCAGGCTGAGAGGCAAAGTGATCGGGTCTCTCAATCTTTACGCAAGCGAGGCCGGGTTCTTTGCCGATGACGAGAAGAAACTTCTCGAAGATATCGGAACGAACATTTCATTTGCCCTGGACACGCTCGCCGCCGAAGAGGAGAGGCGTCACGCAACCGAGGCGCTGCTCACGGCGGAGGAAAAGTACCGGACACTTGTCGAGCAGATCCCCGCCGTGGTGTATCTCGCCGAAGCTGATGACAACAGCAGCACACACTACGTGAGCCCGCTGATTCAAACGATGATGGGATACTCACAAGAAGAGTGGATGGTGAATCCCCGCATCTGGGCAGACAGCATACATCCCGACGACAAAGTCCGCGTCAAGGAAGAGTACTCACAGAGCAGAAGAACGAAAATTCCTTTCGTCTCCGAATACCGCATACGCCGGAAGGACGGTCAGTATATTTGGGTGAGGGATGAAGCGCGCATCCTTCCCAACCCGCACGGTGGCTTCTACGTTCAGGGGGTCATGCTGAATATCACCGAGCAGAAACACGCGGACGCGGCGCTGCGTGAGAAAGAAGAACGTTTCCGGACAACGTTGTACAGCATCGGCGACGGCGTGATCACCACCGATACGGAGGGACGCGTTGTACAGATGAACCCGGTAGCCGAAGAGCTTACCGGCTGGACGGAAGCAGAAGCGGGGGGTATGTCCATCAGTGAGGTGCTTCATGTCGTCCACGAAGCGACCGATGAGCCACTGGAGAATCCTGTTGCCCGTGTGATGGCGGAGGGAACAGTCGTGGGACTTGCTTCGGATGCCGTGCTGATTTCACGATCCGGCGTCCGGCGGCACATCTCGGACAGCGGCGCACCCATCAGAAATGCCGGCGGCGTCACTACAGGCGTCGTCATCGTATTCAACGATCAAACGGAGCGGAAATTACTCGAAGCGCAGTTGTTGCAGGCACAAAAGATGGAGGCCATCGGCAGACTTGCGGGAGGCATTGCGCATGACTTCAACAACATGACAGGGATCATTCTCGGTTATGCCGACCTTCTGGTTGAGCGGCTGAAGCGGGAAAGCCCGGACCTGTTGCGGAACGCCGAAGCGATTGTCACGGCTTCCAACCGCGCTGCGTCCCTTACACGCCAGCTGCTTGCCTTTGCGCGCAAGCAGGTTGCAACTCCCGTACCGGTGAACCTCAACGCCGTGCTCGAATCTCTTCGCGGCATGCTCGGCCGGCTGATCGGTGAGGATATTGTGCTTCATCTCCAAGGCGGAGCTGATTTGTGGAGCGTAAAGATCGATCCTTCCCAACTCGACCAGATTCTGACAAATCTCATCACCAACTCCCGCGATGCCATCAAGGATGTCGGCATGATCACCCTGGAAACATCCAACGTTGTCATCGATGAAGTATACAGCAACGAGCATGTTGATGCCGTTGCCGGTGAGTACGTCCTTCTCGCGCTTAGTGATACGGGCAAGGGGATGGACAAAGAAACGATGATGCATATCTTCGAGCCGTTCTTTACGACAAAGCCAAAGGGCGAGGGAACGGGACTGGGACTTTCGACTGTGTTCGGCATTGTGAAGCAAAACGGGGGCTTCATCACCGTCTACAGCGAACCGGGACACGGCACGACAATGAAAATCTATCTCCCCCGCCACGTTGGCGACATCGCATCGCCTGTCAAGAGCGCCATACCTGTGCCTACACGCGGCACCGAGACCATCCTGCTTGTTGAAGATGAGGTGCAACTCCTTGAGCTGACGAAAGAGGGGCTGGAAATGCAGGGCTACACGGTGCTTGCAGCCGGCGGCCCCGCCGAGGCACTCCTTCTGTGCAACCAGCATATACGCGACATCGATCTTGTGGTGACCGACGTGGTCATGCCGGGCATGAACGGGCGCGAACTTGGGGAACGTATTCGTGCCATGAAACCTGACATGAAGATGATATTTGTTTCAGGGTACACGGCGAACATCGTCGCACAACGGGGAATTGTCGAGGACGGATTCAATTTTGTGCCGAAGCCCTACACGCCGCGGATGCTGCTGACAAAAATCCGTAGCGTGCTCGACGGGAATCCTCAACTGGACACTGAGGCGCCGGCATGAGAGCTGCAAGGAAGACAACACGCCGTTCCGTGACGTTCAAAGTGCCAGAGAACGGCGGCAACGTCACAGGCATATTGCTTAAGCCCGCCGATGCCACAGCGCTGCTCGTCTTTGCGCATGGCGCAGGCGCGGATATGCGGCACACGTTCATGGAAGGGGTAACTCAAGCGCTGGCAGAACAAGGCATTGCGACATTGCGCTACAATTTCCCCTACACCGAGAGCGGTTCACGTCGCCCCGATCCGAAGCCGTTGCTGCTTGCAACTGTACGGTCGGCGGTGCAACAAGCAAACAAATTGCGTGGCAACCTTCCCCTCTTTGCCGGCGGGAAATCCATGGGGGGCCGCATGACATCCACAGCCGCGTCCGAAGAGCCACTGGCCGGTGTTGCGGGTATTATCTTCTTCGGCTTTCCCCTCCATCCGTCGGGTGAGCCTTCGACTGAACGCGCAGCGCATCTTTCCGATGTGAAGGTGCCGATGCTGTTTCTACAGGGAACAAGGGACACCCTCGCCGATCTGACCCTGATGAAACCCGTACTCAAGAAACTCGGCAAGCGCGCAACGCTGCACGTCGTGGATGAAGCGGATCATTCCTTTCACGTCCCGAAGAGGACAGGACTAAGCGACGAGGAAGTACTTGCGGAGATTGCCGGTGTTGTCTCCGGATGGTGCAGGGAGAATCCCCCGTCTTGATTCTCCTCCCGGTTTGCAATTCGTTCCTTCTATGAATAGTTTCCATCCGGTTTTCCTTCTTCGTGTAATCAATCGCATGAATCTGTTGAGAATTGTTTTTCTGGTGTTTGCTGCTGTCGCAACGGCACTTCAGTCGTTCGCCCAGATCTCCCTCGTTGACGATCTCGGACGGAACGTTTCGTTAGCCACGCCGGCGAAGCGCATCGTTTCGCTTGCGCCGAGCATGACGGAAACGCTCTTTGCCATCGGCGCGGGTGGACAAATTGCCGGCGTGACGGATTACTGTAATTATCCCGGAGAAGCAACCCGCAAGCAGCGCGTCGGGGGGGTGATCAATCCAAGCATCGAGACTATCGTCAGCCTGAAGCCGGACCTCATTGTCCTGAGTATGGAGGGAAACGTTCGGGATGACTTCACGAAACTGACGGAATTCGGAATTCCCGTCATGGTGTCCAATCCCCGCAATCTTGACGGTATTTACCGTTCCATTTCACAACTCGGTATGTTGACAGGAAGAACCGGGCAAGCAGAAACGCTCGTCACTTCACTCCGCACACGTGCCAACGCTGTCACAAGGAAAGCCTCATCGTTGCCCAAGCGATCGCTTCTGATGTTCGTCTCGCTTGAGCCGATTATTGTTGCCGGAAGCGGGACGTTCATTGCGGAGTTGATTGCGCTCGCCGGCGGGCGGAACACTGCGGTGCATGCGCCTTCCACTTACCCGCTGTACAGCCGCGAGGCCGTGTTGAAGGACAACCCCGACCTGCTTATCTTCCTTGCAGATGTTCTTTCCTCCCCCGCCGGACTCGCTGGCAAATATCCCGAATGGTTATCGTTGAAGGCCCTGCGCAGCAATCAGGTTCACACCATCAACGCTGATATTGTATCGCGCCCGGGTCCCCGTGCCGTGGAGGCACTTGAAACCCTGTTCACACTTATTCACAACACACACTAATGCCAGTAAAAAAGAGAGCTGCACGCGTTCAGCCCGTCCAACGGACGCGCACGCCCCGCAAACCGCGCAAGTCATTCGTTGCCGTCGCCGGCAACATAGGCGCGGGAAAATCCTCACTCACCAACCTTCTCAGCCTCCGCTACGGCTGGAAGCCGTTCTTCGAGTCGGTGGAGGACAACCCCTACCTCAACGACTTCTACGCCGACATGAAGCGCTGGTCGTTCAATCTGCAGGTGTATTTTCTTTCCAACCGCTTCCGGAGCCACAAGGTGATTACCGAGGGGCCCGATTCCGTCATTCTTGACCGCGTCATCTACGAAGATGCTGAAATTTTCGCCCGCAATTTGTATGAGATCGGAAAAATGGATCAGCGTGACTACAACAACTACGTTGCTCTGTACGAAGTGATGACAGAGTACTTGCGCCCGCCGGACCTGTTGATCTATCTTCGCGCGAATGTTGACACGCTGGTGAAGCAGATAGCGCTGCGCGGACGGGACTTCGAACAATCCATCAAGCGTGAGTACCTTGAACAACTCAACGGACATTATGAATCCTGGATCTCGCGCTACAAGAAAGGACCCTTGCTCGTCATCGAGTCGGATGAAATCGATTTTGTGAACAAGCTGGATGACCTTGAGAGGGTTGTGAAGATGATTGAAGGGAAATTGCGGTAGCGATCGCCGCAAAGTCACACTCTTCAACCGGAGAGCCCTGAACGGAACGCGTAACGCGCCGCCGGTGTTATAGCTGCGTAATCATTCAATAATTTCATACACCGGATGTTCAAGAATTTAACGCTGTCGCTGTTCGCTGCATTTTTTGCTTTGTCCTGCTCCAACCAGATCAAAGGTCACGACCTGCCTGTAACAACGGTAGATGCCTCGCAGTACTGGCATCAGGGGAAAGCGGAGATTTCACGTTTCGATATTACTCAAGCCCGCTACGGCAATTCCTACTCCGGCACAGCCGTTCTGATTTATGTGAAGGAGGATTTCCTTCCTGTCCGACAGGTAAAATACGAAGGCGGGCCGACCGGAGAGTCGCCGGTTACTGTCCTGAAACTGATCTCGACAAGGGAGTTTTTGACGGGACTCTATCCCTACTCCATCATGACGTCCGTGTTTGCCCCATTCAGTTCGGAGGGCAGGAGTTACAAGATTACCGGAACGACACAGGATTGGTGCGGGCAAACATTCATGCAGTTGAACAACAGGGATACTGCATTTGCAATCACCTACCGCTCCTATTTTGAAAACGAAGATGACCGGGATTTCCAAGTCAGGCCGGAAATCCTGGAGGATGAACTGTTCATCATGGCGCGCACGCGTCCGGAGAGTCTCCCCGTCGGGGAAATATCCTTGCTGCCTTCAGTTCACTGCGTTCAGCTTCGCATAAAGGATTTCTATCCCCATTCTGGAACTGCAACGCTACGTGCGCAACGTGTTCCCGCTCTCTCGGCTGATTCTGTCTGGGTCTACACCGTACAGTATCGGGATGTTCCGCGAGTGTTCTCGATGACTTTAGAGCGCGAGTTCCCACACAGGATTCTCGCATGGGAAGAGACTGAAGGGAATTTGAACGGCTCGGAACCGCCATTGATGACACGGGCCGTGCGCACGCATACGCTCCTGTCCGACTATTGGAACAAATCGGCCCCGGCGGATTCGGTTCTACGGAAATCATTGGGGTTGTGAGGGAACGGGGACGTTCCCCCGTTCCTAAGGATCGGATTCAGGGTCGGGTGAGTCTTCTTTTCGACGAACCGTCGGTATTCATAAGCCAGAGCCCTCCATCGTCTTTGAAGGTTCGCGTGTACACAATTGTCCGGCCGTCGGGGCTCCATGCCGGATGATCCCCTCCGTCGGATGTTAACCTCGTAAGGTTGCCGGTTGGTACATGCACTTTCCACACTTGCGCGTACTGCAGCGGTTCTATCGCGCTGAAAACGACTTCGTCGGCAGTTGCGTTGATGGAACTGTACGCCGCATCACCGCTCGAATTGAAACTGACAAGAAAACGCTCTGATCGATCATGGATGTTGACGGCTATGTACCGGTATTGGTACGTCAGCGGATTTGAGCTCACAACCAGGTCCCTCATCACAATGAGCTCGCGGCCGTTCGGATGCCAGGACGGATAATTGCCGTTGGAGACAAGCAGAAAGGCAGAGTCTGCCTGCATGTCCAACACGTAAACGCCATCACGCACGAAAGCGATCAACCTGCCGTCGGGTGACCAGGCCGGCCTGATCCCGGTTGGGAAACGGCTGACACGGGCAAGGCTGTCGCCGTTCCGTTTGATTTTGAAGAGATGGCCGCTTGCCCAGAAGACAAGCCATTGCGCATCGGGTGACCACTGCACGGCAAGGCCCTCCCCCGTGTGCACGCGGAACGGTGTTCCGCCGCTTGTATCCGTTATATGAAGCCCGTAGACGCCGGAGACAATTCCGGTGAAGGCAACCTGCGAACCGGCCGGCGACCAGCGCGAGCGGCTGTGCGCATAATTGTTTTGCGCAACATCAATATCGCTTTCCGTGCTGCTCTTGCATGACGCAAGAAAGACGAAAAGCGAAGCTACACCGATCAAAACGGTCGTCTTCATTGCAATCCCTTTCGTCACGCTGTTTCCCTGATTCCCAGTTGCGCAAGCTCGTCCGCGCGTTCATTCAGTTCAACGCCGGCGTGCCCCTCGACTTTCTGGAACCGGACTCTCCTACCTTCCAGCAGCTCGAGCAGCCGCTCCCAAAGGTCCCTGTTTTCCACGGGTTGTTTCTTGGCGTTCTTCCAGCCATTCTTCCGCCAGCGGTCATACCAACGTTCGTGCATGCAGTTGACGAGATACGCACTGTCTGAATATATCGCCACGGGTTTCTCTGTTGCCGTGATCGCCTCAAGCGCCTTGATGCATGCCGTCAACTCCATCCGCTGATTGGAAGTGTTGCGCTCGCCGCCGTGGAGTTCCTTCACGTGGTGCTTGTATTTCAGGACCACTCCCCATCCTCCGACGTTCTTGGCGGATTGGTTGCCGGAACAGCCGCCGTCACAGTATACTACTATCGAGTCTTCCGTCACGTTGTTCCTTATCCCAGCGCCTGCCGGAAATCTGCCTTCAGATCTTCTATCCCTTCAACACCCACTGATATACGGATCATCCCGGGTGTGACTCCATGGCTCTTCAACTCCTCGGGCTTCATGTTGATGTGCGATGAGTAGACCGGAATGCATACGAGTGTCTCCACGCCGCCGAGCGACATGGCATTCACCGCAACACGTAACTTGTCGCACACCCTCGCCGCGCCCTTGGCACCGGCCCCGACTTCAATCGTCACCATCCCGCCATAGCCTTTGCCTCCCGCATCCACCATCTGACGTTTCGCAATCTCATGCTGCGGGTGTGAGGGAAGTCCCGGATACAACACCCGCTTGACGCGGGGATGTTTTTCGAGAAAAGATGCCAGCGCCAGGGCATTCTCGTTCTGTCGCGACACGCGCAATTCAAATGTCTTCAGGCTTCTCCCCAACAGATACGACATGAAGGGATCGGCGCTGCCGCCGTAGTACTTGAGCTGCGTGTGCACACTTTTGATGAATGATGCCGTGCCGGCCACAACTCCCGCCAGCAAATCCGAGTGGCCGCCAAGAAACTTCGTCGCGCTCTCCACCACAACGTCCACACCGAGCGAAAAGGGATTCTGATTGAGACATGATGCGAACGTGTTGTCGGCCATTGCGACAATCTTCTGAACAAACTTCCGTTCCGCCCGTCGCGTTGCTTCGACAATGGCCTGTATGTCAACTACCTGAAGTGTCGGGTTGGTCGGGGTTTCAAGATAGATCAGCTTCGTCTGCGGGGTTGCAAGTTCGAGCACTGACTCGGGGCGGAGCGGATCGAGATACTTCACGTTGATATTATGACGGGGAAGTATGTCGCGGAAGAACCGGTACGTCCCCCCGTACAGGCCGGGAGTGCTGATGATCTCGTCGCCCGACTTGACAACCGAAAGCACGGCCGTGGTAATCGCTGCCATCCCCGATCCGAACAGAAGCGCCTTTTCCGCATTCATCATCAGCGCAAGCCGTTCTTCTACATCGGCAGTTGTCGGGTTATGATAGCGTGTATAGACAAAAACACCCGGATCACCTTTTGCGTACCGGACCGCATCTTCCGAACTGTCGAAACGGTACGTACTCGTCTGATAGATCGGCATGCTGACAGGGCCTTTGTATGCGTAGAGTTTTGTGCCGTGGATGGCACGCGTTGGAAGAGAAACGGCGGGAGGTGATTTCTTTTTTGCCATTGATAGTCCTCAGAAATTGTAAGTCAGATCGTGCCGCCGTGCTTCAGATGATGCGGCAGAAGCGCGGCGTAGATGGCGCTGTGCACAGGCGTTGGGATGCCGAGTTCATTTCCGTACCGGATGATGGTTCCGGAAAAGGCGCTGATTTCCATTCTGCGGCCGTTCACTAGATCGTGGTAGAGCGAAGAACGGGAGTTATTGTCGTACTTCTTCAAGAGCTCGAACGTCTGCTCGACGAATCCGTCCGGCAGCCTTGCACCCTTCGCTTTTCCTATTGCGTACGTTTCTTTCATTGCCCCTGCAAGCATCGTGCGAGCGGCATCAACAGCAAGAATATCCCCAAGCGGCAGACGTGTCAGTGCCGTCATTCCCCCAACGGCGGCAATGAACACATACTTCTTCCAGATCTCGGCAACAATATCATCGGTGAGGGTAGCGTTGATGCCTGCGGATGTCATCGCATTCAGTGCGGCCGTAGCGCGGTTCATGACCTCTTCCGGTTGGGCGGAGAGCGGTCCGAACAGGATTTTCGTCGGGCCAACGGTGTGCCTCACAACGCCGGGCGCTGTGATAGTCGAGTAGATATACGAGACGCCCCCGAATACCACTCCCCGGGGAATCACACGCGCTATCTTCTCCTCATTGTCAACACCGTTCTGCAGGCTTATGATGATGGTTGAATCGGAAACCAGTGGCGCCAACAATGCCGCCGCAGATTCCGTGTCGTATGACTTTACGCTGAAGAGAATCACGTCTGCAGTACCGGCGGTCCGGGGATCATCCGTGATACGCCCCGGGGGAACCGTCCATTCACCGTCAACCGAAATGATGCGGAGACCGCCGTTGCGCATGGCATCGAGATGGGAGCCTCGCGCAAAAAACCAGACCTCCTCAGCGTTACGGGCAAGCTTCCCGCCGAAATATCCGCCAACCCCTCCCGTTCCGACTACTGCGAACTTCATGTGTCGTGAGGTTTTTATTCTTCAGAGTTCTGTGGCAATGCCGGTTCTGCAAAGATAACCTTTTCCCGCTCAACAACCACGGAGCCCGGTGCCGCTCCTTTGGGCTTCCTGACGTATTTCTTCTCCGTCATCGCCACCGGGACCATCTTTGCGTTTTTCATCTTGCTGTAGTATGCCGCAATGCTCGCGGCCTGCTCCTTTGCTTTCTTGCCGGGCTCGCCCTTGCCGGTGTTGACTTTCAACACAACGTGTGAGCCTGCCGCTCCGCGTGCGTGAAACCACAGATCGTTCGGCTTGGCGTATTTCATCGTCAGTTCGTCATTGTTGCGGCTGCTTTTGCCGGCCCAGACTTCGAAGCCACCCTCGACAACAAAGACACGGAACGGAAGCTGCTCGCGTTCCCTGCTTTTTGGTCCGATTCCCAGCGCATCGAGTTCATCACTGTGTTCCGACATTACCATTTTCAGTTCATCCCGGGTTGTTGTGTCTTCAATGAGCTGCAGCAGTTGTTCCGATGGCCCGACGAATGCGCGCAGCTCATCCAGCCGCCGCGCAGCCTGTTCCTGCGCGGCACGTGATCGCTTTGCTTTTTCGTAGTAGCGCTGCGCATTCTGTACAGGCGATAGGTTCTTCTGCAGCGGAACTACCGCCTCTCCCCGGTCATCCCTGAGAATAACCTTCTCCTCACCGCCGGCGATCTCGTGCAAATGCGATATCAACAGGTCACCGAAGCGTTGGTATTCCTCAGCACGGCTGTTCTTACGCAAGTCATCTTCCACGGCGGCTATGGTCCGGCGCGCTCTGTTTATCTTCTGTCCCAGCTGCCCGACGATGCTCCGCTTTTCGTAATCTACTGCCTCGCGGGACTTCGTGCGCGAAACAAAGAACCGTATCGCTTCATGAACATTGTCAAAACGCTTTTCAACCACCCCGGCAAGATGAGTCAGCGGAACAATCGCAAACGCCGCCGGCAGCCCTTTCTTTTCTTCTTCATCATGCACGTAAACGCGGGGGATCGGATGCGAGAGTTCCTCCAAGACGCCGCCGAGGGCTTTCTGTATCGCGAGAACCTGTTCTTCACTCACACTCATCGCGCCGAGGTTGTGGGGGACACCAGCACGGTGAAGGATTTCCTTAATGAGTTCCGCACCGAGCGATGGAAACTCTTCTTTCAGAACGGTGGCGAACGTCGCCAGTTGCGGCCTGACGAGCCGTGCGCGAAGAGCCTCCACGTCGTACAACTGGTCGCCGGTCCGGTACTCGGGCACCGTGCCGGCCACATCCCGGGCATCCCTGAAAGCATCTACCACACGATTGGACCCGTCCACCAGCACCACGTTCGACTTCCCTCCGAAGAACCGCAGATCGAGCCGGAGGCCCGATTGCAACTTGATCATTACCACCCGGTCGACTGGGTGCATTTCGACCGAGGCGATTGTGCGATCAACACATCCTCCCAAAACATCCACGGAATTGGAGCGAGCACGGGCAAATTCCGGGAGTAGGTATAATGTGTTGATAACTTTATCACAGTTAATAATGAGTGCTGAGTGGTTATTCGCAAATCGAAGGACTAGCTGGTCTTTTTCCTGCGAAAACGCCTCAGAAATGGCGTTTCCAAGAAGTTCAGGTTCCAGAGCCCTGGCCACGTAGGCCAATGTGTGATAATTGGTTAGCATGATGTTATCAACAATATATTCAAAAAGGCCGCACTTAGCATCTGGAGAGGGCAATTCTTGTGTGGATAACCTGTGAATTATCGGTTTTGTGGATAATTCTGTTCGCAATTGGAGAGAAACTTCTCGTTGCACAGCATACAGCATTTGCGTACCTTAATGTCCTGAATCCTGACAGAAAAGAGGAATTAATGGTCGTCAGCATGACCGGCTATGGCCGGGGAGAGGTATCGGCCAAGGGAATTGTCGTTGCGGTCGAGCTTCGAAGCGTCAACAGCCGGTATCTGGAAGTGTCGACACGATTGCCCCGGTCCCTCTCCGTACGAGAAAATGAAATCAAAGAGATCATCAGGAAGCGGGTCTCCCGTGGCAAGATCAATATGCTCGCGGTTGTCGAGCGGGATAATGATGGAGAGATTCCCGTTCGCGTGAATGTTTCCGCCGCACGCGGGTACCATAAACTGCTGAACGAGCTCCGAAAGTCCGTGCGACTGAAACAGACGGTGAAGCTCGAACACCTGCTGCAGTTCTCCGACGTTTTGCAGCCCGTTGAACTTGAGAACACGGACGAACAGGAGTGGAAGGTTGCGCAAAAAGCCCTTGACGCCGCCGTTACAAACTTGTTGAAGATGAAGGAGAACGAGGGGAACGAACTTGCGAAGGATTTCCGGCACCGCATCGCGCTGCTGGATGACCGCTTGAAGAGAATCGAGGCGCTTTCAACGGAACAGGTCCCGGCCGAACGGACACGGCTCCGCCAGAGAATCCAGCAACTGCTCGAGAACGAAACCGTCGATGAAGGAAGGCTGGAGCTGGAAATCGCCCTGCTCGCCGACCGGCTTGACGTGACGGAAGAATGCGTACGGTTCCGGAGCCACAACAAGTTTTTCCTGGAGGCGCTCGACGACATCGAACCGGCGGGCCGCAAACTGAATTTCCTGATCCAGGAAATGAATCGCGAAGCCAACACTATCGGCTCAAAGTCGAGTTCGTCGGAGATTGCGCACCTCGTCGTCGGCATCAAGGAAGAGCTTGAGCGCGTCCGCGAACAACTGCAGAACATCGAGTAGCGCATGCATCGTGGAAAATTGATTGTTATCTCGGCGCCGAGCGGCTCGGGCAAGACAACAATCGCAAAAGAGATTATGCGGCGGAACCCCTCGCTCGGTTTCTCGGTATCGGCAACAACGCGGCCGAGGCGGCACGACGAGGAGGAGGGAAAAGCGTATTACTTTCTCACGGAAGAAGAATTCCGGGCTAAAGTCGCGGGGGGGAAGTTTGTTGAATGGGAAGAGGTTTATCCGGGTCGCCTTTACGGAACGCTGCGCAGCGAAGTTGACCGGCTCATCGAAGCCGGCAACGATGTCCTGTTTGATCTGGATGTCAAAGGAGGCCTCTCCATCAAAGAACGCTATCCTGACGCGTGCCTGATTTTTATTCGGCCGCCAAGCGTCGAAGCGCTGAAAGCGCGCCTGCAACACAGGCGGACGGAAGACGATGAAACGATCGCCGGCAGGCTTGAACGGGTGCCGCTTGAAATGGAACTCGGGAAACAGTTCGACCATCAGGTTATGAACGACGCGCTCGACAGGGCCGTCGAAGAAGTACAGGAGATTGTAACAAAACATTTATCCAAACAGGTGAAGGAGTAACCAACCATGCCGATCAGACCGGTCGATATCGAGGAGCTGACGTCGAAAGCAAAGAACGTCCACGAGGCAATCGTGGCAATGTCGAAGCGGGCGCGCCAGGTCAACGAGGAGACGAAGATCGAATTCAACCAGCGGGTGGAGATGTTTGCCCCGAAGACGGACGTCGAGAACGAGGAAAACGACATCAACCCGGACCAGCTCAAGGTCAGCCTTGAATTCGAGAAACGCCCCAAACCGACAGACACTGCGCTTGAAGAGTTGCTGGCGGAGAAGCTCTCGTGGCGCTACAAGGAACCGGAAGAAACCTTGAAGCCGGAAAAGAGCAACGGCGCCGACTCCGACGAGGAGTAAAAAAACAGCAAGCAGTCTGGCATGAAGCAACCGTACGTTGAGCCGGTTGCTTCACGTTTCGCGGCGCCAGCCGAATCCTCTCAATACATCCCATCACAGGTTTTTGTACCAGATGCTGAACGGCAGAAAGATCGTTCTCGGAGTCACCGGCGGCATAGCGGCGTACAAGACGCCGTTACTCGTGCGCGAGCTTGTGAAAGCAGGCGCCGATGTACGGGTGGTGATGACCCGCGCGGCACAAGAGTTTGTCACACCCCTCTCGCTCGCCACTGTTTCAAAGCACGAGGTCTTGACCGCAATGTACGGCGCGACGGGGGATGAGACGGCACACAGCTGGACCAAGCACATCGAGCTTGCTGTCTGGGCCGACCTCATGCTCATTGCACCCGCAACTGCCCACACCATAGGCAAAATCGCCCACGGCTTCGCCGACGATCTCCTCACAACTCTCGTCCTCGCATTGCGCGGTCCCCTTGCCATCGCCCCCACGATGGATGTGGACATGTTCTTGAACAAAACCACGCAACAAAACATTGACACATTGCGTGAAATGGGGTGTTTCGTCCTTGACCCGGAGGAGGGAGAGCTTGCCAGCGGACTGACCGGACCCGGAAGGCTTCCGGAAATTGACAGAATCCTTGAATTCGCTGCAGGAATTCTCTCCCAATCGCATCGTGATCTCGAGGGAAGATCAATTCTCATCACCGCGGGACCAACATATGAACCGATTGATCCGGTCAGGTTCATCGGCAACTATTCAAGCGGGAAGATGGGATTTGCGCTGGCACATGCCGCCACGCTGCGCGGCGCTTCGGTGACACTTGTAGCGGGGCCGGTTCATTTGCGGACTCCCCGCAACGTGCGGCGTATAGATGTGTCAACTGCCGACGAGATGTCCGCCGCCGTTCACGGCGAATTTGGGAATGTTGATGCCGTCATCATGGCAGCTGCGGTCGCCGACTACAAAGTGGCACATCCGGCAAACGCAAAGATCAAACGTGAACAGCAATCGGGCGGCGGGTTAACCCTCACCTTGACCGAGAACCCGGATATACTCAAGTCATTGGGCGGGAAAAAGAAACGGCAGCGGCTCATCGGCTTTGCTCTGGAAACGAACGACGGCATCGCAAATGCGCGGGAGAAGCTCAGGCGAAAAGACCTCGATGCGATCATCCTCAACAATCCCAACGAGGAAGGGGCGGGCTTCAACACCGATACGAATATCGTCACGGTCATCTCTGCCGGCGGCACAACAGAGAAACTCCCCCGGATGTCAAAGTTCTCTGTTGCCAATGCCATCCTTGACCGGCTGAAGAACATGTTGACTTAAGTTGCACTTGGCAATCGATGTATCTAGATTTCAAACAATGGGAAACAACATCGCAACACTGCTCGACGAACTCAGTCAGTTTCTCGAACACGAACGGATGCTGTTCGGGGAGACTCTTCTTTGGGAGAACGGAGCGGTACGCCCCGTATCACCCGAAACCGGAACATCGATTCAACAGGCACACGACGTGAGCAAACCATCCCGCAACATTTCCAATGCAATACCTGACGAGCCGTCGTTGTTCGGTGCGCAGAAGCCTGTCCGCCCCCCCATTACAACGGAAGAGTGGGGCGGTGCATCGACACTCGACCAACTCAACAGCATGATCTGCGAATGTACGAAATGCGCGCTTGGCGCAACACGCACCAAGTTCGTCTTCGGAACAGGCAACCCGCATGCAACGCTTATGTTCATCGGTGAGGCGCCCGGGGCGGATGAAGATGCACAGGGTGAGCCGTTTGTCGGAAGAGCGGGCCAGTTACTGACGAAGATCATTGAGGCGATTGACTTCAAGCGGCAGGATGTGTATATCTGCAACATTCTGAAATGCAGGCCGCCGAACAACCGCAAACCGACACCCGAAGAATCCGACCTCTGCAAGCCGTATCTCAAGAAACAGATCGAGCTGGTCAAACCGAAAGTCATTGTCTGCCTGGGATTGACAGCGGCGGAGAATCTGCTTGGCACGCGGGAACCGATGGGAAAATTGCGCGGACGCGTTCTCTCGTATGAGGACGTCCCGGTGATGATCACGTATCATCCGGCCGCGTTGCTGCGCAACCCTGCATGGAAACGTCCGACATGGGAAGACGTTCAGGCTGTGAAAAAACTGCATGATGAACTTGTAGCGAAGAGCGGAGCGTAATGGCTGAACCTGTAAACATCAAACGGGCGCTTGACTATGCCGGAAGCAGCGCCACCGAGGGGCGCATTCCGCCGCAGGCAATTGAACTCGAGGCGCAGGTCCTCGGGGCGATGTTGCTCGAGCGCGAGGCAATAGCGCGTGTCATCGAGGTGCTCGACGAAGACGCATTTCACGCGGACTATCACCGCAAAATCTTCCAGGCGATCCTGGCGATGTTCGACAAGAGCGAGCCGGTGGACGTTATCACGCTCGCCGAGGAATTGCGCAGAAGGGGACATCTCGAAGTCACGGGGGGCGAGGCATATCTTGCCGAGCTGACCATGAAAGTCACTTCCGCCGCCAATGTTGAATATCACGCCAAGATCGTTCTCGAAAAGGCATTGATGCGCAACCTGATTGTCGCGGCATCGGGCATTGCCGCGCGCGGGTACAGTCCCACAGAAGACGCCTTCGACCTTTTGGATGAAGCCGAGCAGTCGATCTTCCAGATCTCGGAGAAGCGGCTCAAAAAGACGTTTACCGCCATGCACAAGGCTGTGCATGACACACTCGAGATGCTTGAATCGATACATGGCAAGCACAGCGGTGTAAACGGCGTGCCGACCGGCTTCCGCGATATCGACACGCTTACAGGGGGGTGGCAGAATTCCGATCTCATCATTGTGGCCGGAAGGCCGAGCTCGGGAAAAACCGCCTTCGCTTTATCCCTTACGCGAAATGCTGCCATGCACACGGATAAACCGACGGGAGTCGGCATCTTTTCGCTCGAAATGTCCACCCAGCAACTTGTGATGCGCCTCCTCTGCGCAGAGGCAAAAGTGGACGCACATGCTGTCCGCACCGGACGCCTCCCCGAAGACGATTGGAAAAGACTCAGTTTCGCTGCCGGAAGACTGGCAAATGCGCAGATCTATATCGATGACACCGCAAGCCTGGGCATTCTGGAACTGCGCGCAAAGGCGCGCCGCCTGAAAGCCGAGCGGAATATCGGTATGATCGTGGTGGATTACCTGCAATTGATGCAAGGCCCGAAAGACGCCGAAAGCCGCGAGAAGGAAATCTCCGCCATCTCCCGTTCACTCAAAGCGCTGGCAAAAGAGTTGAATGTCCCTGTGATTGCGCTATCTCAGCTCAGCCGCGCCGTGGAAAGCCGTACGGACAAGCGCCCCATTCTCTCCGACCTCCGCGAGTCCGGCGCAATTGAGCAGGACGCGGACGTCGTCTGCTTCGTCCACAGACCCGAGATGTATATGGATCCCGATGCAAGCGATTTCAGCCAGTTCAGTGGACAGGCGGAAATCATCGTCGGCAAGCAACGGAACGGACCGATTGACGATGTGAAGCTCGCGTTCGTTCACCGTTACGCACGGTTCGAAAACCTGGCTCCTGCGGGATTCGACGCAGGGCCGCCGCCGTATGATGCGGAAGAGTCACCTTTCTAACACAGAGGACAGGCAAACATGAAGACATCACGACGTGATTTCCTGCGACAGTCATCGTTGCTGGCAGCATCAACGCTGCTGGCTCCGCACGCAATGTTCCCCCAGAAAAAATTCGACCCACATGCGGAAATCTGTATGCGGAAATTCGAGCTCGCAAAGAAGCAGGGTCTCCCCGATCAAAGCATGAACGAAATTGTCGCGGCAATCGGCCGATCATTTCTCGACGCTCCGTACAAGGCGCACACGCTTGAGGGGAACACAACCGAGAAACTTGTCGTGAATTTGAAGGAATTCGACTGCGTCACGTTTGTCGAAGGAACACTGGCACTGGCCCGCTGCGTCAAGATGCACAAGATGACGTTCGAGGAATTCAAGCGGCAGCTCCAGTTCATCCGCTACAGAGACGGGGTTATTGAAGGCTATGCCAGCCGTCTTCACTACTTCTCCGACTGGATCGACAACAACGTACAGAAGGGTGTTCTCAAGAACATGGCTCCGGAGTTGCAGGGCGTGCCGTACGAAAAGCGGATCCATTTCATGACAACCAACCGGGGGTCCTACACGCAGCTTGCGAGCGATGAGGTGTTTGACGCCATCCGTGGTGTTGAAACGGAGTTGAACCTCCGGCGCCGGACATACATCCCAAAATCAAACCTCGCCAACGTCCGCGACGACATTCTCGATGGCGACATCATCGGCATTACGACCGCCATCGAAGGTCTTGACATCACGCATACGGGCTTTGCCCTCAGGTTCATGAACTACCAGCGTTTCCTGCACGCCCCCTTGAGCGGGCAAAACATCCAGATAACGAAACGAACCATCGTCGACTATCTTGGTCAGGATGAGAAGCGCACCGGAATCATGGTGGCGCGGCCGCTTGACCCGGTCGAATCCATCCAACAACAATAACCAGGAGGATGTATGAAAAGAATCGTTGCAGCGGCATCATTACTCTGTCTTGCCGTCACTGCGTTTTCCCAGGGATTGTATTACGAAGCCAAGATCGAAGGCGCCGGCAGCGAACGGGGTCAACAGATGTACATGGCACCGAAGAAAATGAAGAGTATCGACCTGAATACACAGGGAAACTCGGTCATGATCGTCCGCCTCGACAAGGAAGTGATGTGGCAGCTCAACCCCGCAAAGAAGACTTACTCCGAAGTCACCTTTGCGCAGTTGGAGCAAATGGTCGGAAAGATGGGCGCCAAAATGGATGACGCAATGGCGAAAATGCAGAAAGAGCTCGAAGGACTTCCGCCGGAGCAACGCAAGGTTGTCGAGGAAATGATGAAAGGCAAAATGCCCGGGATGGCCGCCGGTGGCGGAACCGTCACAGTCCGCAACACAGGCGAGCGGCAGACAATCAGCGGGTTTCCCTGCGTGAAGTATGTCGCGATGCGCGGCGACGACCAGTTGATGGCCCTGTGGACAACGCGTTCTGTCCAGGGATTCGACGAATTTGCAAAGGACTGGAAGGAGTTCGGGAAACGCATGGCCGCTCTGGCGCCGCGGTTTGGCAAGGAAATGGCCGACGCATACAAGGACATTGATGGCATGCCGATCAAAACACAGGCGGGCGGCATCACCACTACCGTGACAAAAATCGAGCGCCGTTCGATTCCGGCCTCCGAATTCGAGATCCCGGCGGGCTACACTAAAACACGGAGTGATTTCGAGGAGGCTATAGAGCAAATGGAGCGCGAAGAAGAGTAGCTGCTTGAGGCTTGCTCAAAAAGGGCGGGCGCGCACGGCGTTCCCGCCTTTTTATTTGGTTGCGGAGCTTCCTGGCGGAAGCTTTTCCAGCCCGTCCGCACAGCGCGGCTCTGTTGTTTTCTTCACCATTTCGAACCTGTCCCAACACGCCTGTGATGTTTTCGTTCGCGGGTGCCAGATGTGATATTGCACGGCAAGATTCCTCATGGATTTGCCCGTTACCCCGATGAGCGAAAGTCTGTATTGCGGATCGGAATCTTCACCGCATCCCGGACCCCGGTACTGCTCATCAAAACCGTTGATTGCAACAAGATGTTTCTTGTGAATGGAGAAATTACTGCCGAGCAATCCTGTGACATTGCGCAGCAGCAGTGTACGAAGAAACTTGCTCGGGATGCGGAGGCCATCTTCCACGCGAAGCGAATCCCCCCGCAGTCCATCCATCAACTCTGCAACACCGTAACGCTCAAACTCGCCGGATAGAACGTTCTCCATCGTTAACCCGAGGGTCCAACGCTCGCTCGTTTCCACCCTTCTCCCCATCAACACTTTGTTCTCCTCGCGCTCGTTCCAGTGATCGAGCAGGAAGTGTCTGCCCGGAAGACAATCGCCATCAATAAAGACGAGGTACTCGCTTGCAGCCGCCTTGATGGCGTTATTGAGCATGGTGTTCTTCCTCCACCCGTCATCTTCGTGCCAGAGATGCATAATCGGAAACGAATAGGCCTCCATTGCCTCGTCGACAACGTCCTTGATCTCGGGACCCGAGCCATCATCAGCGATGATGACGTCGAAGTCCGTAAACGACTGACGGCTGCAAGCGGCAAGCACCAGGCGGAGGTTCTGCGGCTTGCTGTAAACAGCAATGATCAGCGAGAGCTTCGGGGTTGCCGATGACACCGTGTTGGGCTTGATATGCATTTGTGGTTAGTGCCAGACTCCGGGAATTTCGGCGGAGCATTTCGGGCAGGAACCGTTCTTCATAATATTCCTGAGTACGCGGAATCCCCGCCGCTCGATGAGAAGCGTGCTGCAGGCAGGGCAATACGTATTCTCCAGTGTTCCTGCCTGACCCGGAAGGTTTCCAGCATAGACAAACCTGAGGCCTGCTTCCTGTCCGATTGCCGCAGCCCTGACAAGCAGTTCCGGACCGGTATTGTCGGGATCAGTCATCTTGTAATCCTGATGGAAGGCAGTCACATGCCAGGGAATATCGGCAGAAACCGAAGCAACAAACCGTGCCATGTCGCGCAATTCCTCCCCGGAGTCGTTGAATCCCGGAATCACAAGCGTGACAATCTCCAGCCATATTCCCATCGCTTTGATCATCTGAATTGTGTCAAGCACATTGTCGAGTTTTCCTCCCAACTGCTGGTAATTTTTCTGCCGGAAACTCTTCAGATCGATTTTGTAGAGCCTGACATACGGGCGAATATACTCCAGCACCTCTCTTGTGCCGTTGCCGTTTGAGACATATGAGCAGGTGATGTTATAGCGGCAGGCGAGTCGGAAGATCTCCACAGCCCACTCGCTTGTAATGAGCGGCTCATTGTACGTGCTCGTCAAAACGGAAATGTCGTTCTCGAGGGCAATCCCGACAAGCCGCTCCGGGGTGATTTCATTCGGCGGCGTGCCGGCAAGCGGGTCGCGTATTGCCTGCGACGTGATCCAGTTCTGGCAATAGGCACAATGATAATCACATCCGAGCATCCCGAAACTCAACGCCTGAGAGCCCGGCAGTGCGTGAAAGAACGGCTTCTTCTCTATCGGGTCGATCTGCAGTCCGGCGACATACCCGTGAGGCACGAGTAGTACACCGTTCTCGTTCCGCCGCACTTTGCAGATGCCGTCACGTCCGGGAGCAATCTTGCATCTGTGCCCGCATGCAACGCACCGGAGCCAACCGTCGGGCATGTCCTCGTACAGCTCGCCGCGTCGTGTGTGACTCAGCAGAAGATTTTGGAGTGTTTGAATTTCCGCCATACGTCAGTATGGTAGGTTGATTTTCGCGCTATGTCAAGGCCGGCGATGGCGG